>CAZLHO010000030.1:34554-35239 GCA_964559455.1 uncultured Fibrobacteraceae bacterium | reverse complement strand
GGATCAGCATCGAGACCGCCTCGAAGGTCTGGAACGCCTGCGGCCTGCGCATCGGCGCCATGGTCACCGACAACCCGGAGTACAACCAGCGCGCCATCGCCGAGAGCACGGCCAGCCTCTGCAGCAACGTCATCGGCCAGCACGTCTTCGCGGCCCTGGGCGACGAGAGCCACGCCGATCTGCAGGCCTGGTTCGCGAAGCAGCGCGAGTACTACCGCGGCATGCTGCAGGCCTTCACCGAGGGCATGAGGGCCGCCCTGCCGGGCGTGATCGTCTCGAGCCCCGACGCCTCGATCTACTCGGTGATCGACGTCCGCGACATCGCCAAGCCCGGCTTCGACGCGCGCAAGTTCGTGGAGTTCTGCGCCGGCTCGGGCAGCGTGTCGGTCGGCGGCGAGACCCTGACCCTGCTCACCGCGCCGATGGCCGGCTTCTACAGCGTGCCCGCGGGCGATCCGAACCCGGGCGACACGCAGATGCGGGTGGCCTACGTCGAGACGCCGGAGCGCATGAAGCTGGTGCCGGGGTTGTTCGCGGAGCTGTTCGGGCAGTACGAGAAGAAGCGGTAGGGAGGCTGTCGCTTCTCGGCTTGGAGGACGGCGGGCCGGCACTTCCTGTGCCGGCCCGCCTCTTCGCTCCGGGGTCGGCTTGTAAACGAATTCAAGTCATTATTAAAAGATTATGT
>CAZLHO010000030.1:0-34544 GCA_964559455.1 uncultured Fibrobacteraceae bacterium | reverse complement strand
GGTTGGGAGGACGGGGGGCGGGCCTTTCCTGGGCGGGCCCGCCTCTTCGCTCCGGGGTCGGCGGCATCCTGCCGCCTCCGCCCTGCGCGGAGCCTCCACGCCGAGAAGCGACAGCCTCCCTGCCGCATCCACCATGCCTGCCCGAAATGAAGGGGTCGGCGGCATCCTGCCGCCTCCGCCCTGCGCGGAGCCTCCCGGCGAAGGGGCACCACACCCCTCGCCGTTCCCACGTCGTCGCAGCTGCCCGAGAGAAGGGGTCGGCGGCATCCTGCCGCCTCCGCCCTGCGCGGAGCCTCCACGGTCCTATTTCACGAACATCAGCTTCAGCGGCGCCGCGCCGGGCGCGTCGGCCGGGAGGCAGAGGTAGGCGCCCGCGGGCAGCGGGCGGCCGGCGTCGTCGCGGCCGTCCCAGGCCAGCACGCCCTTGCCGCCGGTCAGGGGCACGTCGGCGGCGCGGGCCAGGCGGCCGCGCAGGTCGAAGATGCGCAGGGCGGCGACCGAGCGGCCCGGCGCGCCGACCTCGATCAGGACCCTGCCGTTGAAGGGGTTGGGCGACGCGGCCAGCGTCAGCAGGGGGGCGAGGCCGCAGGGAGGCGCGGCCACGGCGGCGGGGTCGATCTGCGCCAGGCCGGCCAGGGCGGCCACCAGCACGCGCACGCTGCCGACGGCGAAGTCCGGGCTCAGCTTGTCCAGGGTGTCGTCGGTCGAGTGGTAGTAGGGGTTGAAGTCGGGGTCATACCAGTCCCAGGCCTCTTCGTGGTTCACGGCGTTCCAGCCGACCTGCCAGAAGGAATAGTGATCCCCCCACCAGGCGCCGTCGTCCACGTGCAGCACGTAGGGCATGTCGGTGTACAGGTCCGCCGCGTCGGTGATCGCCGCCGCCAACCACTGCGAGGCGACGTTCGTCTCGATCTCGAGGTCGAAGTCGGCGCCCTCGCTCCAGTAGGCGATCATGTCGGCGTTCATGGCGCCGACGACGCCGAGGCCGGCCGCGTGGGCGTCCTCGGCCCAGATCCCGCTGCCCACCACTCCCTGTTCCTCGCCCGCGAAGCAGATGTACTTGACCGTGTAGCGCAGCGGCAGCGGAGCCAGCAACTCGGCCGCGGTCATCACCGCCGCCGTGCCGCTGGCGTTGTCGTCGGCGCCGGGGGCCGATACGTAGGGGGATTCGGAGATCGAGTCGTAGTGGGAGCAGATCACGAAGACCGAGTCGGGCTCGGTGGTGCCGACCTGGGTGGCCACGACGTTGCGCATGTCGACGCCTTGGTGGCTGAAGTCGTGGAAGGCCACGCTCAGGCCCTGCCGCGCGAAGAAGGCGGCCAGGGAGTCGGCGGCCGCGGCGCAATGCGGCGAGTAGGAATAGCGCGTGGGGAAGGCGGTCAGCTCCAGGATATGGCCCTCGACACGTTGCCAATCGACCTGGGCGACGAGCTGTCCGACGAGGGGATCGTAGACGGCGGGCGCGCGTGCGGCCGACACCGTCGGCGGCACCAACAGGACGGCGGCGGTCAGCAGGGCGGCAAAGCGCATGGAGTTCCCCTCGGTCGCGGGTGAGTCGGGGCGCCCCATGATTATAGCGCGTTTGCAGGTCAGGAGGAAAGCGGCCGGACGGCGGACCGTCCGGCCGCTCGATCGGTCAGCCGCCGGTCCCGGCCGCCGCCGGCTCGCCGGAGCGGTCCAGCATCAGCGGCGGACCGTAGCCCAGTTCGGCCAGGCGGTCGCGCTGCGTCGCCGCGTCGCCGACGACCACGAAGACCATCCGCGCCGGGTCGAACCAGCGTCCGGCCAGCCCGCGCGCGTCGTCCAGGGTCAGCGCCGCCAGCTGGGCCTGTTCGCGGGCGACGAAGTCCAGGGGCAGGTCGTAGGCGGCGATGTCCTGCAGCATCTCCAGCAGGTCGCCCAGGGTCTCGAAGCGGCGGGTGTCGTCCTTCAGGATCTTGTTCTTGGTCTTGGCCAGATCCTCTTCGCTGAAGGTGGCCCCGTAGTCGCGCACCAGGTCGCGCAGCAGCGAGACGGCCTCCAGGGTGATGTTCGTGCGCACGCTGGAGTAGGCCAGGTAGGGGCTGGCGGCCTCGCGGCGCAGGAAGACGCCGTAGGCCCCGTAGGTGTAGCCCCGCTGGATGCGCAGGTTCTGGAAGAGGCGTCCGCTGGAGCCGGAGCCCAGGCGGCTGTTCACGGCGGTCAGCCGGTAGTAGTCGGGATCGACGCCGGGCATGACCAGCCGGCCGACGCGCAGCACCGACTGCTTGGCCCCGGGCACGTCCACGAAGCAGAGCTCGGGCTGGTCGCGCTGCGGCGGCGCGGGCAGTTCGGGGAAGACGACCTCGCGCGGGGTCCAACGTCCGTCCAGCGAGGCCAGGGCGGCGACGACCTCGTCGCGGCGCACGTCGCCGGCCACGTGGAAGCTGGCGATCGTCGGCGAGAAGTTGCTCTCCCAGAAGGACTTCAGGTCATCCAGGGTGATCGCCGTCAGGGTCTCCTCGGTGCCGCCGGTCGGCAGGCCCAAGGGGTGGCCCGGGCCGTAGATCCGGCGGTACCAGGCCATGGTGGCCACGGCCTCGGGGTTGCCCTCGCGCTGGCGGACCGTGGTCAGGGCGCGCTCCTTCAGGCGGGCGAACTCCTGCTCGTCCCAGCGCGGTTCGAGCAGCATCTCCTCGACCAGCGAGACCACGGCCGGGAAGTTGCGGGCCAGGCAGCCGGCCTCGACGATCGTCGCGGTGGACGTGGCGTAGATGTCGACCTCGGCGCCGAGCACGCCCAGGGCGTCCTCCAGCTCCGCGGGGGTGAGGTTGCGCGTGCCCTCCATCATCAGGTCGGCCGTGAGCTGGGCGGCGCCGGCCAGGGCGGGATCGTCCAGGGCGTGGCCGCCGCGCAGGCGCAGGCTGAAGCGCACCAGCGGCAGCTCGTCGCGATCGAGGCCGTAGAGGCGCAGGCCGCAGCCGGCGACGTCGGTCCAGACGGCCGGCGGCGTCAGCAGGGGTTCGGCGCCCAGGGGCGGCTCGGTGCGCGGGACGGCGGTCGGGGTGCGGGGGTAGTCGGCGGCGGCCGCCGCGGCCGCGGCGTCGCCGGCGTCGCCGCCGTCGTCGGCCCCGGCGGGCTCCTCGACGACCTCGGCCCGGACGGCGTCCGCCAGGGCCAGCTCCTCGCCCTCGCGGGGCACGAAGCTGGTGGCCACGTGGTGGCGGCCGCGCAGGTAGCGGTCGAAGACACGCTCGACGTCCCCGCGGCTGACGCCGCGCATCCGCACGACATGCTCGCCGAAGAAGCCGGGATCGCCGGCGAACTCGTTGAAGATCGCCAGCTGGAAGGCCTTGTCCAGCACGCCCTCCACGCCCTCCAGGAAGTCGGTCTCCTGCAGGGCCTTGATCCGCTCGAGGTCCTTGTCCAGGAAGCCGTTCTCGGCGAAGTCGTCCACGGCGGCGACGACGGCCTCGCGCACCGCGTCCAGGTCGACGCCGGCGTTGGCGCGCACCAGCAGGGTCAGGGTGCCGGCCTGCTCGCCGGCGTTGTGGAAGGCGTAGACCGCCGGGGCCAGCTTGCGCTCCTCGACGATCGTCCGGTACAGCGGGGCGCGCTTGCCGTCGGCCAGCAGCTGGGCCAGCACGTCCAGGGCGTAGGCGTCCTCATGGAACTGCTCGACGGTGGGGAAGGTCAGCCGCAGCTCGGGCAGCTCGGCGAAATTGTCGACGTGGAAGACGGAACGGGTCTCGGCCAGGGTCACCGGCGCCGGCGCCGGGTCGTCGACGGGCTCGCGTGGGGCGATCTCGCCGAACCACTTGTCGACCAGGGCCTTGGCCTCGTCCATCTCGAAGTCGCCGCAGAGCGCCAGGGTGGCGTTGCCGGGGCCGTAGTACCGATCGTAGAACTCGCGTACGTCGTCCAGGGTGGCGGCCTGCAGGTCGGCCATGGAGCCGAGCACGGTCCAGCTGTAGGGATGGCCCTCGGGATAGAGGTTGCGGCGGATCACGCCGTCGACGTGGCCGTAGGGCTGGTTGTCCTCGCGCTCGCGCTTCTCGTTCTTGACGACCTTCTTCTCGTTCTCGAGCGCGGTCTCGGTGACGGTGTTGATCATGTAGCCCAGGCGGTCCGAGTCGATCCACATCAGCTTCTCGAGCGCGTCCTTGGGCACGACCTCGTAGAAGATGGTGCCGTCGGTCCAGGTGCCGCCGTTGCGCTCGCCGCCCAGCTCGGGGATCATCTGCCGGTTCGAGCCCTGGGGCACGTTCTCGGAATCGTTGAAGGACATGTGCTCGAAGAAGTGGGCGAAGCCGGTGCGGCCGGTCTTCTCGCGCCCCGAGCCCACGTGCATCAGGGTGGCGATGGCGACGATGGGGTCGGAGCGGTCCTGGTGGAGGACGACCTCGAGTCCGTTGTCCAGCGTGTACTTCTCGTAGGCGACGTCGAGGGCGTCGTCGGCGATTGAGAGGGGCGTGCCGCCTTCGTTCCGGCAGCCCGCCATCGCGACCGGCAGCAACGCCAGCGCGAAGAGAGTGACCAGCGCCTTCCTCATGAGGCCTCCCTTTGCGGGTCGAGGTCGGTTCATGGGACGCGGCGGATCGGGCGCCGGCCCGGCTATCGTCAAACCTGGAATATACGGGATTCCGGCGGGCGTGTTGCGGAGTCTTAGCCTCCGGAATGTTTCAGCCGATTTCTTGATTGTGATCAAAGTCCATGAAAACAAACGAAATAAATCCAACCATATAATATACTGATTGACGGCTTACTATCGGAATGAGTAGAATCGCTGGAATCAGATTCGCCCCGGGATGTTCGACCGCCCTCGTTCTTCCCGGCGATCCCCGAGGATCCGGTCGCCCAGTCGCCCGCATCCCCCTTCATCACCGGAGAGGTCCCATCATGACGTTGCGCCATGTGATCTGCCTCAGTCTACTCGCCGTGGTCGCGCTGGCCGCGGCCGCGATCGCCGGTCCCCCCGTCAACGGCATCTACCAGTCCACCGACGTCGGCGGCACCCTGAACATGGGCCGCTACAGCGAGGCCTGGGACGCCGGCGGCGCCGCGCTCGGCATCGGCACGACCCTGCACGCCCAGTCCTGGGACGGCATGAACCTGGGCCTGGAGTGGAGCTACTCCTGCGGCACGATCCAGAACACGCCGTACCTGATCAGCAACACCGTCAACCCGGTCACCGGCAACGGCTACAAGATCTACTCGAAGAACTTCGTCGGCGGCACGATCTGGCTGAGCGGCACCGGTCCCTGGGCGGGCGGCGACGCCTTCTACAGCGGCCCGATCCTCTCCTACACCGAGATTGAGACCGTGCAGTACGCGAACTTCGAGCACATCCACGCCGTGACCAACGTCTCGGCCATCGCCGCGATCGAGGGCTACAACGATCTCTGCCTGGCCTTCTCGGTCGCCAACGGCGTCGAGGTCGGCAGCACGGACCTGGGCGGGGTCAAGCCCGCCGACTATCCCACCTTCCTGGCCGAGAACTGCGACCCCACCCGGGTCGAGGGTGCCTGGTGGGACATGATGAGCCTGTCGCTGCAGATCGACGGCTGCGCCGTCGGCAACAGCGAGTCCACCTGGGGCACCGTGAAGTCGTTGTACAGCGACTGAGCCCTCGCCTGTCCCGTGAGCGAATCGCCGGCGGTTTCCCTTCGGGGAGGCCGCCGGCTTCGTCCGTGGGGGGGCGGATCGGCCGCGATGGGCCGATATTGGCGGGACGACGACCACCCCGCAACCGGGAGCGAGCGATGATCAAGCGGCGGCCCGCCGACGAACGGGGTCACGCCGACCACGGCTGGCTCGAGACCTGGCATTCCTTCTCCTTCGCCTCCTACCAGGACCCGGAGCACCTGCGCTTCCGCACCCTGCGCGTGCTCAACGACGACGTGGTCGCGCCGGGCCGCGGCTTCGACACGCATCTCCACAAGGACATGGAGATCGTCACCTACGTCCTGTTCGGGGAGCTGGAGCACAAGGACAGCACGGGCACGGGCTCGGTGCTGCGCTACGGCGACGTGCAGCGCATGACCGCCGGCAGCGGCGTCACCCACAGCGAGGTCAACCCCTCGCCGGGCGAGCCGCTGCGCCTGCTGCAGATCTGGATCCTGCCCGAGCTGCTGGGCCTGGAGCCGGGCTACCAGGAGATGCACGTGCCCGAGGAAGAGAAGCGGGGCCGGCTGCGCCCGATCGCCGCGCCCGGCGGCCGGGACGGCGCGATGCGCATCCACCAGGACGTGACGATCTTCGCCGCGATCCTGGAGCCGGGCGAACGCGTGACCCACGCCCCGGCCGCGGGACGCCACGCCTGGATCCAGGTCGCCACCGGGGCGATCACCGTCAACTGCGTGGACCTGGATCAGGGCGACGGCGCCGCGATCAGCGGCGAGCAGGAGCTGGTGATCGAGGGACGGGAGCGGGCGGAGTTCCTCTTGTTCGATCTCGGGTGAGCCGCACACCGTCATCCCGTCCTGAACGGGGACGACGCCCCGGCGCCTCCTGCGCCGGGGCGTCTCTGCGCTCCGGCCCCGCCGGCGCTCCTGCCGGCGGGACCTGCGCGAAGCCCCGTCACGGACGGGATGACGGTGCGCGGCACTCCCGGGAGCGAAAAGAGGGGGACGCTCGCGATGAGCGTCCCCCTCGTCCCTGCGCGGCCGGTGTGCGGCCGCCCCCCTCAGCGGAACCGGTTCTTCATCGCCCCCCAGCTGCCCTCATCCGCCCCCACGCCGGCGCAGTCCACGCCCCGGGCGCCGATCAGGCCGCCCGACGGCGAGTTGGCCGGGGCGCAGGGCGAGTCGCTCTGCAGGCCCCAGAACCGGTCCCCGTCGGGATCGACGGCGCAGAACTGGGGATCCGCGCTGAAGTTGCCCGGCAGGGGGGCGCCGATCCAGTCGCCGGCGGGGTTGCCGAAGACGCAGCAGTCGCTGAAGGTGCTGGAGCCGGCGGCGTCCACGCCGAAGCCGGCGGCGCCGAAGGCGATGATGCAGCCGTCGAAGAGGGCCGTGCCGTCCAGCACCGAGACCGCGCTCCCGTTGAATGAGGGGGCTGTGCTGCCGGTGATCGTGCAGTTCGTGAACTGCGGGGTGTTGCTGGTGATGTAGATCGCGCCGCCGAATTGGTTGCAGACGTTCCGGCTGAAGACGCAGTCGACGACCGTGGCGGCAGAACCGCTCAGGTAGAGCGCGCCCCCCAGGGCGGCCGTGTTTCCTCTGAAGATGCAGTTCTCGAAGACGGCCTGACCGCCGACCATGGTGACGCCGCCGCCGTTCCCGCTCGCGACGATGCCGCCGGCGATCGTCAGGTCGGCGATCCTGGTCAGCCCGGTGACGCCGCTGCAGTCCATCACGCGGCCCAATCCCTGGGCGCTGATGATCACGTCGGCGGGGTCGCCGGTCGCGCCGCGCAGGGTCACGCCCGATCGCATGAGCAGGCCGTGCTCGTAGTGGATGCCCGCGCCCACCACGATCTCGTCGCCGCCGCCGGTCCCGGCCAGGGCCAGGGCGATGGTGTCGAAGTCGCCGGGCACGTCGTAGGTCTCGGCGTCGGCGGTGCCGGCCGCGGCCGGAGCCAGGGACAGGGCGATCAGGGCGGCGAGTCGGACGATTCGTTCGCTGGACATGGCGCTCCCATGAAGACAAGCTTGTGGGGACAAGCCGGGGGACAGGATGGGGCCGTGTTCAAGATACTGATTCCGGCCGGGCTCCGACAACCGCTTTGCTGCGACGCCCGCGGGAGGGACCCGTCATGACCGCACGCGGACCGCGGCTCCGCAGCGAACGCCTGCTGCTGCGCTCCATCGAGATCGGCGACGTCGACGCTCTCTTCGCCCTGCGCGCCGACCTAGACCTCTGCCGCTACCAGGGCTGGTTCCCCGAGAACCGTGCGGCGGCGGCCGAGCTGGTCGCCGGGCAGCTCGATCTGGCGCCCGACACGCCGGGCACGTGGTTCCAGTTCGTGATCCTGCTGGCCGCTAGCGGCGAGTTCGCGGGCGACTGCGGGGTCAACTTCCTGGCGGACGAACCGACGACGGCCGACATCGGCTACACCCTGCGCCGCGAGCACCACGGCCGGGGCTACGCCACCGAGGCGGCCCGGGCGATGGTCGACTGGCTCTTCGGGGATCTGGGCAAGACCCGGGTCACGGCCCGCACCGACCCGCGCAACGCGCCCTCGATCGCCGTGCTCGAGCGCCTGGGGATGCGCCGCGTGGCCCTGAACCTCCGCGCGGTCCAGGTGCTGGGCGAATGGTGCGACGACGCCGTCTACGCCCTGGAAAGGGCGGATTGGGAGGCTGCGCGCGGCCCCGGAGAATCAACACACCCGAAGTAGTATTATTTTGTTGCATCCCGCCCCATCGATCGCCTACGTTTGTTGAGGCATTAACAGGATTGTTTCAGTCCAGTTTCAGCTCCGCCTGCACCCGCAGCCCCCTGGAGGTCGACGTCATGTCCGCCGGACCGCTCCGACTCCGTTCCGCCTGCTTCGCCGCCCTGGTTCTCGTGCTCTGCGCCGGCCCCGCTCTGGCCCTGCCCTCGCCCTGCGAGACCTGCCACGCCGAGCTCACGCCGATGCTGGTCAAGGACTTCAACCGCGGCGTGATGTCCGAGTCGATGACCTGCGTCGGCTGCCACGGCGAGACCCACGTCAACGCCGAGGACGCCCATCTGGCGCAGTTGCCGACCATCGCCACCTGCCGCGAATGCCACGAGGACCAGGCAGCGCAGTACCTCTCCGGCAAGCACGCGCTCGGCCGCGTGGCGATGAACGCCATGCCGAACACCCACCATCAGCCCGACGCCTTCATCGAGGGGCAGAAGGGCTGCGGCGGCTGCCACACCCTGGGCTTGGCCGATCAGACGGACCGCGACAGCGAGGACCGCCAGTACTACCGCTACGGCATGGATTGCCAGAACTGCCACACGCGCCACGCCTTCTCGGTGGCCGAGGCGCGCGAGCCCGAGGCCTGCCAGACCTGCCACATGGGCTTCGACCATCCCCAGTGGGAGATGTGGTCGGGCAGCAAGCACGGCGTCACTTACCTGATGAACCGCGCCATCGATCCCGAGAACCGCGACCGCGCCCCAACCTGCCAGACCTGCCACATGCAGGGCGGCGACCACCGCGTGATGAGCGCGTGGGGCTTCCTGGCGGTGCGCCTGCCCGAGCAGGACGAGGAGTGGCTGGGCTGGCGGCTGTCCATCCTCAAGGGCCTGGGCGTGCTGGACGCCGAGGGCAACCCGACCGGGCGGCTGGACGTCGTCAAGGCCGGCAACGTGGCAAGGCTGACCACCGAGGACTTCGACGCCGAGCGCGCGCTCTACGTGCAGGCCTGCCAGAAGTGCCACACCCCGAACTTCGTCGCCGAGAACTTCAAGAACGCCGACCTGATGGTGCGCGAGGCCGACCGCCTGATGGCCGAGGCCGTGGAGATCGTGGCCGGGCTCTATCGCGACGGCGTGCTGGAGCGCGACGGCGCCCTGTACCCCGACCTGCTGGCCTTCTACGACGTCGACTCGACGATCGAGGAGATCCTCTACGAGATGTTCATGGATCACCGCATGAAGGCCTTCCAGGGCGGCTTCCACATGAACCCCGACTACAGCACCTGGTACGGCTACGCCAAGATGAAGAAGGACCTGGTCGAGATCCGCGAGCTGGCCGGCGAGATGCGCGCCGCCCACGGCGGCTAGGACCGGGAATTCCCCTTGCCGAGGCCCCGGCGCCGCTTCTGCGGCCCGGGGCCTTCCGCTGTGCGCCCCGATTGCCGCTTGCCCGCCATTGGCCGACCTGTGCTAGTATTTGGTGCCATCCAATCGTCGATATTTCCCGGTTGCGCCGCGAGATATCGCTCCCGATTGTGGTTTTGGATCGGTCCTATGTCCCCGAGACGGCGGATCGTCACGAAAGGATCGGGCCATGAGTCTGGAACTGGACCGCACCAGCAAGATCCCCTTCTACCAGCAGATCGTGCAGCAGCTGCGCGACGCCATTCTCGCGGACGTGCTGCCGGCCGGCAGCCTGCTGCCCCCCGAGCGCCGCCTGGCCGACGAGCTGGGCGTGAACCGCAGCACCGTGCTCAACGCCTACCGCGAGCTGAAGCGCGACGGCCTGGTCGAGGCCCGGGTGGGCCGGGGCACCGAGGTGCTGGCCCGACCGGCCGCCGACGCCGGGCTGCCCGCGGCCGCGGCCCTGCCCTGGCGCCAGCTGCTGCGGGACCGGGCCGGCGCCCCGGTCGACTCGTTGACCCGCGACCTGCTGGAGCGCGCCGGCGATCGCGACGTGGTGCCGCTGTCGGTGGGGCTGCCCTCGCCCGACCTGGTGCCGGTGAAGGAGCTGGGGGAGGTCCAGGCCGCCCTCGCCGACGCGCTGGGGCCGCAGCTCTACATGCACACGCCCACCGAGGGCCTGCCCGAGCTGCGCCGGGCCCTGGCCGAGCACCTGCTCGCCCGCGGCATCAACTGCGGTCCCGACGAGGTGCTGGTCGTCTCCGGATCCCAGCAGGGGATCGACCTGACCGTGCGCGCCTTCTGCGCGCCCGGCGACGCGGTCATCGTCGAGGAGCCCACCTACTTCGGCTCGCTCGAGATCTTCCGCGCCGCCGGCGTCCGGCTGATTCCGGTGCCGGTCGACGAGCACGGCATGGTCACCGAGGCCCTGGCCGCCGCCCTGAAACGCCACGCGCCGCGGCTGATCTACGTCCAGCCCAGCTATCAGAACCCGACCGGGGCCACGCTGTCGCCGGCCCGCCGCGTCCACCTGCTGGATCTGGCGGCGCGCCACCAGGTGCCGGTGCTCGAGGACGACGTCTACCGCGAACTGGGCTACTCGGGCGAGTCGCCGCCGCCGCTGCGGGCGCTCGACCGCCACGGCGTGGTGCTGTACCTGGGCACCGTCTCGAAGGTGATGGCTCCGGGCCTGCGCGTGGGCTGGGTCGTGGCGCCGCCGGCGGTCGGACGCCGCCTGGCGGTGGCCAAGCAGGGCCTGGACCTCCATTCCAGCACCCTGGGCCAGTGGCTGGTGGCCCGCTTCCTGGAAGAGGGTCGCTACGACGCCCACGCCGCCCGCGTGCGCCCGATCTACGCCCGGCGCTGCGATCGCCTGATCACGGCTCTGGCCGAGGATCCGGACGCGGGCCTGTCCTGGGCCCGCCCCCGGGGGGGGCTGAGCCTGTGGTGCCGCCTGCCCGATCGCACCGACCGTCGCCTGCTGCTGACCCGCGCGGCCGAGGCCGGGGTCTCGTTCATCCCCGGCGCCTGCTGCTTCCCCTGCGGCGTCGAGGACGTCTACGCGCGCCTGAACTACTCCTTTCCCGCCGAAGCCGACCTCGCCACGGGGGCGGCCCGGTTCCTGACGGCCGTGCGCGAAAGCAGGCGCCGGCCCGCCGCATCGGTCCGGGCGGCCGCTGGGCCGCCGGCCATCGTCTGAACCCATGCCTGGAGGTGGCATCATGTCGTTTCCGCTGGCTCGCCGGATGGACACGATCAAGGCGTCGGACATCCGTGAGATCCTCAAGGTGACGGCTCGCCCCGAGGTCATCTCGCTGGCGGGCGGGCTGCCCGCCGCCGAGACCTTCCCCGTCGAGGCCTTGCTCGAGGCCACCCGCGAGGCTCTGGCGACCCACGGCCCGGCCGCCCTGCAGTACAGCCCCAGCGAGGGGGTGACCGCGCTGCGGGCCGCCGTCGCCGAACGGGCCGCCCGGCGCCACGGCGTCGAGCTGACGGTCGACAACGTGCTGATCACCGCCGGCTCGCAGCAGGGGCTGGACCTGACCGCCAAGCTCTTCCTGGACGAGGGCGACCTCGTCTTCTGCGAGAGCCCCACCTACCTGGGCGCGCTCAGCGCCTTCCAGATCTTCCGGCCCCGCTACCGCCAGGTGCCGACCGACGACGACGGCATGGACCTGAAGGCGCTCGAGCGGATGCTGGCCGAGCAGCGGCCCAAGCTGATCTACGTGATCCCCGACTTCCAGAACCCCAGCGGCCGCTGCTGGTCGACCGAGCGGCGGCGGGGACTGCTGGACCTGGCCGCCGCCTTCGCGGTGCCGGTGATCGAGGACGCCCCCTACGCCGACGTGCGCTTCGCCGGCGAGCCGCGGCCGTCGCTGCTCTCGATGGACGACGAGGGCGTGGTCGTGCACCTGGGCACCTTCTCGAAGGTCTTCTGCCCGGGCATGCGCCTGGCCTGGGTCATCGCCCCGAGCGAGCTGCTGCGCAAGTACGTGCTGCTGAAGCAGGGCGCCGATCTGCAGACCGCGACCCTGTCGCAGCTGCAGCTGCTGGCCTGGCTCGAACGCGGCGAGCTCGACGCCAACGTCGCGCGCATCAGCGAGCTCTACCGGGAACGCCGCGAAGCCATGCTGGCGGCCCTGGAGGGGCACATGCCTCCGGGCGCGCGCTGGACCCGGCCCGAGGGCGGCATGTTCGTCTGGGTCACGCTGCCCGAGGGCGTCGACGCCCGCGACCTGCTGGCCCGCTGCCTGGAGCGCGACGTCGCCTTCGTGCCCGGCGAATCCTTCTTCCCGGAGAACGGCGGCAAGAACACCATGCGCCTGAACTACTCGGCGATGCCCCCGGAGCGCATCGCCGAGGGCGTGGCCCGCATCGCGGCCGCGCTGAGGGAAATGAACGTCACCAGAGCGTCGGCGACCTGCTGACGCCGTCCTGTTCGTTCCATGGAGGTGCCCGATGCCGGTTCCCGTCTTCGTCGTCGATTCCTTCACGCCCGAGCCCTGGCGCGGCAACCCCGCGGGCGTCTGCCTGCTGGACGTCCCGCGCGACGACGCCTGGATGCAGTCCGTGGCCGCGGAGCTCAAGCACGCCGAAACGGCCTTCGTCCGACCCGCGGGTGACGGCTACGACCTGCGCTGGTTCACGCCCGAGGCCGAGGTCGATCTCTGCGGCCACGCCACCCTTGCGGCGGCCCACGTCCTGTGGGCCGCGGGTCGCCTGCCCGCCCACGCCCCGGCCCGGTTCAGCACCCGCAGCGGCGCGCTGACGGCGCGCCTGGCCGGCGACGGCCTGATCGCGATGGACTTCCCCGCCCTGCCCGCAAGCCCGGTCGACGCCCCGCCCGCCCTGGCGGCGGCGCTGGGCCTGCCCGCCGCGGGGCCGGCCCCCGAGGTCCTCGTCTTCGCCGAGGGGCTGTTGGTCCCCCTGGACGACGAGGCTGCGGTGGCGGCGCTGGAGCCGGACTTCGCCGCGCTGGCCGCCCTGTCGGTGCCCGGCCACGGCGTGCCCGTCATCGTGGTCGTCACGGCGCCGGCCGAGCGCGACGGCGTCGACTTCGTATCGCGGGTCTTCGCGCCGGCGGTGGGCATCCCCGAGGATCCGGTGACCGGCGCCGCCCACTGCGGCCTGGGCCCCTTTTGGGCGGAGCGTCTGGGCCGCGACGCGTTGACCGGCAGGCAGATCTCGGCGCGCGGCGGCACGGTGCGGGTGCGCGTGCTGGGCGACCGCGTGGAGTTGCGGGGCGAGGCCGTGCTCGTGCTGCGCGGCGAACTGCTGGTCTGAAAGAGGGAGGGACTGGCATGGAATGGATGCGAAGCGACTACGTGATGACCGACGACCGCGAACGCGTGGACGCCGACTTCGTGATCGACGCCCTGCGCGGCAGCTACTGGGCCGCCGCGCGCGATGAGGCCCGGATCCGGCGCACCCTGGAAACGTCGACGTGTTTCTCGGTCCTGGAGGGAGAGCGGCAGGTCGCCTTCGCCCGGGTGGTCGGCGACGGCGCCGCCTTCGCCTGGATCGCCGACGTGATCGTGGACCCCGGGCACCGGGGCCGCGGCCTGGGCAAGTGGATGATGGAGACGCTGCTGGACCATCCCTGCTGTGACGTCGACGTCCTGCTGCTGGCGACCCGGGACGCCCAGGGCCTCTATGCGCGCTACGGCTTCCGCGAGGTGGCCAACTGCATGCGCCTGGACCGGGTTCGACAGGACAGGCCCGCGGGCTGACCCCCGCCGCCGGCGCGCGAAGGGCCGCGCTCTCCCGGGTCGGGGGGGCGCGGCCCTCTTGCCTTCGCGACCGGGGACGGCGCTACTCGCCGCCCTCTTCGCCCAGCAGGTACTTCTCGAACCAGGCCAGGTCCCACTCCATCTTCGCCTTGCGGTGGTCGTAGACGGTCAGGCTGTGTCCCTCGCCGGGATAGACGATCAGCTCCACCGGCACCTTCAGGTAGTGGCGCAGCGAGCGGTACAGGGTGTAGCTGTTGCCCGGGGTGATGCGGTCGTCGTCGCCGCCCTGGTGGATCAGCGTCGGCGTCGTCACCTCGCCCAGCCCGTAGATCGGCGAGGCGGCGTGGTAGGCGTCGGGGTTCTCCCAGGGCAGGCCCTGCATGTAGTTGATGTTGTGGCCCGGGGTGTCCTGCTGGCCCCACTGCAGGATCTGGTCCAGCATGCCGGCGCCGCTGCTGGCGGCCTTGAACATCGTCGGCGCGGCGGTGATCAGGCAGTTGGTCAGGTAGCCGCCGTTGCTCCAGCCCATCACGCCCAGGCGATCGGGATCGGCCACGCCGCGGTCGATCATCGCGCGCACGCCGGCCAGGATGTCCGCGACCTCGATGTCGTTCTCGCGGCCGACCAGCTGCGCCGTGAAGGCGTCGCCGAAGGTGGTCGAGCCGCGGTAGTTGGGGCTGAGCAGGGCGTAGCCCTTGCCCGCCAGCAGGGTGCGGCCGTAGATCCAGAAGCGCAGGTTGTAGCCGGTGTGCGAGGTCGGGCCGCCGTGCAGCTCGATCACCGTCGGCAGGGGGCCGTCGGCGGCGGTCCAGCCGGCGGGGGTCTCGAGCACGCCCTCGATCGGGACGCCGTCCTCGCCCGTCCACCGCACGATCTCGATCCGCGGCAGGATCCACGACGCGGCCTGGGGGTTGAGGTCGGTCAGCCGCCGGGCGCGGCCGCGGCCGTCGATCACGGCGATGTCCGGCAGGGCGGTCGGCGAGCCCATGACCACGGCCAGGGCCTTGCCGTCGGCGGAGTAGTCCAGGGCCTCGACGTAGACGTCGCCCGGGGTCAGGTCGTCGGAGCGGCCCTGGCGGCCGTCGCGCACGTCGCGGACGGCCACGGCCCGCTGCCGGGCCCGGTCGCCGGCGATGTAGCTCAGGGTGCGGCCGTCGCCGCGCCAGCACAGCCCGCCCTCGTAGCTCCAGGGGTCGGGACGCTCCAGGCGGGTCAGGCGCGCGTCCGCGGGCCAGTCGACCACGAAGATCTCGGTGGCGAAGCCGTCGAAGCTGACGGCGAAGGCCAGGGCGCCGCCGTCGGCCGCCCAGGCCAGGTCGTCCAGCCAGCCGAAGGGCGAGGGGTGGGCGTCGCGCCAGCCCTCGGGCGTGGCGACGTCGATCGAGCCGGAGTCCAGGTCCAGCACCTCGACTCGCGACCATCCCTCCTTGAATATCAACTCGTTGTCGTCGGTGACGATCATCGCCAGGCGGCCGCCGTCAGTGGACAGGGCCATCTCGCGGATCACGCGGCCGGCGGCCAGCACCTCGCGGTCGCGCCAGCTCTCGAGGTCGATCGCGCGCACGGCGTCCAGGTCGCGTACGCCGTGGCCGTAGTCCAGCATGTCCCACGCGCCGCGCAGGTCGGCCCACTCCTCGTCCAGTTCCTCTTCGGTCACGGTGTAGTAGAGCGTGCCGCCGTCGGGCGCGAGCAGGAAGTCGCCCACGCCGTCGTCGACCGCGGTCACCGGCGTCCACAGGCCGGCGGCGACGTCCACCCGCCAGACCTGGCTCGAACCGTCGCGGGGAGGCGCGTCCTCGCCGCCGTCGGCGCGGGCCGCCAGGTACAGGTGCCGGCCGTCGGGGGCCCAGACCAGGCCATGGGTCCCCGAGTGGTCGAAGCTCAGGCGGGTGCGGGCGCCGCCGTCGACGGCGACGAGCCAGAGGTCGGTGCGGCGGCGCTCGTCGGGACCTTGCCAGCGCTGCTCGACGTAGGCCACGCGGCCGCCGTCGGGCGAGACGGCGATCTCGTTGATGTTCCTGATCGTGAAGTAGTCGTCGACGTCGGGAACGTGGTCGCGGACGGGCGCGGCGGCCGGGACCGCCGGGACCGCGAGCGCGGCCAGGAGCAGGATCGCGAGCCAGGGGGAACGCAAGGGGGCACCTCCGGGGGCTGGAGCGTTCACGCGCCGCGGGGGCGCGTCTTGAGCAGCGCGGCGGGCGCGCGCACGGTCATCTCGAGCAGGGCCTGGGCCAGGGTCTTGCCCTGGGGATCGACGAGCAGCGAGACGGTGCCGCCGCCGCCCAGGGTCTCTTCCAGCAGGAAGTTCAGGCCGTGCAGGTTGTCCAGGCGGTGGCGGGTCACCTTCCCCAGGACGATGCCCGGGAAGAAGCGCTTCACCCGCGCCGCGGTCAGGTAGCCGCAGAGCCAGGCGTGGATCTCGGGCGAGCGGGCCAGCACGCCGATGTTGCAGGTGTCGCCCTTGTCGCCGGAGCGGCCGTAGGCCAGCTCGCGCAGCTTCATCTCCTTCAGGCGGCCGCCCGGGACGCGGACGGCGGGCGCCGCGGGGCGCCGCCGGGTGGCGGAGGGCAGGGGCGCGGTGCCGGTCATGTCGTCGGGGCAGGTCTCGCGCCGTTCGCCGCCGGCGGCGTCGAGCACGACGATCTCCGGGGCCACGCGGTCGCGGCGCAGCAGCGCCGGCCAGTAGGCCACCACCGGCGAGGGCTTGGGCCGTCCGCCCTGCACGGCCAGACCCGAGGGCCCGGAGAGGATCACCGTCGGCAGCAGCATGCCGAAGCGGCGCACCTTCTCGCGGTCGGCGTCGCGCACGGCGCAGTGCAGCAGCACCTCGGAGGGCCCGCAGCCCACCAGCCGGTCGGGCCACACGGCGCCGCCGCCGATGATCGCCGTATGCGTCTCCTCGTAGCTTTCGCCGAGGCGGGTCCAGAGGATGTCGGCCAGGACCTCGCATTTCGCGTGCACGTCGGGGCCGCAGACCAGGATGTCGCCGGCGGCCTTCCAGCCGTCGTCGTAGGCCAGCGAGACCTTCAGCATCTCGGGCCGGGGCAGGCCGCGGACGCCGCTGACGCGCACGCGGTCGGGTCCTTCCCGCCGGACGGCGATGGAGTCGAAGCGGGCCACGACGTCGGGCGAGATGTAGCAGCCGGGGTCGCCCATCTCGTAGACGAGCTGCTCCTTCACGGTCTTCTCGTTGACCAGCCCGCCGGTGCGCGGATGCTTGGTGACGGTGAAGTCGCCGCCGCGCTCCATCTCGACGATCGGGTAGCCGATTTCGTGGAAGTCGGGCACCTCTTGCCAGTCGGTCAGGTTGCCGCCGCTGCCCTGGGCGCCGCATTCCAGGATGTGCCCGGCGACGATGCCGGAGGCCAGGCGGTCCCAGTCGTCGACGGCCCAGCCGAACTCGTGGATCATCGGCGCCAGGGTGATGCCGGTGTCGGTGACGCGCCCGGTGACCACGATCTGGGCTCCGGCGGCCAGGGCCTTCACCACCGGCGCGGCGCCGAAGTAGATGTTCGCCGCCGCCACCCGGTCGCGCACCGGGGCCAGCGGCTCGCCGGTCTCCATGTTGGCCAGCGGTTCGCCGGCCGCGGCCAGCTCCTCCAGCCGGTCGACGATGTCGTCGCCCCGGACCACGCCGACGGTCACGTCCAGCCCCAGCTCGCGGGCCAGGTCGCGCAGACGGCGGCCCAGGCCCAGCGGGTTGATGCCCCCGGCGTTGGTGATCACGCGGGTGCCCGTGCGCGCCATGATCGGCAGGCATTCGCGCATCTGGTCGACGAAGTCCGCGGCGTAGCCCAATTCGGGGTCGCGGGCGCGCTGCTTCTGCAGGATGGACATCGTGATCTCGGCCAGGAAGTCCAGGGTCACGTAGTCCAGCTTGCCGCCGACGAGCTGACGGCGCAGGGCGTCGGGGTCCTCTCCCCAGTAGCCGCCGGCGTTGCCGATGCGGATCTTGCGTCTCATAGGGCCTCCGAAAGGGGGATGCGCGGCAGCGAACCGCGGCAGTCTAGCATCCGGGGCGGGCGCGGGCAACGCGCGGGACGACCGGGCGACGGCGAGATCAGTCCCGGAAGCGGGCGAAGGCCGCGACCAGGCGGTCGCGCACCTGCTCGGGCGGACGGCCCTCGATGTCCTGGCGGGGCACGAAGTCCACGGCCACGCCGTCCTTCAGCGCGATCGCCGCGGGGCTGCTGGCCGGGAAGGGGAAGCGATCGCGGACGCGGGCGACGGCGTCCGCGTCCTGGCCGGCGAAGACCGTCGCGGTGCGCGCCGGCGCGTCGCCGTGCTGCAGGGCCAAGCCCAGGCCGGGACGGGCCGACCCCGCCGCGCAGCCGCAGACCGAGTTGAAGAAGATCAAGGCGGTGCCTTCGCCGCCGTCCAGGAAGGCGTCCACGGCCTCGGGGGTCGTCAATTCGGCGACGCCCAGCCTGGTGAGCTCCTCACGCATGGGCTGGACGAGATCGGGGTCGTAGGGCATGATTGTCCTCCTGGGATTCGGTGTCGTGAGAGGGCAGGATACGTGCGCCCATGTGACCCCGCCACGATTCGGGCGCCGAAGCCCTGGATTATTCCCGCAAAAACGCTATTTTTTGTCTGACTTAGACTGGAGCACTCCCCAAGCGATCCTCCCGGAGGTTGAGCCTTGAAGATGTCCCGCACTCTGCTGATCCCGGCCCTCGCCGCCCTCTTGATCCTGCCCCTGGCCGCCGGTTGCGGCGGCGAGAAGGCCCCCGAATCCCAGGCCCAGGCGATGCCCGAGGGCCAGGCCGCCCCGTCCGCCGAAGCCCCCGTCGGGGTGGTCGGGAAGGTGCTCGAGACCTTCGACTCCGGCGGCTACACCTACGTGCGCGTCGAGGCGCTGGGCAAGGAGATCTGGGCCGCCGGCCCCGAGTCCGAGGTCGCCGTCGGCGCCGAGGTCTTCCTGCCCCAGGGCATGTTGATGCGCGAGTTCAAGAGCAGCAGCCTCGACCGCGTCTTCGACGAGATCTGGTTCGTGCCGGCGATCCTGCCGCCCGAGGAGGGCGAGCCGCACGACCACGCCAACGCCGAGCACGGCGCCGAGGCCACCACCGTGAACCCCGGCACCGCCGGCCACCCCGAGGTGGTCGTCGACGCCGCCGGCGTCGACTTCGCCGGCCTGGCCAAGCCCGACGGCGGCATGACCGTGGCCGAGATCCACGCCGCCAAGGGCACGCTCTCCGGCAAGGAGGTGCTGCTGCGGGCCAAGGTCGTGAAGTTCACCGGCAACGTGATGGGCCGCAACTGGATCCACCTGCGCGACGGCAGCGGCGAGGGCGCGACGGCGGACCTGACGGCCACGACCGACGCCGTGGCCCGCGTCGGCGACACCGTGCTCGTGCGCGGCGTGATGGCCGAGGACAAGGACTTCGGTTACGGCTACAATTACGCGCTGCTGATCGAGGAGGCCCAGGTCACCGTGGAGTAGCCCCGGCGGGGAGAGGCCATGTCCGCACGTTCGATCCTGCACGTCGACATGGACGCGTTCTTCGCCTCGGTCGAGGTCCTGGACGATCCCTCCCTGCGCGGCCGCCCGGTCATCGTCGGCGGCGACCCCGAGACCCGCGGGGTCGTCGCCGCCGCCTCCTACGAAGCGCGGCGCTTCGGCGTCCACAGCGCCATGAGCGCGGCCCGCGCCCGGCGCCTCTGCCCCGACGGCGTCTTCCTGCATCCCCGCGGCCGCCGCTACGCCGAGATCTCGCGGCGCGTCTTCGCCCTCTTCCGCGAGTACACCCCCCTGGTCGAACCCCTGTCGATCGACGAGGCCTTCCTGGACGTCACCGGCTGCCGGCGCCTCTTCGGCCCCGGCGAGGCGGTGGGCCGCCTGATCAAGCGGCGCATCCGAGACGAGGTCGGCCTGGTGGCCTCGGTGGGCGTGGCCCCGAACAAGTTCCTGGCCAAGCTGGCCAGCGATCTCGAGAAGCCCGACGGCTTCGTCGTGGTGCCCGCCGACGGCGTGCCGGAGTTCCTGGCGCCGCTGCCCGTGGGGCGCCTGTGGGGGGTCGGCCCGCGCACCGACGCCGCCCTGGCCTCGCTGGGGGTGCGCACCGTCGCCGAGCTCCGGCGTTGCCCCGAGGCGCGCCTGCGCGCCCGCCTGGGCGAGGCCCTGGCCGCCCACCTGACGGCCCTGGCCCTGGGCGACGACGACCGGCCCGTGGTGACCGACCACGACGTGCGTTCGATCGGCCACGAGATCACCTTCGCCCGCGACATCGGCGCCCCCGCCGTCCTGCGCGCCGAACTGGACGGGCTGGTCGAGAAGACCGTGCTCAGGTTGAGGGACCAGGGCCTGGCCGCGCGCACGGTCCACCTCAAGGCGCGCTTCCCGGACTTCTCGACCGTGACCCGGTCGGCGACCCTGCCGGCCGCAACCGATTCGCGGCGCACGCTGCGCGACGCCGCCCGCGGCCTTCTGGAGGAAAGGCTGGAGCGCCGGGGGCATCCGCTGCGCTTGATCGGGGTCTCGCTGTCGCAGCTGGAGGCCGCCGGGGGCGGGCAGGCCGACCTCTTCGGCGATCCCGGCGAGGAGCGGGACGGACGCATCGACTCGGTGCTGGACGACGCCGCCCACCGCTTCGGCGCCGGCGTCGTGCGTCGCGGGGCGATCCGGGCGACGAAGGGCGGCCGGGGCCCGGGCGGAGGCCGCGACGACGGCCGCCCGGCATAGCCGACCTTGCGCCCGCGCGACCCTCTGCTAGACTGGGCGTCGGGTCATCGTCATCAAGAAAGGAAGCGCCATGCGACGCACCGTGATCGGGGTGATGGGCGGCTCCGTCGCCGACGGCAGGACCGCGGACGGAGCCTACCGCCTGGGCGCGCTGATCGCCGGCGAGGGCTGGGTCCTGCTGAACGGCGGGCGTGCGACCGGGGTCATGGACGCCTCGGCGCGGGGGGCGCACGACGCCGGGGGCCTGACCGTCGGCGTGCTCTTCGACGACGACGTCGAGGGAGCCTCCTCCGCCCTGGACATCGTCATCCCCACCGGGCTCGGCGCGGGCCGCAACATCGTCAACGTGCTGGGCAGCGACGTCGTCGTAGCCTGCCGCGGCAATGGCGGCACCCTGTCGGAGATCGCCATGGCCCTGCGCTTCGGCAAGACCGTCGTCCTGCTGGACTTCGATCCCGGCGCCGCCTTCCTGGACCAGTGCGGCGAGGGCCGGTGGATCCTGGCGGGGACCCCCGAGGAGGCCGTCGCCGCGGTGCGCGACGAATTGGCGGCCCGAGAGCGCGGAGCCGGGGCATGAGCCGCCGCCTCTACTTCGACCACAACGCCAGCACGCCGATCGCTCCCGAGGTGCGGGAGGCGATGGAGCCCTTCCTGACCGAAGCCCAGGGCAATCCCTCCAGCGCCCACTGGGCCGGCCGTCCCGCCCGCGAGGCCGTCGAGGACGCCCGCGCCCGGGTGGCCGCCTTCCTGAACGCCGAGCCCGACGAGATCGTCCTGACCAGCGGCGGCTCCGAGGCCAACAATACGGCCATCAAGGGCGCCTGGTTCGCGGCCGGACGGCCGCGGGGCGCGGTCGCGATCACCGCCGTCGAGCATCCGGCCACCGTCGAGCCGGCCCGCTTCCTGGAGCGCCTGGGCGCGCGGGTCGTCGTGCTGCCGGTGGACGGGACCGGGCGGGTCGACCCCGGGAGCCTGCGGCCCCATTGCGGGGACGATCTGGTGATCGTCTCGGCCATGCACGCGAACAACGAGGTGGGCACCCTGCAGCCGGTGGCCGAACTGGCCGCCCTGGCGCGGGACGCCGGCGCCGCCAGCCACTGCGACGCCGCCCAGAGCGCGGGCAAGGTGCCGGTGGACGTCCGGGCGCTGGGCGTCGACTTCCTTTCGCTGGCCGGGCACAAGCTGCACGCCCCGAAGGGGGTGGGGGCCCTCTTCATCCGGCGCGGCGCGGCCTGCGAACCGCTGGTCCACGGCGCCGGCCACGAGGGCGGCCGGCGCGCCGGCACCGAGAGCGCCCTGCTGGCCGCGGCCCTGGGCGCGGCCTGCGACCTGGCCGCCCGCCGCCTGGATGACGCCGCCCGCGTCTCCGGCCTGCGCGACGGCCTGTGGCGCCGCCTGACCGCGGCCCTGGGCGAGGATGTCGTGCTGCTGGGCCACCCGGCGCTGCGCCTGCCCAACACCCTCTGCGTGGGCTTCGTCGGCTGCCTGGGCGACGAGGTGCTGGCCCGCTGCCCGGGCCTGGCCGCCTCGACCGGCGCCGCTTGCCACGGCGGCGGCCGCACGGTCTCGGCGACCCTGGCCGCGATGGGCGTTGCCCCTCCGGCGGCCCACGGCGCGGTGCGCCTGTCGCTGGGACACGACACGACCGAGGACGAGACGGCCGCCGCGGCGCGACTGCTGACCGACGCGGTCCGGGAGCTGCGCGGGGCCGCCCGCGCCGAAGGAGACTGAAATGTGCGGGATCTGCGGCGCCTGCCGCCTGGACGGGCCTCTCGACCTGCCCCCGGCCGCCCCGGGCCGCATGCTCGGCGCCCTGCGCCACCGCGGGCCAGAGGAGTTCGGCGCCTGGCGCGACGAGCGGGTCTTTCTGGGCCACGCCCGCCTGAAGATCATCGACCTGGCCGGCGGCGGCCAGCCGCTGTGCAACGAGGACGGCGCGGTCTGGATCACCTTCAACGGCGAGATCTTCAACTACCCCGAGCTGCGCGAGGAGCTCGAGGGGCTGGGCCACGTCTTCCGCACCCGGTCGGACACCGAGACCATCGTCCACGCCTGGGAGCAGTGGGGCGAGGACTGCGTCGCGCGCTTCAACGGGCAGTTCGCCTTCGCGCTCTACGACCGCCGCCGCGGCGCGCTGCTGCTGGCCCGCGACCGCTACGGCATCCGCCCCCTCTTCTGGACGGTGCACGACGGCGTCCTGCTCTTCGCCTCGGAGGTCAAGGGCCTGGCGGGCTGGCCGGGCTGCGCGCCGGCCCTGGATCCCGGCGCCCTGGGCGAGGTGCTGACCTACTGGGTGAACATCCCGCCGCGGACGCCGTTCGCCGGCGTGCGCCAGCTGCCGCCGGGCCACACCGCCCTGGTCGCGCGGGGCCCGGACGGGGTCGGCGCCGCGGACGGCGACGGTCCGGTGCGCCCGCGCCGCTACTGGCGGCCCGACTTCCCGGACGCCGCCGAGGACCACCGCCACGTGCGCGCCGAGGAACGCCGCGTGATGGCCCGGAAGGTGCGCGAGGCCCTGCGCGAGGCCACGATGCTGCGCCTGCGCGCCGACGTGCCGGTGGGGGCCTACCTCTCGGGCGGGCTGGACTCGTCGGCCACCGCGGCCCTGGTGCGCGAGACGCGGCCCAATCCGCTGAAGACCTTCTCGGTGGGCTTCGCCGACGCCGCCTACGACGAGACCCGCTGGCAGGAATTGATGGCCGCCCGCCTGGGCACCGACCACGCCGCGATCCGGGTGGACGGCGCCGACATCGCCGCCCGCTTCGCCGACGTCGTCTGGCACGCCGAGACCCCGCTGCTGCGCACGGCGCCGACGCCGCTCTTCGCCCTCTCGGCCCTGGTGCGCGACGAGAGCTTCAAGGTCGTGCTGACCGGCGAGGGGGCCGACGAGGTCTTCTGCGGCTACAACATCTTCCGCGAGGCCAAGGTGCGGGCCTTCTGGGCCCGCGATCCGGGGTCGCGCCGCCGGCCCCGGCTGCTGACCCGGCTCTATCCCTACCTGGACCAGTCGCCGCCCGAGTTCCTGGCCCGCTTCTACGGCGTCGGCCTGGACCGCCCCGACGATCCCTTCTTCAGCCACGAGCCCCGCTGGCGCAACACGGGCCGCACGCGCGCCTTCCTGGCGCCGGACGCGGCGGCCGCCGCCGAGGCCGCCCTGCCCGAAGCGGCGGCGCGCCTGGCCGCCTCGCTGCCCGGCGATTTCGACCGCTGGGGGCCGGTGGCGCGGGCCCAGTACCTGGAGATGACGACCTTCCTGCCCGGCTACCTGCTGTCCTCGCAGGGCGACCGCATGCTGATGGGGAACACCGTCGAGGGCCGCTTCCCCTTCCTGGATCACGAGCTGACGGCCCTGGCGGCGACGATCCCCGCGTCGGCCAAGCTCGCGTCCCTGCAGGAAAAATCTATACTGAAGCAGGCCGTGGACGATCTTCTTCCCGAGGAGATCGTGTCGCGCCCCAAGCAGCCCTACCGCGCGCCCGACGCCGCCAGCTTCCGCTCGCCGCCCGGGGAGGCGCTGGTGGACGAGATGCTCGACGAGGCGGCCCTGGCCCGGGCGGGGCTCTTCGCGCCCGCGAAGGTGGCCGGACTGCGCCGCAAGTGGTCGGCCGGCAGGCTGGCGAGCGTCAGCGAGAACATGGCCTTCGTCGCCGTGCTCAGCGCCCAGGTGCTGGCGCGGCGCTTCGGACCCGAACTGGCCGCCCGCATCGACGCGGGGGCCCTGTCGCCCGACGCCGTGAACTGGCGGGAGGCCCCTTGAAGGAGATGGGAGCGGGATGGAACTGAAGGAGCAGATCCGGGGCTACATCGTCGAGAATTTTCTCTTCGGCGACGAGGGACCCCTGCAGGCCGAAGACCAGTCCCTGCTCGACTCCGGCATCATCGACTCGGTGGGCGTGATGGAGCTGGTCGCCTTCCTGGAGCAGGACCTGGGCCTGACCGTCGCCGACGACGAGCTGGTGCCCGAGAACCTGGACTCGGTCGCGAATCTCGTCGGCTATGTCGAACGCAAGCGGGGATAGAGCGGTGACCACCGTCCACGCCATGCTCGAGGCGACGACGGCCGGCGCGCCCGAGGCCACGGCGCTGAGCCACGGCGGCCGCCATCTGGCCTACGCCGAGCTCGACGCCCGGGCCGGACGCGTCGCCGGGCTGTTGGCCGACCGGGGCGTGCGCCGAGGCGACCGCGTGGCCCTGCTGGCCGAGAACGGCTTCGCCTACGCCGCCGGCTTCTTCGGCATCCTGAAGGCCGGCGCCTGCTGCGTGGCCCTGAACCACGCCAACAAGCCCGCCACCCACGGGCTCCTGCTGCGGGACAGCGGCGCCGTGGCGTTGCTGGCCCAGGCCGGCCAGGCCCGCGTCCTGCCCGGATCCGTGGGCGACTGTCCCGACCTGCGCTTCGTCGCGATGCTGGACGAAGGCGGCCCCGACCTCGCCCTCGACGGCCCGGAGCTGCTGCCCGCCGCGGCGATCGCCGCCCGCGCGCCCGCACCGCCCGCCGACGGCATCGGCGGCGATGACCTGGCGGCCATCCTCTACACCAGCGGCTCCACCGGACGCCCGCGCGGTGTGACCCTGACCCACGGCAACCTCGTCGCCAACACCGAACAGATCCTGGCCTACCTGCACCTGGGCGCCGACGACAGCGTCTGCTGCGTGCTGCCCTTCCACTACTCCTTCGGCAACTCGCTGCTGCTGACGCACGTCAAGGTCGGCGGCCGCGTGGTGATCGACAACCGCTTCGCCTTCCCGCAGAAGGTGCTCGAGACCCTGGCCGCCGAGCGCTGCTCCGGCTTCAGCGGCGTGCCCAGCCACTACGCCATCCTCTGCGCCCGCACCGATTTCCTGAAGCGGCCCCACCCGGACCTGCGCTACGTGACCCAGGCCGGCGGCGCCATGGCCCCGGAGCTGGCCCGCCGCCTGCGCGAGGGGCTGCCGCCGCGCGTCGACGTCTACGTGATGTACGGCCAGACCGAGGCCTCGGCGCGGCTGTCGTACCTGCCGCCGGACCGCCTGGTCGAGAAGCTGGGGTCGATCGGCGTGGCCATCCCCGGGGTGACCCTGACCGTGACCGGCGAGGACGGACGGGAATGCGCCGTGGGCGAGGTGGGGGAGATCGTGGCCCGCGGCGACAACATCATGCGCGGCTACTGGAACGACGTCGAGGCCACAGCCGGCGTGCTCGACGCCGCCGGCCTGCACACCGGCGACCTGGCCTACCGCGACGACGACGGCTTCATCTTCATCGTCGACCGGGCCAAGAACATCATCAAGGCGGGCGCGAACCGGGTCAGTTCGAAGGAGATCGAGGAGACGATCCTCGAGCTGCCGGACGTGGTCGAGGCCTGCGTGATCGGGGTGCCGGACGAACTGCTGGGCGAGGCCATCGAGGCCTGGATCGTGCGCCGCGACGACGGCGCGCCCGGCGAGCGCGAGATCCTGCGCCACTGCGACGGCCGCCTGGCCGCCTTCAAGATCCCCCGCGCCCTGCACTTCGTGGCGTCGCTGCCCAAGAACTCCTTCGGCAAGGTGCTGAAGGAGGAGCTGCGGCGCTCGTCCCGCTCCTGAGCCGGCGCCCGCTCAGGGCAGCCAGGCGTACCCCAGCTTCAGGAAGAAGGTCCGGCTGCGCCGCGTCAGGTCGTAGGCGTCGGTGCCGGCGGCCTCGTCGGTGGTGCCGACGAAGACCATCGTCTGCGGGTTCACCTTGTACGAGAAGAGCAGCTGGCTGAACAGGCCCTCGTCGACGTCGGGCACCGGGAAGAGGTAGTTGTCCGGCTCCAGGTCGTAGCGCTCGTAGTGGACGATGGCGCGGGCGAAGGCCCGCGACGAGAAGTGGTAGCGCACCTGGACGGCCAGCAGCAGGGCCGTGTAGAGGTCGTCGCCGGCGGCGTCGAAGTTTTCCCAGGTGGCGTCCAGGCGCAGGGCCAGGTTGCGGCTGGGCGTGTAGCCCAGGCCGGGGCCCAGGCCGAAGCTGTCGCCGGGCCGGGCGTTGTCGTAGTCGATGGCCTCGCCGCCCCAGCCCGCCAGCCACAGCTCCAGGGCGCCGGCCGGTCGCGCGCCCAGCTTGGCCTGCCAGCTCGTCGTCGTGAAGTCGCGGCCGGCGAAGTACTGGCGGCCGTTCTCGACCGCGCCCCAGAAGCGTCCCTGCATGGGCCCCATCCAGAAGCCCTCGGCGCGCAGGAAGCGGTCGGCGAGGCGGCCGGCCTGCGTCTCGGCGTAGGTCCACTGCACGCCGGCGCCCAGCTGGTTGTACCAGTGCTCGGGGCTGTTCCACCAAGTGCGCCAGGCGCCCAGGTCGTACTGGCGCAGGTCGACGCGGGGGATGAAGCCGGCGTCGGCCCGGAACTTCTCGTCCAGGCTCTGGAAGCCGGCGAGCAGGCTCCAGTCGCGGCCGTCGTGGTTCCAGCGCGCCAGCGCCGCCGCGCCGCCGCCCTCGTCCGCGCCCGACTGCAGGAACTGCCAGCTCAACTTGTCGGCGCGCGAGGGTCGCCAAAGGCCGTCGGTCCCGACCAGGCCGGAGTCGTGCTCGTCGCCGCGGCCGGCGCGCCCGGTGGCCAGCAGGCCCACGGTCGAGCCCCCGCCCACGTCGCGCCGCAGGCGCAGCACCGCGCTGCTCAGCTCCCGGTCCACCGCCATGACGCGCGAGCCCTGGTTGCTGGCCAGCAGCCGGTTCGGCGAGGCGTCGCGGGCCACGATCACGCCCGTGGCGGTCCGACCGTCCTGCCCCGTCCACTTCAGGCCCCAGTCGGGATCGACGATGGTGCGGGTGTAGACCGCCTGCAGCGGCGTCCGGAAGATGTCCGCGCCCTCGAGGAAGAAGGGGCGCTTCTCGCGGTAGAAGAGGGCGTAGCGGGTGTTGAGCTCGAGCTGCAGCTCGTCGGCTTCGACCTGCGAGAAGTCGGGGTTCAGCGAGAGGTTCAGGCTGCTCTGCGAGGACGGTCCCCAGCGCAGGTCCAGGCCGGGTTCGGCCATGATCTCGCCGTCGCCGAGCGCCGCGTCGGGGAAGGGCTCGCGGCGGTCGGTGCGCGTCGCCGTCCAGGTGGGGGCGATCTTCAGGTTGCGGCCGCTCTCGACCCCGGCGAAGCCGGTCACCTTCAGGGTCTGGCAGAGGGCGCAGCTGTTGCCCCGGTCCAGGGGCAGGGCGGCGAAGCGGCGCTGCACGTTGCGGGGCCGGTCGCGCAGCGGCAGGAAGCCCCAGGTCACGGGCAGACGCGACGGCGGGAAGCGCAGGGCGCGGAAGGGCACGGCGATCTCCACGTCGTAGCCGGCGGCGGTGCGGCGCACGGCGCTGTGCCAGATGGCGTCCCAGCTGTCGTCCTCGGGCTCGTCGCCGACCTCGTCGCGCCGGGCGTCCATCTGCACGCCCGCGGCCGAGACCAGGAACTGGTAGCCGCGGCGCTCGCCGTCGAAGGGGTCCAGCAGGAAGCCGACCAGGTCGTCGTCGTAGGCGTCGTCGCGGTCGGCCAGGCGGGCCACGATGGCGGTGGTGTCGGGATCGAGGGCGCGGAAGGCGACGTAGAGCCGCTCCGCGTCGTGGGTCAGCAGGCATTCGGTGCCCACCGGCGCCGGCGTGTTCTCGCCGGGGGAGGTCTCCCAGTCCAGGCTCAGGACCAGGGCGTTGCGCCAGGTGGCGTCGTCCAGCCGGCCGTCCAGGACGGGAGCCTCGGCGCCGCCGGGGACGGCGAAGTCGCGGTGCCCGGGATCGGGATGTTGCGCGGGGGCGGCCCCGGCGAGGGAGGGCAGCAGGGCCGCGAGGGCGAGCAGGCAAAGTCGGCGCAAATCGTCTCCAACTGGTTGATGGGCGGAGGGAGGAAACGACGGCGCCGATTCTGTCAGCCGCGGCGGCTCCTGGCAAGGGTTGTTCAAGTCCGGTCGCAGAAAGGCCCCCGACGGCGCGAAAGCCGTCGGGGGCCGCACGGTCGTTCGGACGACTAGGCCAGCAGCCCGCCGCGCTGGTAGATCTCCATCTGGACGGCGCTGAAGGGGGCGCCCTGCAGCGAGCCGCCCTCCCACTCGATCCTGCCGGAGGCCAGGTCCAGGCGCACCCGGTCGCCGTTCTTCAGGCCGGCGCCCGCGAGGTCGGCCGCGACCACCGGCAGGCCGGCGTTGATGGCGTTGCGCTCGTAGATGGCGCCGTAGCTGCGGGCCACCAGGGCCTGCACGCCCAGGGCCTTGAAACAGTCCACGGCCTGCTGGCGCGAGCTGCCGCAGCCGAAGTTGCCGCCGGTGACCACGATGTCGCCGGGCTCGGCCCGGGAGGCGAAATCCTCCCAGTCCTTCAGGTTGTCGAAGGTGTAGCGGCCCATCTCGGCGATGTCGGTGATCGCCAGGTAGCGGTTGTGGAAGATCATGTCGGTGTCGATGTTCTCGACGTCGACGATCCAGACCCGGCCCTCGAGGGTCGTGGGCCGGTCGCCGGCGGCGGTGGGTGTCGCGGCCTCGGGGGCGGCCGCCGCGGAGCCCGTCCCCGTGGCGAAGATCACCGGGCGATCGGGCAGGGCGTCGGCGGTGGCGATCACTCCGGCCACCGCGGAGGCCGCCGCAGTCTCGGGACCGGCCAGGTAGACCTCGCCCTTGCCCTGCTTGCCGGCGAAGTTGCGGTTGCCGGTGGAGATCGTGACCTCGCCGGGGCCGTTCTGGCCGATCTGCCCCGCCGCGCAGCCGGCGCAGCCGGGGTTGCCCACCAGGGCTCCGGCCCGCATCAACTGGTCGACCAGACCCTCTTCCAGGGCCTGCCGCCAGACGCGCCGCGTCGCCGGCACCACCTTCATCACGACGCCCGGCGCCACCTCGCGCCCCTGCAGGACGCGGGCGGCGGCGCGCAGGTCCTCGATGCGGCCGTTCGTGCACGAGCCCAGGAAGACCGAGTCGATCTTGCGGCCGGCCACATCGGCCGCCGGCACGACGTCCTCGGGATGTCCGGGCCGCGCGATCATGGGCTCCAGGCCGTCCACGTCGACGACGATCTCGTCGGCGTAGGCGGCGTCCAGGTCGGCCTGCAAAGGGGAGAAGGCGTCGCGGCCGGCGGCGGCGTTGCATTCGGCGAGCACGCGCTCGTCGGGAGTGAAGAGGGCGATGATGCCGCCCATCTCGGTGGCCATGCTCGAGACCGTGATGCGGCCGGCCAGGTCCAGGGCCTCGGCCGCCGGCCCGTAGATCTCGGCCGCGTAGCCCAGCAGCCCGTTGGCGCCGAGCCGGCGCAGCATGGCCAGGGCCAGGTCCTTGGCCGAGGCCCGGGGCGAAGGCGTGCCGGTCAGCACGACCTTCACCGAGGCGGGCACCTTGAACCAGACCTTGCCGCGGCCCCAGGCGTAGGCGATGTCCTGATCGCCCATGCCCTGCCCGAAGGCGCCGACGGCGCCCATGATGTTGGCGTGGGAGTCGGTGCTGACGAAGGTGGTGCCGGGACCGACCAGCCCCTCCTCGATGGCGATGTGCGTGCCGATGCCCTGGGTGATGTCCCGCAGGCCGACGCCGCTCTCGCGGGCGTAGACGCGGCAGTGCTGCTGGTTGGCCGCGTAGCCCTGGTCGCTGCCGCCGGGGTTGCAGTCGAAGGTGAAGAGGGTGCGGGAGGGGTCGTCCACCTGCAGCCCGGCCTTTTGGAGATTCTTCACGACGTTGGCGCCGCCGAAGTCCCGGGCGGCGCGCACGTCCACGCCCATGTCCACGGTGTCGCCCGGCTGCACCACGCGGTCGCAGTGGCTGCCGATGATCTTCTCGATCAGGGTCTGGCCCACGAACGGCCTCCTCGCTGGGGGGATGGTCGCGGCCGGCGGAAACCGCTCCGCCGGCAGGGTGTCAATCTTCGGCGTCCGGCTGAGGCGGCCGGTATTCCGGCGCTCTCCGGTCGGTGAGGGCGGACAGGCCCTCGCCGGTCTCGCGCGAGTCCCAGCACTGGGCCTGGGCCTCGAATTCCAGCGAGAGCGTCGAGGTCATGTCGAACTCGGTCGACTGCTGCACGGCCAGCTTGCTCAGGCGTTGCGCCGGCTGCGGCAGCGAGGCCAGCCGGGCCGCGAAGCGGTCGACCTCCTCGTCCCAGCTCTCGGCGGGCACCAGGCGGTCGACGAGACCGATGCGGGCGGCTTCGGCGGCGCCGATGGTGCGGCCCGACCACAGCAGGTCCAGGGTGCGGCCGGGGCCGATCATCCGAGGCAGCGAATGGAAGAGGCCCCAGTCCGGGATCAGACCGCCGGCCATGTCCGGCGGCGTGAAGCTGGCCGTGACGCAGGCCAGGCGGACGTCGGCGGCCACGATCAGCCCGAAGCCGGAGTCGCGGACGTCGCCGCCGACCGCCGCGGCCACCGGCTTGCCCATCTCCCGTATCAGGGTGATCACCCGGCGCACGTCCTCCAGCGCCGGCGCCAGGGTTTCCAGGCCTTCGCCGCGCTGGTGGCACTGCTCCAGGCCGATCATGTCCGGGCCCATGTCCAGGTTGCCGCCGGCGTCGGTCAGCAGGATGGCGCGCGCGGCGGCGTCCTCCTGCAGGCGCAGCAGGGCGTCGACGAGCTCCTCGCAGAATTCGGACATCGGCGGCGTGTCGGCGCCCAGCAGACCGACGCGGGCCACGCCGTCGAGGATTTCGCAGTCCAGGAAGCTGTATTCCATGATCGTCCCGATTCGTCGGCCGTCCCTGGGGACGGCGGGGAGGGGCGAAGAGGGCGGCGGCGCCGCCCGCGGGTTCCGCAGCGACATTAGTGATCGCGCCCGCCCCTGTCAACGCGGCCGCCGCGCCTTGTGGACAGCCGGCGGCCGGGGCCCTATGCTGACGGCGCCGCCGCGGGTCCGCGACGGCGTGCGCCAGGGGAGGCGATCGTGGAGATCTTCGTCACCGGAGCGACGGGATTGGTGGGGCGGGCCCTCTGCGACGCCCTGGTGCGCCGCGGCGACCGGGTGGCCTGCGTGACCCGCGGGCCGCTGCGGGCGCGCTCGGTGCTGCCGGCCGGCGTGGACGTGGTCGAGGGGGATCCGACGGTTCCGGGACCCTGGCGGGAGCGGCTGGCGTCCGCGGACGCGGCGGTCAACCTGGCGGGGGAATCGGTGGCCGGCGGCCGCTGGACCCTGCGCCGCAAGCGCGAGATCCGGCGCAGTCGCCTCGAGACCACCCGCAACGTGGCCGCGGCCTTGGGCCGGGCGCCGGCGGGCCGGACCCTGGTCAGCGCTTCGGCCGTGGGCTACTACGGCGACGGCGGCGACGCCCCCCTGGGCGAGGACAGCGGACCCGGGGACGATTTCCTGGGCCGGCTGGCCCACGAATGGGAGGCGGCGACCCTGCCGGCGGAGCGCGCCGGCGTCCGCGTCGTGAAGGTCCGGGTCGGGGTCGTGCTCGCCGCCGACGGCGGGGCCCTGCCCCGCATGGCGCTGCCCTTCCGCTTCTTCGCCGGCGGTCCCCTGGGCTCGGGCCGGCAGTACCTGCCCTGGATCCACATCCGCGATCTGGTCGCGGTCCTGCTCTTCGCCCTGGACACTCCGGAACTCGAGGGGCCGGTCAACGCCGTCGCCCCCGACCCGCCGCGGCAGCGCGACTTCGCCCGCGCCCTGGGCCGCGCGCTGGGCCGGCCTTCGTGGCTGCCGGCCCCGGAGTGGGCGCTGCGCCTGGCGCTGGGCGAGATGGCGGGGATGCTGCTGGCCGGCCAGCGGGCGGTGCCCAAGGCCCTGAGGGCGCACGGTTTCTCGTTTGATTACAATGAGTTGAATGCAGCACTTCGCGATCTGCTATAGGATCGCCGCCGCTGCCGCAGCCACGAGAAGGGCCGGTCCACGAGGGGCCGGCCCTTTGTCTGCATCCCTCCGGGTCCGGCCTTACCAGAGTCCCGGCGCGGCCTCGGCCTCGAGCGTCGCCTGATCCTCTTGCGGCAGGGCGCCCAGGAAATCCAGACCCGTCATCCGCTCGATCGCGTCGATGGCGACCAGGTGCGGGGCGGGGTCGTTGTCGTCGTAGGCCCGGTTCTCGATCAGGAAGGCCAGGGCCTGCGGGCCGCCGGGGGCGTCCGGGTCGACGACGATCTTGTAGAAGGCGTGGGGCACGGCCACATGGTTGGCGCCGATCACCCGGTAGCGCATCGAATCGCCCGCGGCGATGAAGACCGGGCCGGTGATCACGGTCAGGGGGCCCCGCTCGGCGACGTAGCCGCGGATGCGGTCCTCGAGCAGCCGCCAGATGCCCTGGTTGAAACGGACGCCGACCTGGGGCGCGGCGTTCGAGAGCAGGTAGCTCTCGCGCAGCACGGACTCGCTGCGGCTCAGATCGGCGTCGGGAGCCATGTGGCCCCGATCGAAACCGCTGTGGACGTAGTCGGCGTCCTCGGCCCGGGCCTGCTCGGGCAGGGTGCTGTCGTGCCGGAAGCGCATCCGGCCGGCGCCGCAGTCCACCAGGTCCTCGGGCCGCAGCTCGTACTGCACCCAGACCGGGATCTTCATGCGGGGATCGACGGCCGTCACGAAGCCCTCGCGCAGGCGTTCGTAGACGCCCTGGGGCGCGCCCAGGGCGAGGTGGCGAGCGGCGGCGGCGCGCTGCGCCTCGGTGGGTTCGGACTCGGGATCGTCCAGGAGGTCGCGGGCGACGACGACGGGTTCGGCCTCCGGTAGGCCGGGATAGCGCCGGACGAAGCTGCGGTAGACCCAGCCGCTCTCGGCGCCGTCCAGCGTCTCGGCGTGGTAGTAGCCGTTGGTCTGACCGTCCTCGATCAGCGGCAGCAGGTCGCCGGGCTCCAGGCGCAGCAGGATGACCGCGTCGCCGTGGGGCTCTCCCTTCAGGGTGACGCTGCGCGAGACCTCCAGATAGTCGGCCGCGGCGGCGGAGGCCCAGAAGGCCGTCAGGAGCGCCAGCCACGGGAGGAGATGGCGTTTCATGGCTCGCTCCTTTCTAGACGGTCGGGCCGGGAGGAACCGGGGCGGCGGGATTCCTGGCCTCCTTGGAGGCGGTGCTTCCAATGTTCCACTTGTCGACGAAGAGCTTGACCGCGCCCTTGCTGCCTCCGGCGATGATCCCGGCGGTGACCGCCTCGCCGAAGAGACTGGTCTTCTCGGTGAGCACGACCATGCTCAGGGCGTCGAACTTCCAGGTCACGCAGACGGCCAGGGCCAGGGCGAAGGCGATGGGCTCCTTCCAGCCCTTGTCCTTCATGTGGCCGACGTACCAGCGGTGCTCGAAGACGATCGACAGCGCGCGCTCGAGGAAGAAGGCCAGGAAGACGATCGTGCCCAGGGCTTCGGAAGCGCGCTCCCAGTCCAGGTGGAAGAGATTGGGATCCATGACGGACCTCCCCGGGAGGAGATGGCGGGCGAGGCGGACGGAGACTGAGGATGATGTTCGGGATGCGCGGTGATCCTAGAAATCGTGTCCGCGGAAGTCAAGATTTCCCGGCGGGCGGCGGATCGTTCGTGCGCCGGCGCGGCAGGCGCCGGCCGTCGAGGGTCAGGTAGTCCGGGAAGAGGTCGGCGGTCAGGCAGGAATGGACCGGCAGGACGGGCAGCATCATGCCCGGGGCCAGGGCGTCCCTGAGCGCGGGATCGTCCACGCGCAGGCGGGCGTGCTCCTGGGACAGCGCGACCAGCGCCGCGCCGGGCAGGGGCGCGCCCCATCCCGCGCCGGTCCAGCGGGCGGGCAGGCCGAAGACCGGGCCGTCGGGGCCGGGCAGGAACTCGCGCGACAGGTGCGCGGCGCCGCCGTGCAGCACCGCTTCGTTCCGGTCGGGATGGACGCTCACCACGGGGCAGGCCACGGCCACGGCCAGGTCGTCGGCGCCGCAGGCGCCCAGGCCCAGCTGCATCAGGTCGAAGAAGACGAAGTTGCCCGGGCGGATCTCGTCGAGGCCGGCCAGTTCGGGCGACAGGCTGCAGCCGGGGGTGTCGCCGGCCGAGACCGGCAGCGGGCCGACGCCGGCTTCGGCCAGGGCGTCGCGGGCGCCGAGCAGGCGCGCGCGGGATTCGGCGAAGCGC
>CAZLHO010000029.1:0-35694 GCA_964559455.1 uncultured Fibrobacteraceae bacterium | reverse complement strand
GCCGGCACAGGAAGTGCCGGCCCGCCGTCCCCGGCCGGACCGCCGCATGCGCCCCCCGCCGGCATAGAACCCCCGCCCGCCTTACCCCTGGATGGTCTGGAGCGACGCGTAGTCCAGCGTCGACCCGTGCAGGCTGTGGGGAATCATGTAGACGGCCAGCACGACCAGCGCCGCGATGACCGCCGTCGCCCGCGCCCAGCGGCCGTCGCCCTTGCGCCACGAGGCCCAGACCCAGGCCAGCACGGCCACGGCCAGCTTGTTGTCGGTCAGGTCCTCGCCCAGCGGCCAGCCGGTCCAGAAGGCGCCGAAGGCGTACTTCTGCACGATCGGTCCCAGCACCAGGCCCCCGACGGCCAGCAGCAACAGGGTGGTCAGGGCCATGCGGGCGCGGCGCGGTCCTCCGGCCAGGGCCTCCAGGGCCGTGCGGTTGGACCAGAGCATGCCCAGGAACATCAGCAGGATGTGGGGGGCCAGCACCCACGGCGGCACGTCCCCCTTGAAGCGCGCCACGACGGCGCCGTCGTCCGGCACCGCGGCCACATCCTCGGGCCGATCGTCGCCGATGCGGCGCAGGACCAGGCTGTACTCGACCTTGCCCGCGGCGGGCTGGGCCGGGAGTTCGGCGACCAGGCGGTCTCCCTCGCGCTCCAGGGGCACCCGGCGCCAGGGCTCGTCGACGGGGAAGCGCCGCCACAGGACCTCGCCGACGACGGCGGTGTCGGGCGCGCCCAGGACCACGGGCAGGGGGGCGCTGACGCTCTGCGAGCGCAGCAGTTCGCCCTCGATGGTCGCCCCGGCCAGGCTCAGGTCGACGTCTCGGGGGTAGGTGGGGCCGGTCGTCCGCTGCCAGACGGCCGAGGCCAGGGTCAGGACGATCGCGACCGCCCACAGCCGGATGCTCTTCCCGCGGTCGTTGCGGCGAGTTTTCAAGGGGCACCTCCGGGAAACTGGGTCCAGGACCGGATCCTAGCCGCCGCCGGGGCGGCTGTCTGCCCCGAATCGGACTCCCGACGACCTCCCGGCGACGGCGAACCCGGATTGACCCGCCCATTCCCGTCCCTTAGATTGGATCCCTGTGCGCACGCCGGCGGACCCGCCGCCCATCCCTGAGATCCGCGCCAACTCCAAACCCCGGGAGGCCTCATGGCCGCCAACGCCCTCGACAAGCCGCGCCATCCCAAAGGCCTGGCTGTCCTCTTCTTCACCGAGATGTGGGAACGCTTCGGCTTCTACACCATGCTCGGGATCTTCACGCTCTACCTGGACGAGTACTTCCACTTCACGAACAAGGGCGAGATCTACGGCAACTACCTGATGTTCGTGTACTTCACCCCGGTCATCGGCGGCATGATCGCGGACCGGCTGGGCTTCCGGCGCACGATCCTGACCGGCGCCGTGCTGATGGCGATCGGCTACGCGATGATCGCCATCCCGCTGCCCGAGAAGCCGGATATCGACGCCCGGGTGGTCGCGGCCGAGCAGATCCACGCGCAGAACGTGGCCGACTACGAGGCCCGCTACGAGGAGACCCAGTCCCGGGCGCAGGAGACGGGCGAGAAGTTCGAATGGCACGAGCGCCGGCCCGAGTACGATGGCCCCGGCCGCACCAGCCGCCGCGCCCTCTTCTTCGCGGCCCTGGCCGTCCTGGTGGCCGGCAACGGCCTCTTCAAGCCGAACATCTCGGTGATGGTGGGCAACCTCTACCCCGAGGGCAGCCCGCTGAAGGACTCCGCCTTCAACATCTTCTACATGGGGATCAACATCGGCGCCTGGGCGGCCCCGCTGTCGGCCGCCTGGCTGCGCAGTTCGCTGGGCTGGAGCTGGGCCTTCGGCTCGGCGGCCATCGGCATGCTTTTCTCGATCCTCATCTTCCATGTCTTCCGCCGGCACGTCATGACCGCCGAGATCGGCCAGGACCAGGATTCGACCGTCCAGCACGTCGAGATCCCGCGCGAGGAGTCCCGCGCCCGCATCGGCGCGCTGATCACGATCTTCCTGATCGTCATCGTCTTCTGGATGAGCTTCCACCAGAACGGCTTCACGATGACGCTGCTGGCCCGCGACAACATGGGCTCGCTCTTCGGCTGGGACATCCCGCCGGAGGTCTACGCGGCCTTCAATCCGCTCTTCGTCGTGGTGCTGACACCGCTGGTCGTCCTCTTCTGGCGGAAGATGCGCGAGCGCGGCCGCGAGCCCTCGACCCCGGGCAAGATGGGCTTCGGCATGCTGCTGACCGCCGCGGCCTTCGCCGTGCTGGCCGTCGCCAGCCTGCTGGGCGCGAACTACATCAAGGTCAACCCGATGTGGCTGATCTCCAGCTACGCGGTGGTCACCCTGGGCGAGCTCTGCCTCTCCCCGATGGGCCTGTCCTTCGTCTCGAAGGTGGCGCCGCCGAAGGTGCGCGGCCTGATGATGGGCTGCTGGTTCGGCGCCACGGCCATCGGCAACAAGCTTGCCGGCGCCATCGAGCCGCTGTGGGATAAGTGGCTGCACTCCTCCTTCTTCTTCTTCCTGGTGATCATGTGCGTGATCATGGCCTTCGTCCTGAGGATGTTCCTGGGCCGCCTGAAGCGGGCCACGGCGGGACACTAGCGCGAGCGACGATCACGGACGACGCGAAGGCGGCGGGGGTCTCGGCCCCCGCCGCCTCTCTTTTCACCCCCGGCCGGGGCCGGATCAGAAGTAGTAGTACAGGCCCAGCTGCGGGAAGAGGATGATGTCGCCGTCCTCGCCCTCGTAGGTGAAGTCCAGCTCCAGCTGCAGCGAGGCTCGCTCCCAGCGCAGGTGCTCCAGGCCGATGCCGAAGCCCGTGTTCAGGTGGTCCTTCGTGCGGCCGTCCTCGCGGTGGTAGAAGTGGCCGACGCCGGCGGCGGCGTAGAGGCGATGCCGGCCGGCCTGGCGCAGCACGTACTGCAGCATCAGGCCGATGTTGTGGCGCTTGTCGTCGGCCGTGTGCCAGATGCCGCCGGTGACCTGGGCGTTTAGCCACCACTTCAGCGGGAACTTGTAGGAAAGGCCCACGCCGCCGATCTCGCCGGCGTGAAGACCGACGCCCTCGTAGAGGGGATCGTCGAGGCGGTTCCAGTCGGGCTGTTGGGCGCCGGCGAAGCCGGGCAGGAGCCAGGGCAGGAAGATGCCCATGATCAGCACGGCGCAGGCGGTCAGCAGACGCGAGCGCAGACGCATGGCGGCCTCCGTGTCGGGACGTCCGTGAGGACGGTGGCGCGGCCCATCCTTGGGACGCGCGGTCGCGCAGGCGGCCATGGGGCCGCCCCGATCCGGCGAAAGCATAACAGTTCGTCCGCGGATGTCGAGAGCGGAAACGAGACGGGGCGCCGGCGTTTCCCCGGGAAGAATGACGGGGGCCGCCCCGGAGGATCCGGGCCGGCCCCGTGCGCTACCCCGTCTGCGGGGCGGGTCTCAGGAGCAGCCGCTGGTGGCGGCGCAGTTCAGGCACTTGTAGCAGGCCCCGTTGCGGACCATCACCGAACCGCATTCCGGGCAGGGCGGAGCGTCGGTCTCCACCTGGAAGGAATGCTCGCCGTCCATGGTGATGCCGCCGGGAGGCCCGGCCGGGATCGCGACGGTCGCGACCTTCCGCAGCCCGTCCTCGTCGAACTCCTCGGGCGTGCAGGGGGCGCCGTCGCCGAACTTCTGCTCCAGCCAGCGGAAGATGTAATCCATGATCGACTTGGCCATCGGGATCTGCGAGTTCGTCGTGAACCCGCTGGGCTCGAAGCGCGTGTGGCTGAACTTGTCGATCAGCACGCGCAGCGGCACGCCGTACTGGAGCATGATGGAACAGGCCGTGGCGAAGCTGTCCATCAGGCCCGAGACGACCGAGCCCTCCTTGGCCATGGCGATGAACATCTCGCCGGGCTGGCCGTTGGGGTACAGCCCCACGGTGATGTAGCCCTCGTGGCCGCCGATGCTGAACTTGTGCGTGACCGCCCGCCGCTCGTCGGGCAGGCGCACGCGCTGCGGTGAAGGGGGCGCCGAGTGATCCTCGACCGTCTTCTTCGCGCCGCCGGTGCTCAGCGGCTGCGTCCGCTTGGACCCGTCGCGGTAGATCGCGATGGCCTTGACCCCCATCTTCCAGGCCTCGACGTAGGCCTGCGCGATCTCGTCAACGGTAGCCTCGGGAGGCATGTTGACGGTCTTGCTGATCGCGCCCGAGATGAAGGGCTGCACCGCGGACATCATCCGCACGTGGCCCATGTAGTGGATCGCGCGCGTGCCGTTCGCCGGCTTGAAGGCGCAATCGAAGACGGTATAATGCTCCTCCTTGAGTCCCGGCGCCCCCTCGATGGTCTCGTTCTCCTCGAGGTAGTCCAGTATCTCGCGGGCCTCGTCGTCGCCGTAGCCCAGGCGGCGCAGGGCCTCGGGCACGGTGTTGTTGAGGATCTTCAGCAGGCCGCCGCCCACCAGCTTCTTGTACTTGACCAGCGCGATGTCCGGCTCGATGCCGGTGGTGTCGCAGTCCATCATGAAGCCGATGGTGCCCGTGGGCGCGAGCACGGTGACCTGGGCGTTGCGGAAGCCGTAGTCGTAGCCCAGGGTGTAGGCGTCGCTCCAGACCTCGCCGATCGCGGCGAGCATGTCCTCGGGGACGCGGTGGGCGTTGATGCGGTTGATGTGCGAGCGGTGCTTCTGGATCACGCCCAGCATCGACTCGCGGTTCTCGGGATAGCCGTCGAAGGCCCCGAAGTGGGAGGCCATCTCGGCCGAGGTCTTGTAGGCCTGGCCGCACATCAGGGCCGTCAGGCCCGCGGCGTAGTCCCGGCCGGCGTCGCTGTCGTAGGGCAGCCCGCGGGCCATGAGCAGGGCGCCCAGGTTGGCGTAGCCCAGGCCCAGGGGACGATAGCGGCGGCTGTTCTCGGTGATCTCCGGCCGCGGATAGCTGCTGTTGTCGACGATGATCTCCATCGCCAGCAAGGTGACGTGCACGGCGTGGCAGAAGGACTCGACGTCGAACTCGCCGTCGGGCTGCACGAACTTCATCAGGTTCAGCGAGGCCAGGTTGCAGGCCGAGTTGTTCAGGAACATGTACTCCGAGCACGGATTCGACGCGTGGATCCGGTCGGTGGCCTTGCAGGTGTGCCAGTCGTTGATCGTGGTGTCGTACTGCATGCCGGGATCGCCGCAGACGTGGGTGCCCTCGGCGATCATGTCCATCAGCTCGCGGGCCTTGTAGGTGTCCATGGGCTGCCCGCTGCTGACGGCGGTCGTCGTCCAGGGCCCGTCCTCGAGCACGGCCTGCATGAAGGCGTCGCTGACCCGCACCGAGTTGTTGCTGTTCTGGAAGAAGACCGAGCTGTAGGCCTCGCCGTTGAACGAGCCGTCGTAGCCCGAGTCGATCAGCGCCCAGGCCTTCCGCTCCTCGCGCACCTTGCAGTTGATGAAGTCGACGATGTCGGGATGATCGACGTCCAGGATGACCATCTTGGCCGCCCGGCGCGTCTTGCCGCCCGACTTGATCACGCCGGCGAAGGCGTCGAAGCCCTTCATGAACGAGACCGGCCCGGAGGCCTCGCCGCCGCTGCTGAGCTTCTCGCGCGAAGAGCGCAGCGGCGAGAGGTTGGTGCCGGTGCCGCTGCCGTACTTGAAGAGCATGCCCTCGGTCTTGGCCAGGTCCAGGATCGAGGCCATGGAGTCGTCGACGGCGTTGATGAAGCAGGCCGAGCACTGCGGCCGCTCCTCGACGCCGACGTTGAACCAGACCGGCGAGTTGAAGGCCATCTTCTGGTTGATGACCAGGTGGGCCAGCTCGGCGCGGAAGATCTCCGCGTCCTCGACGGTGGCGAAACGGCCGTCGGCGGCGCCCCAGGCCGTGATGGTGTCGACGATGCGGCCGGCGAGCTGGCGCACCGAGGTCTCGCGCTCGGGCGTCCCCATGCCGCCGCGGAAGTACTTCGAGACGACGACGTTGGTCGCCATCTGCGACCAGGACGAGGGCACCTCGACGCCCTTCTGCTCGAAGATGATCTCGCCCTTGCCGCTCTGGATCGTGGCCGTGCGCAGCTCCCACTCGACCTCGTCCATCGGATCGACGCCCGGCCGCGTGTTGCGGCGAGTCAGCGACAGGCCGGCCATTTCCGGCGCCGGGCGATCGACGGCTTTGACGTCGTCTTCGGGCAGGGTGGTCAGGGCCTCGAGATCGATTTGCGCCCTCGCGCCGTCGTCTTCGAAACCGAAGGGCAGGGTGTCGCCGGTGGTCGTGCGGGTCCTGTTCTCCGTGTGCTCCTTCATGGAGATCGTGCTCCTTCCAAAGATGCGTCCTGCTCCGTGCAGGTATGTCTCAGATCGGTATTTTTCGATGCGAATGCTGGCCGGGAACGACGCCGTTTTTTGATTTATGGATCTATTCCGCCGCCCCCTCGGACGCCCCAATATCTTGGGGAGGGCGTTGACGGTAACCACTACCCATCGGGCCAACAAGGGGGATTTTTTCCCTGCGGCGATCGGCCCCTCTCAGGACCGGCGCCGCCCGCGGCGGCCTCTCGCCGGCGGGCCGGAAGAGGCCCGAAATCGCGGCGGAGCCGCGACGCCGACGCCGTGAAAATTTTTCGCGATCCGCCGGCGCTCCCGTCGGGCCGAACCCTGCCGGCACCGTCCGGGAAACGACAAGTGGCTTGATCCGCATTGACAATTAACGAAACGACAACGGCATACACACACAGCTTGCAGCACGCGAAATGGACGGGGCGAGGCGGCGGGTCGCGGAAGGAAAAAAGGAGGTGGATCAGGCGGGGCGTTCCTCGGCGACGAGCCCGGCGACGAGTTCGCGCAGGGCGTCGCGGGCGGCGGCGAAGGCGGCGGCGACGACGGCCTCGTCCCCCGTGACGCCCATCGGATCGTCCAGGGGATGATGGCGCCGACGCTCGGGACGGCTCAGCGGCGGCAGGAAGCGGCCGGCTTCCTCGCTCAGGGTGACCACGAGGTCGAAATCATCCAGGTCGACGGTGTCGATCGACTTCGACTCCTGGCCCGCCATGTCGACGCCGGCGGCGGCCATGGCCTCGCGGGTGCGGCGAGTGATCGGATAGGTGACCAGGCCGGCGCTGGCGCAGCGCCAGCCGGGCGGAAAGAGCCGTCGCGCCCAGGCCTCGGCCATCTGGCTGCGGCAGGAGTTCGCGGTGCAGATGAAGATGACGTTCACTTACGATCCTCCCCGCGCGTCCTCGGGCGGTTTTCCGCGGACGCCGCCCACTTCGGCGGCCAGGACGGCCCCCAGGATCATGGCGGCCCCGAGCCAGCCCAGCCCCGCCAGCCGCTCCCCAAGCAACATCCAAGCCAGCAGACTCGCAAACACCGGTTCGGCCGAGAAGATGAGCGCGGCGCGGGTGGGCGTCGTGAAGCGCTGGTATCGATTCTGCAGCCAGAGCGCCAGGATCGTCGAGAAGAGCGTGGTGACGACCAGCGAGACGACCAGCTCCTTCGCCCAGATCGGCGGCGTGCGTTCGATCAGCAGCGCCCAGGCTCCGGTCAGCGCGGCGCAGACGACCACCGTGATCACCAGCAGGACCTGGTAGGGAACGTGCCGCAGGGCCGAGCTGAGCTGGATCAGGTAGAGGGCGTAGGTCACGGCGCAGAGCAGGGTCCACAGGTCCCCCGCCGCCAGCCGGCCCAGATCCGGCCGCGTCATCAGGGCCAGGCCGCAGGCGGCCAGCGCGACCGCGATCGCCACCTCGCGCTCGGGCCGCTGGCGCCGCATGGCGAAGAGCAGCAGCGGCACCAGGAGCACGTTGAGGCTGGTGATGAAGGCGCTGTTGTTGGCGCTGGTCGTGTGCAGCCCCAGGGTCTGGCTGGTGTAGCTGACGGCCACGAGCAACCCCAGCCCGCTCCCCCAGCGCCAGGCCGCGCGTCCGGCCAGGGCTCGCCAGGGCCGCGCCCGCGCCGGGGCGGGCAGATCGCGGGCCAGCAGCGGCCAGGCCGCCAGCATCAGCAGGGCGGCCATGGTGAAGCGCAGGGCGACGAAGGCCGCCGGGGGCGCGAAGGGGGTGGCCAGCTTGATCACCGGGAAGGAGATGCCCCAGCAGAGGGTCACGCCCAGCAGCATGAGGTCGGCGCGGCGGCGCGCCGAGGCCGGAAGCCCGTGGTTCATCGCGGTTCCGGCGCGGTGGCGCCGGCCACACGCAGGGCCTCGAGCCCGGCCATCACGGCGCGGGCCTCGTCCCCGCCGGCCTGGATGATCTTCTCGGCCAGGCGGAAGTCCTCGAGGTTCACCCCGGGCATGGGCGGACGGATCGCGATCCGCGGCGGGGCATCCTCGAACTGCCGGCGCCGGATCTCGGCCTGCATGATGTCCACGGCCTTGAGCAGGATATCCGCCGCCAGGTTGCGCCGACGGAAGGTCAGGCTGTCCCAGAAGCGGCTCCAGGCGGGGCGGTCGCCGGCGTCCACGCCGACCACGATCCGGTCGCGGGGCGGATTGAAGTCGCAGGCGACGACGAAGTCGTGGTCGACCGCGGGCAGGCAGTCCACGGGCACCGTCGAGAGCAGGCCGCCGTCCACCAGCTGGCGCCCGTCCAGGCGGACCGGCGAGAAGGCGCCGGGAAAGGCGCAGGTGGCGCGCAGGGCCATGATCAGGTCGCCGTCGTCCAGGCGCACCAGTTCGCCGCTGTCGATGTCGGTGGCCGTGACGGTCAGGGGGATCTTCAGGTCCGCGAAGCGCGCCGGCAGGTGCTCGCCCAGCCAGTGCCCGAAACGCTTCCCGCGGATGATGCCGCCGGCGACCGAGACGTCCACGACCTTGGTCCATCGCAGCACCGAGACGATCTCGTGCATCTCGAGCGCCGAATAGCCCGCCGCCAGGAAGGCGCCGACCAGGGCGCCCATCGAGGTGCCGGCGACGGCCGCGGGGCGGGCCCCCTCCTCCTCGAGCACTTCCAGGACCCCGATCGCGGCCATGCCGCGGGCCCCGCCGCCGCCCAGCACCAGTCCGGGCCGGCAGCCGGCCGGAAAGAGCCCCGTCGTCGGCACGGGCTCGGGCAGCCAATCGGGCAGCTTTTCGCGGATCTTCACGGGATCATTCCTCTCCGGCGGGCTCGATCTCCAGCAAAGGATCCCCCAGGGCCACGGTCTGACCCTCGGCGACCCGCAGGACGGCCACCACGCCGTCCATCGGAGCGGTCACCTCGGTCTCCATCTTCATCGCCTCGAGGATCAGCAGGGGCTGCCCCCGTCTGACCGTCTCGCCGGCCGCGGCCAGGATGCGCGTCACGCGCCCGGGGACGGACGCGACCAGGCGCGGGCCTGCGGCTCCGTCCGCCTCGGCGGCCTCGGCCTCCTCGACGCCAATGTGCACCGTCCAGGTCCTCCCTTCCAGGAAAACCAGCCGGTCGTCGCCGTGCCGGGCGACCCAGGCGCGGCAGCGGCGGCCGTCCAGCACCAGGTCGACCTCGCCGGGAGCGGCCGAGAACACGGTCACCGGAACGGACTCGCCGTCGATGGTCAGCTGGTGGTTCCCTTCGCGGCGGGCCACCGTCAGCCTGGCCGGGCCGATTTCGTCGCGGACATCCAGGTGCATCATCGCTGCTCCTCCCAGTCCAGGCCGTTCAGGCGGAAGCGGGCCAGTTCGCTCCACGGCGACCCCGCCGCCGCTCCCGTCGCCGAACCGTCGGGCCCGGCGCCGCCGTTTTCGGCCCGGGCCAGCTCGCTCAGACCGACCGCGGCCAGGGCCAGGACGCGATCCGGCGGCTCGGGACGCCAGTCCGGCAGGTGCTCGGGGATGAAGCCGGTGTGCAGGTCGCCGGCGCGGAAGGCGGGATGGGCCAGCACGGCGTCCAGGAAGGTGGCGTTCGTGGTCACCCCCAGCACGGCGTAGTCGCGCAGGGCGTTGCGGGCGCGGTCGATGGCCTCGCCGCGGTCGGCGGCGTGAACCGACAGCTTGGCCAGCAGCGGATCGTAGTGGACGCTCACCTCGTCGCCCTCGGCGATGCCGCTGTCCACCCTCACGCCGGGTCCCGCCGGCTCGCGATAGAGCAGCACCGGCCCCACCGAGGGCCGGAAGTCGTGGGCGGGATCCTCGGCGTAGAGCCGGCATTCGAAGGCGTGTCCCCGGGGGCTGATCTCGTCCTGGCGCCAGGGCAGCGGCAGGCCGGCGGCGACCTCGATCTGGGCCCGCACCAGGTCCAGCCCGGTCACCAGTTCGGTCACCGGATGCTCGACCTGCAGGCGGGTGTTCATCTCCAGGAAATGGAACTCGCCGCGGGCGTCGAGCAGGAACTCGACGGTGCCCGCGTTGACGTAGCCGACGGCGCGGGCGGCGGCCACCGCGGCCTCGCCCATCCGCGCCCGCAGGGCGTCGTCCAGGGCCGGCGACGGCGATTCCTCGATGATCTTCTGGTGCCGCCGCTGCACCGAGCATTCGCGCTCGCCCAGGTGGACCACCTCGCCGTGGACGTCGCCGAAGACCTGGAATTCCACGTGCCGCGGACGTTCGAGGTAGCGCTCCAGGTAGACGGCGCCGTCGCCGAAGGCCTGCCGGGCCTCGCGCGAGGCGGCGGCCGCGGCGGCGGGAACCGCGGCGAGGTCGTCGACCCGGCGCATGCCCTTGCCGCCGCCGCCGAGCGACGCCTTGACCAGCAGGGGCACGCCGACGGCCGCAGCGGCCTCGCGCACCGCGGCCTCGTCGATCGCGCCTTCGGGTCCGGGCGCGGGCAGGTTCGCTCCGGGCACCACCGGCACCCCGGCCTCGGCCATCAGGCGCCGGGCCGCGGTCTTGTCGCCCATGGCGTCGATGACCTCCGCGGGGGGGCCGATGAAGACCAGGCCGGCCTCGACGCAGGCGCGGGCGAAACCGGCGTTCTCGGCCAGGAAGCCGTAGCCGGGATGGACGGCCTCGGCGCCGGTCTCGCGCGCCGCCTCCACCAGCTTGTCGATCCGCAGGTAGGATTCCAGGGCCGGCGCCGGTCCCAGGAGCACGACCTCGTCGGCCAGGTGGGCGTGGCGGCTGTGGCGATCGGCCTCCGAGACCACGGCCACGGTCGCGACGCCCAGTTCGCGACAGGCCCGGATCACGCGGACGGCGATCTCGCCCCGGTTGGCGACCAGGATCTTGGCGAAGGGCGGCATCAGGGCTCCCATCTCTCGGCCTCGGCGGCCCAGGGGGTCGGTCGGTTCTCCTGGAAGAAAGCCTTGAGCGCGGCCTGGGCCTCGGCGGTGGCCCGGGCGGCGGCGATCATCCCGGCGGTGAACTCCAGGGCTCCGGCGGCGTCGCCCGCGACCACGCCGGCCACGAGTTCCTTGGTGCGCGCCTGGGCCAACGGGCCGCCCTTGAGCAGCGAGCGCACCGTGGCCTGGACCACGGCGTCGAGTCCGCCCTCGCCGGCCAGTCGGTCGACGAGCCCGATGCGGCGGGCCGCCTCGGCGCCCACCGGATCGCCGGTCAGGAAATAGTGGCGGGCCGCGGCGGGGCCGACGCGGGCGATCACGAAGGGCGAGATCACCCCGGCGACCAGCCCCAGGCGCACCTCGCTGAAGGTGAAACGCGCCTCGGGGGCGGCGATCACGATGTCGCAGGCGCAGGCCAGGCCGACACCGCCGCCGAAGGCCGGTCCCTGCACGCGGGCGACCACCGGCGCGGGACAGTCGCGGATCGCCGCGAACATCCCGCCCATCTCGAGGGCCGCCTCCAGGTTCTCCCCCTCGCCTGCGCCGCCGAGCCGTCGCATCTCGACCAGGTCGGCCCCGGCGCAGAAGGTCGGCCCGGTCGAGCGCAGCAGGACCACGTGCGGCCGGGCCAGCGTCTCGTCCGCGGACCCCTCCCCGCGCGCGGGTCGTTTCGCCAGGTCCAGGAAGAGTTCGCGCAGCGCGTGCGTCATCTCGGCGTCGAAGGCGTTGTGGGCCTTCGGACGATCCAGGGTCACGACCAGCACCGGGCCGTGTCGTTCGGTCAGGATCTTCATGTCCGCAAACCTCGATTCGCTGCGCTCCCGCGCCCGGGACCGCGAAAAACCGTTCCTTGAACCGTCTCCGGCGCCGTATGCTGAATCAATCCCACACCGCTTCCGGAGGAGCCGCGATGTCCGACCGTTTCCGACCCGCCCTGGCCCTGGCCCTGGCCCTGCTGCTGGCCCCGGGGCTGGCCGCGGCCGATCCGGCCGACGCGCCGGCGGGCCCCAAATCCGAGATCCTGCTCACCGGGCTCGGCCTGCTCGGCGGCGCGGCCTGCTTCACCGTCGGGGCGATGCTCGGCGCCGGGATGGCCCACGACGAAGACTACGAGTTCTCCGGCATGGAGGAGGCCTACTACGTCGGCTCGACCCTGGGCGCGCTCGGCCTGGCCGCGGGCGTCCACGTCGCCGACGACAGCCAGGGCAACCTGGGCCTGGACATGCTGACCTCGCTCGGCGTCGGGGCCACGGGCTACTTCACCCTGATCGCCACCAAGCAGTGGCTGGTGCTGCCGGCCACCGTCCTGGCCCAGCTGGCGGCGACCGTCGCCGTCGAGCGATCCACCGCCCGGCGGAACATCGCGCGGAAACAGTCGCTCTCGCTGAGCTTCGCGCCGATCCGCGACGGGGCGGCGGCGGCGGTCAGCTTCCGCTTCTGACGGCCCGCTACATGCGGAACACGCCGTAGCGCGTCTCGGGAATCGGCGCCTGCAGGCTCATGGCCAGTCCCAGGCCCAGCGCGTCGCGCGTCTGCACGGGATCGATCACGCCGTCGTCCCACAGACGCGCGCTGCTGTACCAGGCGTGCCCCTCCTCGGCGTACTTGGCCAGGATCGGCGCGGTGATCGCCTCCTCCTGCTCCGGCGTCAACGTCTCGCCCGCGCGCTCGGCCTGGTCCTTCTTGACCTGCAGCAGCACGCCGGCGGCCTGCTCGCCGCCCATCACCGAGATCTTGGCGCTCGGCCACATGAAGAGCAGCCGCGGCTGGTAGGCGCGGCCGCACATGCCGTAGTTGCCGGCGCCGAAGCTGCCGCCGACGATCACCGTGAAGCGCGGCACCGTGCTGTTGCTGACGGCGTTGACCAGCTTGGCGCCGTCCTTGGCGATGCCCCCGTGCTCGTAATCCCGCCCCACCATGAAGCCGGTGATGTTCTGCAGGAAGATCAGCGGCGTGCGCCGGGCGTTGCAGAGCTCGATGAAGTGGGTGCCCTTCAGGGCCGACTCGCTGAAGAGGATGCCGTTGTTGGCCAGGATGCCCACCGGGTAGCCGTGCAGGCGGGCGAAGCCGCAGACCAGGGTCGCGCCGTAGCGGGGCTTGAACTCGTGGAAGCGGCTGCCGTCGACCAGGCGCGCGATGACCTCGCGGATCTCGAAGGGCTGGCGCGAGTCGGGCGAGACGATGCCGTAGAGCTCCTCGGGGTCGTAGTGGGGCTCCTCGACCGCGGTCCGCTGCACTCCGGCGGATTCGGGAGCGCCCAGGTTCTCGACGATGTCGCGCACCAGGCGCAGCGCGTCGGCGTCATCGGCGGCCAGGTGGTCGGCCACGCCCGAGATGCGGGTGTGGACGTCGCCGCCGCCCAGTTCCTCGGCCGTGACGTCCTCGCCGGTGGCCGCCTTGACCAGCGGCGGACCGGCCAGGAAGATCGTGCCCTGGTCGCGAACGATCACCACCTCGTCGCTCATCGCCGGCACGTAGGCTCCGCCGGCGGTGCAGCTGCCCAGCACCGCCGAGATCTGCGGCACCCCCGCACCGGACATGCAGGCCTGGTTGTAGAAGATACGGCCGAAATGCTCGCGGTCGGGGAAGACCTCGGCCTGCAAGGGCAGGAACGCGCCGCCGGAGTCCACCAGGTAGACGCAGGGCAGCCGGTTCTCGGCGGCGATCTCCTGGGCGCGCAGGTGCTTCTTGACCGTCAGCGGGTAGTAGGTGCCGCCCTTCACCGTGGCGTCGTTGGCCACGATCATCACCGGCCGGCCGTGCACCGCGCCGACGCCGGTGATCAGCCCGGCCGCCGGCACGGGCTCGCCGTAGACCCCGTGGGCTGCCAGCGGCGAAAGCTCCAGGAAGGGCGCACCGGGGTCCAGCAGGCGCTCGATGCGCTCGCGCACCGGCAGCTTGTCCTGGGACGCATGGCGCTCGCGGGCGCGGGGCGGCCCGCCGTCCCGGATCTTCGCCAGTTGCTCGGCGAGTTCGGCCGCGGCGCGGCGGTTGGCGGCGTCGTTGGCCTTGAAGGTCGCGTCCTGGACGTCCACGCGCGAGGCGATCCGCTTCATGTGCACTCCTCTTCGGGCCGGCGCGCGGACTCCTCGCGCGCCGGCGCGAGTATATCCCCGCGGGGGTCGACGGTCCAGCAGTCCATGGACTGCGCAACCGGCGAAGAGCATCGCTCTTGCCCGCCCCCCCGGCCAGGGACTAGGCTGGAGCCATGGACGCGAAGAACTTCTGGATCCGCAACGCGACCCTGATCACGGGCGACGGCCCGCGCGAGGCCGACCTGCGCGTCGACGGCGAGCGCATCGCCGAGTTGACGGTCCGCGAGAACGGCCCGACGGCGATCGCCGACCCGGACGTCGACGGCGCCGGCCTTTGGCTGCTGCCGGGCGGCGTCGACGCCCACGTCCACTTCGGCATGCCCCTGGCCGGCGGCGCCCGCAGCCGCGGCTGGCGCGAGAGCTCGGCGGCCGCCCTGCGCGGCGGCACCACCACCGTGATCGACTTCGCCAATCCCGAGCGCGGCGAGCCGCTGCCCGCCGCCGTCGCCAGCTGGCGCGCGGCTGCGGACGGCCGCTGCCTCTGCGACTACGGGCTGCACGTGACCGTCTGCGACGCCGGCCCGGAGCGCCTGGCCGAGATCCCGGCCCTGGCCGCCGCAGGCTGCCCCACCTTCAAGGCCTTCCTGGCCTACAAGGGCCGGCTGATGCTGACGCCGGACGAGCTGGGCCGCGTGATGGCGGCGGTGCGCGACGCCGGCGGGCGCCTGCTGCTGCACGCCGAGGACGGCGAGCTGAACGCCGCACGCGAGGCGGCGCTGTTCCACACCGGCCGCACCGGACCCGCCTGGCATCCCGCCGCCCACCCGCCCGAATCCGAGATCGCGGCCGTGGGCGTCGCGATCGACCTGGCGACGGCCGCGGGCTGCCCCCTGACCGTCGTCCACGTCTCGACCGCCGGCGCCCTGGCCGCGCTGCGCGAGGCCCGGGCCGGCGGCGCCGACGTCGCCGCCGAAGCCTGTCTGCAGCATCTCTACCGTGACGAGAGCTGGTACGCGAGCGGGGATGAGCACGACGAGGCGTTGACCGCCATCTTCTCGCCGCCGCTGCGCACGCCCGCCGACGCCGCGGCCCTGCGCGCCGGGCTGGCCGCCGGCGACATCGCCCACCTGGCCACCGACCACTGCGAGTTCACCCTGGCGGTCAAGCGCGACGCCCTGCGCGGCGGCTTCGCCGCGGTGCCCAACGGCGCCCCGGGGGTCGGCGAGCGCCTGATCGTCGCCTACAGCCGGTCGGTCGTCTCCGGCGAGATCACGCCCGCGGACTGGGTCCGTCTGTGCTGCGAGGCGCCCGCCCGCGGGGCCGGCCTCGCACGGAAGGGCCGGCTCGAGGCCGGCGCCGACGCCGACCTCGTGCTCTTCGATCCCGCCGCCGTCGGCACGCGCCTGCCCCTGGACGCCGAGGGTTCGCTGTGGACCGGCGAAGACTGGCGGGGCGCCGTGCGCCGGGTCTGGCGGCGCGGCGAGCTCGTGGTCGACGATGGCGGGCCCGCGCCCGCCCTCACGCCCGGTCGCTTCCTGCCCCGCAGCCTGTGAACACCCTCATTTTGGCGATTTTAATATATATTTTATCTGATTTTTTGTGATATAATCACATCCGACCTCCCAGCGAGTGCCGAATCCCCGGCGGCCATGCTTGAGCAAGGGCAGGGCCATGAGTCGCAACCGTCTACAGTCCAGGACATCGCCTCGGAAGCGATGGTCGCCCCGCGGGGGTGCGGGGACGGCCGTCGTCGCGCTCGTCCTGATCCTGTCGCCGGTCTCCACGCCCGCTCTCACCCGCTCAGCGCCGCCCGACGGCACCTTCGTGCAACTGGGAGAGCCCCGGCACATCGGCGCGCCCCCGGCCGCAAGCCGGCCGCCGACGTCCCGGACACCCACGGCCGGTTCGATCCGGGCCGGCTCCCCTGCGCCACACAGGGAGCTCGCCTCCGGTCCGGATCTCCGCCGTGAACGGCGCGACCTCGATCTTCGCGCCGCCTCGCTTCCCGTCCGTCGCGCCCTGGATCCCGCTCCCTCGGCCCCCGTGATTTCGCCCGCCGGCCGTCTATCCTCTCCCGGCCGGACCCGGGCCACGGAGCGATCCGGGGCGCGACCTCCCTCTCCGACGGCGCCGCTCGCGGCCGCCGCGGGCGCTGGAGGCTGGACGCCGCCCCACCTGCTGGCCGACGCCACGCATATGAACGACGATTCCGTGAGCCTGGCCGTCAGCCCGGCCACCGGCCACCTCTTCGCGGCCTTCGAAGCCGTCGACCTGGGCGGCACGGACCGCGACATCCACGTGGCCCGCAGCACCGACGGCGGCGCCACGTGGCAGGTCTGGGAGATGCCCGCCGCCCCGGTCGACGAATACGACCCCGACATCGCCGTCGACGCGGCCGGCTACCTGCACGTGGCCTGGATCCGCGACGACGGCTACATCGCCCGGGCCCGCTCGTCCTCGCCCGAGGACCCGTCGGACTGGGCCTGGGTCAAGGGGCTCTTCACCGACACCACCAACGCCGTGCCTTCGATCGCCGTCAGCGGCGCCGGCGACTTCGCCACGGTCTACATCGTCGCCGACATGCTGGAGTACAACACCTCCTTCTACAGTTGGGAATGGACCCTGGTCTGGATGTGGAGCACCGACGGCGGCCTGACCGTGGGCTGGGACATGCTCGTTCCCGACGGCTACCCCGACCTCTGGCCCGAGGCGGCCCTGGTCGGCGGGCTCTGCCACCTGGTCAACGCCGAGCAGGACCCCTACACCGGCGCCGTCGACATCCTGCTCGCCTCCGACGGGATCAGCGGCGGCTTCGCCGACGTCACGAACCTGAGCACCTGGACCGCCGACTTCTGCGGCTACCCGCGCGTGGCCGCGGCGGGCGACAACGTCTACGTGGCCTACCAGCGGAACTTCGACGACGGCATGGGCACCGTGGACGGCGACATCATCTACGCCCTGTCGCAGGACGCCGGCGCCTCTGTCTTCGGGCCCTACGCCCTGGTCGAGGACACGAACGACAGCGTCGGACCCGCACTCTACGCCCGCGACGGCGTGGTCGGCGCCCTCTGGCTCGAGGCCCCGCCCCTGGGCGACGAGTACCGGCTGGCCGCCCGCCAGGCCGGCGCCTTCGGCCATCCCGACGCCTGGGGCCCCGTCGAGATCGTCAACCCCTCCTACACCGTGGAGCCCCGCTTCCACGCGGTCGCCGGCGCCCTCGGACAGGGGAAGCTGCACGCGGCCTGGATCGACCGCCGCGACTACCCGACCCAGGGCCTGAACGTCTACGCCAGCGAGCGCGCCGCCCTGCCCGACCTGGCCCCGTTCACGCCCGACGGCTGGTCGGGGCCGCTGGTGGTCGGCGCGACACCGGGCGACCGCGGCGAGAGCGGCCTGCGGGCGAACGCGCCCGCCTACCTGAGCTTCGCCTTCCAGAACCTGGGCCTGACCGACATCGGCCCCGACTTCCTGCTCCGTCTCTACGTCGACGGGACGGCGGCCGGCAGCTGGGCGCTGACCGGCGGGCTGCCCGTGTCGACCTTCGTCCCGGTGGAGGACCACGAGCTGCTGCTGGGCGCCGGCGCCCACCACCTGGAAGTGCGCCTGGACATCGCGGGGGCCGTGGCCGAGATGGCCGAGGACAACAACGTGCTCGCGGCCGACCTGAACTGGATCGACGGCGCGCCGCGGCTGGTCCTCTCGACCGCGGTCCTGCGCCACGCCGCGCCCGCGCCGGCGCCGGCCGCGTCGGCGGCGATGCTGGCCGCGGACCCGCCCGTCCGCACGCGGAGCTGGCTGCCGGCGGCGGCCCTGCCGGCCGCCAAGGCCGCCGCCGGAACGACGCTGCGTCTGGTCGTCACGCCGGCCGAGCAGCTCGACGCTCCCGCCCTGGCCCGCGGCCTGGCCGGCGCCGGAACCGGCCTGCGCCGGGCCACCGCCCGCGCGGCCCAGCAGACCGTGATGGACCGCAACCGCGCCCGCCTGGCGCCGATCTTCGCCGAGCTCGCCGCCCGGGGGCTCGCCGACGCGCCGCGCGAACTGTGGCTGCCGGGGGTCTTCACGCTCAATGCGACGCCCGAGGCCGCCGCGCTGCTGGCCGAGCACCCCGACGTGGGCCGCGTCTGGGTCGACGACCGGCCCAGCCGGGCCCTGGGTGGTCCCGCCGGCGTCGCCTCGACGACCGAAGCGCCGGACGCCGCTTCCGTGGAATGGCATCTGACGCGCATCGGCGCCGAGGACGCCTGGGCCCAGGGCCTGGACGGCGACGGCGTGCTCGTCGGCCACCTGGACACCGGCGTCAGCTACGACCATCCCGACCTGGCGGGCGGGATGTGGGACGGCGGCGCCGAGTTCCCGAACCACGGCTGGGATTTCGTCGACGAGGACGACGACCCCTACGACGAGGACGCGACCTGGAACCACGGCACCCACACCGCCGGCTGCCTGGTGGGCGACGGCAGCGGCGGCCATGTCACCGGGGCCGCGCCCGGGGCCCGGGTGATGGCCCTGCGCGCCGTGCCCGGCTACTTCTCCGACCTGGTCGAGGCCCTGCAGTTCGGCCTGGACCACGGCGCGCACCTCTTCAGCATGAGCGCGGGCTGGGAAGACCCCCTGGACGACCTGAAGGAGGCCAACCGGGCCAACGCCGAGATCCTGCTGGCCGCCGGCGTGCCCTGGATCTGCGCCGCGGGCAACGGCGACGGCTACGGCGGCCACTACGACGCCCCGCAGGACATCGTCACCCCCGGCGACTGCCCCGATCCCTGGTTCGGCGAGGGCGGCCACTCGGCGGTGATCGCCGTCGGGGCGAGCACGCCCGCGGACGCGATCTGGATCGGCTCGAGCCGCGGCCCCACGGTCTGGAACATCGCCGGAGCCGGCTACGACGACTATCCCTTCCCGCCGGGACTGACCAAACCCGACCTGGCCGCGCCCGGCGACCAGGTGCTGAGCACCGTCGGCAACGACGCCTACGCCGCGTACTCCGGCACGAGCATGGCAACGCCCCTGGCGGCGGCCGCGGCGGCGATCCTGATGCAGGCCGCGCCGGGGCTGGCGCCGGCGCAGCTGGCCCAGGCCCTGGAGAGCACGGCCGTGGACATCGCCGCCCCGGGCCGCGACGACGAGGCCGGCGCCGGACTGATCGACATCCCCGCGGCCCTGGCCGCCCTGCCCGCCTCGGGCAGCTTCATCTTCCACGCGCGCAACGCGGGTCCGCTGCCGCTGCACCTGACCGGGGTCGCCGTCGACGCGGCCTGGCTGTCGGTCACGCCGACCGCGGCCGTCGTGGCCCCGGGCGACTCGGTGCGCATGGTGGCCTGGTTCGACCCCGCCGGCCTGGCCGAGGGGCTGCACTACGCGACGGTCACCCTGGCCAGCGACGACCCCGAGTCGCCGCATGCGTTGCCCGCGGTGCTCGCCGTCGGCGACGTGACCGGAGTCGGCGGCGGCGACGCTCCGCCGGCCCCGGCCGCCGGCCGGCTGGGCGGCCACCCCAACCCCTTCAACCCCCGCACGACCCTGCGCTTCGCCCTGGACGCCCCCGCGCGCGTCGAGCTGGCGGTCTTCGACCTGCGCGGCCGCAAGGTGCGCACCCTGGTCGAGGACGCGCTGCCGGCGGGATCGCACGAGGCCGCCTGGGACGGCGCCGACGGCGACGGACGGCCCCTGCCCAGCGGCGTCTACCTGGCGCAGCTGCTCCGCGACGGCGCGCAACCGCTGCGCCGCAAGCTCACCCTGGTGCGATAGATGAAGGATGGGGCGCGCCCCGGCCGGGGCGCGCTCTCTAGAATACCCGGCGGCTGACGAAGACGCGATCGCCCGCGCGCACGGCCACGCCCGGCAGCGTCTCGCGGCGCAGCGGCAGGCCGGCGGCGTCGATCAGCTCGACCTCCAGGTCGTGGACCCCCGGCGGCAGGCTCAGGCGAGCCACGGCCACGGAGTAGGGCAGGGTCAGCCAGCTGCGGGTGTCGGCCTGTTCGGTGGCCGAGCCGAGCAGGTTGGCCAGGAATCCCGCCACCGCGCCCTCCTCGTCGGCCTTCTCCTTGAAGGCGTACTTGGCCAGGCCGCGCAGGAGGGTCTTGACCAGCACGCCGCCCAGGCCGCGGTCGAAGGCCAGACGCGTGCGGCCGCCCAGATCCTCCACCGGAACGGCCGCGGCGTGGGCGCCGGCGACGCCGGCCGAGACGCGGGCCCCGGCCACCGCCGGCGGCTCGTCGATCAGCCCGGGCAGGGCGACGGTCAGCCAGTAGTCGATCTTCGCACCCGAGGACCAGCCGTTCACGTAGCGGCCGCGCAGGGCCACGGCCCAGGCGTCGCGATCCGAGAAGTTCTTGCCGTCGTCCTTGAAGATGGGCACGTCGATGCGCTGCGAGATCTTGTGCGGCACGAAGCCCAGCTCGAGCAGCAGGACCACCTCGCCGCGCGTCGGCTCCACGGACCCGGGCGCGGGCGGATCGGCGTCGGCGAAGAGCCCGGGCAACTCGTCGCGCAGCGCCGCCAGTTCGTCCTTGAACCCCAGCCGCCCGGCGGTGCGGACCAGGTCGTCGGCCAGGCCCGGCGGCGTCGCCACGTGCAGCTCGGCCGTGGCAGTCGCGTAGGCGCGGGCCGCCGTGCGGTAGGCGATGAAGGCGTCGTTGACCTCGCCGCCCCATTCGAAGACCAGGCCGCTGAAGAAGGAGAGGAAGGCGTTGTCGTCCAGCAGATCGGCGGCGTCCGCGTCCTCGTCCAGGTCCTCGCGGAAGTCCCGCAGCAGCAGGCCGGCCTTGCGCGCCTCGACCACGGCCTCGTCGCGCTCGTCCAGGTAGACGTAGTTCAGCGCCCGGAAGTAGGGGATCAGCGCCATCTCGTAGGGAGTGGCGCGGTAGGCGATGGCGTTGTCGTTGGTCAGCAGCGAGAAGGCGCCTTCGCTGACGCTCTTGGTGTAGAGGTCGGCGGCCAGCTGCTCGGCCTCCTCGAAGACGACGTTGCTCTCGTCCCAGCGGTCGGCGTAGTGCAGGACCAGGGCCCGCTCCAGCAGGTTCAGCAGCCGGTCCTTGCCCTTCTCGGCCTTCTCGATCCCGGTCAGGGCGTCGTCGAAGCGCGCGGCGGCGAGATCGTCCCGCAGCCGCGCGTTGCGGTCGACGTAGGTCGAGCAGCCGGCCAGGGCCAGGAAGGCCGCCAGGGCCGCCCCGGTCAGGACGGCCCGGCGCAGGATCGGAAGACGGAGCCGCGGCATCACGGACGATAGCCGCTGCGGCTGACGTACTTCTTGATCTTCTTGAAGCCCGCCCAGACCTTCGTGTTGTCCTGGAGGTCCACGAGGTAGACGTCCACCTGGTAGAACTTGACCTCGTCGCCGTCCTCGCGGTCGTTGATCGTGTTGATCTCGCCGAGCATCATGTAGTCGGCGCCGCGCTCCAGGCCCCACTGCTTCATCGTCTCGGGAGACGAGAATTCCTGCTGGTCGGCCCGCTCCTCGCGCACGCCCTCGCGCTCCTCGGACGAGGCGACGACCTTCACGCGGCCCGAGTTGATGAACGAGCGCTCGACGTCGGCGACGAAGGTCTTGACCGGGATGTGCTCGGAGGACTTGTTGCGCACGTCGCCGACGATGACCGCGGGCTTGGCGCCCTTGGCCATCAGGTGGTCCTCGACCCAGGGCCGGGCCACGGCCTGGGCGATGAGCTCCTCGGCCACCAGGCGGCTGTCCGTGTCGTTCCAGTTGCCGGAGAGGTCGATGACCGTGTCGGTCTCGACGCGGGTGACCTGCTTGCCGGAGCAGCCGGCCAGCATGGCGAGGGCCGCCAGCATCAACGCGGCCGCGACCGTGATCGTTCTCGACTTGCGCAAGGTTCCACTCCTTTGCTGAACTGAAGTCCCGGAGCAGCGGGCGATCGTCTCCGGAACAGGTCAGAGGACCGGCGAGTGCCCTCCAGAATGGTCGGATTCGGCGGGGACGCGCCCCCGCCCGGGCCTCCATGCAGGAAGCGTGCGCGCGAGCCTGGTCCTGGCCCGCACCCCGGACCGCAGTATATACTCCCGGGGAGAATCTCCCCAAGCCCATAAGCGGAGGACCCCGTGAACGAGAACGATCTCTTCCTGCTGACCGGGGCCGCGCCCCTGGTGACGATGGACGGCGAACGCCGCGTGCTGGACGACGGCTGGGTGGCGGCCCGCGGCGGCATGATCACGGCCGTGGGCGGCGGCGAGCCCCCGGCGACGATCGCCGGCTCCCCCCGGGACGATCACACGCGGCGGGACGCCGACGGCTGCGTGGTGCTGCCCGGCCTGATCAACACCCACCACCACCTGTACCAGACCCGGACCCGGGCCTGGCCCGGCGCCGTCGACGCGCCGCTCTTCGACTGGCTGCGCACCCTCTATCCGGTGTGGGCGGGCCTGGGCGACGAGGACTTCCACGCCGGGGCCCTGAACGGCTGCCGCGAACTGCTGCGCTCGGGCTGCACGACGACCAGCGACCACCAGTACCTCTTCCCCCGCGCCGCCTCGCCCGAGCTGATCGACATCACCGTGGCGGCGGCCGCCGAGGCGGGCATCCGCTTCCACCCCACGCGGGGCTCGATGTCCCGCTCGCGGAAGGACGGGGGCCTGCCGCCGGACGACGTCGTCCAGGACCGGGACACGATCCTGGCCGACAGCGAGCGGCTGATCGACAAGTACCACGACCCCTCCCCCGGCGCGATGGTCCGCATCGCCCTGGCCCCCTGCTCGCCCTTCTCGGTCGACCGCGAGCTGATGGTCGAGACGGCCGCCCTGGCCCGCCGCCGCGGCGTGCGCCTGCACACCCACCTCTGCGAGACCCTGGACGAGCAGGACTACTGCCTGGAGGTCTACGGCGCGCGGCCGGTGGACATGCTGGCCGACGTCGGCTGGCTGGCCGACGACGTCTGGCTGGCCCACGGCATCCACTTCGACGACGGCGAGATCGCGCGGCTGGGCGCCGCGGGGGTCGGCGTGGCCCACTGCCCGACCTCGAACATGCGCCTGGGCTCGGGCATCTGCCGGGTGCGCGCGCTCCGCGCCGCCGGCAGCCCGGTGAGCCTGGCCGTGGACGGCAGCGCCAGCAACGACTGCTCGCACATGCTGAGCGAACTGCGCCAGGCCCTGCTGCTGAACCGCGTCCTGGCCGGCGCCGGCGCGATGACGGTGATGGAGGTGCTGGAGATGGCGACCCTGTGCGGAGCCGCCTGCCTGGGCCGCGACGACATCGGCGCCGTCGAACCCGGCCGCGCCTGCGATCTGGCCCTCTTCGACCTCTCGGGCCCCGACCACGACCGCGTGGGCGACCGCGTGGCGGCGCTGCTGCTCTGCCGCCCGGTCGACGCCCGGGCCGTGGTCGTCGGAGGGCGCGTGATCGACTTCGACGCTTCCTGAGAGCGGCCCGCCTCTTGCCTGGGCCGCGGGGTGACCTTTCCGCCCCGGATCATTTGATGTATCATGTGGGATTGCGCCGCCCCCGGCGGCGGCGCGGCGCTCCCCGTCGCTTCCCGTCCGGCGTTCCGGACGCGGCCGATCCCTGAAGGAGAATCGCACCATGACGAAGCAAATCGCCTTGCTCTTCGCCCTGATCCTGGCCCTGGCGGCGCTGGCGGTCGGCTGTTCCGACGATCCCGCCTCCCCCGCCGAGGGCGACGGCTACCTGCGCGTGAACCTGGTCGACGGCCCCGGCGACTACCAGGCCGTGCTCGTGGAGGTCCTGGGCGTCAGCGTGCACCTGGCCGACGAGGACAGCACGGGCGGCTGGCGCGTGGTGAGCACGGACTCCGCGGTCTACGACCTGCTCAGCCTGCGCAACGGCGCCATGGCGGCGATCGCCGACAGCGCGCTGCCCGCCGGCGACTACACCCAGATCCGCCTGCACCTGGGCGACGGCAACCGCGTGGTCGTCGACGGCGACACCCTGGCCCTGACCGTGCCCAGCGGCCAGCAGAGCGGCCTGAAGCTGAACCACCCCTTCACGATCGAACCCGGCGCCCTCTACGAGATCACGCTGGACTTCGACGCCGCGCGCTCGGTGCACCGGACCGGCAACGGCCGCTACATGCTCAAACCCGTGATCCGCGCCCAGGCCCACGTGACCTCCGGCTCGATCGTGGGCGTCGTCGACCCCGCCGAGGCCCGCGCCCGCGTCTGGACCGTGGCCGGCGCCGACACCGTGACCGCCCACGCCGACACCCTGACCGGCTCCTTCGCCCTGATGGCCCTGCCCGCCGGCGGCTACGACCTGCGCGTGGAGCCCACGGCCGGCGCCTTCGAGGACAGCCTGCTCGCGGGCGTGCTCGTCACGGCGGGGCAGATGACGGATGTGGGGACGATAGCGCTGGAGGCGGTGGCGGCGCCGTAGGCGACCCCTGCCGACCCCGGATACCGAACCGCGCCCCCGGCCCCGCCCGCGGCCGGGGGCGCATCTTTTTCTGCCAAGATCCGTAGAGGATCCGGATCATTCCCAATGGTCGCGCCCCGCCGCCGACTTCCACGTTCCATCCAAGGAGTGCCCGATGCACCCGAATGCCCGCACGCGCTGGATCGCCGCGCTGCTCATGCTGGCCGCCCTGGCCGCCACCGCCGCCCTGGCCGAGAAGCCGGACACCCTCGTCCGCGACGAGATCCCCCAGCAGTACAAATGGGACTTCAGCGACATCTACCCGGGCTGGGACGCCTGGGAGGCCGACCTGGCCACGCTGGAGACGACGATGGACGAGTTCGCGGCGCTGAAGGGCAAGCTCGGCGAGAAGCCCGGCAACCTGGCCCGCCTGCTGCAGCTCGAGGACATGATGGGCGAGATGGGCGTCAAGGCCCTGAAGTACGCCTACTTCCACACCCAGATCGACGCCCGCGACAACGACGCCTCGGCGCGGATGCAGCGGGTGCAGACCCTCTTCGCGCGCTACTCGACGGCCACCGCCTGGTCGGGCCCCGAGGTCCTCGAGATCCCGCAGGACCGGGTCATGGCCTGGATCGACGCCACGCCCGAGCTGGCCGACTACCGCTTCTCGCTGACCGACCTCTTCCGCCAGCAGGAGCACGTGCTGGACGAGGACAAGGAGACGCTGCTGTCGTACTTCGGCCCCTTCAACGGCACGCCGCGCACGATCTACCAGCAGCTGAGCACCGCGGACATCGACTTCCCCGAGGTCGAGCTGTCCACCGGCGAGACCCTGATGATGACCCCCGGCAACTACTACCTGACCCTGACCACGAACCGGAACCAGGACGACCGCCGCAAGGCCTTCGAGGCCCACTACGGCGTCTACAACGCCGACGCCAACACCTACGCGGCGATCTACAACGCCGTGCTGCAGCGCAACTGGGCGCAGGCCCAGGCGCGGGGCTACGCCTCGACGCTCGACGCCGCGCTCGACGGCAACGCCATCCCGACCTCGGTCTACGAGAACCTGGTGGAGACCGTGCGCGAGAACTGCGCGCCGATGCACCGCTACTACGAGCTGCGCAAGCGGGCGCTGGGCCTGGAGACCTACCACGGCTACGACGGCTCGGCCTCGCTGCTGGACTTCGACAAGACCTACCCCTTCGACGAGATCGTCGACCCGATCATCGCCTCGGTGGCCCCGCTGGGCGACGAGTACCAGCAGAAGATGCGGCGCATCTTCTCCGGCGGCTGGATCGACGTCTACGAGAACGAAGGCAAGCGCAGCGGCGCCTTCTCGTCCAACATCTACGGCGTGCATCCCTACATCCTGATGAACTACAACGAGACGCTGAGCAACTTCTTCACGATGGCGCACGAGGCCGGCCACGCCATGCACTCGGTGCTGTCGAACGAGAACCAGCCCTACGTGAACCACGGCTACACGATCTTCGTGGCCGAGGTGGCCTCGACCCTGAACGAGGCGCTGCTGCTGGACTGGCTGCTGGACCGCACCGACGATCCGGCCGAGCGCACGGCGCTGCTGATCAGCGCGATCGAGGACATCTCGGGCACCTTCTTCACCCAGGTGATGTTCGCCGACTTCGAGTGGCGGGCGCACAAGATGGTGGAGGCCGGCGAGCCGATCACCGCCGACGCGCTGCGCGCGCTCTACACCGAGCTGTGGAAGGACTACCAGGGCCCGGCGGTGACCTTCGACGAGCAGTACCGGGACACCTGGGCGCGCATCTCGCACTTCTACACGGCGCCCTACTACGTCTACCAGTACTCGACCTGCTACGCCTCGTCGGCGGTGCTGGCCGCGCAGATCATCGAGGGCGACGACGACGAGCGCGAGGACGCGGTGGCGCGCATGCTGACCCTGCTGAAGTCCGGCGGCAACGACCACCCGATGAAGCAGCTGCAGAAGGCGGGCGTGGACCTGTCGACGCCGGCGGCCTTCGAGGCCGTGATCGCCAAGACCGACAAGCTGGTGAGCCAGCTCGAGGAAGAGCTGAAGAAGCTGGGGCGGCTCTAGCGCGAAGCCGTCGGCAGCGCCGATCCGGGGAGGCCGCGGCCGCGGCCTCCCCTTCGCGTCCCGCAGGCCCCCCGGATTCCACCTGTTCCGCGTCGATTCCCGGCGGGACCCGAATTCTCGTCCGCCGCCGGATTTGCATTGATTCCAACGGGATCGGACAGCATGATCCACCTTCCCGGTCGCCCGGCCGATCGGCCGCGATCGAACCGAGACAGACTGGCGACGGCGGCGGCCGCCGCCCGACCCGCGACAGGAGTCCCGGCGTGAGCGTGATCGACAACAGCGCGGTCGAAGGGCTGATCCGGGAGCAGGAGGCGCGGCTCGGTCCGGGAACGACCGTCCTGGAAGCCGGCTGCGGCCGGTTCAAGCACTTCGCCTACCCCGACACGATGCGCATCGCCGGCATCGACATCTCGCCCGAACAGCTCGAGCTGAACGACTACGCCGACGAGAAGTACCTGGGCGACGTGCAGACCTTCCGGCTGGACCGGCAGTTCGACGCGGTCGTCTCGATCTTCGTCCTGGAGCACCTGGACGACCCGCCGGCCGCCCTGGCCAGGATGCTGGAGTGGACCCGGCCCGGCGGGCTGCTGATCATCGCCGTGCCCAACCTGATGTCGGTCAAGGGGCTGGTCACCAAGTTCACGCCCTTCTGGTTCCATCACCTGGCGTACCGGCTCTTCTACCGGGTCGAGTACAGCATCTTCCCCACCACCCTGAAGGCCAGCGTCGCGCCGCGGGCCCTGCGGCGCTTCTTCGCCGACCACGAGATCCTGCTCGAGGAATACGGTCGGGAGACCCTGGCCAGGCCCTTCAACTACATCTACGGGGGGCTGATGTCCCTGCTGCGCATCCTCAGCCTCTGGCGCTGGCGGCCCGAACGGTCCAACTACCGCCTGGTGGTGCGCAAAAGGCGCTGAGACGACGGCTCCCGGCCGGTTACACCCGATCGCATCTATCCGGTTTCCTGTGTTCGAAATTGCAGCGATCGATGTCGGTTTCCTTTGACCAACCCCGGTCGGAAGCACATTTTTGGATATCGGCAGTCGGTTTTTTGAGGCAGTTACCAGATCCGGCGCTCCCTGAGCGCCAGATGAGGAGCGCCATGAGCATCAGCCTTATTGCCCGGAATATCGGGGAATCGGTCACCCTCAAGCTCAACGAGAAAGCGGCCATCCTGCGGGCCAAGGGAGACCCCGTCATCCATCTCGGCGGAGGCGAGCCCAAGGGCAAGCCCCCGATCGACGCGATCGTGGCGGCGGCGTCGCTGCTGAACTCCGGCGAGGTGCGCTACACGCCGGCCTACGGCACGCCGGCGATGAAGGCGGCGATCATCCGCTACACCGAGGAGTACTACGGCCGCCGCGTCACGCCCGAGGAAGTCATGGCCTCCGGCGGCGCCAAGCAGGCCATCATGTGCTGCCTGCAGGCGATCCTGGATCCCCAGGACGAGGTCATCTTCCCCGTCCCCTACTGGGTCAGCTATCCCGACATGGTCAAGCTCTGCGGCGCCGTGCCCGTGCCGGCCCCGGCCGAGGACGGCACCTTCTACCCGCGCATCGAGGACATCAAGATGCGGGTGGGCAGCTACACCAAGGCCGTGATCCTGAACAGCCCGAACAACCCCAGCGGGGCGATGTACAGCGCCGACTTCATCCGCGAGGTCGTCGAGTTCTGCGAGAAGAAGGGCCTGTACCTGATCATGGACGACATCTATCACCGGCTGCTCTTCGACGGCCGCAAGCCCGTGAACGCCTGCGAGTTCGCGAAGGTGCACGGCGACAAGTCGAAGCTGGTGATCATCAACGGCGTCAGCAAGCAGTACGCCATGACGGGCTTCCGCATCGGCTGGGCCGTGGGCAACAAGAACCTGATCGACGTCATGTCGAACATCCAGTCGCACCAGACCTCCGGCCCTTCGGCCGTGCTGCAGAAGGCGGCGGTCGCGGCGATCAACGGCGCCCAGTCCAGCGTCGAGAACCTGCGCCTGACCCTCGAGAACAACCGCAACGTGCTGATGGAGCAGCTGCAGGGCTTCGACGGCCTGCGCGTGACCGTGCCCGACGGCACCTTCTACAGCTTCGTCGACTTCAGCCACTTCGAGAAGGACTCGACCAAGCTCGCCAACTTCCTGATCGACAAGGTCCAGGTCGTCACGGTGCCGGGCGTTGAGTTCGGCATGGAGGGCTACCTGAGGCTGAGCTACTGCGGCGCGGTGAAGGACATCATCGAGGGCGTCGAGCGCATCCGTTGGGCTCTCGATCCCAATTCGCCGAACGAACTCTACATCGGCGAGCGCAAGCTCGTCCGGGATTGGATCTAGGGGGTGGGCCGATGCCTAAATTTCTGAAGATCAAGACCCCGGCCGAGAAGCAGGCCGGGGAACTGGCCAGTCGCTACGGCATGGATCAGCACGGCCTGCAGCACGTGAAGCGCGCCTACTGGAACCTGCCGTCGGAGGCCCTCTACGAGGAGTTCATCTTCCGCGGCGAGGGCAAGATCGCCAACGAGGGCGCGATGCTCGTGAACACGGGCAAGTGGAGCGCCCGCGCCGCCAACGACAAGTACGTCGTGCGCGAGCACAGCACCGAGGACGACGTGTGGTGGGGCGAGTACAACCGCCCGATCGCCCCGGAGAAGTTCTCGGGCCTGCTGGCGCGGATGCAGGCCTACCTGCAGGGCGAGGAGATCTTCGTCCAGGACTGCTACGTGGGCCAGGACCCCGAGCACCGGCTGGCCGTGCGCATCATCACCGAGGACGCCTGGCAGAGCCAGTTCGCCCGCAACATGCTCATCCTGCCGAAGTCCCGCGAGGAGTACCAGGAGTTCGTCCCCGAATTCACGCTGATCGCGCTGCCCAAGTTCAAGGCCGACCCGATCATCGACGGCACGCGCAGCGACACGGCGATCATCATCAACTTCGAGGAGCACCTGGGCCTGGTCGCCAACTCCAGCTACGGCGGCGAGATCAAGAAGACGATCTTCACGGTGATGAACTACCTGATGCCCAAGAAGGGCGTCATGGCCATGCACTGCTCGGCGAACGTGGGCAAGGACGAGGACGCCGCCCTCTTCTTCGGGCTGTCCGGCACCGGCAAGACCACCCTGTCGGCCGACCCCCGCCGCAGCCTGATCGGCGACGACGAGCACGGCTGGGACGACAAGGGCGTCTTCAACTTCGAGGGCGGCTGCTACGCCAAGGTGATCCGCCTGTCGAGCGAGCACGAGCCCCAGATCCACGCCTGCACCCACCGCTTCGGCGCGATCCTGGAGAACGTGGTCTTCGATCCCGTGACCCGGAAGCTGGACCTCGACGACGACATCAACACCGAGAACACCCGCTGCTCCTACCCGCTGGAGTTCATCGAGGGCGTGCTCGAGGGCGGCCGGGCCGAGGCCCATCCGAAGAACATCATCCTGCTGACCTGCGACGCCCAGGGCGTGCTGCCGCCGATCGCGCGGCTGTCGCCCGACAAGGCGGTCTACCACTTCATCAGCGGCTACACCTCGAAGATCGCCGGCACGGAGATCGGCCTGGGCATCGAGCCCAAGATCACCTTCAGCGCCTGCTTCGGGGCCCCGTTCATGGTCCACCACCCCTTCAAGTACGCGAACATGCTGAAGCAGAAGATGATGAAGCACGGCGCGCGCTGCTGGCTGGTGAACACCGGCTGGACGGGCGGCCCCTTCGGCATCGGCAAGCGCATCAGCATCAAGCACACCCGCGCGATGCTGAACGCCGCGCTGGAGGGCAAGCTGGAGGACGTGGAGTACCGCCAGGACAAGCTCTTCGGCTTCGACGTGCCGCAGACCTGCCCCGACGTGCCCGAGGACGTGCTCGAGCCCAGCAACAGCTGGGGCGACAAGGATGATTACTGGCGGCGCTACGACGGCCTGGCCGCGCGCTACATCCAGAACTTCAACCTCTACAAGAGCGGCTGCCCGGCGGAGATCGCCGACGAGGGCCCGCGGCGGATGAAGGACGTCAAGCTGAAGGCCTAGAGCCGGAAGCGCGACGACGAACGAGGCGGGCCGCCCGGCAGGGCGGCCCGCTTTTCCATGGGCGGCGGCGGTCAGGATCGGCCAGGGCCCGGGCCAGGATGGAGGCGCCGACGGCGTCGCCCGGCAGGACGCGCACGCCAGTCGGACGCCGCTGCTCCCCGCTAATTTCGCTTGCCGTCGCTACGGGGACGTCCTATACATATTTCGTCATTTGGCGAATTATAGGAGAGCGACGATGCAAGCCAAGCTGAAGATCCTGAAGGCCCTGGGCGACGAGAGCCGGGTGCGCTGCCTGCTGGCCCTGCGCGACGGCGAACTCTGCGTCTGCCACCTGATCGCGCTGCTGGGGCTGGCCCCCTCGACCGTCTCGCGCCACCTGACCGTCCTGCGCGAGGCGGGGCTCCTGGCCACCCGCAAGGAGGGCCGCTGGGTGCACTGCCGTCGGGTCGAAAACGCCGCCGCCCGCGAGGCCCTGGCCTGGCTGGACGGATACCTGGGGAACGAGGGCCGCGCCGCCGCCGACCGCCGTCGCCTGGCGGCGATCCGCCGCAGATTCGAGGAGGCGCCATGCCCCGCCTGAAGATCCTCTTCCTGTGCACCGGCAATTCCTGCCGCAGCCAGATGGCCGAGGGCTGGGCGCGCTCCCTGCGCGGCGACGCCGTCGAGGCCCGTTCGGCCGGCGTCGCCCCCCACGCGATCGACCCCCGGGCCGTGCGCGCGATGGCCGAGGCGGGCGTCGACATCGCCGGCCAGGAGCCGACCCATGTCGACGCGCTCCTCCACGAGACCTTCGACTGGGTCGTGACCGTCTGCGACCACGCCCGCGAGACCTGCCCCGTCTTCCCGGCCGCCACGCGCACCGTCCACCGCGGCTTCGACGACCCGCCGCGACTGGCCGCCGCCGCGCCCGACGACGAGGCGGCCATGATCCCCTACCGGCGCGTGCGCGACGAGATCCGCCGCTTCGTGCTGGGCCTGCCCGACAACCTCGAACCCGCGAAAAAGGATGACGACCATGAAGGGTGACGACGCGAACAAGACCAGGGACCAGGTGCGCGAAGGCTACGCCCGCATCGCCGCCGGGGGCGGCGGCTGCGGTTGCGGGAGCGGCGGCGGCTGCTGCGGCGGCCCGGAGACCACCAAGGCCCTGGGCTACGCCGGCGACGACCTGGCCGCCCTGCCCGAGGGCGCGGACATGGGCCTGGGTTGCGGCAACCCGGTCGCCCTGGCCGAGCTGGCCTCCGGCGAACGGGTGCTGGACCTGGGCAGCGGCGGCGGCCTGGACATCTACCTGGCGGGCCCCCGCGTGGGCCCCGCCGGCCGCGCGATCGGCGTGGACATGACCCCCGAGATGCTGGCCAAGGCGCGGCGCGGCCTGGCCGCCTACCGCGAGCGCAGCGGGCTGGACAACGTGGAGTTCCGGCTGGGCGAGATCGAGCACCTGCCGTCGCCCGACGCCGACGTCGACGTCGTGCTCTCGAACTGCGTCATCAACCTGTCGCCCGACAAGGCGCAGGTCTGGCGCGAGATCGCCCGCGTGCTGCGCCCGGGCGGCCGGGTGGCCGTCTCGGACCTGGCGCTGCTGAAGCCGTTGCCGGAATCGGTGCGCGAGGACGTCGGGGCGCTGATCGGCTGCGTCGCGGGCGCGGTGCCCGTCGATGAGACCGAAGCGATGGTCCGCGAGGCCGGCCTGGTCGACATCGAGCTGAAGCCCCACGCCGCGTACATCGAGGCGATGACCGAGTGGCAGGATCCCCTCTACCGCGGCATCGCCGCCGAGCTGCCCGAGGGCCAGACCATCGGCGACTACGTCACCAGCCTGGAGATCCGGGCGCGCAAGCCGAAGGCCTGAACCGGGAACGAACCGCCGGGAGGACGACCATGACCTGCAGCGCGAACGCCGCCTGCGAGCCGACCGCCGGCCGCGGCATGTCCGTCTTCGAACGCTGGCTGAGCCTGTGGGTGCTGCTGTGCATCGCCGCCGGCATCGGGCTGGGCCGCCTGGCCCCCGGCGTCGCGACCTGGCTGGACGCGCAGACGTTGTCGGTCGGCGGGGCGCCCGTGGTCTCGCTGCCGATCGCCGTCTGCCTCTTCTTCATGATGTACCCGATCATGGTCAAGATCGACTTCGCCGAGGTTCTGCGGGCGGGGCGGGCCGGGCGTCCGGTGGGCCTGACCCTCTTCGTGAACTGGGCGGTCAAGCCCTTCACGATGTTCGGCATCGCGGCCCTGTTCCTGGGCGTCGTCTTCCGCGGCCTGATCGGCCCCGAGGCCGTCGACCTGGTCAAGCCGCCCTTCGGCCTGGACCTGCCCGTCGGGGCCGTCTACGGGGCCGGCCGGGTGGTGCTGGAGAACGGCGTGAAGATGCTCGAGGTGCCCCTGTGGCGCAGCTACCTGGCCGGCTGCGTGCTGCTGGGCGTGGCCCCCTGCACGGCGATGGTGCTGGTCTGGGGCTACCTGGCCCGCGGCAACGACGGCCACACCCTGGTCATGGTGGCCATCAACTCGCTGGTCATGCTGCTGCTCTACGGGCTGCTGGGCGGCTTCCTGCTCGGGGTGGGCCGGCTGCCGGTGCCCTGGCAGGCGCTGCTGCTCTCGATCGGGATCTACGTCGCCCTGCCCCTGGCGGCGGGCTACCTGTCGCGGCGCTGGATCCTGGCCGCCAAGGGCGAGGCCTGGTTCCGCGAGCGCTTCCTGCACCTGCTGACCCCGGTGACCATCGTCGCCCTGCTGGCCACCCTGGTCCTGCTCTTCTCCTTCAAGGGCGACGTGATCCTGGCCCGGCCGCTGACCATCCTCTGGATCGCGGTGCCGCTGTTCCTGCAGACGATGCTGATCTTCGGGCTGGGGTTAGGGCTGGCGCGGCTGCTGAAGCTGAGCTACGCGGACGCGGCCCCCTCGGCGCTGATCGGCGCCTCGAACCACTTCGAGGTGGCCATCGCCACCGCCGTCATGCTCTTCGGCCTGTCGTCGGGGGCGGCCCTGGCCACCGTGGTCGGGGTGCTGATCGAGGTGCCGGTGATGCTGCTGCTGGTGAGGATCTGCCTGCGGGCCAACAGGCGGGGCTGGGCCTAGGCTTCGTCGCCCTCCGGAGTCCCGGGCAGCCCCGGGGCGACCTTGATCAGCTTCTCGCGCCGCACCTGGACGGTGCCCGGCTTGGCGCCGCGCGGCTTGGTCACGTAGCGGGCGCGGGTGCAGGTCACCGGCACCAGCTTCCCCTGCCGCAGCTTGCTGTGCCAGGCCGCCACCGCGGCGGCCGCGCGCAGGGTGTCGCGGTCAGGCTCCTCGCCCCGGGGCCCGCGCAGCAGCACGTGGCTGCCGGGCTGGCCGCGGACGTGGAACCACCAGTCGTCCGGGCGGGCCTCCTTCAGGCTCAGGCGGTCGTTGTCGGCGTCGGTCTTGCCGGCCAGGACCGTCCAGCCCCCGGGCAGGTCGTATTCCCAGCACTCGATCGGGACCGGAGCGCGTTCGGCGGGGCGGGGGGTCATTCGGGATCCGCCGTCACGGCGACGCGGCCGTCCTCGTCGAAGACCACCGTCAGCACGTTCGGGGCGCAGCAGACGTGGCAGTCCTCGACGTACTGCTGGCGGGGGCCGCCGGTGATGTCGACCATGATCTCGACGGGCGCCCCGCAGTGGGGGCAGTAGTAGGTGGCGTTCTCGTCCATCGCAGGACCTCCGCGGGCGGCGGGCGAACCGCCTCGCGCCCAGAATATACCCGATTTCCGCCCCGTGGGGAGCCGTTTCCTGGCGAAAAGGCGCGCAAAGGCTGGAACCCGGCCGGGGGTCTGTTGTATATTCCCCGTTTGCGCGTCGACCCCCGCCCCCGCGGCGGAGCGGGTCGGCGCTTCGCGAGTACGGCAACCCATGGACATCGGAGCCCCCTGGAGGAATCTCGACATGATCGAGGTACGTGACGTCACGAAGCGATTCGGGACGGTGGTGGCCCTCGACGGCGTCTCTTTCAGCCTGGACCGCGGCGGCATCCTAGGCTTCCTCGGCCCCAACGGCGCTGGCAAGAGCACCGCGATGAAGATCATCACCACCTTTCTGGCCCCCGACGAGGGAACGGTGCTGATCGACGGCACCGACGTCATGGAGGAGCCGCTGGCCGTCCGCGGCCGGATCGGCTACCAGCCGGAGAACATCCCTCTCTACATGGACATGCGGGTGCATGAGTACCTGCGCTTCGTCGGGCAGGCCCGCGGCCTGCGCGGCGAGGAGCTGAGGCGGCGCAGCGGCTGGGTGGTCGAAGCCTGCGGCCTGGCCCCCGTCTACAAGCAGACGATCAACGAGCTGTCCAAGGGCTACAAGCAGCGCACGGGGCTGGCCCAGGCGCTGATCCACGACCCCGACCTGCTGATCCTGGACGAGCCCACCAGCGGGCTCGATCCCCTGCAGATCATCGGCATCCGCGAGCTGTTGCAGAGCCTGGCGCGCGAGAAGACGATCATCTTCTCGACCCACATCCTGCAGGAGGTGCGGCCGGTGACCGACCGCGTCGTGATCATCAACCAGGGCCGCATCGTGGCCGACGGCATGATCTCGGAGCTGGAGCAGCGGGCGATGGGCAGCAACCGGGTCTACGCCGCCTTCCGCGGCGGCGATCCGGAGATGGCGGCCGCCCTGGCCGGCCTGCCCGGCGTCGCCAAGGCCGAGGCCCTGGAGGCCCCGGGCGGCGGCGCGCGCTTCGAGATCCGCGGCGACTTCGACGCCGACCTGACCGGCGCCGTGGCCGGCCTGGCCCGGCAAAGGAACTGGGAGCTGGACGAGCTGCACGAGTCCCGCTTCACCCTCGAGGACACCTTCATCGCCCTGACCCGGCAGACCGGGCGGGCCGCCGAGGAGGTGGGCAGCCATGTCTAACGTGGGCACCGTCTTCCGACGCGAGTTCGCGGCCTACTTCGACAGCCCGATCGCGTACATCTTCATCATCGTCTTCCTGGTCCTGAACTGCGGGCTCTTCATGACGCCCTTCTTCCTGCAGGGCCTGGCCGACATGCGCGATTTCTTCGGGAACCTGCCCCTGTTCCTGATCTTCTTCATCCCCGCGGTGACCATGCGGCTGTGGGCCGAGGACCGCCGCGGCGGCACCTTCGAGCTGCTGATGACCCTGCCGATGGGCGCCAGCCGCGT
>CAZLHO010000028.1:0-36163 GCA_964559455.1 uncultured Fibrobacteraceae bacterium | reverse complement strand
AAGATCATCCGCTACGCCGTCACGCATCCGGTCACGATCTGGATGTCGGCCCTGGCTGCCGCCGTCTTCGGCTTCGTCGCCCTGGGCCGCCTGGACATGAAGCTGCTGCCGGACATCCGCTACCCCAGCGTGACCCTGCAGACCGAATTCCCGAACACCGCGCCGGTGGACGTCGAAAACCTGGTGACGCGACCGCTGGAGGAGGCGGTGGGCGTCGTGCCGGGGCTGCTCAAGGTGCACTCCATCAGCCAGTCGGGGCTGTCGCAGATCACGCTGGAGTTCGGCTGGGGCACCGACATGGACTTCGCTTCGCTCGACGTGCGCGAGAAGATCGACATGATCGAGCTGCCCGAAGAGTCGCGGCCGCCGTTGCTGCTCAAGTACGACCCCTCGCTGGATCCGGTGCTGCGCGTGGGCCTGTGGGGCGATCTGCCCCTGGTGCAGCAGCGCCACGTGGCCGAGGACGTGCTCAAGCGGGAGATCGAATCCCTGGAGGGCGTGGCGGCGGCGCGCGTGAACGGCGGTCTCGAGGAGGAGATCCAGGTCGAGGTCGACGAGGCCCGGCTGGCCGGCCTTGGCCTGACCATCGATCAGGTCAACCAGGCCCTGGCCCAGGAGAACGTCAACGCCTCGGGCGGGCGGCTGCGGGACCGGAACGCCGAGTATATCGTGCGCACCCTGCGCCGGCTGGAGGATCTGCAGGACATCGAAAACGTGACCGTCGGTCTGGTGGAGGGGCGGCCGGTGCGCCTGGGCGACGTGGCCGCGGTCTACCGCACCCATCGCGAGCGTACGACGATCACCCACGTCGACGGCCGTGAGAGCGTGGAGCTGGCCGTCTACAAGGAGGGCGACGCCAACATCGTGGACGTGGCCTCGCGGGTGCGCGACTACCTGGAGAGCCGCCGCGGGTCGATGCCCGAGGGCGCGCGCCTGGAGGTGCTCTTCGACCAGTCCGTCTTCATCGCCCGGTCGGTGGACGAGGTGCGCAACAACGCCCTGCTGGGCGGCGTGCTGGCCGTGCTCGTGCTCTTCGTCTTCCTGCGCGACCTGCGCAGCACCATGATCATCGGCGTGGCGATCCCGATCTCGATCATCGCCACCTTCATCCTGATGTACTCGCGCGGCGTGTCGCTGAACGTGATGTCCCTGGGCGGGCTCGCGCTGGGCGTGGGCATGCTGGTGGACAACTCGATCGTCGTGCTCGAGGCGATCCACCGCCGGCGCGAACGCGCCGTGGCGGCGGGCGAAGCGATCGACGAGGCCGAGTTGACCGTCGCCGGCGCCAGCGAGGTGGCCGGCGCCGTCTCCGCCTCGACGCTGACGACCGTGGCGGTCTTCGTGCCCATCGTCTTCGTCGTGGTCGGCGTGGCGGGGCAGATCTTCCGCGACCAGGCCCTGACCGTAACCTTCTCGCTGCTGGTCTCGCTGGTGGTCGCGCTGACCTTCACCCCGATGGCCTCGGCCTTCGGTCGCCGCAGCCGGGGCGGGCTGCCCCCGGTCGACGCCGGCGTTGCGCCGGGACGCCACCGCGGCTTCGGATTCTGGAAGAACCACCTCGGCGAACGACGGGGATTCCGTCGCGTCCTGCGCGCCGCCGGCGTCCTGCTGACGCTCGGCCTGCCTGTGCTGCTCTCGGCGCTGGTCAGGGGCTTCTTCGCGCTCCTGCGCCGGATCTTCCTGCTGCTGCTGAAGCCCGCGACCGCGCTCTTCGGCCGCGCCTATCCCAAGATCGAAGTCGGCTACGCGAGGCTGCTGGACGCCTCCTTGACCCGCCGCGGCGGCGTGATCGCCGTCGTGGTCCTGCTGGCCGCGGCCGCCGTTTTGATCTTCCCGACCCTGGGTTCGGAGCTGATCCCGCCCCTGGCCCAGGGCGAGTTCACGATGTCCCTGGAGTTGCCCGAGGGCACCCCACTGAGCAGCACGGCCCGCCAGGTGGCCTCGCTGGAACGCAGGCTGTCCGAGGTGGACGGCGTGGAACTGCTCGCCGCAGACGTCGGCGTCAGCCGCGAGGGGGAGATCTCGGCCCAGCGCCGCAAGGAGAACCGGGCCGAGATCCATGTCCGCCTGGACCGGGCCGAGCACGAGCGCGAGTTGCAGGTGATCGAGGCGATCCGCGAAGTGATGGAGGACTACCCCGGGATCGCGATGCGCATCCGCCGCCAGTCGCTGCTGACCTTCAACGCGCCGGTCGAGGTCGACATCTACGGCTACGGTCTGGAGTCCCTGCAGGAATCGGCCGACGCCGTCGCCGGGATCCTGGCCCAGGTGCCGGGTCTGCGCGACATCCGCCGCCGCATGCTGCCAGGCTCGCCCGAGGTGAGGGTGAGCTTCGACCGCGACAAGCTGAACCGCTACGGCCTGAGCCTGGCCGAGGTCTCGGAGACGTTGCGCAGCAAGGTGCGGGGCACGGTCACCGGCCAGTTCCGCGAGCGCGAGCGCCACATCGACATCCGGGTCCTGAACCAGGACGAGCAACGCAACACGCTGGCCGCGGTGCGCGAGTTGATCGTCGCCGAGCGCGACGGCGTGCCGATCCCCCTGTCGGCCGTGGCCGAGATGTCGGTGGCGCAGGGGCCGTCGGAGATCCACCGCCTGGGCCGCAAGCGCGTGGCCATCGTCAGCGCGAATCTCAGCGGCCGCGACCTGGGCTCGGTGACGCGGGACATCGAGGCCCGCCTGGCGCGGCAGCCGCTTCCCGCCGGCGTCAGCGTCGAGTTGGGCGGACAGAACGCCGAGATGGGCGGCTCGTTCCGTTCGCTCCAGATGGCGATCCTGCTGGCGGTATTCCTGGTCTACCTGGTGATGGCGGCGCAGTTCGAGTCCTTCGTCTACCCGCTGATCATCATGTTCACGGTGCCCCTGGCCCTGATCGGCGCCGTCCTGGGGTTGAAGCTGACCGGCCAGCCCGTCAGCGTCATCGCGGCGATCGGCGCGATCATGCTTGCGGGCATCGTCGTCAACAACGGCATCGTCCTGGTCGACCGGATCAACCAGCTGCGCCGCGAATTCGACTTGGGCGAGGCGGTGCGCCGCGCCGGCGGCGAGCGCCTGCGGCCGATCCTGATGACCACGACCACGACCGTGCTGGGCCTGCTGCCGATGGCCTTGGGCATGGGCGAGGGGGCCGAACTGCGTGCGCCCCTGGCGGTCACCGTGATCTCCGGCCTGCTGCTGGCCACCCTGCTCACGCTGGTGGTCGTGCCGGTGGCCTACACCCTGATGACCCCCGGCGCGGCGGTCCCGGCCGCCGCCGGCCGTCCGCTTCCCGCCGTCGCGCCTGCGCCGGCCGCACCGAAGGAGTCCTGACGTGTGGCTGACCCGACTCTCGCTGCGCCGGCCCGTGACCCTGGCCATGGCCATCGCCACGGTGCTGCTGCTGGGCGCCGTCTCCGTCATCAAGCTGCCGCTGGCGTTCCTGCCGACGATGGAGATGCCCTTCATCGGCGTCTACGCGCCCTTCCCGAACGGCATCCCCAGCCAGGTCGAGAAGGACATCGTCATGCCGCTGGAGGAGGTGCTGGCCACGCTCGGCGACGTCCGGCGGATCAGGAGCTTCAGCGACACGGACGGCGCCTGGGTCGGCGTCGAGTTCGCCTGGGGGCGCGACGTCAACGTGCTGCGGATGGAGGTGAAGGAGAAGATCGACCAGATCCGCGGCGATCTGCCCGACGACGTGCGGCAGATCATGCTGATGACCTTCGACACCAACGACATCCCGATCATCGAGGGACGCATCGCGGCCAAGGGGCGGGATCTATCCGAGAGCTGGGACCTGCTGGACCAGAAGATCATCGGCCCGCTGCAGCGGATCCCCGGCGTCGGCCGCGTGAACGTCAACGGCGTGCTGCCGACCCAGGCCTCGGTCTTCCTGGACTTCGACCGCATCCTGGAGCACGGCGTGGACGTGGGCCGACTCTTCCGGGAGCTGGAGGCGGCGAACGTCGAGTTGACGGTCGGCCGGGTCACCGACGAGGGCCTGCGCTACGACGTGCGCACGGTCAGCGGCCTCGACGGCGTCGAAGGGCTGCGCGAGCTGCCGATCAGCGAGACGGGGCTGCGCCTGCGCGACGTGGCAGACGTCGTCTACGGGGCGCCGGCCCTGAGCTACGGCCGCTACCTGAACCGGGAGCCGGCGATCGCCTTCTGGATCCAGAAGGCGTCGGGCTACAACACGGTCGACGTCTGTCGCGCCATCGAGGCCGAGCTGGATCGCATCAACAACGACCCCTCGCTGCAGGGCATCAACAGCTTCAGCTTCTTCAACCAGGCCGACCAGATCACCGACGGGCTGCGCAGCCTGCTGCAGGCGGGGCTGCTGGGGTCGCTGCTGGCCGTCGCGATCCTGTTCCTCTTCCTGCGGCGCATCAGCATGACGTTGGTGGTGTCGATCGCCATCCCGCTGTCGATCACCGGTTCCTGCGTCTTCCTGTACCTGACGGGACGCAGCCTGAACGTGCTGTCGATGATGGGGCTGATGCTGGCGACCGGTATGCTCGTGGACAACGCCGTCGTGGTGCTGGAATCGATCCATCGCTGGCAGCGGCAGGGGGCCTCGAAGCTGAAGGCGGCCGTCCGCGGCACCCGCGAGGTCGGCCGGGCGATCATCGCCTCGACCCTGACGACGGTCATCGTCTTCGCTCCGATCGTCGTCTCGGGCGAGGACGAGCTGTCGGTCTGGCTGGGCGACGTGGGGCTGACGATCAGCGCCACCCTGGTCATCTCGCTGCTGATCAGCCTGACCGTGATTCCGCTGCTCTCGATCCTGATGGCCCGCGGCGTGGCCGCCGGCGGACCCGGGGGCAACGGCTGGCTGGGTCGCCTGCGCGTGCGCTACCTGCGCACCCTGGGCTGGACGGCGCTGCGGCATCCCCTGCTCACGGGACTGGTCCTGGTGCCCGCGGTGCTGGCGCTCACGGGCGTCATGATGGGCGTGACGAAATTCAAGCCGACGGGCTTCGACGACGGCGCCGGCATTCGCCGCGAGAGCCTGTACATCGATTTCGATTACACCGGCCCGACGGACAAGGATCGCTCCGAGGAATGCGTCCTGCGCGCCGCGAACTACCTGGAGACCCGCCGCGAGGAGCTGGGCCTGCGCGACATCTACTCCTACTACACGGCCGACGTCGGGGGCGTGAGTCTCTTCTTCGACCGCGGCGTGATCAGCGAGGGCTTCTACCGCGAGTTGCGCGACGACCTGCGCAAGAACCTGCCCGTGCAGGCGGGCCTCGAATACAAATTCGGCGACGAGCAGGGCGACGGCAGCGGCGCCGAGACCTTCTCGGTGACCGTCTGGGGCGAGGAGACCGAGCTGTTGCAGGAATACGCCGAGGAGGCCCGGCGCCTGCTCGGGTCGCTCGACGGCGTGGCGGACCTGAGCTGCGACAACGACGACGGCCGCAGCGAGATCCAGGTGCACGTCGACTCCGAACAGGCGGGCCGCTTCGGGATCGCACCGGCGGCTGTGGCCCAGGTGCTGGGTCTGACCTACCGGGGCGTCTACCTGCCGCGGCTGAACACCGGCGATAAGGAGATCGACATGGTCGTCTCGCTGGAGCCTGGCGACCGCGAGTCGATCGAGAACCTGTCCCTGCTCACCGTGGGCATGAACAACGACCGCCCGATCCAGCTGGGCCAGGTGGCGGAATTCCGCTTCGGCCGCAGCCCCGAGCGCATCCGCCGCAACGACCGCCGCACCGGCGTCACCCTGAGCGGGACCTACGACGGCGAGAGCATGGACTTCGCCCTGGACCGCATCCGCGAACTGATGAACGGCATCGAGATGCCGCTGGGCTACGGCTGGAGCTTCGGCGACAACATCCGGCGCGCCCGGGAGCAGCAGTCCGAAATGGGCACGAACATGCTGCTGGCGCTGATCTGCGTCTTCTTCGTCATGGCCAGCCTCTTCGAGTCGCTGTTGCATCCGCTGATCGTGATGGGCTGCGTTCCCTTCGCCTCGGTCGGCGTCTTCTGGTTGATGATGCTGACCGGCACGCCTTTCAACATGATGGCGATGATCGGCATGGTGATCCTGATCGGCATCGTGGTGAACAACGGCATCGTGCTCGTCGACCACATCAACAACCACCGGCGGGCCGGCCTCGGCCTGGACGAGGCGATCATCGAGGGCTGCGCCGACCGGATGCGCCCGATCCTGATGACCGCGGCCACCACGATCCTGGGCCTGTTGCCCCTGGCCGTGATGCAGGGCGCCCACGTCGGCAACGCCCAATACTACCCCATGGCGCGCGCCATCATCGGCGGCCTGGCCTCGAGCACGCTGCTCACCCTGATCGTGCTGCCCACCTACTATCGCCTGGCCAACCGCTACGCCGCCTCCTTCCGGCGCGCCCTCGGGTCCCTGCTGCGGCGTCGCCCGGCGCCCGCGCCGGCCGCGGCCCCCCTGCCCGGGGACGGCTGAGCGCCGGCCGCGAGGTCGGGATTGTCTCCGCGGGGACGGCATGCCATCTTATGCCGTCCGGAGGGCCGCCGGCCGCGGCCTTCCCTTCCTGCGACGAGGCGGATGCGGAATGGGCGAGTTCTACGCTCTGGCCACGGCGGTCGTCTGGGCCGCGGCGGTCATCTTCTTCAAGCGCTCCGGCGAGACGGTGCCGCCCTTCGCCCTGAACCTCTTCCGGGTCGGGGTGTCGTCGGTTCTGCTGCTGCTGACGCTCGCCGTCGTCGGCCAGCTCCACTGGCCGGGGGCGACGCTGCGCGACTACCTGATGCTGTCGGCCAGCGGCGTCGTCGGCATCGCCCTGTCCGACACCCTCTTCCACCGCTGCCTGAACATCGTCGGCGCCGGCATCAACGCCGTCATCGACGCCCTCTACTCGCCCTTCATCGTGCTCTTCGCCTTCCTGCTGCTGGACGAGCGCCTGGGCGCCTGGCAATTGTCCGGCATGGGGCTGGTCGTGGGGGGGGTGCTGGTGGCCGGCCGGCACGCGCCGCCGGCCGGCGTCGCCGGGCGGACCCTGGCCGCGGGAGTCATGTGGGGGGTGCTGGCCATGGCCACGGTGGCCCTGGGCATCGTCATCGCCAAGCCGGTGCTCGGCGGCGTGCCCGTGCTCTGGGCGACCACCGTGCGCCAGGTGGCCAGCCTGGCCGTGATGCTGCCGGTGGCGTTGCTGCGGTCGCAACGCGGCGCCTGCCTGCAGGTCTTCCGGCCTCGCCGCGACTGGCGCTTCGCCTTGCCCGGCACGGTGCTGGGATCCTACGCCGCCCTGCTGCTCTGGATCGCCGGCATGAAGTACACCCAGGCCGGCGCCGCGGCCATCCTGAACCAGACCAGCACGGTCTACGTCCTGGTCTTCGCCTCGCTCTTCCTGCACGAGCCCTTCACGCGCCGCAAGGCCCTGGCCGCCGCGCTGGCCGTCGGCGGGATCCTGATGGTGACCCTGGGCTGACGGTCAGCGGTGGACGACGACCCCGCGGGCCTCCAGGGCCGGGATCTGCTCGTCCAGCGCGGCGGCGGACAGCGGATTCGCCTGGACCCACACCTCGTCTCCCGTCGCCAGGCCGGCGTTGGCCACCAGCGGCGCCAGGTCCTCGATCTGGTTGACGGACAGGAAGAGCTGCTCCAGCAGGACCATCCCCGCCAGCGGCGTCAGGCCGTCGATCTGGTTCGAACCCAGGTGCAGGTAGATCATCGCGGTCATGCCCGCCAGCGGACTCAGGTCGTCCACGGCGTTCCCGTTCAGGAACATGGCCTCCATCGCTGTGTTGCCGGCCAGGGGAGCCAGGTCGGCGATGGCGTTGTCGGAGGCCATGAGGGACCGCAGCGAGGTCAGGCCCGCCAGGGGCGAGAGGTCCGCCACTCCCACGTTCTGCATTTCCAGTCCTTCGAGGCCGGTCATCCCGGCCAGGGGCGCCAGGGTGGGCGCGGCGCTTTCGGAGATCCTCAGCACCACCATGCTCGTCATGCCGGCCAGGGGCGCGAGGTCGGTCACGGGACAGCCGCTGACGTAGAGGTCGGTCATGCCGGTCATGCCGGCCAGCGGTGCGATGTCGGTGATGCCGGGATTGCCGCGCAGGTCCAGCAGGATCAGATTCGTCAGTCCGGCCAGGGCCGCGACGTCGGTCAGGGCGTTCTCGGCGAGGCGCAGGCGCATCAGCCCGGTCAGGGAGGCCAGGGGCGTGAGGTCGGCGATGGCGTTGCCGTTCAGCTCCAGCTCAGCCAGGTCCGCCATGCCGGCCAGGGGCGCGAGGTCGTCGATGGCGTTGCCGCTCAGGCGCAGGAAGCCGAGCTCGACGGCGTATTCGAGGCCGTCCAGGTCGGTGATGCCCAGGTTCTCGGCGCGCACCTCGTCGAGGCTGCGCAGTTGCGAGCGCAGGATGTCCGAGCCGGCCGTCAGGCCCAGGGCCTGGCGCACGGCGCCGGCCAGGGCGGCGTCGGGCAGGGAGACGACGAAGTCGTCGAAGCAGGTGGCCGAGCAGACGTTCGAGACCCCGGCCGAGTTGTTCTCGTCGTCGTAGACCCTCAGGGCGAAGAAATTGGTCTCTCCGTCTGCGAGACCCGTGACAGTGAAGCTCTCGGCGGAGCCGGCCGGGGCGGGGGAGGGCAGCCCCGTTATCGGAGTCGCCGATTCCCAGTCGGTCCAGAAGATCGGGGCGTCGGCGCGACGCAGATCGTAACGGGCGGCGGTTCCGGTGGCGCCGTCGTCTCCGGTCGCCGTCCAGCTCAGGGTCACGCTCTGGGCGGTGAATGCGGATACGGCGAGGTCCATGACGACGTCGGGGGGAGTGCCGTCGTCGTCGTCGGGCGCTGTGCCTCCGCCGCTCGAACAGGACAGGGCCAGGGGCGCCAGCAGCGCCAGGGCCGCGGCGATGATGAGTCGATGGTTGGGCATAGGAATCCTCCGGGGAGAGGCCATGGCGAGCGCTTCATTCTAGGCGATCCGGCGCGGCGCTGTCAAAATGCGGGACGCGAAAAGGCCCCGGCGGTCGCCCGCCGGGGCCTTTTTCACATGCGGGCTTCCCCGCCTAGCAGGTTGTTCAACAGCTTGCTAGGGCGTGCCGTCGTCGGCCGAGACCCGCAGGACGCAGCCCGGCAGGAAGAGGCCGGGATTGTCGGCGGCGAAATCCCAGACGATGGTTTTGCCCGTTCCGGGCGCGACGAAGGGCCCGACGTCGCCCGAGACGGTGGCGACGGTCAGGTCCCAGGCGGCGCCGCCGTCGGACGAGGCCTCCAGGGTCACCGTGACCGAGGGACTGTCGCCGTCCACGAGATCGAAGGTCACGTCGACCAGACCGCTGCCGTCGCGGCGCTGGGCGAAGGCCAGGTTCTCGACGGCCGGAGTCTGGGGAACGTCCTCGAGGCCGGTCTGGATCAGGGAGTAGGCCTGGGGGAGACTCAGGGTTCCCTTGTGGGTCAGAAGGATCGTGTAGTCGCCGGCCGCGGGGGCGTCGATGTACACCTGCTCCACGTTGTCGCGGACGTTGTCGCCGGTCGTGGCGGCGGCGGACGGGTTCGCCGGGTCCAGGGTCCACGGCTCGAAGCTCGTGCCGTCGGACATGCGGATGACGCGCAGATCAAGGTCGTTGACCAGGTTCGCGCCGGCGGGATCCACGGACCAGGCGGGCACCGTGCCGGCCGGGTCGTTCCAGGCCAGGGTCACGCGCAGCGGGCCGACGCCGGAGTGGTGCAGCGGGTAGCCGAGGATGCCGCCGTTGGTCAGCGAGCCCTCCACGATCCGGTCCGTGTCGGTGGAGTCGGCGTGGACCAGGTCCGCGGCGGCGTGGGCGTTGAGCAGGCCCCAGCCGAAGCTGTAGTCGGGGCCGGGGTTGGCGCTGGCCTCGTCGGCGGTGTGGACGACCAGGGCCTTGATGGTCGCCGAGCGGGCGGGCTGTTCGCCGTGCATGGCCCGGTAGAACTGGGCCAGCAGATGGATGGAGCCGCTGGCGTTCGGCGAAGCCATCGAGGTGCCGCTGAGGTAGGCGTAGGAATAGTCGGAATCGTCCATGGAACTGCGCAGGCTGAGTCCGTTGGCCACGATGTCCGGCTTGATCCGGCCGTCGTCCGTGGGGCCCCAGCCGCTGAAGCTGCTCGAGATGACCTGGGTCCAGCTGCTGTAGCCGCCGGTGATGTCGCTGCACGAGCCGACGGTCAGGATGTTCTTGGCCGTGCCGCCGTAGGGTACGGTGTCGTAGCCGCCGGCGTCGCCGTCGGCGGCGCGCGCGACGGTGGACCAGGCCCAGTCGCCGGTGCCGGGATCCCAGTACCAGTGGCCCTCGCCCACGGCCGGCCCGGAGTCGTTGCGGTCGTTGCCGGCCGACTTCACGATCAGGTAGTAGGGCGCGTTGTGGGCGATCTCGTCCATGTCCCGGGCGTTGTAGTAGTAGAAGCCGAAGCCGGGATCCTGGTCGGGATCCAGGGCGACATCGCCGTACCAGTACCAGTCGAAAGGATCGACGCCGCTCTGGTCCCAGCCGGCGACGTAGCCGTAGCTGTGGTTCGAGACCAGCAGGCCGCCGGCCGCGGCGGACGCCATCTCGCTCTCGTCGTTGGTCCAGTCGTAGGAGACCAGGTAGGCCGCGGGCGACATGCCCTTGGCGCCGGCGTCGTAGCCGGAGGCGACCATGGTCCCGGCGACGTGGGTGGCGTGGTAGTGGGTCGAGGAGGCCGCGTCGCCCTTGCTGACGCGCGAGCCGAACTCGTTGTGGGTCAGTCGCACGTAGCCGGCGTCCCAGATGGCCAGCTCGCCGACGGCGTTGGCGCCGTCCAGGTCGTAGCCCGACGAACCGCCGGGCCAGACCGCGGTCGTGGAGACCGTGCGGGCGGCGTTCAGGTTGTGCACGCCCAGGAAGCGCGGCAGGCCGCTGCGGTCGAAGCCCACCAGCTTCAGGTCCCGGTCGGCGTTGAGCGCGCCCTGCGGCCCGCGCGCGCGGGCGGCGAGCTCGCGGAAGGCCGGCGTGCGCGCCGACTCCGCCTCGGCGGCGAAGTCGCCGGCGAGTCCGCGCAGGGTCTCGACCTGCGTGCCCGGTGACGGCGCCGCGGTCCGGTTCGTGGCGCCCACGGCCCAGAGCGGGGGGGCGGCCACGAGGGTGACCAGGCCCAGCAGGAGGGCGGCGGTCAGCATCTTGGGGATCGTCTTCATTTCGCCACCTCCTACTTGACCAGGGTCATGCGTTCGACGTGGGTGCTGCTGCGGTCATCGCCCCTGACGCTCAGGCGCGCCAGGTAGGTGCCGCTGGGAACGAGCCGGCCGCGGTCGTCGCGGCCGCTCCAGACGGCGACGTGGCGGCCCTGGGGCAGGGCGCCCCGGGCGATCACCGCCACGCGGCGGCCGCGGGTGTCGTAGACCCCGAGCTCGACCGCGGCGGGGGCGCGCAGCGAGAATTCGATGCGGGTGCTGGGGTTGAAGGGGTTGGGGTGGACGGAGTCGACGCCGTCGGCGGTGATCCGGGCCCCCGGGACGTCGGTGAGGCTCTGGATCATGAAGACGGCGCTCGTGTCCGCGGTCGACCAGCCGTAGTCGTCCGTCACCTGCACGACGAAGCGCGCTGTCTCGGTATTCAGGTCGGTGACGGACCAGACGAATTCGTAGGGACCGTCGACCGTGAAGGGCTCGGCGTCCTGCCAGATCTCGCCGCCGTCGTCGAAGACCGAGAGGGCGATTTCCCGGCCCGCGGCGATACCGCCGTCCGAGACGCTCCAGAGCAGGGTCTCGTCGATGAGTCCGGTGAAGAGTTCGCCGCCCGCGGGGGAGGCGACGGCGATCACGGGTGGAAGACTGTCCAGGGTGTCTGCGGGCGAGGCGGCCGTCCCGGTGAGGGCCGCGGCCCAACCCGGCAACAGCACCACGCCGAGCGCGAGGCAGGCTCCGATCCCGAAGCCCTGGCGTCGGCGGCGGAAACGTCGAATCATGTTCAATTCCATCCTGTTCTGCTGATGCCAAGAGGTCGCATCGTGACGGACGCCGCCGAAGCCGGACGGCTCCTGCGACGTCAGTACATAAGGATATCACAAAACATCCCCGGGACCATAAAACTTCCCGGCGGCGGGTCAACCAGCAGGAAATGCACCGGATTTCATCACCGCGTATGAAAACGACGATTATGGCGTCGTGGTGACGGGGGCGGACGTCGATTTGCCCCTGTCGGGGTCCGCAGCGGGTCGATCCGCGCCCTCGTGAGGACGCAAAGGGGACGGCGAACCCCTGTGGGCCATGCAATCTGCAAGAGCGGGCCTCGAAGCTCCGGCGGGGAAACGCACGCGCCCCGGCCGGGGGCCGGGGCGCGCGGGATGAGCTGCGGCGGGCCGGCTCAACTCTCGAGCAGGGCCTCGAGCTCGGCGAGCGTCCGGGAGAAGACGCGCATGGCCGCCTCGATCGGGGCGGGCTCGGTCAGGTCGACGCCGGCGCCCATGAGCAGCTCCAGCGGCGGCCGGCTGCAGCCTCCCCGCAGCATGTCCAGGTAGGCCTCGGCGGCGGCGGGGCCGCCGTCCCGGATCAGCTCGGCCAGGGCCATGCCGCTCGAAAGGCCCGTCGCGTAGGTGTAGACGTAGTACTTGTAGTAGAAGTGGGGGATGTAGGCCCACTCCAGGGCCGCGAAGTCGTCCATGACGAAGTCGGGGCCGTAGTACTTCTGCAGCAGGTCGGCGTAGGTCCGGTTCAGCAGGCCGGGTGTGACCGGCCGCCCCTCCTCGACGAAGCCGTGCACGACCTTCTCGAACTCGGCGAACTGCGTCTGGCGATAGATCGTCGAGCGGATGCCGTCCAGGCGCTCGACCAGCAGGTTGATCCGCTCGTCGCGGTCGGTGGTGCGCTCGATCAGGTAGTCCGCCAGCAGGGCCTCGTTGCAGGTCGAGGCGATCTCGGCCAGGAAGGGCACGTAGCGGAACGAGGAGTAGGGCTGCGCGGTCGCTGCCAGGTGGCTGTGCAGGGCGTGCCCGAACTCGTGGGCCAGGGTCGAGACGTCGTCCAGGGTGTCCTGGTAGTTCATCTTCGCGTAGGGATGGCGCCCGTAGACGCTGGCCGAGAAGGCTCCGCTCTCCTTGTCGCGGTGCGGGTAGAGGTCGATCCAGCCGTTGGCCGGGTCGAGGCCGTGCGCCAGCAGCGCCACATATTCCTCGCCCAGGGGCGCCAGCGCGCGGGGCAGCAGATCGCGGGCCTCGGCGAAGGTCATCTTCACTTCCACGCCCTCGGTCAGCGGCACGCCCGTGTCGTAGACGTGCAGCTCGTCCAGGCCGAGCACGCGCTTGCGCAGGGTCATGTAGCGGTGCAGGGGCTCCAGGTTGGCGTTCACCGTGGCGACGAGGTTGTCGAAGACCGCCGTGTCCAGGGCGTCCTTGTCCATGTAGGCCTCGAGCGCCGTGTCGTAGTTGCGCGCGCGGGCGAAGAGGACGTCCAGGTGGAACTGGCCGGCGAGCGTGGCGGCGAAGACGTGCTCGTAGCGCTTCAGCATGTCCATCATGCCCTCGGTGGCCTCGCGGCGCACGTCGCGGTTCTGGCTGCGGCGGAAGGTGCGGTAGTTCGAGAAGTTCAGCTGGACCTCGTTGCCGTCGTCGTCGTGGACCATGGGGAATTCCATGTCCGAGAGCATGCCCTGGAAGGCCCGCTCGATCGGCGAAATCAGTTCGTTGAGGTCGATCTCGGCCCACAGGTTGTCTCCGGCCAGGCTCAGCACGCGCTCGGCGTCGTCCGAGAGGATGCGGGCGCGGCGGCGGCGCAGGTTGTCCAGGTAGGCGCGGTGGGGGGCGGGGCCGTCGGCGCGGGCGTAGGCGGCTTCCATGTCGGCGTCGGGGATGGCCAGCACCTCGCTGCGGATGAAGCCGGCGTCGCCCATGAGCTGGTTCATCAGGGCCTGGGCCCGCGACGAGCGGCCCTGGGCGCCGTCGTCGGTCAGCGCCGTGACCGTCTGCAGGCTGGGGTACAGCGTGGCGTGGTTGATGCGGTCGTGCAGATCGAAGTAGAGGTCCAGGCACTCGCGCAGCCGCACGGGATCGCCGAGCCGGCCCTTGTATTCCTGCAGGCGCGGCAGCTCGGCGGCGAGGGCCGTCATGGCCTCCTCCCAGGCGGCGTCCGAGGGGAAGAGCTGGTCCAGCTCCCACTTGTAGGCGTCGGGAATCTGCCCGCGCTCGTGATTCGCGTCGGGGGAGTAGTCCGGCAGGGCGGCCGCGGCCGACGCCGCTCCGACGACGGCGAGCATCACGACCAGCAGGCCGAAGCGCGGCAGGGGACGGTTCATAAGGGTCTTCATGGACATCTCCCGGGTTGGGGATCGGCGGTCCTCGGCGGCGCCGGTGGGGCGGACCATCCAAAACTAGATCGTCGGGGCGGCGGGGTCAAAGGGGCGGGGCGCCGGCCGGCGCCCCGCGCTCGTCTAAATCACCAGCTGTAGCTGACGACGGCCATCGGCTCGGGGTCGCCGCCCTCCTCCATCTCGAGGGCGCCGCCGGCCTGCAGGGCCATCAGGGCGTCGACGAAGCCGTGCACGAGCACGGCATGCCGCTTGCCGGTCATCATCAGGGCGTCGTGGTCCGGGTCGCCCTCGCAGGCCATCGCGACCTGGCGCACCAGGTGGCCGTTCCCGTCGAAGACGTCGTAGGTCGTCATGACGCCCTCGGGCTGGTCGGTGCCGCTGCGGCTGTGCGCGACCCAGAGGAAGCCGTCGGGATCGACGTTCAGCCAGGCGACGTCCTGCTCGGATTCGGCCTTGGTGAAGTCGATCTCGATGGGGATGTTGCGCGTCTGGGCCTCGAAGATGGCGTCGACGCGCGCGTTCTCGAGGTCGTTGCGCGGACGGGTCGTGAACTCGCGCTCGATCACGCGCTCCAGGCTGCCGTCGGGTTTGTAGACGTTCAGCACGTAGCTGTTGCGCTCGGGGGCCAGCACCACGCGGCCGTCGGGGAAGACGGCCCAGGCCCGGCGCGACGGGGTATACTGGTCGACCTCGCGGATCTTCAGGTTCGTGAAGTCCATCCCGAAGGACGACTCGTGGAAGATCACCTCGTTGGCGCCGTCGTCGGCGAAGAGGCCCACGAAATTCTGCGTGTCGCGGCCCTGGCCGCCCTCGCGCATGGTCGTGTAGCTGCCGCCCAGGTAGGTGCGGCCGGCGCAGCACTTGGCGTCGATGATCGACAGGAAGCCGCCGGCGGTGGCCTCGCCCATGCGGGGCGCGAAGTCGCCGGCCGGGTTACCCTCGCGGTCGATCTTCACGATCTTGCCCGGGAAGGCCTGGACGATGCCCAGGTTGCCGTCGGGCATGAAGAGCAGGTCCGTGGGCGTTCGCACCTCGCCGGGGCCGTCGCCCTCGCGGCTCAGGGCCGTCACGAACTCGCCGTCGGGCCCGAAGACCTTGACCTCGGAGAGCTGCGTGTCCAGCAGGTAGGTGCTGCCGGCCTCGTCGGCCCGCACCTGGGTGATCAGTCCGAAGAAGACCTCGTCGTCGTCCTCGCCGCCGGCGCGCCACTGCTCCTGCAGGGCGATCGTCTCGACCCCGGAGGACAGGGTGGCCGGGTTCTTGACGTGGAGCACGCCGTCGACGGTGACCTCCTCGCCGGCAGCGGCCACGGAGGCGATCGCGAGGCAGAGCAGCAATGCGCAGCCCAACGCGCGGACGGGCTTGTGAAGCGGGTTCATGCCATTTCCTTTCCTGGGGACTCGCACAAAACTGGAGCCCTCCGGCCCCTTCGGGCCCGGCAGGCTCACAACCATCTCTCTACGCCCCGGGTGGGCGGGGGTTTCTTCCCGGCTGTCGATTCGGTGCCGAATTATGGCAGGGACCGCCTCGGGGCGCGAGCCCGAAACTCCCCCCGGAGGCGGGATGATGGTGGAGATTCCGTCCCCCTGCGGGTATGCTGTCGATCGTGGAGGTCTCGCCCATGGCCAACGAGAAGGAAATTCCCGCCCCCGGCGTTCCCGAGGTGCCCGCCGACGAGCAGGGTGAGGTCCGGGACAACGGCGGAGCGGAGGGTCTCCGACCCCGTATCGACCTGCGCGTCACCACGGACAGACTGCAGGTGCTTCTTGACGCCCCCGATCCCGGAGAGGACGTCGAGCCCCTGGTGGAGGCCGTTGCGGCCAAGCTGGCCGAGCTGATGTTCGAAAATCCGCCGAGCAGGCACGACCTGGCCGACCGCATCCGCGCCGCCCGGAGCCCCGGCCTGCCCCTTTCCGGGGTCCCCCTGATCCGGGGCCGCCACCCCCGCCCCCCCGTCGACGGCGCGGTCGAGTGGGCCCGGGACTTCTTCGATTCCGGCTTCGTCGTCGACGAGCATACCGACCAGGTGGACTACCGCCGCCGCCGCGGCGACCCCTCGGTGCACGCCGGCCAGGAGCTGGCGACCATCCGCCACCCCCGCGAGGGCGAACCGGGCACGGATGTCTTCGGCAAGCCGATCCGGGTGCGCAAGCCCTACAAGGCCCCCCTGCGGCAGGGGCCCAACGTCGAATCCGAGGAGGTCGCCGAGGGGGTGACGCGCATGGTCGCGGGCATCGACGGGCGGCTGCGCTTCGCCGAGGGGCTGCTGGCCGTCGACGACGTCTACACCATCCGCGGGCATGTGGGCCTGGGCTCGGGGGACATCTCGCACCGCGGGGCGGTCGTGATCCAGGGCGACATCAAGAACGGCTCGACGGTCAAGGCGGCCGGCGAGATCGTGGTCCAGGGCATGGTCGAGGCCTGCCATCTCGAGGCCGGCGGCAACCTCACCGTCCGCGGGGGTCTGGTCGGGGCGTCCGGATTCGAGGTCCGCGTCGGCGGGAACGTGTCGGCCCGCTACATGCTGGACGCGACGATCTTCGCCGGCGGCGACGTCTCGGCCGAGCGCGAGATCACCCACTGCCGCGTGCGCAGCCGGGGCCAGATCCAGGTGCCGAAGGGCCGCATCGTCGGCGGCGACGTCTCGGCTCTGGGCGGGGTCGTCGTCTACCAGGCCGGCGCCGACGGCCCGGGATCGACCCTGCTGGCCAGCGGCGTCGATTTCCGTCTGGAGGAGATGAGGGCGGAGTCCCGTCGCCGGGCCCGTCGCCTGGAGCAGCGGCGCGAGAAGATGCTCGCCCGCGCCCGCCAGTTGTCCCAGGTGCGCAAGCTGACTCCAACGCAGCGCGACGCCCTGCGTGAGCTGCGCGACATCCTGGCCGGCATCGACCACGAGATCGCCAAGGAGGCCCACGATCTGGAGGAGGCGGTCTTCCACTCGGAACAGGGCGCCCGCCTGCGCATCGAGGTGCTCGGCATGATCATGCCCGACACCGTGCTCCAGGTCGCCGAGGCGCAGATGAAGGTCATGAAGAGGCTGGTGGGCCGCCAGAACGTGACCGTCCGCAACGGCCGCATCTCGATCGTGCCCGCCTGAGCCGTCAGGAAGAGGCGAAGGCCCCGCGGACCTCCAGGGCCGTCATGGCCATCTCCGCCAGCCGCTCCCGGCGCAGGCGATCCGTGTTCAAGACCAGGTCGTACCGGCGGGGATCATCGACCTCGACCCGGAAGTGCTCGCACAGGAATCCCGCCCTGGCCGCGTCCGACTCCTCGATCATCCGCTGCGCCTCGTCCCGGTCGACGCCCTCGTAGCTCATGACCCTTTCGATGCGCGCCCCCGGCGAGGCGACGACGCGCAGCCTCAGGTCGCAGTCGCCGTCCAGGATGATGTTCGCCCCGCGGCCGATGATGACCACCCCGCCGTCCACCGCGAGCATCCGCACGGCCCTGACCAGGGCCGCGAGGTAGGCGTCGCGGGTGAAGAGCCGCCGGTTCAGGATGCCCTTCACCCAGAGGTCGATCTGCGAGGTGGAGCGCTCGTCGAGCGCATCGACGAAGCGGCGCTCGATGTCCTTGTCGCGGGCGATGCGATCGATCAGCGAAACGCCGTGGATCTGGAGGTCGAGGCGGCGGGCCAGGTCCCGGGCCAGGCCCCGGGCGCCGGCGCCCAGCTCGCGGGAGATGGTGATGACGGGACGCGGGCGCGGCGGCGCGTCCTCACCCGCCGTCCGCTGGAGCTCGCGGTGCAGATGCCACTGCCGCACCTGCCGCTGGATCAGTTCCTCGATGCTGTGGACCGGCATGGCTTCCCCCTTCGTCGGGGTCCCGTCGTGAAGATCGGGACGGGCGGCGCTCAGGGAAAGGCCGTCGGCATGTCGAGCGACTGGACGACCTCGCCGTCCATCTCGATCGTGAAGTCGAAGGGTACGGGATAGGCGCCGCTCTCCATGACCGCCGTCACGCGGCCGCGGTCGAAGGCGCGCGTCAGGGTGCGGCCGTCCCGCACGGCCGGGCCCAGGGGGGCGCCCAGATCGACGTCCACGGCCGGCCAGCCGTAGGTTGTGCCCCCGTCGCTGTGATAGACCACGGTGGCGCCGGTCAGCAGCGCCGCGACCCGGTTGATGTTGCCGAGGCTGTAGGGGTACGCCTCGCCCTTGTCGTCCGTGAAGAGGATCTGGCGGCGGTTCGACAGGATCACCCAGGGACCGCCGTTCCGGGTGCGGGGCCACTGGACGACCGTGAAGAGGTTGTTCGGCCACTCGGGATCCAGGGCGTGATCCATGTTGGCGCCGCCGCCGAAGCCCAGGGTGGGGAAGAGCTCGTAGAGCATGCCGTCGCCGAGGACCGCGAAGGCCTGTTCGACATGGGGCCGGGCGCCGTTGAATATCTGGATGAAGTCTTCACCCAGGCGGACGGTGGTCTCGATGACCAGGGCCTCCTGGGCGCGCTGGAAGGCGGCTATTTCGTCGGGGTCATCCAGGTGCGGCACGCCGTCACGGTCCATGTCGGGTTCGCCGTCCATGGTCAAGGCGGCGTTCGGGGCGATCCAGAGCGTCGGGTGGAAGTAGTCCCACATCACGCCGTCCAGGCGGATGGCGTGTCGCGACTGGAAATCCTCGAGCACCGAGACCATGGCCGTGCGGCACGCCGGCTGCGTGATATCGACGACGACCTGCCCGGGCCAGTCCATCAGGGTGTCCCCGGTGGTGGTGACGCACCAGTACTGACGCGTGGCCTCGTAGAAGGCGGACGTGTAGCGGAGGGGCGTCTCGCCGACATGCAGGCCCCAGTCGACCCAGCAGGTCTTGGCCAGCACGTAGCCCAGCAGCTTGACGTCGGGGTTCAGCTCGCGCAGCCGGGCGGCGAATTCCACGGCCCGATCGGAGTCCCAGAGATAGCCGGTCTCGACGATGATGACGTCGGCCAGAGCGTAGTCCGCGACCGCGTCGGGCGCCAGGAAGTCGCTGCTGTAGTCGATGATCGCCATGCGCGGCGACGAGACGGGGGCGGCCGCATCCCGGCTCTCCTCGGGACCGGAGCTGCTGCAGCCGGCGGAGAGGGCGGCCAGGAGCACCGTCAGAAGGAGCGCTGTCGTTCTCTTGCTCATGGTCGGGGATCCGATCCGGGCGTCGGTGAGGGGCGGCGGCGTCACGGGTCCAAGATAGCAACTGGGATGCCGGAACCGCCACGGGGGCGGGATCAGGAGCCGCGGCGGTGGTCGATCCAGGCCACGCCGACGATCAGCAGGCCGCCGGCGACGGAAAGGAGCCCGGGACGCTCGCCCCAGATCGCCAGCCCGAGCAGGGCCGAGAAGAGGATGTGCCAGTAGCTGTAGATGGAGATCTCGGCCGCGGGGGCGCGATGATAGGCCCAGGTCAGTGCAAATTGCCCCCAGGCGGCGAAGACGCCCGTGCCGATCAGCGCCAGGAGCCGTCCCGGATCCGGCGTCCGCCAGCAGCCCGGCAGCATGCAGCCGGCGACCAGGGTCGAGACCAGGGAGAAGTGGAAGATGATCATGTGGGGCGAGGCCCTGCCCTTCATCGCCCGCACCAGGGTGTAGGCCAGGCCGGCGAAGAGGCCCGACGCGGCGCCGGCGACGGCCGGCAGCACGCTCAGGTCCAGGCGCGGCTTGATGATCAGCATGGCGCCGGCGAAGGCTCCCAGCAGGATCGGCAGGGTGCCGCGCCGGAGCTTCTCGCGCAGCAGCAGCGTCGCGAAGACGGTCACGAAGAAGGGCGAGGTCTTGTTCAGCATCGCCGCGTCGGCCAGGTGCAGGTGACGGATGCTGTAGAAGTAGCCGAAGACGCCGGCGAGCCCCGCCAGCGAGCGCATGGTGAGCAGGCCCAGGGCGGGTTGGCCCCGGAAGGGCGATTCGTGGGCGCGCAGAACGATGGCCCCGGTGATGGCCAGGGTCACGAGGTTGCGGAAGAAGACCTTTTCGGGGAGGGGCAGGTCGCCGGACAGCCTCACCGTCGCGCCCATCAGGGCGAAGCCCACGGCGGAGACGAGCATCCAGGCGACGGCGATCCTCTTGTCGTCGACCATGGGCGCAATGTGGCAGCCGTCGCCATCTTCGCCAAGGGATTCCGTCGCGGGCCGGGGCTTCCCGTCGCCGCCGCCGGGTGGTATTTTCGCCGCAGGCGTCGCGGGACGGGAGAGGATCCCGGTCCGGCCGGCGCCGGGGAAGGAGCCCGATGACCGTTCGCCGCCGCGTCGCGTTGATCGCCGGCCGCGCCGCGAGGTACACCCTGCGCCGCAGCGACCGCGCTCGCCGCCTGATCCTGCAGGTCAGCCGCCGCCGGGGGCTGGAGGTCGTTCTGCCGCGGCGCTGGGCCGAGGCCGAGGCCGACACGGCCCTGGCGGACCATGCGGCGTGGCTGGTCCGGCAGCTGGATCGGCACCAGGCCTGGGACGGTCCGGAGCGGCGCCTGCTGGCGGCGGGCAGCGCGGTGCCCGTGCTCGGCCGGGCGCGAAGGCTGGAGCTGCGCGTCCTCGCGGCGGGGGCGAGGCCCCGCTTCGAACTGGACGCGGATGCGTTGACGGCGTCGCTGCCTCCGTCCGCGATCCTGGATCCCCGGCCGGCCCTGGAACGCTGGCTGCGGCGGTTGGCGCGCCGGGAGTTCGCCCGCCGCATACCCTTCTTCGCCGCCGCGGCGGGCGCGTCGCCGCGCCGACTGGTCGTGGGGGAGCGGACCACGCGCTGGGGAAGCTGTTCCTCTCGGGGCGCGCTCTCGTTCTGCTGGCGCCTGGTCATGGCCCCGCCCGCGGTCATCGACGCCGTCGTCGCCCACGAGGTCTGCCACCTGCGGCACCTGGACCACGGCCCGCGCTTCCACGCGCTGCTCGACCGCATCTGCCCGGGCCATCGCGGGGCCGGTTCCTGGCTGGCCGAGTACGGGGAAACTCTTCATCTCGACGCGGCCGCCCCGGCCGCGCCCGGAAAGGACGTGGCATGAACGAGCTCTACCGGCGCGACAACGCCCTGGCGCTGCTGCACGAATTCACTGCGACGGATTCCCTGCGCCGCCACGCCTACGCGGTCGAGGCCGCGATGCGCGCCGCCGCCGAAAGCACCGGGAACGACGTCGACTACTGGGGGGCGGTCGGCCTCCTGCACGACTTCGACTACGAGCGCTACCCGGAGGCTCCGGACCATCCCGAGAAGGGGGCGGCCATTCTGCGCGAGCGCGGCTATCCCGAGGAATTCGTGCGCACGATCCTGTCCCACGCCTCGTACACCGGTGTCCCGCGCGAGAACGACTGCGCGAAGTGGCTCTTCGCCGTGGACGAGCTCAGCGGCTTCTGCATGGCCTGCGCCATGGTCCAGCCCGACCGGAAGATCGCCCAGGTGAAGGTCAAGAGCGTGCGCAAGAAGCTGAAGAAGAAGGACTTCGCGGCCAAGGTCAACCGCGACGAGATCCGCGAGGGCGCCGAGGACCTGGGCCTGGAGCCGGATGCGGTCGTCGAGCACGTGCTGCAGGCGTTGACCGGCGTCGCCGACGAGCTGGGGCTCTGAGGCTGGGCCGGGTCGTTTTTTGATGGTACATTATCGGCGGGAGGCCCGACGCCTTCCCACGCCGGGCCGCGCCGGCCGAACCCTCTGATCGCCGGACGGCGCGCCCGCTTCGATCTCCGACCGAGGAGGCAGCGCCATGCTCCCCTTGCGCAAGATCCTCTGCCCGACCGACTTCAGCGAACCGTCCTACCGGGCCCTGGCCGCGGCCGCCGAACTGGCCGGCCAGTACTCCGCCGAGATCCTGCTGGTCTACGCGGCACCCGCGGTTCCCGTCTTCCCCGCCCCCGCCGAAGGCACGGTGGTCGCAACGACGACCTTCAACGTTCCCGAGTACCAGAAGGAGATGGACTCCCACTCCGAGCAGATGCTGGCGGAAGTCCGCCAGTCGCGGCTGCCCGGGGATCTGAAGGTGACGACCCACGTCCTGCACGACGATCCCGCCGGCGGGGTGCTGGACCTGGCCGACCGCGAGGGCGTGGACCTGATCGTCATCGCCACGCATGGCCGCACGGGCTGGCGCCGTTTCGTATTCGGTTCGGTGGCCGAGAAGGTGGTGCGCTACGCGTCGTGCCCGGTGCTGACGGTCCGCCCCGCCCCGGAGGGCTGAAAAGAAGGGCCGCGCGGCGGCGCGCGGCCCGTCCGGGGATCGATTCCGGAGAGTCGGCTAGCCCTTGAGCGCGTGCCAGGCGGCGAGGACGGCGGCCTCCCGCTCGGGATCGAGGCCCGCGCGCAGCTTGTTGCGTCTTTCCTCGGGCAGGGTTCCGAACCACTCCAGGGTGTCGCGCACCGTCTCGCTGACGGGACGGCAGCGCAACCCCTTCTCCTGCGCCCGCCGGGTGCTCACCCGGCCGAATCCCGGCTCGTCGCCCGTCGCGGGCACCCACACCGGCATATCGCTCCACGGCTCCACTTCCTGCTCGGCCAGGAAGTCAGCGTCGGCCCAGGTCAGCGTGGCGTCGGAGCCGGAGACGCGGCGGCAGGTTTCCAGGAACTCGCCCATGGTCAGCGTGGCCGGCGGCGAGGTGGCGTTGAAGACGCCGGTCACGTCGTTCTCGATGCAGGCGATGATCCACTCGGCCAGATCGCGCACGTCGATGAACTGGATGAAGTCGCCGCCGTCGCCGGGGGCCAGCACCTCGCCCCCGCGGGCCATGCGCGCCGGCCAGTAGGTGAAGCGGTCGGAGCGGTCCTGCTCGCCCACGATCAGCCCGGGGCGGATGTTGGTCGCGCGGCCCGGCAGGGCGCGCTCGGCCGCCTGCTCGCAGAGGGCCTTCAGGGGGCCGTAGCTTCCGCCGGTGATCTCCTCGACCGTCTCGTCCTCCAGCGTGCCCACCGGGCTGGTCTCGTCGATGCCCTCGATCGGGAAGGCCGCGTAGACCGAGATGCTGGAGATGAAGACATACTGGCGGACGTGGGGCGCCAGCAGCTCCGCCGACATCTTGACGATGCGCGGGACGTAGCCGCTGGTGTCGATCACGGCGTCCCAGTCGCGGCCCTCCAGGGCCGTCAGGTCGCCGTCGCGGTCGCCGCGCAGCTTCTCGAGGTCGGGGAAGAGGTGCGGGTTCGTGCGCCCACGGTTGAAGAGGGTCATCTGGTGCCCCCTGGCCAGGGCCGCCTTGACCGTATGCGGTCCCAGGAAGCCGGTGCCGCCGAGGATGAGCAGGCGCAACCGCCGACGGGGGCCGTTCCGGTCCCCGCAGCCGGTCCAAAGGGCGCCGCTGCCGATCAGGGCGCCGCCGGCGGCGGCGAGTCGCAGGAAATCGCGTCGGTCGCAGGTCATGATCGTCGCTCCGTTGTTGAGTGTCGAGGTTCCGGGGAGGAAGCCTACACGCTTCGGTCCACGGGGTCACGAGTGAAGGCTGTCGCGGCGGGATGTCGCGCCCGCCGCCGCTGCGCCGCGCCCAGCCAGAGCCCCAGCGCGCCCCAGCCCAGGGCGAAGGGCAGGGCGGCGGCGGCCACGCCGGCCAGCCCCAGTCCCAGTCCCGTCAGCCCGCCGAAGAGGGTGGCGCCCAGGGCGTCGCCGCCGCGGTAGACGAAGGTGTCGATGAAGCTCTTGGCCTTGTACTTGTGTTCCAGCGGCACGATGGTGTACAGCGTCTCGCGCGCCGGGCGGATCAGGGCGTAGTTGGCGGCCCGCCGCACGACCTGGAAGACGACCAGCACGGCCAGCGTGGGGGCCGCCGCGAGGGCGCCGAAGCCCAGGGCCGAAAGCGCGGGCAGCGAGGCCAGCGTCAGGCCCACCCCCAGCCGCGAGAGCACCCTTCCTGTGGCGGCCAGCTGCACCGCCAGGGTCAGGACGTTGACCCAGAGGTCGATGCGCGCGAAGAGGGCCGCCCGGGCGGCGCGCTCCGCGACCGCGGCGGCCACGATGTGGGCCTGCTCGAAGTAGAGGAAGGTCGAACTCAGGCTGTAGAGGAAGAGGTAGCCGCAGATCGCCAGCAGGTAGGGCGAGCCGAAGGCCAGCCGGATGCCGTTGAGCGCGCCGCCGCGCATCCGCCGGGCCTCGGGCGCGGCGGTCGGGACGTTCTCGCCGGCGGGGCGCGCCGTGGTTCCGGCGAGGCCGAATTCCCGGCAGAGAGCGCGCACGCATTGCACCGCCGCTTCCAGCATCACCGCAGCCGGCAACAGCATGGTGGCGCGGCCCAGGACGCCGACCAGCCCGGCGGTCATGCCCGCGCCGGCGATTGCGCCCAGGGTGCCGCCGACCGCGATCAGGCCGAAGAGGCGCTTGCTGCGCTCCAGGCCGAAGCCGTCGGCCATGAAGGCCCAGAAGAGCGAGACGGCGAACATGTTGAAGACGCTGAGCCAGACGTAGAAGACGCGCCCCAGGTGCCGTTCGGCCCCCGCGGGCAGCCAGTGCATCAGCGCGTAGAAGATCAGCAGATTCAGGGCGAAGAAGCGGTAGGCGGCCGGGATGAAGACGCGGCGGGGGAAGCGGTCGACCAGGGCGCCGAAGAGGGGCGTGGCCAGCAGCATCGCACCCAAGGTGGCCATGAAGAGCCAGGGCAGGTTGTCGACGCCCCCGGCCAGGCCCATCTCCTCGCGCAGCGGCCGCAGCATGTAGTAGCCGCAGAGCACGCAGAAGAAATAGGCCGCCGACGTCAGCACGGCGCGTGCCTCGCCGCGGCGGAGTCCCGTCATTCGCTTGAGTGTATCGGGATTCATGCCTTAACCTTCCGGGGTCGCTGAACCAGCCGGGACTACGGGGCGGCGGCGGCGGGGTTGCCCGTCGCCGGAGCGCCGGGCCGGCCCGCCGGGAAGAGGAGCCCGCTTTCGCCATGGCGCAGATCGTCACCGACGCCCGATCCGGCCGCCGCCGTCCACCGAACGCGGCCCGCTTCGCCCTGCTGGGTTTCGCCGGGGCCATCCTGGCGGGCGCCGCGGTGCTGATGCTGCCCGCCTGCAGCGAAGGCGATCCGCTGGGTCCGGTGGACGCCCTCTTCACCGCCACGAGCGCCGTCTGCGTCACGGGCCTGGTCGTCGTCGACACCGGCGCCGGGCTGACGCCCCTGGGACAGGCCGTGGTGCTGGCCCTGATCCAGATCGGCGGGATCGGCATCATGACCGTGTCGGCCTTCGCGCTGCTGCTGCTCGGGCGGCGCAGTTCGCTGACGATGAGCGAGACCGTCCAGGGCAAGTTCCTGCGCCGAGGCCAGTACCGTATCTCAGCCATGCTGCGGCGGACCATCCTTTTCACGGTCGTCTTCGAGACGGGCGGGGCGCTGCTGCTGTGGCTGCGCTGGGGCGGGGCCGGGGCCCCGGGCGAGACCCTGTGGACGGCCGTCTTCCACAGCGTCTCGGCCTTCTGCAACGCCGGCTTCTCGCTCTACGCCGACAGCCTGGAGCGCTTCGCCGGCGACCCGGTCACGAACATCGCGGTCATGGTCCTGATCGTCGCCGGCGGCGTCGGCTTCTTCGTGCTCTCGGACCTGGGCGCGGCCCTGCGCCGGCGCCACGGCCGCCGCATCGGGCATCTCAGCTTCCACACGCGCATCGTGCTGCTGATCTCGGCCCTGCTGATCGTCGCCGGGGCGCTGTCCTTCTTCCTGCTCGAACGGCCCCGCAACCTGGCCGGCATCGCCGTGCCCGACGCGGCGCTGCGCGCCCTCTTCCAGTCCGTGACCGCGCGCACGGCCGGCTTCAATACCGTGGACGTGGGCGGCCTGTCGAACGCCAGCCTCTTCATGTTGATCTTCCTGATGTTCTTCGGCGGCGCTCCCGGTTCGATGGCCGGCGGCGTGAAGGTGACGACCCTGGGCGTGATCCTGGTCGTCGTCGTCTCGCGGCTGAAGGGCGCGCGCCACCCCTCCCTCTTCGGCCGCACGCTGAGCCGTTCGAACCTGGAGCGGGCCCTGGCGCTCTTCTTCATCGCCGTCACCCTGGTCGCGCTGGCCACCCTGCTGCTGCAGATCACCGAGGTCGGCGCCGTGCCCCACCCGGAAAGCAGGGGCCAGTTCCTGGACCTGGCCTTCGAATGCGTCTCGGCCTTCGGCACGGTGGGGCTGTCGACGGGCGTCACGCCGCAGCTCTCGGTCGCCGGCAGGCTCATCATCACGCTGGTGATGTTCATCGGGCGACTGGGTCCGTTGACCTTGGTGCTGGGCATGTCGCGGCGGCGCCACGCGCCCGAGTACCGTTATCCCGAAGAGGAACTCATGATCGGCTGAGCCGCGAAGGCGGCCCGGCCGGAACCGGGAGGCCAGGATGAAGAGGATCGCAGTCATCGGCCTGAGCAGTTTCGGGCTCCACCTGGCGCGCACCCTGAACGAACTGGGCTGCGAGGTCCTGGCCGTCGACCAGGACGAGGCGGCCGTGGGCCGGGTGGCCGACGAGGTGAGCAAGGCGGTGATCGCCGACGCCACCGACAAGGAGGTCCTGCAGGAGCTGGGCGTGATCGAGTCGGACGCCGTCGTCCTGAGCCTGGGCGAGCACCTGGAGGCCTCGGTGATCACGGCCATGCACCTGAAGGAGCTGGGCGCGAAGCACGTCGTGGCCAAGGCCCTGAGCGAGGATCACGTGCGCGTGCTGAAGCTGCTCGGGGTGGACGACGTCGTCTTCCCGGAGAGGGATTCCGGGGTGCGGCTGGCCTACACCCTGGGGCACGCCAGCATCGTCCGGTACATGGACCTGGGCTCCGATTTCGCGGTGGCGGAGATCGTGCCCCCCGCGGGGCTGCTCGGGAAGACCCTGGCCGAGCTCGATTTCCGGGCCCGCTACCGCTGCCAGGTGCTGGCCCTGAAGACGAGCGCGCCGGGCGGGATCACGCGCCTTCCCGATGCGGGCACGCGGCTGAGCGACGAGCACGTGATGGTCGTGATGGGCAAGCGGGGCGACCTGGACGCCCTGATCAAGTCGGCCTGAGGCGGCGGCCTCAGCCCCCTCCGGGCAGGGCGTAGTCCAGGCGCAGGCCGAAGACGCTGTTCACCAGGTTCTGGACACTCTCGTTCAGCGGCCAACGGTAGTAGGCCGTGGGCGTCAGCCGGCCCAGGCGCCAGCCCAGGCCGAGGGCGATGTTGTTCAGGAAGCGGTCCCCGAACTCGTCGGGCTGCTCGGTGACCACCATCAGGCCGCTGAATTCGGCGATGAGGCGGGCGTCGCCCGTCCCCCACGACACCGCCTGGCCGTAGTGCAGGAACATCTCGCCGGGATCCCCGGCGTAGTCGTCCAGCATCACCATTTGCAGCTGCAGGCCCACGGCGCCCTGCATCGTCAGGCCGGGGGCGGCGTGGCGCCAGGCGTACTCCCCGAAGAGGGTCATCGTCTCGGGCGAGAAGCGCTCGGGACGCGTGGGGTCGGCGACGACCCCGGCGAAGGCGCCCATGTCGTCGTCGCCGGTGGGCATGAAGAGGCCGAAGGTCGTCCAGGTGCGACGGTCGCCGGGAGCCGGCCGGCTCTGCAGACCGAGGAAGACGTTGCCCAGGGAGCTGCCGTCGATATCCATCAGCTCCGGCGGCGGCGGACCGTCCCACCAGTCGGGCACGTCGAAGTCCAGCGATGTCCGGCTGTAGGGGATCCGCGCGAGCAGCACGAAACGCTCGTTGATCGGCGCCGCGAAGGAGAGCTCGTAGGCGCCGCTGGTCGCGCCCAGGGCGTCGCGGAATTCGTCCAGGCTGGGGTGCTGGAAGCCGAAGCTCAGGCGGGCTTCGTCGGGCGGGGGCGGCGTCAGCTCCAGGGTCTGGGCGGCGACGGGCGCGGCGCACAGGAAGACCAGCGCGATCGTCAGGGTCGGGACGGTCGTGCGCGGGGGATTCGCTTGGGGCATCGAGGGATCCTCCGGGGCTGGATGATCGTGTCCGTGACGGGGCGCGACCTCGAACCATGGAGACTAGCAGACTCCCTCGTCCGGTCCACCGCATTCACATGAGGACCTGGGCTCCCCGGCGTCAGTCGCCCCCGGAAAGCTCCAGGTCCATGCGGAGGCCGAAGGAGGATTCTGTGAAACGGCGCAGGCTCTCGTCCAGGGGCAGGCGGCAGAAGATCGCCGGGGCCAGTTTCCCCATCCGCCAGTCGACGGCGAAGGCCAGGGTGTGCAGGTATTGGCCGGTCAACCCGTACGGGTTGTCGGAGGGCGCCACCAGGCCGCGGTACTCCAGGATGAAGTGGGTGTCGCCCGGGCCCAGGGCCAGGGCCAGGCCGTGATGGGCCTGGAGCACCCGGGCGTTGTCGTTCCAGTCGCGGGAGGTCACCCAGTCCCACTGGAGACCCAGGGAAAGCTGCGCCGTCACCCAGGAACTCGGTTCGAAGCGCCGGCTCCGATCCCAGTAGAGGGCGAAGGTCGCCGGGTAGAAGCGGGCGGGACGGGTGGGGTCGGTCACCGCGCCGCCGAAGAGCGCGTCGTCGTCCTGGCCCGTGGGCAGGAAGAGCCCGAAGGTCGTCCAGCCGGAGCCGGGTTCCGGACGGGTCTGCAGTCCGAGGAAGACGTTGCCCAGGCTGCGGCCATCGATGTCCCGCCACGGCGCGCTCATGTTGAGCTTCGTCGAGCTGATCGGGATCCGGCAGAGCGCCGCCAGGTCCTGCGAGACGGACCCGGCGAAGCTGAACTCGTGGATGGCTCCGTAGTACTGTCGCCAGGGCCAGGTCTCGGAAGGGTCGGAGCCCTGCTTGCAGTACCCGATCCGCATCTTCACCGGCGGCGGCGGGTCCAGGTCCAGGGTCTGGGCGGCGGCGGGCGCCGTCAGGATCAGCATCAGGATCGTCACGATCGGGGGAAGCGGGCGAGCAGGCCTCCGCGCCGGGATTCGGCGTGGCATCGAGCAGTCCTCTCGTGTCAGGATGTGCGGGCCCGGGGCCGAGGCTCCGCATTGCGGTGATCATGATGTCCGGGGTTCATTTTCCATTCAAGCCAAAGGTCAAGCCGAAGCATCCTGCGCCCGAAGGAGCCGCCATGAAGTCGTTCCGCCCGCTCGCCGCCCTCATCCTGGTCGTTGTCGCGGCCGCCGCCGTCGCCGGCGACCGCATCCCCGTGAACTCCCTGGACGACCTGCCGCGTCCGTCCTACGCGCTGGACGGTCCGGCCAGCGCGCTGCTGGACGACGACGCGGCCTTCGCCGCCCTCGCCGCGAAGGTGCGCGCCGACGTCGTCGACATCCTGGCGCGCTACGAGATCACCGACGCCGCCACCCTGCAGCGCCTGCACGGCACCCTGATGAGCCTGGACATGCTCGGCGGGGACTATGCGGCGGTCGAGGCGGGCATCGAGCTGATGCGGGGGCTCGAGGACAAGGAGTCCGTGCGCCTGACCACCGGGCTGACCACGCGGGCCATGATCGCGGCGCTGCGGGCGGCCGGCGACGACGAGGCGGCGCTGCGCGAAGCCTACGCCCGCGAGCTGGAGGCCGGCGCGCGCGCCCTGCCCTGGACCACGGTGCGCGAGCGCATCCTGGCCCAGAAGGCCCGCGCCGAGATGATGTCCGCCGGGCTGGTCCGCGGCCTGGTGCAGGGCCAGATCGATCCCGCCGTCGCGGCCGCCGGCGCGCTGGGCTTCGACGCGGCCCAGCAGCTGATCAACATGAACTATGCGCTGCGCATGGTCCTGCCCCTGGGCGACGTCACCGCCTCGGTGCTGCAGCGGGTGGCGGACGGGAGCGCCGAGGCGAAGCCGGAGATCTGGGCCGACCGCGACGCTGTCCTGGCCGCGGGGGAGGGCGCGCCCGTGCTGGCCGCCGTCTGGGACTCGGGCGTGGACGCGGCCGTCTTCGGCGAGCTCATGTTCGTCAATCCCGCCGAGACCGTGAACGGCCGGGACGACGACGGCAACGGTTTCGTCGACGACCGGCACGGCATCGCCTTCGACCTCGACGGCCGCCCCGTGCCCGAGCTGCTGGCGCCGCTGGGCGATGCCGCCGGCCGCATCGACGACGCGGTCTCCTACCTGGACGGCTATTCGGACCTGGAGTGCGGGGAGGACAGCGAGGCGGCCCGCGCGCTGCGGTCCCACCTGGCCGGCCTGGAGCCGGAACAGGTGCAGGGTTTCATGGACGACCTGCAGCTGGCCGCCGTCTACGTCCACGGCACCCACGTGGCCGGCATTCTCGCCGCGGGCAACCCGCAGGTCCGCATCCTGGCCGCCCGGCAGTCATTCGATCACCGGTCGGTGCCCGTGCCGATCACCGCCGATCTGGCCGGGCGCTACGCCGAGGCCTTCCGCGCCTCGGCCGCCTACTTCCGGGCCGCCGGGGTGCGGGTGGTCAACATGAGCTGGGGCTATTCGCTGCAGGAGGTGGAGCAGAGCCTGGAGCTGAACGGGATCGGCGCCGACGCCGCTGCGCGCGGCGCCATGGCCCGCGAGATCGTCGGCATCCTCGAGACGGGTCTGCGCGACGCCATCGGCGGCTCGCCGGAGATCCTCTTCTGCTGCGCCGCCGGCAACAGCGACACCGACGTCACCTTCGACATCATCCTGCCCTCGAACCTGGAGCTGCCGAACCTGCTGGTCGTCGGCGCCGTGGACCGTGCCGGCGACCCGACGAGCTTCACCAGCGGCGGCGAGAACGTGCGGGTCCACGCCTGCGGCGCCATGGTCGAGAGCGTGACCCCGGGCGGCCGCAGGGTGCGGGCCTCGGGCACCTCGCAGGCCGCGCCCGCCGTGGCCAACCTGGCGGCCAAGATCCTGGCCCTGCGGCCGGAGCTGGATCCGGCCGCGGTGGCGGCCCTGATCGTCGAGGGCGCCGACCGCGGTCCCGGCGGCGGCGACCTGGATCTGATCAACCCCCGGCGCAGTCTGGAGCTGGCCCGGGCCCGCTAGCGAAGACGATCACCGCCAGGACAGGGGCGCAGCTACAAATAGCTGCGCCCCTTGTCTTTGCATGCCTTGGCCGATGGGCGGCGGCGAGCGCGGGTGAAAATAGGTATATTTTAATCCTGTTTCACCCCAGGCCTTGTCGTCGTGAAAGGAAGAGATGATGGAGAGGATGCCCCCCCGCGCCTTCGCGCTGCCGGCGCTGCTGCTGCTCGCCGCGACGGTCCTGCCGCCCGCCGCCGCCGCAGCCGTGCCGGCCGACCTGCACTGCGGCGTCGACGTCGTGCTCAGCCCCAGCTTCGGACGCCTGCCCGCCGCCGGGCTCGAGCGCCTCGATCCATCCCGCGGCCCCAAGGCGACCCAGATCATTCTCGACGCAGGCCCGCTTCTGCAGGCCAACGCGCAGGCCCTGGCCACCTGGCAGCGGGCCGTCGATTTCTGGGAGGCCCGCATCACCGACCCCGTGGTCATCACCATCGCCGGCGACCTGCAGCCCCTGGGCGCCGATGTCCTGGGTTCGACCGCCTCGCGCACCTTCCTGACCGACTTCACCGCGATCCGCGACGCGATGGTCGCCGACGCCGTCGCCGGCGAGGCGATCGCCGCGCAGCTGCCGACGCTCGCCCAGTTCACGCTGCTGATCCCGCCGGGCTTCAACTACGCCGGCCGCCTGTCGGCCACGAAGGCCAACCTGCGCGCCCTGGGCTTCGACATGAGCTTCGACGACCCCGAGCCCGACGCGGTCATCAACTTCAGCACGCAGTTCGCGCCGAACTTCGACTACGACCCGGACGACGGCATCGACTCCGGGAAGTACGACTTCCTGGCCATCGTCATCCACGAGATCGGCCACGCCCTGGGCTTCACCAGCCGCGTCGACCTGGCCGATTTCCTGCGCGACGACAACCAGGTGGACGAGCTCTACCCGACGGCCCTGGACATGTACCGGCTGCTGCCGGGCGCCGCCGCCGTCGATTTCACGCTGGCCGCGCGGGTCAACACCACCGGCGACATCGAACCGGCGCACGTCGTCCATGACGGGACGCAGGATCTGGGCATGTCCACGGGAGTCAATCTGGGCGACGGCCGCCAGGCCAGCCACTGGAAGGCCGACGAGCTCACGGGCAGCTACCTGGGCGTGATGGACCCCACGATCAGCCCCGGGAGGGTCACCTCGACCACCGACAACGACTTCCGCCTCTTCGGGCTGATCGGCTGGGACGTGACCGACATCGTCGACTGCAACGACAACGGCGTGGACGACGCGGTCGACATCTCCGGCGGCTTCAGCGAGGACTGCAACGGCAACGGCGTGCCCGACGAATGCGAGGGCCCGCTGACCGCGACCGTGGCCGTGCCCGCCGACTTCACCACGATCCAGGCCGCGATCGACGCGGCCCCGGCCGACCTCTGCCTCTATACCGTGGAAGTGTCGCCGGGCGTCTACGCCGAGACCATCGACTTCGACGGCAAGCCGGTGGTGCTGCGCGCCGTCGGCGGCCCGCAGGTCACCGAGATCGACGCGACGGGCCTGGGCGGCAGCGCGATCGTCCTGGTCGGCGGCGAGCCGGCCGTGGCGGCGATCGAGGGCTTCACCGTCACCGGCGGCGACGCGCCGCTGGGCGGAGGCTTCTTCCTGCAGGGAACCAGCCCGACGCTGCGCGACTGCATCGTGCGCGGCAACACCGCGGTCGAGGGGGGCGGCCTCTACGTCGACGGCGGCGCGCCGCGGATCTTCAACAGCCTCTTCTTCGACAACAGCGCCGACGTGGGCGCCGGCCTGCGCGTGGTCGGCGGCGCGACGGCGTTGCTGGCCAACCTGACCGTTGCTGCGAACGCGGCCGCCGTCTCGGGAGGCGGCCTCAGCGTGCAGGACGCCGATGCCGACCTGGACAACGCCGTGCTCTGGGACAACGCGGTCGTGATGAGCGTGACGGACCCCGCGGCCCAGGCCGAGGCCCTGGGCGCAGGCCAGCTCACGATCCGCTACAGCACCGTGCTGGGCGGCTGGGCCGGGCCCGGCGAGGCCGTGCAGACGGGCGACCCGCTGTTCGTGAACGCGCCGGCCGGCGACTACCGGCCGGGGTCCGGCTCGCCGGCGATCGACGCCGGCGACAACGACGCCGTGCCGCCCGGCGTGATCGTCGACCTGGGCGGCGACCCGCGCTTCCTGGACGAGCCCGCGCTGGCCGACGACGGCCTGGGCGCGGCCCCGGTCGTGGACCAGGGCGCCTACGAGCACCTGCCCGGCCTGACCGACGCGCCGGGCCGCGCGCCGACGCCGCGGTCGGCGCTGCTGGGCGTCCATCCGAACCCCTTCAATCCCTCGACGACCATCGCCTACACGGTGGCGCGCGCCGGTCCCGTGCGCCTGCAGGTGGCCGACCTGCGCGGCCGCCTGGTGCGGACCCTGGTCGACGAGCCGCGCCCGGCCGGCGAGAGCGCCGTCCGCTGGGACGGCCGCGACGCCGCGGGCCGCAGCGTCGCCGGCGGCGTCTACCTGGTGCGCCTGCTGGCCGACGGTTTCGCCGACCACCGCAAGCTGATGCTGCTGAAGTAGGCGCTTCGCATATCGACCTTGCCGGAATGAAGGGGCCGCGCCTCGGGCGCGGCCCCTTTTTGCGCGTTAGATGCGCCGCGCCCCTGAACATGCAACCCTTCAACGCCCTCTTCGTAATGGGGACTTGGTTCCGGATCCCCGGACGCGGTCGTCGAGCCTGACCCCAGCAACAAGAGGAATGACCATGCCCCGCCGCCCCTTGCTCGTGCTCGTATCCCTGCTGATCGTCGCCCCCCTGCTTCCCGCCGCCGTCTCGGCGAAGGCGCCGCCGCCGGATCCGGACTACCAGGTCACTTACCATCCCGAGCTGACCGTCTCGCGCGCCGCTGGGGCGATCGCGATCGACGGCGCGCTCGGGGATCCGGGCTGGAACGGCGCCGCCCGCGCGGCCGGGTTCGCCGAGCACAACCCCGGCGACCAGGTGCAGCCGCCCGTAGACACCGAGGTCTTCGTGACCTACGACGACGAGTACCTCTACATCGCCTACCACTGCTACGACGACCCCGCGAAGGTCCGCGCCACGATGTGCGAACGCGACGCCATCTTCTCGGACGATTACATCATCACCGCGATCGACACCTACGGCGACCAGTCCTGGGCCTACGAGATCTCGGCCAACCCGCTGGGCGTGCAGGGCGACCTGCTGTGGAGCAGCAACTACGGCGAGGACGGCACCTTCGAGATGGTCTACGAGTCGGCCGGACGCATTGTGGACGACGGCTGGATCGTGGAGATGGCGATCCCGTTCTCGAGCATGCGCTTTCCCGACGTGGACGAGCAGGTCTGGCGCATGGACTTCTGGCGCAACCACCCGCGCGAGGTGCGCGGGCAGTACTCCTGGGCCGCCTACGACCGCGACGATCCCTGCTGGCCCTGCAAGTGGGGCACGGTGCGCGGCATCAGCGGCGTGAAACCCGGCAAGGGGCTGGAGATCCTGCCCACCTTCGTGGCCACGCAGAGCGGTTCGCGCGGCGACGACGGCGAATTCGACAACGACGACGTGAAGGGCGAACCCTCGCTGGGCGTGAAGTACGCGCTGTCGTCGGCCTTCACCGTCGAGGCGACCGTGAACCCCGACTTCAGCCAGATCGAGTCGGACGAGGCCCAGATCGACGTCAACTCGACCGTGGCCCTGTTCTACTCCGAGCGCCGGCCCTTCTTCCAGGAGGGCAGCGATCTCTTCCACTCCTTCTTCAACGCTGTTTACACGCGGACGGTGAACGCCCCGACCTTCGCCGCCAAGCTCACCGGCCGGCCGGGCCGCACCAACGTGGCCTACCTGGTGGCCCGCGACGAGCACACGCCCTACATCGTGCCCTTCGAGGAGCAGAGCGGGGAGATCCTGGGCGGGGAGAGCGTGACGAACATCCTGCGCGCGCGGCACGCCCTGGGCGACCAGTCGCACCTGGGCTTCCTGGCCACCGACCGGCGTCTGGACGGCGGCGGGGCGGGCACGTTGATGAGCGCGGACATGAGGTTGCGCCTGACGCGCAACATCCAGTTCGAGGCCCAGGCCATGGCCTCGCACACCGAGGAGCCGGACGATCCCGGCCTTTCGCAGGACATGGTCGAGCGCCTCTGGTCGCCGACCTTCGGCAAGGACGACGAGCACACGAGGGCCTTCGACGGCGAGAAGTTCTGGGGTCACGCCGTCTACGCCAGCCTGGAGCACGACGGCCGGCATCTCTTCGCCGATCTGGACTACTGGGAGTACAGTCCGACCTTCCGGGCCGAGAACGGCTACGAGCCCCGCAACAACCGTCGGCGCGCGGGATTCTCGTCCTACTACGTCTTCCAGGGCGAGGGTCTGGTGACCCAGGTCCTGCCCCAGTTCTACGCCTCTCGCGTCTGGAACTTCGACGGCCGGCGCAAGGACGAGTGGATCCAGACCGACCTGTCGATCGACTTCAGCAAGGCCCAGACCGGAATCCACTCCAACTACCTGCGCAGCCGGGAACGTTTCCGCGGCGCGGACTACGACGGCATCTGGGCCTGGCACACCTGCATGCACAGCACGCCCGCCTCGTGGCTGCGCATGAGCGGCAACGTGAACTACGGCCACCGCATCGCGCGAGGGGCCCAGACCATGGGCCGCCAATGGGACTACGGGTTCTGGGTGGAGATCAAGCCCAGGAACAACATCGAGATCGACAGCAGCTGGTCCTGGGTCAGCAGCGAGGACAACGAGACCGGGGAGCAGCTCTTCGAGGGCTACGTGATGAGGACGCGCTTCGGCTACCAGGTCAACCGCGAGCTGTGCACGCGCGTGATCGTGCAGTACAACGACTTCCGCGAGACCTGGGAAGTCGACCCGATGGTCAGCTACAAGATCAACCCCCTGACGATCTTCTACCTGGGCTCGACACGGGACTACCGCGAGTACAGCATGGCCGAGGACGGACTCGAGGGGTGGGAGCTGAGCGATCGGCAGTACTTCATGAAGCTGCAGTATCTCTTCCAGATCTGAGGGTGCGTACGGGGCGGGGGTGGAGACACCCGGCCGCTCGGGGGACGAAGGGCGGCGCTTCCTGCGCCGCCCTTCTCTTCGCTCCGGCGCCGGCGGCGTCCTGCCGCCGGCAGCCTGCGCGGAGCCCCCTCGCGGCCGGGTGTCTCCACCCCCGTCCGCAAGAGCCCCGGAAGCTCG
>CAZLHO010000027.1:0-37203 GCA_964559455.1 uncultured Fibrobacteraceae bacterium | reverse complement strand
CCCATTGCCGAAGCTTCTCGACTGCTGCCTCCCGTAGGAGTCTGGGCCGTATCTCAGTCCCAGTGTGGCCGGACACCCTCTCAGGCCGGCTACCGATCGTCGCCTTGGTGAGCCGTTACCTCACCAACAAGCTAATCGGACGCGGGACCATCTTTCAGCGACAGCTTAAAACAGAGGCCGTCTTTCATCTCCAGGGCAGGCGCCCCGGAGGTCGTATGCGGTATTAGCACCCCGTTAGGAGTGTTGTCCCCCACTGAAAGGCAGGTTTCCCACGCGTTACTCACCCGTTCGCCACTTTACTCACTTCCCGAAGGAAGCTTTCTCGTTCGACTTGCATGCCTAATCCACGCCGCCAACGTTCGTTCTGAGCCAGGATCAAACTCTCCGTTGTCAAAATTATATGACAAGAAGCATTGCTCCTGTGTCGCTCGAAACTCGAGGCCGCATCACCTTGGTCCGGACGGACCAATGCGTGCGACACTCCGAAATCGGACGGGTCGTCGTGCGCTATTCCGTTGTCAAAGAACCGGTCCAGCCAGCTTTGTGGCCTGCGCCCCGTTTCTAGGGGCGAAGAGGCAATGTATTCCAGGTCCCCTCCGATGTCAACCTTTTTTCGCTAAAAAGGCCAACGACTTTGGAGCCTTCCGCCCTGCCTCGCGGGCGGCGCCGCCGAACTCGAACTCCGGCAACGGCGAGGCAAAGTAGTTCCTGGCACCCCCACTGTCAACCTAATTCCAACGATTTTCCCGTTTTTCTCGATTTCGGCCCCGAAATGCCCCGGACGGCGCCATAGTTGTTGCCCAGCGGACCCGGCCGCGCTACCTTTCGGGCTGCCATGCGCAAGCTGTTGAACTACATGATCCCCCGCTCGCGGGTGCGGCTGATGCTGCTCGCCCTGGCCGCCCTGCTGGCCGGCGGCGCTCTGGGAGGGCTCTTCCTGGTCCGCCACCTGGCCCGGGACCTCCCCTCGCCGGCGCGCATCCAGTCCATCGAGCCCACGCGCAAGACCCTGATCTTCGCCGCTAACGGCGATACGATCCGCGAGTTCTACACCGAGAACCGCACCGTGGTCCCCCTGTCGCGCATGCCGGTCCGCCTGCAGCAGGCCTTCATCGACACCGAGGACCGGGACTTCTACGACCACTACGGCATCGCCCCGCGGCGCATCTTCAAGGTCATCTGGACGAACCTGACCTCGCGCCGACGCCCGGGCGCCAGCACCCTGACGCAGCAGCTCGCGCGCAACCTCTTCCTGACCCAGGAGAAGACGGTCTCGCGCAAGCTGAAGGAGATCATCCTCGCCCTGCGCCTCGAGCAGACCTACACCAAGGACGAGATCCTGGAGATGTACCTGAACGAGGTGCCCTTCGGCAGGGGGATCTACGGGGTGCAGGAAGCCTCGCGGCAGTTCTTCGGCAAGGACGTCTGGAGCACCGAGCCGGCCGAGATGACCCTGCTCGCCGGCATCCCGAACCGCCCGGGCAGCTACAACCCGCAGCGGCATCTCGACCGCTCCTACCGCCGCCGCCTGGCCGTGCTCGAGTCGATGGTCGCCGCCGGGCACATGTCCCGCGACGAGGCGCGCCGGACCGCCGACACCGAGGTCGTGATCGTCGACGCCGAACTGGCGCGGCGCGAGGCCGGCTTCGCCGCCTACTTCGTCGAGGAGGTGCGTCAGGAGCTGGAGCAGCGCTACGGCTACGCCGGGCTCTACCGGGACGGGCTGCGCGTGACGACCACCCTGGTGCCCGTCTGGCAGCGCCGTCTCGAAGCGGTCCTCGAGGAGCACCTGACGAACGTCGAGGCCGAGATGGAGTACCCGATGACCCGGGCGCTCTACGACAGCCTGACGGCCGCGGAGGAACGTCCTGAGAAGCTGGAGTACCTGCAGGGGGCCGGCGTGCTGCTGGACGCGCGCACCGGCGCCGTGCTGGCGATGACCGGCGGCCGCTCGTTCACCGACAGCAAGTGGAACCGCGCCACCCAGGCCCCGCGCCAGCCCGGATCGATCTTCAAGCCCGTGGTCTACCTGACCGCCCTGGAACACGGCTACCGCACGTCGTCGATCCTGCTCGACTCGCCGGTGGTCATCGACACCGGCGTCAGCCTGTGGCGACCCAAGAACTTCAACAACCGCTTCATGGGCCCGATGACCCTGCGCTACGGCCTGAGCCACTCGAAGAACGTGGTCACGGCCAAGCTGGTCAACGACTTCGGCGTCTCGCCCCTGCTCGAGACGGCGCGGCAGCTGGGCATCGCCAGCCCGTTGCCGCCGGTGCACTCCCTGGCCCTGGGCGCGGGCGAGGTCCGGCTGATCGAGATGGTCGCCGCCTACGCCTCCTTCGGAAACCACGGCGTGCGCGCCGAGCCCTACCTGATCACGCGGGTCGAGACCGACACCGGCGAGATCCTGGAGGAGACCCGCATCCGCCAGCGCGAGGTGCTGGATCCGGGCCTGGCCTACATGATGACCGACCTGATGCACAGCACCCTGGTCGACGGCACCGCCCGCTACGCCTCGTCCTGGGGCTTCCGGGGCACCGGCGCCGGCAAGACGGGCACCACCAACGACAACACCGACGCCTGGTTCGTGGGATTCACCCCGAGCCACGCCGCCGGGGTCTGGGTGGGTTTCGACGAGAAGCTGAGCATGGGGCTGCGCGGGACCGGCGCCCACATGGCGATGCCGATCTGGGCCCAGCTGATGGCCCAGGTGGCCGTCGGCCGCCCCGACGAGCCCTTCGTCCGCCCCGAGGGCATCGTCGAGCGCCGGGTCTGCCTGCGCTCGGGGATGCTCGCCACCGCGAACTGCGACTCCACGGCCGTGGAGATCTTCCTGGCCGACAACACCCCGCCCCGGCCCTGCGACCTGCACGGCGGCCCGCTCGCCGACTTCGAGGGATTGAACAAGGACTTCGGCACCCTGGACGACGGCGAAGACGAGTTCTAGCCGGAACCCGCCAGATCCGCCGCCGACAGGCGTCCCTGGACCAGTTCCGGAGGATGCGCGGGGGGTTCGTCCGCGAGCGTCACGGCGGCCACCAGCCGCTGGGCGGCGGCGGCGGCCCGCTCGGGATCGCGGGCGTGGACCACGGCCAGGGGCTCCCCGGCGACCAGGCGCTGCCCGGTCGCGATCCGGAAGTCGATGCCCGCCGAGAGGTCCAGGTCGTCCTCGACCCGGCGGCGCGCGCCGCCCAGGTCGGCCAGCGCCAGACCCACCTCGCGGCAGGCGATCGCGGTCACGTGTCCGTCGCGAGGCGCCACGGCCTCGGCCTGAGCCGGAGCCACGACCAGGCCGAAGTCGTCGCGGCCGGGGTCGAGGATCCCGCCCTGGGCCTCGACCCAGCGCAGCAGGGCGGCGAAGGCCTCTCCCGAGTTCCAGACCGCGCGCACGCGGGCCATGGCCGCCTCGCGGTCGGAGGCCAGGCCGGCCGTGACCACCATCTCGGCGGCCAGGACCTCGGTCAGGGCGACCAGGTCCGCCGGCGCCGCGTCGCGGCCATCGGGACGCAGGGCCGCGAAGGCCTCCCGCGTCTCGTTGGCGTGACCCACGGCCCTGCCCAGGGGCTGGGACATGTCCGAGAAGACGACGGCCAGGCGGCGGCCCCAGCGCCCCGCAGTGCCGATCAGGGCGCGCGCCAGGGCCTCGGCCGGCTCGCGCTCGGTCATGAAGGCCCCGTCGCCGACCTTCAGGTCGATGACGATCGACCGCGGACCGGCCGCCAGCTTCTTGCTGAGGATGCTCGCGGTGATCAGGGGGATGCAGTCGACAGTGCCGGTGACGTCGCGCAGGGCGTAGATGCGCCCGTCGGCGGGGGCAATGCGCGGTCCCTGCCCGACGATGGCGCAGCCGGCCTCGTCGACGACGCGGCGGAAGGCGTCGTTGTCCATCTTGATCCGGTAGCCGGGGATGGCCTCGAGCTTGTCCAGGGTGCCGCCGGTGTGGCCCAGGCCGCGGCCCGAGAGCATCGGCACGCGCATCCCGCAGGCCGCGGCCAGGGGCGCCAGCAGCAGGCTGACCTTGTCGCCGACACCGCCGGTGCTGTGCTTGTCCGCGGTGGGCGCCCCCTCCTCGGACCAGGCCAGCTCCTCCCCCGACTCCAGCATCGACGCCGTCAGCGCCACGGTCTCCTCGGGATCGAGCCCGCGGAACCAGACCGCCATCAGGAAGGCGGCCATCTGGTATTCGGGGACCACGCCGCCGGTGAAGCCGTCGACGAGTTCGCGCAGGTCCTCGGGCGCCAGGGTCTCCCCCCGCTTCTTGCGTTCGATCAGCTGGACGACGTTCACATTGCTCCTCGGCGCCGGCAGCGCGGACGGCCGGACTGGTCAGCGGGACTCGGTGTCGGCCCCGGTGAAACTGGTGAAGGGATGCGGTACGAGCTCCGCGATCGTGGTCAGGACGACATCTTCGCCGCGGCCGGCGAGGATCACCTCGAGCTCGGGGCCGAACTCCAGCAGCACCTGGCGGCAGGCCCCGCAGGGCGGCGTCGGCACGTCGGTGTCGGTGACCACGGCCAGGGCGCGGAAACGCGTCACGCCTTCGGCCACGGCCCGGGACACGGCCGAGCGTTCGGCGCAGAGCGACAGGCCGAAGCTGGCGTTCTCGACGTTGGTGCCGCAGTAGATCCCGCCGTCGTCGCCCAGCAGCGCGGCGCCGACCGCGAAGTGGGAATAGGGCGAGTAGCTGTGGCGGGCGACGTCCCGCGCGGCGGCCACCAGTCGGGCATGCATGGGATCCAAGGCTACTCCTTTCCCGACGGGCCGGCCGCTCCGGGCAGGGCGTCGAGGAAACTGCGGCCCGCCGCCGGCGCCGGCGCCCCGAAATAGGCGGCCAGGGTCGCGCCGAGATCGGCGAAGGTCTCGCGGCGGCCCAGGTCGACTCCGGGCCCGCCGCCGCCGACCACGGCCAGCAGGGGCACGTGCTCGCGGGAGTGGTCGGTGCTGGGCGTGGTGGGATCGTTGCCGTGGTCCGCGGTCATCAGCAGCAGGTCGCCCGGCCGCAGGGCGGACAGGAAATCCCCCAGCCAGGCGTCGAACTCGACCAGGGCCCCGGCCATGCCCGCGGGATCGTTGCGATGGCCGAAGAGCATGTCGAAGTCCACCAGGTTGAGCAGGATCAGCTCGGGCGCCGTCGGGGGCGCGGACTGGAGTTCGGCGAGCATGGCCATGCCCGCCGCGTTGGATTTCGAGGCGTGGTGGGCGGCGATCCCGGCGCCCGCGTAGAGGTCGTAGATCTTGCCGATGGCGCTGACGGAAATTCCGGCGTCGGACAGGATCGGCAGCAGCAGTCCCGGCGGCGGCGGCACCGAGTAGTCGTGCCGGTTCGGCGTCCTCTTGTAGGCGCCCGGGCCACCCAGGAAGGGCCGCGCGATGACGCGGCTGACCCGGTGGGGCGGCACCAGGATATCGCGGGCGATCCCGCAGATGCGGTAGAGCTCGTCCAGGGGGACGACTTCCTCGTGGGCCGCGATCTGGAAGACGGAATCGGCCGAGGTGTAGACGATGAGCTTGCCGGTGCGCACGTGCTCGTCGCCCAGTTCCTCGATGATCGCGGTGCCGGAGGCCGCCTTGTTGCCGAGCACGCCGTAGCCGGTCGCCTCGCTGAAGGCGCGGAGCACCGCCGGCGGGAAACCGTCGGGATAGGTCGGGAAGGGCGTCTCGGTGACGACGCCCATCAGTTCCCAGTGCCCGGTGGTGCTGTCCTTGCCCGCCGAGATCTCGACCATGCGGCCCCAGCTGGCCGCGGGCGCGGCGGACGCCGGCACGCCGGCGACGTCGTGGATGTTGCCCAGGCCCAACCGCTGCAGGTGGGGCAGTTTCAGGCCGCCGACGGCGCGCGCGGTGTTGCCCAGCGTGTCGCTGCCGGCGTCGCCGTAGCGGTCCGCGTCGGGCAACTCGCCCACGCCGACGCCGTCGAGCACGATGACGATGGCGCGTTTCATCTCGCCTCCCGGTTCTAAGGGTAAAGACCAGAGTAGGCACGGGCCGGGGCCAAGTCAATCCTGCAGCCGACGCCGCGCCGACGACATCGGAGCTTGTCCCCGACCCGTTTGGCCCTAATATGGGGGCCATGAACGGAAACCTCTTCGACGACGGCCAGAACGCGAGGGCGGGAGACGCCGCGGTGAAGACCGCGGCCGGCAGCCCCCTGCCCGAGCGCATGCGGCCGCGGACCCTGGACGAGATCGTGGGCCAGGACGAGCTGCTGGGGCCCGGCCGCCCGCTGCGCCGACTCGTCGAGAGCGACGCCCTGCCCTCGCTGCTGCTGTGGGGTCCGCCCGGTTGCGGCAAGACCTCGCTGGCGCGGGTGATCGCCGCCCGCAGCCAGGCCCACTTCCTGGAATACAGCGCCGTCCAGGTGGGCAGCCGCGAGCTGAAGGCCGTGATGGCCGAGGCCGAGAAGATGCGACGCAGCCTGGGCCGGCGCACGATCATCTTCCTGGACGAGATCCACCGCTTCAACAAGGCGCAGCAGGACGCCCTGCTGCCCTGGGTCGAACGCGGCGACGTCGTGCTGATCGGCGCCACCACCGAGAACCCGTCCTTCGAGATCAACGCCGCGCTGCTCTCGCGCACCCGGCTCTTCGTGCTGGCCCCCCTGGAGCCCTCCCATCTGGTGACGATCCTGCGCCGGGCCCTGGACGACCCGCGCGGCCTGCCCGAGGGCGCCCCCCCCTTCGCCGACGACGCCCTGGACGCGCTGGCCGGACTGGGCGACGGGGACGCCCGCACGGCCCTGAGCCTGCTCGAGATGACCGTCGCCGCCCTGGGCGAATCCGGGGACGACGCCGTCGCCGGGACGGTCGACGCCGCGCGCATCGCCTCGCTGGTGCGCGACCGCGCCCTGCGCTACGACAAGGCCGGCGAGGAGCACTTCAACCTGATCTCGGCGCTGCACAAGTCGCTGCGCAACAGCGACGCCGACGCCGCGGTCTACTACCTGGCGCGGATGCTCGAGGCCGGCGAGGATCCCCTCTACGTGGCCCGCCGGATGGTGCGCTTCGCCAGTGAGGACGTGGGCCTGGCCGATCCCCTGGCCCTGCCGCAGGCGCTGGCCGCCCGCGACGCGATCCACTTCCTCGGCATGCCCGAGGGCGCCCTGGCCCTGGCCCAGGCGGCGGTCTACCTGGCCCTGGCCCCCAAGAGCAACGCCCTGTACAAGGGTTACGGCGCGGCCGCGGACGAGGTCCGCCGCGGCGTCAATCCGCCCGTGCCCGAGCGCCTGCGCAACGCCCCGACGGCCCTGATGAAGAAGCTGGGCTACGGCAAGGGCTACGCCTACGCGCACGACGACCCGGCCGGGATCACGGCCATGGACTGCCTGCCGGACCGGCTGGCCGGCCGACGCTTCTACGAACCCACCGCGCGCGGCCACGAGGCCCCCCTGGGCGAAAGGCTGCGCAAGATCCGCGAATGGCGGCTCCGCCACGCAGAGCGGGATCGACCCGAAGGAGAATCGTCATGAAGAGAATCGGAGTCCTCACCGGCGGGGGCGACGCCGCGGGCATGAACGCGGCCCTGCGGGCCATCGTGCGCACGTCGCTTTCCCGGGGCGTCGAGGTCCTGGGCGTCCGCCGCGGCTGGCTCGGCCTGAGCGAGGGCGACGCGGAGCCGCTGACCTCGGTCGACGTCGGCGGGATCATGCAGCACGGCGGGACCATCCTGCAGACCTTCCGCTACCCGGAGCTCGCCGAGGAGAAGGGTCAGCGGGCCACGCGCAAGGCCCTGCGCAAGCTCCGCCTGGACGGCCTGGTGATCGTCGGCGGCGACGGCAGCTTCCGCGGCGGCGACCTGCTGACGCGCGAGTTCGACCTGCCCTGCGTGGGCGTGCCGGCGACCATCGACAACGACATCCCCGGCACCGACATCTCGATCGGCTTCGACACGGCGCTGAACATCGCCATCGACGCCGTGGACAAGATCCGGGACACCGCGACGAGCCACGGGCGCATCTTCGTGATCGAGGTCATGGGCCGCGAATGCGGCCTACTGGCCATGCAGACGGCCATCGCCTGCGGCGCCGAGGAGGTGCTGGTGCCCGAGATCACCTTCGACTACGACGAGATCTGCCAGCGCATCGAGGGCGGCTACGACCGGGGCAAGCGGCACGCCCTGCTGATCGTGGCCGAGGGCGCCGGCAGGGCGCCGATGGTCGAATACGAGCTGAAGACCCGGCTGAAGCGCAGCGTCCGCATGGTCGTGCTCGGGCACGTCCAGCGCGGCGGTTCGCCCACCGGCTTCGACCGCATGCTCGCCACGCGCATGGGCCACGCCGCCACCGAACTGCTGCTGGACGGAGAGTCGGGCGTGATGGTCGGCCAGGTCGCCAACCGGATCCGCACCTCGCCGCTGGCCAAGCGCAGCCACACGGTGCGCCGCAACGTCCTGGAGCAGGCCGAACTGCACCGGCTGCTGGTCTGAGCCCTCACCGCACTCCGCATAAAAGGAAAGGCCCCCCGCCGTCGGCGGGGGGCCTTCTTCCCGGAAAACGCAGCGACTAGACGGCGCCGCGCACGTAGCTGTTCGCGTAGCGGAACCAGTTGATGCGCATCTTGCCGATGACGTGGCCCAGGTCGCCGTGCGTCTTGGCGCGGTCGGAGTAGGCCTCGACGTACTCCGTGAGCGTGAACGAACCGACCAGGGGCAGATTCTTGTCCTTCAGGAGCTGCAGCATCCAGTTCGCGCCGGGGGTCAGGTCGACAAGCTGGAAGCTCGACTCGGGGAAGATCGCGTACCACGAGAAGTCGTCCGGGCCGGGGTTGGCCGCCTGCTCTTCGCTGAGATCGTGCCGGGGCACGTAGACGAATTCGGCGATGCCGGACTGGACCTCGATGGGCCGCGTGCTGTCCTCGGCGGGCAGGAAGGACTCGACGGTGCTCTTGCGCCGCCAGTTCATCGCGGAGAGATCCGCGCCCGGAGTCTCGAGCTGCTGCCGGGTGGCCATGAAGATGGCGGGCAGGGCGTAGCTCTCGACGGAATCGACCGGGGTGACGATCTCGCCCTGCTTCGTGCGCTTCAGGAAGAGATGCGTCGTCGGCGAGAAGCGCTTCTCGACGCCGAGCAGCATGCCGGCGTAGCCCGCGAATGCGTGCTCGATGTCCGGGCCGACCATGAACTCGATGCGGTTGCCGGAGCGCACCATGGCGACGTCGCCCTTGGCGTAGTCGATCTGCGGCGCGTCGATCTCGAAGAGGAAGTTGTTGCTCAGGGTGTCGCCGTCCATGACGCGCGAAAGGGTGGTGTAGACGAAGGGGTCGACCTCCTTGTCACCACCGCAGCCGGCGAGGCCGGCGAGAGTCAGGCCCACGAGGGCAAGCAGCAGCAGGGACGGGGCCCGGCGCAGCGAGGACGAACGAGAAAGCATGGGTAACCTCCCTTAGGGTCTTTCTTGCTTGTGGGAAGCAAGCCGCGATCGTGCCGGAAAAAGTCGTCTGCAATCCGATCCCGGGGGGCGATCCTAGCCCTGTACGACGCCGCGCGTCAAGTCCGGGCGCGATTACGGCAAGCGTCTAGAAATTGGGGACTGACGGCGGAAAAAGCAAATGAATTCGAATTCTGGGCCCTGCTCAGGCGGACCGCGGGGTCAACGGCGGCAACTCTCGCGCGGCGGCCGCCAGACCCCTGACATCCCACTCGTCCCCGTCCCACAGCTCCCGGAAGATCTGCCAGTGCTGCGGCAGCAGCAACCCGCCGCGCGAAAAGACCCGGAAGAAGCGCCGCCGGCGCTCGGCGATCGGGGCGCCGGGCAGGCCGTGACGGCGCAGGCGGCCGTCGACGGTCACCGCCCAGACCTCCTGGAAGGCCTCGGCCAGATCCGGGGGGACCTCCCCCGGCGCGACCATCCCCTCGGCCATGTCCCGCAGCTGCAGGAACTGGTGATAGAGGAAGCGCTCGGCCTTGGCCTGGGCGAAGGCCGGCTCGGTCGCCTCCACGTCCGGATCCAGCGGAGGAAGTTCCCAGGGCAGCTGTTCGGGCAGCGAAACGAAGGCCGCACCGTGGTCCTTCAGGAACTGGTCGGGGTGGCAGTAGATGCGGACGGCGCCGTCGGAACCCGGCACGCGCCCGAACCAGACGCGCTCGTCGCAGGCGACATCGTCCACGACCAGCTCCAGGCGCTTCGCGACGGCGTCGAGGCCCAGGCGCGCCGCGGCCGCGACGGCCAGGGCGCGCAGTTCGTCGGCGAAGCGGAAGTCGTCGGCTCGGATCAGGACTTCCATGCGTCCACCCTCAGGCTAGGCGACGACCATCAATCCGCCGGACAGCGGCCGCAGCCGCGCCGTGAAGTGGCGCAGCGCCGCCGGCGCCGACTCGATCTCCAGGCCGCGCAGGCGCTCGCGGTCGCGGGCCAGGGCGCCGACGGCGTCGGCGACGTAGGCCAGGTGGGTCTCGGTGTAGACCCGGCGCGGCACGGCCAGGCGCACCAGCTCCATCGCCGGGTGCACCGTCTCGCCGGTGTCGGGATCGCGGTGGTCGAACATCAGGCTGCCGATCTCCACGGCCCGCACGCCCGCCTCCAGGTAGAGGGCGCAGGCCAGGGCCTGGGCCGGGAACTGCTCGGGCGGGATGTGCGGCAGCAGACCCTTCGCGTCCACGTAGACGGCGTGGCCGCCGACCGGCTGCAGGATCGGCGCGCCGTGGCCGACGATGCGCTCGCCCATCCGCCGCACCTGGCCGATGCGGTAGGTCAGGTAGTCCTCGTCCAGGACCTCGCGCAGGCCCTGCGCGATGGCGCCCATGTCGCGGCCGGCCAGGCCGCCGTAGGTGCGGAAGCCCTCGACCAGGATCAGCCGCTGGATCACCCGCTCGGCCCACGCATCGTCGTTCAGGCTGACGAAGCCGCCGATGTTGACCAGGGCGTCCTTCTTCGCGCTCATCGTGCAGCCGTCGCCGCAGGCGAAGATCGCGCGGGCGATCTCGAGGATCGTCATGCCGTCGCAGCCGGCCTCGCGCTGCTTGATGAACCAGGCGTTCTCGGCGAAGCGGCAGGCGTCGAAGATCAGGGGCACGCCCTTCCCGCGGCAGTAGGCCGAGACGGCGCGGATGTTCGCCAGCGAGACGGGCTGGCCGCCGCCGGAGTTGTTCGTGATCGTCAGCATGACGAAGGGGATGCGCGCAGCGCCGTACTTGGCGAAGGCGGCGTCGAGCTTCTCCAGGGACATGTCGCCCTTGAAGGGATGGTCCAGGGCGGGATCCAGGCCCTCGTCGCAGACGCAGTCCAGGGCGATCGCGCCGGTGGCCTCGACGTTGGCCCGCGTCGTGTCGAAATGGGTGTTGTTGGGCACGACGCTGTCGGGCTTCAGGCTCACGCTGAAGAGGATGCTCTCGGCGGCGCGGCCCTGGTGGGTGGGGATCACGTGACGGAAGCCGAAGATGTTGCGGACGACCTCCTCGAACTCATGGAAGTCGCGACTGCAGGCGTAGGCCTCGTCGCCGCGCATCAACGCGCCCCACTGCGCGTCGCTCATCGCCGAGGTGCCGCTGTCGGTGAGCAGGTCGACGTAGATGGCGCTCGAAGGGATGTTGAAGAGGTTGTACCCGGCCTCGACCAGCAGGCGCTGGCGCTCCTCGCGGCTGACGTGACGGACCGGCTCGACGACCTTGATGCGATAGGGGATGAACGGCAGATCCATGGACTCACCTTCGATCGTGTTCACGATGCTGTGGAACCGGGCGCCCCTCCGACCGCCCGCTCCGAAATTAGCTGCCGCGCCCCCGTCGAACAAGGAAACTCGGCCGTTCAGCCGAGATCGTCCGTGTCGCCGGGCAGAGGTGAACGTTCCTGGTAGAGCACGTGGGCGCGGTCGCGGGCTCGCGACAGCACCCGGTAGTGGCGCTGGGGCGGTTCCGAGCCCAGGCACAGGTAGACGACGTCGGCGGCGGGCAGGGCGCCGGGTGCAGCGGGGGTGGCCAGCGCGGCGACGGGCGGACCGTCCGGAGCGGGCGGCTGACCGGGCAGGTCGGCCACCCGTCGCCGCCAGGCCGTCAGCAGAGGGCGGGCGCAGAGACGGTCCAGGGGCTCGTCGCCGGCCTCGGCGACCAGGGCCTCGACGCGACGGCGGTTCTCGGGCGGTGCGAGCACGGCGTCGGCCCAGGGGCCCGCGGCGATCATCTCCAGCAGGTCGGTCAGGCGGGTCCCCGGCGCCGGGGCCGCGTCGCGCAGCCAGCTCAGGTAGGCCCGGCGACGCTCGCCGGCGAGCAGGCCCGCCAGCAGCGAAGGCGCCTCGTCGCCGTCGGCCTCGGCGCGCGCCACGGCGTCGACCGCGGCGGCCAGCAGTTCCAGCGGACCCGGCAGGAGCAGGGCGTCCCGTTCGGCGCGGAAGACCGGCAGCCAGCCCTCGCGGGCCAGCGATCGGCCGAGATAGGCGAGGTCGTCGGCCACGGGCGCCACCACCAGGACCTCGTCCCCGAACAGTCCCCGGCCCCGCTCGCGGGCCAGGAAGCCCAGGCACTCGTCCAGGTTGGTCGTCCAGTGCGCCGCGCACTCTCCCTTCTCGCGCCGGACCGGGTGGCCCCGTCCCAGCGGGGAGCCGGCGGCGGCGGCCAGTTCGCGGCATTCCCGCCACGGCAGTCTGGCCGCAACGATCGGGTCGGCCAGATCGAGGACCTCCTCCGCGCGCGGCGTGGTCAGGAAGAGATGGTCCCAGGGATCGACCGACAGCACCGGCTCGACGACGACGACCAGGCGCCCCCGGCGATAGTGCTGGGCGATCCGGAAACGGGCGTCGGCGGGCATGTCCTGGGCCTCGAGCAGCACCGCGACCGCGCGCTCGGGACGACCGGGAAGTCCGGCGGCGCCGGCGACGCCGGGCAGGGCCGCCTCGGGATCGTCGACGAGCAGGAGTCGCGGCGCGACCAGATCCGGCGCCAGGGTGCGCCAGAGCAGATGGCAGCGCGAGAGGGTCCCGGGATCGGGGGCGAAGACGGTGGCCTCGCGCGGGGGCAAGCCCGCGCGCACCGCCCGGGCCAGGCCCAGCAGCACCGCATCGAGGCGGCCGCTGCCGGCGGGGCCCCTGACTGCGCGCTGACCGGCGCCGGCGCCGGAAAGGAAAGCGGCCAGATGATCGACGACCTTCGCCACCGCGGTCGTGACCTCGGGTTCGCGGACGGCGGCCTCCCCGACCGCCGGGGCGTCCTCCAGGAAACCGTTGCGCCAGCCTTCGGCCAGCCGCCGGCCCCAGCGCTCCCGCGACGAGGCCAGTCCCGCCAGCAGGATCGCCGCGTCGGATGACCCATCGCTCGCGACGTCGTCCGGCGGGACTGCCGCCGGCACTTCCAGGTCGCCCGGCCTGGGAGCGCCGGCCAGTCCCCAGGCTCCGAGCAGGATGCCGGTCTCGATCACGTCGTCGCCCGCCGCCAGGGCGCCGTCCCCGTCCAGGGGAATGAGGTCCCCCGCGGGGGTCGCCGTCGCGTAGAGGGCCCGGGCCGAGGCCAGGAAGAGTTCGGCGTGATGAACGGCGCGGGCGACGACCTCCTGCACCCCGCCCAGCCGTCCCACGCGGCGACGGGGCGAGGCGAGCACGCCGTCGTCCGGCGCGTAGAGCAGTTCGGGCTCGCCGACGGCCCCCGGCGGCGTCAAACGCAGCGAGATCCCCAGCAGGAAGCGGTCGAGCCAGGCCATGCGCGATGCGTCGCCGGAGAACGGCAGTTCCGTCAGGTCGATCAGCGAGACCACGCCGCTGCGGCTCCCGGCCAGGATCACCGGCAGGAGTTCCTGCATCAGTCCGCTCAGGTCGCGAACGCGGAACTCGAGTTCGGCGAAGGGGAAGGAAGGCGCCAGGGCCGGGACCGACGCGACGGGCACGGCGGCGGGCGGAAACCCGTCGGCGGCGGCCGTCCAAGCGGCGACTTCCAGCGCCGCGGCGGCCAGGCGCGGCGGCAGCCCGGAGAGCGTCCCGGCCACCCGCGGCGGCAGCGCGCCCCGCCACCGTTGCTCCGGCGGCATACCCGGCGGGGCCGCCAGCGCCTCGGGCAACCAGGCGAAACGTTGCGCCAGGGGAGCCCCGCCGTCGGAGTCGGGGAACTGCCGGGCCAGTTCCAGCGGATGGAACCAGAGCCCGACCTCGCCGGCCGCACGGCGGCGGAAACGGAAGAGATCCTCGGCAGAGTCCGGCAGGTCGAGCAGGGCGTGACGCCGATTCGGGGGCACCACGGCCCCCGGCGCCAGGACCGCCAGCTCCCAGAGACGCCCTCCCCCAGGCTCGGCCGTGAGCTGGCCGTCGGCCTCCTCGCGCAAAGGGGCGAAGGCGGCGATCCTCTCGCAGAGATCGGGCAGGCTCTCGGGCTGGGCCCAGATGCGCAGCGGCAGGTCGGCGCCCAGGTCGGCCCGCTCGCGCAGGGCGGCGACCTTGAGGCCGACGAGTTCCGTCGCGAGCTGGCGCAGCTGCTCCGGCGCGAGCCAGGCGCCGGGGGCGAAGCCGCATTCCGGGCAGGGCACGCGCAGGTGGCGCAGGCCGAAGACCGCTCCGCAGCGGGGACAGGATGTTTCGGGATCGCCGAACCGTCCCACGGCGACGGGCGGCAGGTCGGGCGCGTCGGTCCCGGCCTCGGCGGTCGCGTCCACCAGACCGCGATCTGCGGCGGCGTCGCGCCAGAGCCCCCGCAGCCAGTCCGCCCAGGGCTCCGGCAGGGTCGAGGCCTGGAAGGTGACGGGCCCGTCGACCGCCGTGACCAGCCAGCGCAGGGACCGCGCCATCGCGGCGTCGCCCAGGGGGGGCAGCCAGTCGCGCAGGTCGGCGGCGTAGACGGTCGGCGACGACCGATGCGCAAGCATCTCCTGGACGCCGGGGTCGGTCAGACTGTCGGGCGACAGGCATTTCAGGGCCGGCGGCGGTCCTCCCCTGCCGACAGCGGATTCCGCAGCGGGCAATCGGCGCAGGATCTCGCGCGCGCCGGCCGGCGGGGCCTCGCCGACGAAGAGCAGCCAGGCGTCGAGGTCGCCGGCCTCGCGACGCCGGCAGACCGAGCGCACCGCTTCCGCCCAGGCGGCGTCGTCCCCGCCCACGACCAGGCGCAGGGGACGCCGCTCCCAGGCCTCGGGCAATTCGCGGGCGGGCGGACGGTCGATGCCCGGCGGCAGCCCCTCGCCCCCGGCGTCGATGCGGCCCTCGCCGCGCAGCCAATCCAGACAGGTCCGGGCCAGCGGCGAGGTCGGCTCGCGGCGCCCGGCGAGCCGGCGTCGGCCGGCGACGGCCGGAGCCAGTTCGTAGAGATCCGCCGCGTCACCGATGCAGAGACGGGCCGCCTCCGCCAACGACGGGGCGCTGCGGGATCCCGGCAGGGGGAAGCGCCGCCACCAGCGCACGTCGGCAACATCGACCAGACCGGCGCCCCTGGCGAGCAGGGCGCTCAGCTCGAAGGCCAGGTCGGCCCGCGCCGCTTCCAGCGCCTCGGCGATGAGTTCGTCCTCGCGGGCCCAGGCTCGGGCATCGCCGCCGGCGTGGTCCGCCGTCCCGATGGCCGACGGCGGGTCGAGGCTCTCCAGACGGGCCACGTGCAGGCGGCGCCCCACGACCAGGGCGCGGCCCCGCGCGGACCAGAAGACTTCGGGGTCCAGGAAGCGACGCGAGGCGTCCCCGTCGCGGGCGAGGTCCTCGCGGGCCATGGCCTGGAGGAAAGTCCGCAGCGAGCCCCGTCCGGGCACCAGCATCAGGGCGCGGCCCTCCTGGTCCGGGGTCGCCTCGAAGCGCGCCAGCGCCGCCGCCAGGGCCTCGCCGCGCAGCACGCGGCTGTCGGGGTCGGGTCCGCCGAGAGCCAGGCGCAGGGGCGACGGGCGGGCGTCGGGCAGGATCAGGATGCGGAAAGGCGACTCGGCCTCCGGGAAGACGCCGTCGCGGACGGCGGTCAGGAACGCAGCCATCTCCTCGCAGAAGAGCGTCCCCCCCAGGACCAGCGACAGGTGGTCGCTGGCGGGCGAGAGCGGCGGGAAGTCCGACATGTCGGGAAGGCCGCGGGCCCGGCGCTTCAACTGCCACACGACGCTCGGACCGTCACAGAAAGCCCAGGCCGCCGGCCGCTCCGCGGACAGTCCCCACCAGGCGTCCAGCCCGGCCCCGGTCTCGTCCAGACGGTGGCCGGCGCCCACGACGACCCGCGAGGCCACGGCCCGAGCGGCGTATTCCCGCCCCCAGGGCGTCGCGGCGCCGGCTTCGCTGCGCGGCAGCGCCGCGGCCAGATCCAGGAAACGGTCGTAGAGAGGCACCGCTCCGGCCGGTCGCGGGCGCAGGACGGCGAAGTCGGCGAGATCCCCGTTGTGGCTCTCGGTCAGCCGGCACCAGAAGAAGAGGGCCAGGGCGTCGCCGGGGGCCCCGGCGGCCGCGAGTTCCACCAGCCGATCGAGGGCCGTGTCCCGGGCGTGCAGACGCTCGGGCTGCAGGGTCAGCAGCCCGCCGTGCCCGGAGAGGGCCCGGGCCAGGACCGGCAGCCGGCCGGGATCGTCCAGCACCACCCGCCAGCGATCACGGGAGGCGCCCCAGGCGGCCAGGACGGTGCCCGGGCGTCCCGTGGCCACCATCAGGGCCGGCTGCCCGGCGAGATCGGCGGCGGGGACGGCGCCCGGCGATTCGGCCTCGGCGCACGGCAACAGCGGCGATGGCCGATCGACGAGGGGCGTCAGTGCCCAGGAGCCCTCCGTCCCGGAGTTCGCGGACGGGCCGCGGGATCGTCCGGACAGGATCGTGAGGCCGGCCGTCACCAGAGCGGCGGCCTCGTCGCCGCGCCGGGCCAGTTCGACCAGTCCCGTCTCGAGCCTCGGGTCGGCGGCGCGCACTCGGGCCAGGCAGGCCAGCCACAGGCGTCCGGCTTCCACGGCGGCGGCCAGCGGACTCTCGTCCGGGGGCGCACCCGCTGGCAATCGGGGATGACAGCCGGCGCCGCCGGCGTCCGCCGCATCCGGGGCCGCGGCGGCGACCAGATCGGCCGTCGCGTCCGGAGAAAGGCCCGAGGGCGGGAGCCAAGGCTCGAGGAGCGCCTCGGCGATCGGCCCCAGGGGGAAGGCCGGAACCGGCGCCCCGCCGCCGCCGGCGGCGATCACGCGACCGGCGCAGGGGGCCAGGAATCGTCTCAGGGGTTCGACGTCGGCGCCCTCGCGCCAGCGGGCGGCGTCGACGGCGCGGTCGCCGCGCCAGAGCACCGCCTCCCATCCTGAGGCGGCGGGGGTGAGCACGGCCCAGGCCGGCCGGGTCTGGTCCAGGCGCGGCCGCAGCGACTCGCGGGCGACCGCCAGACGCTGCGCGAGCTCCGGCGCCGACGGCGGCGCGCCGCCGGCCGCCGCGCGGGCCTCGTCGTAGCGGGGGATGTCCAGGTGCTGCCGATCGACGTTGCCCAGGATCTCGACCAGGCGCACGCGGGCCGCGGCGGCGTGATCGGCCGAGGCGGGGCCGGCCAGGTAGCGGCGGTAGAGATCGGCGGCGGCCGGGGAATCGGCCAGGCCGAGGTCGGTGATCCGGGCCGCGAGCCAGCAGCGCCCGGGCTCGTGCGGTCCGTGGGGCGCGAACCGCTCCTCGTCGATCAGGCGCAGCAGGGCGCCCGCCAGCGCGCGCCGCTCCGTCCCGGACGCCGACGCGGCTCCCCTGGTCGTGATCATCGCGAGACCGGCGCCGGCCAGATCCAGCCGGCCGTTCTCGTCGCAATCCAGGTCGGGCGGGAAGAGTTCGGCGTCGAGTAGGCGGCCGCAGGCGCGGGCGTCGCGCAGGGCGGCGGCGAGCAGGGAGAAGGCCAGGGGGTCGTCGCGCTCCAGGAGTTCGCTGTGGCCGGCCAGATGCAGGCCCTGGGCGAGCACGGCCAGTCGCACGGCGGGATCGCCCTCGGCCAGAACGGCGGCGTCGCGGGCCCGGGCCAGGACGACGGTCGCCCGCTCCCGGAAGCGGACGGCGAAGTCGGCGGTGGCGGCCTCCCACCGGCCCGGCCGCTCCTGGGCGGCGGCGCCGTCGCGGACTCGTCGCCAGAGGCGGCGGGTCGCGTCGCCCAGCCGCTCGGAGACGAAGACGCGGCCCGGCGACCCGCCCCGCTGACTGCGGGCCGAGGCGTAGGCCGTCTCGGCGGCGGCGAACTCTTCCCGCTCCAGGTGATGATCCGCTTCCGCCAGGACGTCCCAGTAGCTCATCCCCCGCCCCTCGCCTCGGCTTCACGGCGGCGCATGCGCCGCCGCGCTCATATCACGATGTTGACCAGCTTGTTGGGCACGACGATCACCTTGCGGACGCTCGCTCCGTCCAGGAGCTCGGGGATGCGGCCGTGCTCCCGAGCGCGGGCGGCGGCCTGATCGCGATCGCAGTCGCGGGGCAGCTCCAGCCGCTCGCGGATCTTGCCGTTGATCTGGACGACGTAGGTCACAGTGTCCGCGACCAGGAACTCGTCCCGCCACGCCGGCCAGGCCTGATCGAAGACGTGGCCCTCGCCGCCGAGGCGACGCCACAGCTCCTCCCCCAGGTGGGGCGTGAACGGCGACAGCATGAGCACCAGGTTGGTCAGGGCCTCGCGGAAGCGCGGGTCGTCCAGGCTGACGATGTCGCGGCCGGCGAAGCCGTGCAGCGCGTTGGTCAGCTCCATCAGGCGGCTGAGCGCCGTGTTGAAGTGAAAGCGGGCGAGGTCCTGCGTGCAACCCTTGATGGAGTTGTGCATCACCCGGCGCAGTTCGGGCCAGCGGCGGTCGGCCTCGTCGGCGCCCAGCGGCGCCGCGTCGGCGGGAGCGTCGCCGGCCGGCGGGCGGCCGTCGAGAGCGGCGTCGACCAGGCGCCAGACCCGCGCCAGGAAGCGGTGGGTGCCCTCGATGCCGTCGTCGGTCCAGTCGCCGCCCTCGGCGAAGGCGAAGCCGAACATCAGGTAGGCGCGCAGGGTGTCGACGCCGTAGCGGTCGATGTAGTCCGCGGGCACGACGGTGTTGCCCTTGGACTTCGACATCTTCTCGCCGTCGCGGGTGATCATGCCCTGGTGGCGCAGCGACAGGAAGGGCTCGTCGAAGTCCAGCCAGCCCAGGTCGTGCAGGACCTTGGTCACGAAGCGCGAGAAGATCAGGTGGCCGTAGGCGTGGTCGGCGCCGCCGATGTACTGGTCGACGGGCAGCCAGCGGTTCACCAGCTCGCGGTCGAAGGGGGCGTCGTCGCGCTGCGGCTCGAGGAAGCGCAGGAAGTACCACGAGCTGCAGACGAAGGTGTCCATCGTGTCGGGGTCGCGCCGGGCCGCGCCGCCGCACTGCGGGCAGGCGACGTTCATGAAGCTCTCGGAGCTGGCCAGCGGCGGCTTGCCCTTGGGCCGGTAGTCCACGTCGGTCGGCAGCAGCACGGGCAGGTCCGACTCGGGCACCGGCACCTGGCCGCAGTCAGGGCAGTGGATGATCGGGATCGGCGCTCCCCAGTAGCGCTGCCGGCTGATCAGCCAGTCGCGCAGGCGGTACTGGACGGTGGCCTTGCCGAGCCCCCGCCCCTCGAGTTCGGCGACCACCGCCGCGCCGCCCTCGACGTGGGGGCGGCCGTCGTAGGATCCCGAGGCGATCATCGTTCCGGGCCCCGCGTAGGCCTCGCGCAGCGGCGCGGCCGGATCCTCGCCGTCGGCCAGGATCACCCGGCGCACGGGCAGGTCGTGCGCCCGGGCGAAGGCGAAGTCCCGCTCGTCGTGGCCGGGCACGGCCATCACCGCGCCGGTGCCGTAGGTGGCCAGTACGTAGTCGGCGACCCAGACCGGGATGCGCTCGCCGTTGACGGGATTGACGGCGAAGGAGCCGGTGGGAACGCCCGTCTTGGGCCGGTCGGTGCTCTGGCGGTCGACCTCGCTCAGGCGGGCGGCGTCGCGGCGGTAGGCCGCCACCCGATCGCCGTTCTCGGCTGTGGTCAGGGCGTCGACCAGCGGGTGTTCGGGCGCCAGGACCATGTAGGTGACGCCGAAGAGGGTGTCGGGGCGGGTCGTGAAGACGCGCAGCAACACGTCGCCGGCCGCGTCGCGCTCGGCGACGTCCGGGACCGCGCCGCCCAGCTGCTCGGCGGGCACCGCGAAGACGATCTCGGCCCCCTCGCTGCGCCCGATCCAGTAGGTCTGCTTCTTCTTGGTCTCCTCGGGCCAGTCGATGCGTTCGAGGCCCTCGAGCAGGCGATCGGCGTAGCGCGTGATCCGGAAGCACCATTGGTTGAGGTTCCGGCGCGCGACGGCGCTGCCGCAGCGCTCGCATTCGCCGTCGGTGACCTGCTCGTTGGCGAGCACGGTCTGGCAGGAGTCGCACCAGTTCACCGGCATGTCCGAGCGGTAGGCCAGGTCGTTGGCGTAGAGCTGCAGGAAGAGCCACTGGGTCCACTTGTAGTAGCCGGGCCGGTGGGTGGCCAGTTCGCTCCGCCAGTCGTACATCGCGCCCAGGGTCTGCAGCTGCTCGCGGATGACGGCGATGTTCTGCTCGGTATGCTCCTGAGGCGGCACGCCGCATTTGATGGCGTAGTTCTCGGCCGGCAGGCCGAAGCTGTCGAAGCCCATCGGCTGGAAGACGTTCCGGCCCTGCATCTTGCGGAAGCGGGTCCAGGTGTCGGCCGGCACGTAGTTGTACCAGTGCCCCAGGTGCAGCTTGTCGCCCGAGGGATACGAGAACATGACCAGGCTGTAGCACTTGTCGTCGGTGCGGGAGAGATCGGTGCGGTGGTAGTCCTCGTCGGCCCAGCAGCGCCGCCAATGCGCCTCGATCCGACTGAAGTCGTAGTCTGCCATGGATGCCTGCCTTTGCACGGAGGCGCTCCCGCGCCTCGACGCCGTTGCGGCGCCCGGAATCAGCGGTCGTCGGCTCTCCCGTGATGAAGAGGAAGAAACGGGGCCTTCCGCGGCACGGACGGGCCCGGCGCCAACAATATAGGCAAGGTGGGCGGGGTTCCAGCGGGAATTTGGACGCCCGGCGGCGACGGGTTCAAACGAGGGCGTCCGCGTCCGGCGACGCCGCGGCGCTAGTCGGCGCCCACCCCGGCCAGGTGGCGCAGACGGCAGCCCCCCCCGCCCGCATCGAGGGCGACGGCGACGACGTCGAAGCGGAACCGGCGCACGCCGGCGGCGGGAACGGCGGCCAGGTAGGCGCGGGCCAGACGGCGCAGGCGGGCGATCTTGCGCGGTCCGACCGCCTCCTCGGGGGCGCCGCAACGGTCGCCGCGACGGGTCTTGACCTCGACGAAGACGAGCAGGTCGTCGCGCCGCACCACGAGGTCGATCTCGCCGGCGCGGGTGCGGAAACCGCGGGCGACGCAGGCGTAGCCGCCGGCGGCCAGGAAGAGGCGGGCCATCTCCTCGCCGAGACGGCCGAGACCGTGCGGGGAAGCCGTGGTCATGGGATCCTCCGGACGGGAGGCGGGACGGCGGGAGAAAGGCCGGCGATGCAAGAGCGCTACCAGATGCGCCCCTGGCGCGTCTCGGCCACCGGGCGATAGCTGCGGCGATGTTCGGGGCAGGGTCCGAGGCGGCGCAGGGCCTCGAGATGGTCGGGCGAGCCGTAGCCCTTGTTGCCGGCGAATCCGTAGCCGGGATGGCGGCCGTCCAGGTCGACCATCGTGCGGTCCCGAGCGACCTTGGCCAGGATCGAGGCGGCGGCCACCGCCGCGCTGTGCCGGTCGCCGCCGATCACGGCCTCGGCGTCGCGCTCCCAGGCGGGCAGGCGGTTCCCGTCGACGAGCACGCGATCGGGGGCGGGAGCCAGCGCGGCCACGGCGCCGGCCATGGCGGCCAGCGAGGCCTGCAGGATGTTGATGCGGTCGATCTCGGCGGCGGATACGGAAAAGACGCCCCAGGCGAGGGCGCCTTCCCGGATCATCAGGTCGAGCCGCGCGCGCCGCGCCGGCGCGAGCCGCTTGGAGTCGTCCAGGCCCTCGGGGACCCAGTCCGCGGGCAGGATCACGGCGGCGGCCACGACCGGTCCGGCCAGGCAGCCCCGGCCGGCCTCGTCGACTCCGGCCAGGAGCAGCCGCCCCCCTTCCGCGCGGTCGCGGTCGAAGGCGGCGAGCCTGGCCTCGCGGTCGCTCACTTCTTGACGAACTGCTTCTCGCGGATGCGGGCCTTCTTGCCGCTCAGGCCGCGCAAATAGTAGAGCTTGGCGCGGCGGACCTTGCCGCGACGGATCACCGCCACCGAGTCGAGGCTCGGCGACTCCACCGGGAAGACGCGCTCGACGGCGATGCCGCTCGAGATCTTGCGCACGGTGATCGAGGCCTCGCGGCCGGTGCCGCGGCGGGCCATGACAACGCCTTCGAAGTTCTGGACGCGGGTCTTGCCGCCCTCGGTGATGCGCACGCCGCAGCGGACCGAGTCGCCGATGTTGAAGTCGGGCAAGTCTTCGCGCATCCCTTCGCGGCGGATGCTGTCGAGAATATCGCTCATCTCGGGGCCTCCTGGCTGTCGGCCTCTCCGGCCGGCAACGCGTTGTTCAGCTCTAGTCGTCGGCGTCGGGAGCGGGCGGCTCCGGCGTCGGCGTCATCAGGTCCGGCCGCCGCGCGCTCGTGCGCCGGCGGGACTGCTCGATCTGCCATTCCCTGATGCGGGCGTGATGCCCGGAGATCAGGACCTCGGGAACGGCCAGGCCGCGGTAGACGGGGGGCCGGGTGTACCAGGGGCACTCCAGGCCGCCGTCGCGGGCGGCGGTGAAACTGTCGGTCTCGGCGGAGTCGCTGTCGTTCAGCGCTCCCGGCAGCCGGCGGACCAGGGCGTCGACGACGACCAGGGCCGGCAGTTCGCCGCCGGTCAGCACGTAGTCCCCGATCGAGACCTCGTGCGTGACGACCAGGTCGTGGACGCGCTCGTCCACGCCCTTGTAGTGGCCGCAGACCAGGATCAGCTCGCCGGCCTCGCGGCTCGAGGCGAGCAGGTCCAGGACTAGGGCCTCGTCCAGCCGGCGGCCCTGCGGGGTCATCATGACCACCGGGGCGCCGGGATCGTCGCGGACGGACTCCACGGCCTCGACCAGCGGCGGCGCCATCATGATCATGCCCGGCCCGCCGCCGTAGGGGTAGTCGTCCACCGTGCCGTGCTTGTCCACGGCGAAGTCGCGGACGTCGGTCACGCTGTAGGCGACCAGTCCCTGGCGCTCCGCCCGGCCCAGGATGCTGGCCGCGAGCACGGGCCGCACCATTTCCGGGAAGAGGGTCAGGACCTTGATCTCAAGCGCCATCCGACGATCCCTCCGGGAGCAGGCCGTCCGGGGGATCGATGACCAGCGGCCCGTCCAGGCCCTCCCCTGCCACGAGGATCGGGGCCACGGCCGGGATCAGGATCTCCTCGCCGCCCTGCGGCACGACCAGGGTGAACTGGCTGCCGTGCCGCCGGACCTCGTCCACGATCCCCACCGTCACGCCGTCGCGCGTCGTCACGGGACGGCCGAGGAAGCGGAAGGGCAGTCCGCCCGCGGGCCGCGGGAACCCGGGCTCGACGTACCGGCTCCGGAGGAAGCCGATGCGCCGGCCGATCAGGACCTCGGCGGCGTCGCGGCCGGCGGCGGCGTCGGTCAGCACGACGTAGCCCCCGCGGGCCGTCCGCCGGCCCTGGATCGTCAGGCTCCGCCCGTCCTCCCAGACGAGGCAGTCCGCGTCGAGCAGGGGCTCGTACCAGTCGATCAGCGGGTAGAGCTTGAGCTCGCCCTGCAGGCCGACGGCGCCCACCACGTCGGCGACCGGCACGAAGCTGTCCGCGGCTGCCGCCGTCATGCCCACGCTCCCGGAAGACCTACTCGTCGACGATCTCGAGGTCGATGCGGGTGCGCGTGCGCTCCCCGGCGGCCTCGAGCAGGGTCCGCATGGCCTTGGCGGTCTGGCCGTTCCGGCCGATGATCTTGCCGAGGTCATCGGAATGGACGCGCAGCCGATAGATGTCGCCGTCCGAGACGGTCTTCTTCTCGACCTGCACGTCATCCGGATGATCGACCAGGTTGACCGCCAGGAACGCGATCAGTTCCATCACGTCGCCCATGGAATCAACCCTCTTCCGTCTTGTCGGGCTCGGGCGCGTCGGCCGGAGCCTCGGCGGCGGGCTCCTCGGCGGGAGCCTCGTCGGCGGCGGCCTGGGCCTCGGCCTCGGCGGCCTCGGCAGCAGCCTTGTCGGCCTCGGCCTTCTCGGCCGCGGCCTTCTCGGCTTCGGCCTTCTCGGCCTCCAGACGCTCGGCCTCCAGCTTCTCGGCCTCGGCCTTGGCCTTGGCGGCGGCGGCGGCCTCGCGCTTCTTCGAGAAATCGGCGACGCGCTTGTCGGCGCTGGTCTGCCACTCGGCCATCTTGGTCTCGATCTCCGCGGCGGCCAGGCCCTCCTTGATCAAGGACCAGCGGAAGAGCACGCCCTGGCTGCGCAGCAGCGCGCGGGCCGTATCGGACATCTGGGCGCCCTTCTTCAGCCAGGCCAGGATCTCCTGCTCGTGCAGCTTCACCTCGAAGGGCTCCACGAAGGGATTGTAGTAGCCCAGGTTCGCCAGATAGGCGCCGTCGCGCCGCGTACGGCTATCGACGGCCACCAGGCGGTAGAAGGGGCGCTTTTTGCGACCCAAACGGGTCAAACGAATCGCTGTCGACACCAGTCACCTCCGGAATCTGTGTCGCTTTCGGCCCGGGAAGCCCTCGGTCCCTCCGCGCGCGCGGGGGCCGGCAAATATAGACCACGTTCCCGAACCTGCCAAGGCGGAGTCAGTTTCCGCCGAGCATCTTCTGGCCGAAGGCTTCGACGCCGCCGGCCGCATTGATCTGCTTCATCATCCGCCGCATGTCGCGGTACTGCTTGAGCAGCTTGTTCACCTGCGAGATCGTCGAGCCGCTGCCGCGCGCGATGCGCTTGCGGCGGGAGCCGTTGATGATCTCGGGATCGCGCCGCTCGGCGAAGGTCATCGAGTTGATGATCGCGTCGACCCGGACCAGTTGCCCGTCGTCGACCTTCGCCTTGTCCAGGGCGCCGGCGTTCATCCCGGGCAGCATCTTGAGCATGCCCTTCAACGAACCCATGCGCCGCACCTGCCGGATCTGCTTCTGGTAGTCCTCCAGCGAGAACTGGTTGGCCAGGAAGCGCTCGGCCAGGTCCTGGGCCTCGTCGGCGTCGAGCTTGGACTCGGCCTGCTCGATCAGCGTGAGCATGTCGCCCATGCCCAGGATCCGCCCCGCCATGCGGTCGGGGTGGAAGGTCTCGAGGTCGTCGGGCTTCTCGCCGACGCTGACGAGCTTCACCGGACGTCCCGCCACGCGCAGCACCGAGAGGGCCGCGCCGCCGCGCGCGTCGCCGTCCATCTTGGCCAGGACCGCGCCGTCGAAGCCCACCCGGTCGGCGAACTCCTTGGCGATGGTCACGGCCTCCTGCCCCACCATGGCGTCCACGACCAGCAGCTTCTCGTCCATGGGGACGGCCTTGTCGATCGCCGCCAGCTCTTGCATCAGCGTGTCGTCGATGTGCAGGCGCCCGGCGGTGTCGACGATCAGCACGTCGCAGCCGCGGTCGCGGGCCCGGCGCAGGCCCATCTTGACGATGTTCGGCGCGTTCTTCTTCTCGCGGTCGCTGTGCACCGGCACGCCCACCGTCTCGGCCAGCGTGATCAGCTGATCGATCGCCGCCGGGCGGTAGATGTCCGCGGCCACGAGCAGGGGCGAACGGCCCTCGGCCTTCAGCTTGCGCGCGAGCTTGGCGCAGAAGGTCGTCTTGCCGCTGCCCTGCAGGCCCATGACCATGACCGTGGCCACCGGCCGCCCCGACAGATCCAGTTCGACGGTCTGGCCGCCGAGCAGGGCCACCAGTTCGTCGCGAACGACCCGGGCCACGTGCTCAGCCGGCGAGAGATCGCCCAGGACTTCCTGTCCGAGGACCTTGTCGCGCACCGCGTCCACGAACTCCCGCGCGACGACGTAGTGCACGTCGGCCTCCAGCAGGGCCATGCGCACTTCGCGCAGGACCTCCTTGACGTTCTCCTCCGTCAAGGTGCCGGTGCCGGCGAGGCGGCGCAAGGCGCCGTCCAGCCGTCGAGTGAGCTCCTGGAACACGGTCGTCTCCCGGACGCGTTCACGGCCCGCGCGCGCCGCGCGCGGGGCGCATAAAGAAAACGGGCCGGCATACGCATACGCCCGGCCCTCACAGCCGCGATCCGACAGGATAGGCCACAAACCCCTGAAATGCAAGAATTATTGGCGGTTGGGACCCCCGGCGCCCCTCAGTTCGGCGACGGCGGCGGCCCGGTCGGGCGCCCGGAAGAGCCAGGACCCCGACACCAGGATGTCGGCGCCGGCGCCGCGGCACCCGGCGACCGTCTCGCCCCCGACTCCGCCGTCAATGGAAATAGCATAATGAAGGCCATTTACGGACCTGAGTTCGACCAGCTCGCGAATCTTCGCCAGCGCGCCGGGCTGGAAGGACTGGCCCCCGAAACCCGGCTGCACGGACATCACCAGCACGAGGTCGACGGCGTCCAGGTGGGGCTCCAGGTCGGAAACGGGAGTGGCCGGGTTCAGGGAGATCCCGGGGCGCAGACCGCGCCCCCGGATGTCGGCCAGGGTGGCCGGCACGTCGCATTCCGCCTCGACGTGGATCGTGAGCGCGTCGACGCCGGCGTCGGCGAAGGGAGCGACGAAGAGGTCCGGGCGGGAAACCATCAGATGGGCGTCCAGGGGCAGGTCGGTGGCGCGGCGGATCGCTGCGGCGACGAAGGGGCCGAAGGTGATGTTCGGCACGAAGTGGCCGTCCATGACGTCCAGATGGAAGAGATCCGCACCGGCCGCGGCCATCGACGCCAGTTCGTCGGCCAGGCGGGCGAAATCGGCGGCCAGCAGCGACGGCGCCACGGCCGGCCCCGGCTCAGCGTGTCGAAGCCACCAGTTCAACGGTCTCTCCGATCAGGATCCGGGCCCCGGGCGGGGGCTCCTGGTCGATGATGGTGTTCGGGGCGAGCCCGCGGTCGCGGCGGTAGCGCACCGGCGCGGTCACGCAGCCGGCCCGGGCCACGAGGTCGCGGACGACGAAGAGGGAACGGCCGCGCAGGTCCGGCATCCGCAGGGCGGCCGGCGGCGGGGGCTCGGCCAGCACCAGGTCCACCGGCAAGCCCTTGCGCAGGTGCTCGCCGGCGGCGGGGCACTGCCAGGCCACGGCGGGCGCGGCGACGCCGGCGCGGCGCACGCGGAGCACCCGCCCCAGACGGTATTCCTCGCGCTGCAGGGTGGCCACGGCCTGGCGCTCGGAAAGCCCGGCGACGGCGGGAACGGAACCGGCCGGGGGCCCCGAGCTCGCGACCACGGCCAGGGGACGGCCCTCGCGGATCGAGCGCCCGGGGGCCGGGCGCTGGTCGATGACCTGTCCGGGGGGCGCCACGGGATGGGATTCCTGACGGACGACCTCCAGACGCAGGCCGGCGGCCGCGGCCATCGCCCGCGCTTCGGCGTCGGGCAGACCGCGCAGGTCGGGAACGCGAACCGCGGCGTGTCGGTGGATGATCCGGGGCAGGACGGCGTAGTTCAGAAAGGCCAGGCCCAGAGCGCCGCAGAGGGCCAGCCCGGCGAGCAGCAGCAGGAAACGGCCCAGCTTCATCGAGCCTCCTTGAGCACGAGGCGGGCGGCGAAGAAGCCGTCCGCGCCCTCGCGGTGCGGCAGCCACCAGCGGACCGCCGCCTCCCCCGCCGACGGCGGATCGAGTGACAGGTCCGGGCGCTCGGCGAGCAGCGCGTCGACGACGCCGCTGTTCTCCTCGGGCTCCAGCGAGCAGGTGCAGTAGAGCAGCCTGCCCCCGGGGGCCAACAGGTCGACCGCGGCGCGCGCCAGGCGCAGCAGGCGGTCGGCGCTGCGGATCACGCCGGCCGGCGACAGGCGCCAGCACCCCTCGGGATGGTGGCGCAGGACGCCGGTGCCGGTGCAGGGGCCGTCGAGCAGCACCGTATCGAAGGCTCCCGGGCGGAACGGCGGCAGCATACCATCGCCGACGACCAGCGGCAACGCCGGGGCGCCGGTGCGGGCGGCGGCTGCCGCCGCCAGGGCCAGCCGCGACGGATCGCGGTCCATGGCGACGACGCCGGCCGGGTCGGGCCAGGCCGCCCGCAGGTGCAGGGTCTTCCCCCCCGGAGCCGCGCAGAGATCCAGCAGCCGCCCGCCGGCGCCGGCGGCGAGCCAGTCGGTGGCCGCCTGCACCGCCTCGTCCTGGACGATCAGCGCCGGCTCGTCCCGCAGCAGCGCCGCGAGTTCGGCGCGGGCGGGACCGTCTTCCAGGACCAGGGCCCGGGGCGACAGAGCGCCGGGCCGGGGCTCCAGGCCGCGATCCCGCAGCCGCGCCGCCACGGCCCCGGGATCCTCCGGGGCCAGCACGTGCAGCGTCAACGGCGCCGGCCGCTCCAGACGCACGCCCATGTCGTCGACGGCGTCGTAGCCGAAACGCTCGAGCCAGCGCTCGACCAGCCAGCGGGGCAGCGACCGTCGTCCGGCCAGATGACCCGCCGGATCGGCGATGCGGTCCGGCAGCAGCTCCGCGAGGGCGGCCTCCCGGTCCCCGCCCGCCGCGTCCAGGTGCCGCCTCGCGGCCCGCAACACCGCGTTGGCGAAGGGGGCGGCGCGCGTTCCCGCCGCCAGACGCGCCAGCTCCACGCTCGCGTTCACCGCCGCGTGGTCGGGCACGGCGTCGCAGTCCAGCATCTGATACAGGGCCAGCCTCAGGGCGGCGGCCAGGGGCGGCTGCGGAAAGCGCTTGCTGCTGGAGAAACGGCGGATGAAGAGGTCGTATCGGCCCTGACCGCGCAGCGTCCCCTTGACCAGCCTGGCCAGCAGGGCGCGGTCGCGCGGCGCGCCGGCGCGGGCCAGGGCGTCGTCCAGGACAGGATCCAGGGATGCCCCGCGCCCGACGGCCACCAGCGCCTCCCAGGCCAGACGGCGGACGGGATCGGCGCTCATGAACGCAGCACGGTGCCGACGTCGACCTTGTGCCCGCGGAGGAACTCGGCGGCCGTCATCGGCTTGCCGCCGGGGTTCTGCAGGCCGGTCACCCGGATCGTGCCCTCGCCACAACCGATGCAGATCCCCTCCTCGTCGACCGAGACCACGGTGCCGGGCGTCACCGAAGGAGTGGCGAAGGAGTCGGGGCGCGCCTCGGTGATCTTGATCTGGCGCTCGTTCAGGAAGGTGGTGCCGCCGGGCCAGGGCTGCAGGCCGCGGATCTGGTTGTGCACCGTGGTCACGGGGCGCTCCCAGCGGATCGGCGACAAGGAGCGGTTCAGCTTCGGCGCGTAGACGGCGCCGACGTCGCCCTGGCCGCGCTCGGGCAGGCGGTCGCCCTCGAGCGCGCGCAGGGAGTTGATCAGCAGGTCGGCGCCGTGGCCGGCCAGACGGTCGAGCAGATCGCCGGCGGTCTCGGCGGGGTCGATGGCCACGGCCTTCTGGTCCAGGATCGGGCCGGTGTCGACGCCCTCGTCCATGCGCATCAGGGTCACGCCGGTCCAGGCGTCGCCGTGCAGGATGGCGTAGTGCACCGGCGAGACGCCGCGCCAGCGCGGCAGCAGCGAGGCGTGGACGTTCAGGCAGCCGAAGCGGGGAAGCTCGAGCAGGCGGCGCCGCAGGATGTGGCCGAAGGCGACCACGACCACCGCGTCGGGGGCGATCGCGCGCACGGCGGCGTAGACCCGGTCCGCGTCGTCCCGCCCCCAGTCCATCGCGTCCAGGCCGTGACGGCGGGCGCAGGCCTTGACCGCCGTCTCCTCGAGCCGGCGGCCGCGGCCGGCGCGGCTGTCGGGCTGGGTGACGACCAGCCGCACGTCGAAACGGGCCTCGACCAGGGCCTCCAGCGACGGGACCGCGAATTCGGGCGATCCCATGTAGACGATCTTCACGGCTGCATCCCCCCCCAGGATCGGAGCTTCATGCGCAGGTCGACCCCCGCGCGCGTCCATGGCGAAAGATGGTCCACGAAGAGCACGCCGTCCAGGTGATCGATCTCGTGCAGGGCGATGCGGGCCAGCAGTCCGTCGTCGGTGAACTCGCGGGCGACGCCGTCGAGATCGACGTAGCGGACGGTGGCGGCCCGCGGGCGGCGGACCAGGCGGTAGATGCCCGGGAAGGAGAGGCAGCCCTCCTCGAAGAGTCCGGTCGCGTCGGAGACCGCCGCCAGCACCGGATTGATCAGCGCCAGCGGCTCGGTCCAGTCGCGATCGGGCGGCGCCACGAGCACGACGCGTCGGTCGTCGCCGACCTGGGGGGCGGCCAGCCCCACGCCGTGGTGCCTGCCCATCAGGCGCGCCATCCCGGCGACCAGTTCCGGCAGTCCGGGGTCGCCGGGAACGACGTCGCGGCATTTCCGCCGCAGCCTCTCGTCGCCGTAGAAGACCAGGCGGGGCGGACCGTCGGCGCCCACGTTCTCAGCCCTTCTCCACGATCCCGCTGATCGCGCTGCGCGCGACCTCCACCTTCACGCCTTCGGCGATGGTGCAGACCAGGCGGTCCTCCTTGACGTTGAGCACGGTGGCGAAGAGGCCGCCGGTGGTCAGGATGCGATCGCCCTTCTTGACGCTTTCGAGCATCTCCTTGTGCTTCTTCTGGCGCTGCGAATTGGGCCGCCAGATCAACATGTAGAAGATCACGATCATCAGGCCGATGAAGAGGAAGTTCATCATCGCGGCGCCGCCGCCGGCGCCCTGTCCCTGGGCGCCGGGGCCCGGGCTCATGGCCAGGAAGTTCAACAGGTCCATCTCGGTCTCCTCGTTGGCGATTTACCGTCGTCGTCTCACGTTAGCGGCCCCGGATCCGCTCCCGGGCCGTCTCCTTCAGGATCCACGGTCCGCGGCCTCGGCGCGCCGACGCGCCTCGCCCTCGCTCCATTCCGCCAGGAAGTCGTCGGCGAAGGCGGCGAAGACATTCTCGCGCAGGGACCGGCGGATGTCAGCCATCAGTTTCTGGTAGAAGTGCAGGTTGTGCATCGTGGCCAGCATCGGCCCCAGGATCTCGCGGGCGTTGAAGAGATGGCGGATGTAGGCCCGGCTGTGGCGCGCGCAGACCGGGCAGCCGCAGGTCTCGTCCAGGGGACGCTCGTCGGCGGCGTAGGCTCCGTTGCGCACGACGAGGCGGCCGGAGCGGGTCACCACCGTGCCGTTGCGGCCCATGCGCGTGGGCAGGACGCAGTCGAACATGTCCACGCCGCGACGCACGCTCTCGACGATGTCGTCCGGGAAACCGACCCCCATCAGATAGCGCGGGCGGTCGGCGGGCAGCAGTTCCGCCGTCAGGGCGGTCATCTCGCGCATCAGGGGGATCGGCTCCCCCACCGAGAGTCCGCCGATGGCGTAGCCGGGCAGATCGAGGGCCGTCAGCTGCCCGGCGCTGCGGCGGCGCTGGCCGGCGTCGCAGCCGCCCTGGACGATGCCGAAGAGGACCCGCTGCCAGCCGCCGCGCTCGGCGCGGCCGCCGGGGCCGAAGGCGTCCACGCAGCGCTCGGCCCAGCGGGACGTGCGGTCGACGGCGGCGGCCAAGGCCCGGACGTCGGCCCCGTAGGGCAGGCAATGGTCGAAGGCCATGCAGATGTCGGCCCCGAGGGCCAGCTGCACGGTCATCGAATGCTCGGGCGTGAAGACGTGGCTGCTGCCGTCGAGGTGCGACCGGAAGCTGACCCCGTCCTCGTCCACCTTGTTCAGGTCCGAGAGCGAGAAGACCTGGTAGCCGGCGCTGTCGGTCAGCAGGGCCCCGTCCCAGCCCTGGAAGCGGTGCAGGCCGCCGAGGCGCTCGATCAGTTCGTGTCCGGGACGCAGGTAGAGGTGGTAGGTGTTGCCCAGGATCAGGCGGGCGCCGGTGGCCCAGACCTCGGGGAAGGTCATGGCCTTGATCGAGCCGACCGTGCCCACGGGCATGAAGACGGGCGTCGGCACCTGGCCGTGGCCGGTCGTCAGCCGGCCCAGGCGGGCGCCGCCGGCCGCGTCCCGGGCCTCGAGGCTGAAGCCGAAGGGGACGTCGCTGACCGGGACGGGTGCCGCGGGCGTGTCGCTCATCGCTCGCCTCCCCGGTCCCCGCGGGGACGGATGACCATGGCGTCGCCGTAGCTGTAGAAGCGGTAGCGCTCGCGCACGGCATGGGCGTAGGCCGCGCGCCAGGTACGCTCGCCGGCGAAGGCCGCGACCAGCATCAGCAGCGACGACTGCGGCAGGTGGAAGTTCGTGACCAGACCGTCGACGGAGTCGATGACGTCGGGCGGCCGCAGGAAGAGGCGCGTGACGCCGGCGACGCGCCAATCCCCTCCCTCGCGCGCGGCTTCTCCGGAAAAGACGGGGTCGGCCTCGTCGGTGATCGGCCAGCGGCGCCGGTCGGGGCCGTCGGCGTCGAGCCCCAGTCGCCGCACCGTCTCGAGGACGCGCAAGGTCGTCGTGCCCACGGCCACCACCCGCCCGCCCCGGGCGCGGGCCTCACGCAGCGCCCGCCAGGTCGCGGCGGGCAGGGTGAAGGCCTCGGCGTGCAGGCGCCGCCGCCGGATCTCGTCGTCGGTCGGCGGCCTGAAGGTGCCGGGGCCCACATGGAGAGTGACCCGCGCCAGATCCACGCCGCCGCTCGCGAGCTCGTCGAGCAGACCGTCCTCGAAGTGCAGCCCGGCCGTCGGTGCGGCTACCGAGCCGTTCTCGCGGGCGTAGACGGTCTGGTAGCGGTCGCGGTCCTGCGCCGTCAGTTCCGGTGCGTCGGCGCCGGCGCCGGCGCGGCGGATGTAGGGCGGCAGCGGAGTCTCGCCGTGACGCTCGGCCAGGGCGGCCAGGTCGCCGGCGACCGCGGTCACGGCGACCAGCCCGTCCTCGCCCCGCCCGACCACGCGGACCGCGGGAGCCGAGCCGGGGTCGGCGGCGAAGGCCAGCTCGTCCCCGGGACGCAGCCGGCGCGCGGGGCGACCCATCGCCAGCCAGCCGCCGTCGGCCGTCGGCTGCACGAGCAGCAGTTCCATCCGGCCGCCGCCGGGCAGGCGGCGCAGGCGCAGGCGGGCCGGGATCACCCGGCTGTCGTTGACCACCAGCAGGTCGCCGGAGCGCAGCAGGCCGGGCAGATCCGCGAAGACGCCCTCTTGCACGCGCTCGCCGCCGCGCTCGACCAGCAGCAGCCGCGAGGCCGAACGGCGCGGCGCCGGGCTCTGCGCGATCAGTTCGAGAGGCAGGTCGTAGGCGTAGGCCCCGCCCGAAGCGTTGGTCGTGTCGCCGTTCATCTCAGATCAGCTCGCCTTGCGCCCCGGCCCCGGCCGGCGGATCGATCTCCAGGTGGCGCCAGGCGTGAGGAGTGGCCTCGCGCCCCCGCGGCGTGCGCTGCAGCAGTCCGGACTGGATCAGGAAGGGCTCGACGACGTCCTCCAGGGTGTCCTGCTCCTCGCCCAACGAGACCGAGAGGTTCTGCACGCCGACCGGGCCGCCGCCGAAATGGCGGATCACGAGTTCCAGGTAGCGCCGGTCCAGGGGCTCCAGGCCCAGGTCGTCCACGCCGAGGCGGGTCAGGGCCAGGTCCGCGGCCCGCCGGTCGACCTCGCCCCCGCCGTCGATCTGGGCGAAGTCGCGCACCCGACGCAGCAGCCGGTTGGCGGTGCGCGGCGTGCCCCGCGAGCGGCGGGCGATCTCGTCCGCGCCCTCGTCGGTCAGGGCGATGTCCATGATCCGCGCCGAGCGGGCCAGGATCAGGGACAGCTCCTCGCGGGGATAGAAGTCCAGGTGGCAGATGATCCCGAAGCGCCCGCGCAGGGCGCCGGTGATCATGCCGGCGCGGGTGGTCGCCCCGATCAGGGTGAAGGGCTCGAGCTGCAGCTGGAAGTGGCGGGCGTTCGGCCCCTTGTCCACCACGAGTTCGATGCGCCAGTCCTCCATCGCCGGATAGAGGTACTCCTCGACGACCCGGTTCAGGCGATGGATCTCGTCGATGAAGACGGCGCGGGCGCCCTCCTCCTGGGTGAGCAGTCCGATCAGCTCGGCGCTGTTCTGGAAGGCGGGCCCGCTGCTGACGCGCATCTCGACGCCCATCTCGGCGGCGATGATGCCGGCCAGGGTGGTCTTGCCCAGTCCCGGCGGCCCGTAGAGCAGAACGTGGTCCAGGGGCTCGCCGCGGGCGCGGGCGGCGTCCACGAAGACGCGCAGGTTCGCCTTGATCTTGTCCTGGCCGATGAAGTCGTCCAGCCGGCGCGGGCGCAGCGACGACTCCAGATCGTCGCCGGGCTGCGTCGTGGGGTCGGTCCATCTGGACTCGGTCAAGGTCGTCCTCCCTTTCGGTCGACGGCGGCGACGGGATCAGCCCAGGTGGCGCAGTGCGGATCGTACCCAGCCCTCGACGTCGTCGGTCACGGCGGCGTTCTCGGCCCGGGCCGCGTCCAGTGCCCGCTCGGCCCGGGGCGCGGGCAGGCCCATGGCCTCGAGCACGGCGCGGGCGGCGCCCTGTTCCGCGCCGCCGCCGGCGGCGCCCGCAAGAGCATCCTGCGCGCCGGCGTCGGGCAACAGCCCGGCCGGGACGCGCGAGGCCAGCTCGACGACCAGCCGCGCCGCCGTCTTGCGGCCGAGTCCGGGCAGCGAGGCCAGCCCTTTCTCGTCGCCGCGATGCAGCCAGAGTGCGATCTGCTCGGCGCTGGCTCCCGAGAGCATCGCCAGCCCGATCTTGGGGCCGACGCCGGAGACGGTGATCAGCAGCCGGAAGAGGTCGCGCTCGGCGCGGCGCGGGAATCCGTAGAGGGTCCAGGCGTCCTCGCGCACCGAGAGGTGCGTCCAGAGCCGCACCTGGGCGCCGACCGCCGGCAGCTGCGCGGCGGCGGCGCCGGGCACCCGGACCTCCAGGGCCAGGCCGCCCACGTCGACCAGGGCCTCGGGCCCGCCCTCGACGAGCACGCCTTCGATACGTCCGATCACCTGCCACCGCCTTTCGCCTGCAGCCGGGCGGCCGGAGAATCGCGCCTCATCACGTGGCAGAGCGCCACGCCCAGGGCGTCGCTGGCGTCCAGCGACGACGGCGGCGCGGCCCGGCCCAGCAGGCGCTGGACCATGAAGCGCACCTGCTCCTTCGAGGCGCCGCCCTGTCCGGTCAGGGCCATTTTTACCTCGCGCGGGGCGTATTCGGCAACCGGCAGTTCCCGTTCGGCGGCGGCCAGCAGCGCCACGCCGCGGGCGTGGCCCAGGACCAGGGCGCTGCGGGCGTTGCGGGCGCTGAACACGCTCTCGACGGCCACGGCGTCGGGGGAAGCGGCGGCGATGATGTCGCGCAGGGCGCCGTGGATGCGCAGCAGGCGGGCCGGCAGGGGCTCGCCGGCGGGGCAGCGGACGACGCCGCAGTCGACCTGGCGCAGTCGGCCCCCCTCCGCGGCGACCAGGCCGAAGCCCGTCGCCTGGGAGCCGGGGTCGATGCCGAGCACGAGCATGACGGCGTCCTTGCGCTTGAAACCCGGCCTGCCGCTAGATCTCGTCCTGGATCGCGGCCAGTTCCTCGTCGTCGATGTCGAAGTTGGCGGACACCGAGGCCACGTCGTCGAGGTCGTCCAGGTGGTTGATGAGCTTGAGCAGCGTAACGGCGTCCTTGCCGGCCACCTTGGCCGTGGTCGACGGAATGAGCGTGAGCTCGGACGAGAGCACGGGCAGGGACCGGTCCCGCAGGGACTGGAGCACCCCGTTGTAGTCCTCGAAGGTCGTGGTGACGACCAGGGTGTCGCCTTCCTCCTCGACGTCCTCGGCGCCGGCCTCGATCGCGGCGTCCATCAGGGTCTCGACGTCGGCGCCCGCCGCGTCGAGGACGATCATGCCCTTGCGATCGAAGAGGTAGCCGACGCAGCCGTTGGCGCCGAGGTTGCCGTTGAACTTCGTGAAGACGTGGCGGACCTCGGCGGCCGTGCGGTTGCGGTTGTCGGTCTGGGTCTCGACGAAGATGGCCACGCCGCCGGGGCCGTAGCCCTCGTACGAGATCTCCTCGTAGACGGCGCCCTCGAGCTCGCCGGTGCCGCGCTTGATCGCCTTGTCCAGCGTGTCGTTCGGCATGTTGGCGGCGCGGGCGGCGTCCAGCGCCGACCGCAGGCGCGAATTCGCGTTCGGATCGCCGCCGCCGCGGGCCGCGACCGTGACCTCGCGGATCAGGCGAGACCAGAGCTTGCTGCGGGCCGCGTCCTTGGCGCCCTTCTTCCGCTTGATCGTGCTCCACTTGGAGTGTCCGGACATGTCTCCCAGCTCCTCCCGCTTCCCCTAGTCCGAGCCTTCGCTGCGGCTGGACTCGTAGGCCTCGACCAGCTTCTTCGCGACGTCGCCCGGGACCTCGGCGTAGTGGCTGAACTCCATGGAGAACTCGCCCGTGCCCTGGGTCATCGCCCGCAGGGTGGTCGAGTACTGGTACATCTCGTCCTGGGGCACGAGCGCGTGGACGACCTGGATCGAACCCTCGCTGTCCATGCCCTGGGGCTGGCCGCGGCGCGACGAGATGTCGCCCATCACGTCGCCCATGTAGGCCTCGGGAACGCGGATCGCGACCTTCATCACCGGTTCCAGCAGCATCGGCCGTGCCTCGGGCACGCCCTTCTGCATGGCCAGGCGGGCGGCGACCTTGAAGCTGTTCTCGCTGGAATCGACCGCGTGGAACGAACCGAAGTAGATCGTCACCTTGAGATCGACCAGCTCGTAGCCGGCGTAGACGCCGTTGCGCATGGTCTCGCGCACGCCCTTCTCGACGGCCGGGATGAACTTGCCGGGCACGACGCCGCCGACGATGGCGTTGACGAACTCGAAGCCCTCGCCCCTCTCCATGGGCTCCAGGCGCAGCCAGACGTCGCCGAACTGGCCGCGGCCACCGGTCTGCTTCTTGTACCGGCCCTGGACCTCGGCCTTGCCGCGGATCGTCTCCTTGAAGGCGACGCGGGGGCGCTTGCGGCCCACCTCCACGTTGTAGAGCTTCTTGACCTGTTCGAGGATGTAGGCGATGTGCATCTCGCCCTGGCCGACGAGCAGGGTCTGGCTCAGCTCGGACTCGTGGCGGATCTCGAAGGTCGGATCCTCCTCGTGGAGCTTGGTCAGGCCGACGCCCATCTTGTCCTCGTCGCCGGCGGTGACCGGCAGGATGGCCTCGGAGCTGGTGGGGGCCGGATAGGCCGGCGCCGGCAGGCCGATGGCGGTGCCGCCGTAGAGCGTGCTGCCGACGGGCGTGGACTTCATCTTGGCGATCAGGACGATGTCGCCGGCGGCGACGGAGTCGACCTTCTCGCGCTGCTTGCCCAGGGCCAGGCTCAGCTGCCCCACGCGCTCGGCGTTGCTGGTGGCGCTGTTGGTCAGGTTGTCGCCGGAGGCGATCCCGCCGCTGAAGACGCGCACCC
>CAZLHO010000026.1:36280-39033 GCA_964559455.1 uncultured Fibrobacteraceae bacterium | reverse complement strand
TGGGGATGAAGTGGTTCAGGGCCGCCAGGGCGTCGATCACGCCCCAGCCGTAGTCGTTGTCCGGCGCGGCTGCGTGGTCGCCCGAGGCGCGCAGGGCGTCGCGCACCTGGATCGGAGTGAGCGTGGGCAGCCTTTCGAGCAGCAGCGCCGCCACGCCGGCGGTGAGCGGGGTCGAGAACGACGTGCCGGAGGCGTGGAGGTAGCCGTCGTCGTCCGCCGGATCGGCCAGGAAGACATCCTGCCCCGGGGCGCAGACGTCGGGCTTGATGCGGCCGTCCGCGGTCGGGCCCGGCGACGAGAAACTGGTCACGCCCCCGTCCAGGCGCACGGCGCCGACGGTGATCACGCTGTCGGCGTCGGCCGGCGTGATCAGGTAGGGAAAGGCCGTCTGACGCTGGTTGCCGGCGGCCACGAAGACGAGCAGACCGCGAGCGGCGGCGGCGTCGGCGGCGATGGCGCTGGGCGTGGTGTCGCCGTCCAGGTCCTGGTAGGTGAGCCAGTCGAACCAGCCCAACGAACTGCTGGCCAGGTCGCAACCCCGCGATTCGATCCATTCCAGGCCGGCGACCCAGGCGTCCTCCTCGCTGGGGATCTCCTCGTTCACGCGCTCGGTCTTGGCCAGGACGACCTCGGCGGCGTGGGCGGGGCCGACGAGCACGCCCGGCGTGAGGCCGCAGGCGAAGGAGACGACCATCGTGCCGTGGTTGTGCTGCGCCGCGTCGTCGCCCGGCTCGTTGTCGACCTCGGGATCGTCGTTGATGAAGTCCCAGGCGTCGAAGACCGTCAGGTGGTCCAGCGACTCGTGGGCCATGCGGAAGCCGGTATCCAGGAATCCCATGCGCACGCCATGGCCGGTCAGGCCCAGGGAATGCAGGGCGGGAACGTTGACCTGGGCCAGATAGGGCAGGCTGTTGCCGTAGTCCAGGTTCGCGGGCAGGCGGTCGGACCGGCCCGGGCTCGCCGGGATCCGATCCGATTCGGGAACAGGATGGCGCCGGGCCAACCCTACCGGAGTGATGCGTAGGACTTCCGGCAGGGCGGCCGCGGCGCGCACCTGGGTTTCGGTCATGTCGAAGCTGGCCGCGTTGAGCCAGCGGCTGCGCCGCCGCAGTTCGGCGCCGGTGGCGGCGACGGCGGCCAGGTGGGCGGCGTCCAGCGGCAGGTCGCTCTCGTTGACGATCGCGCCGCCGCGGGCGGCGGCGGCCCGGGCGCGTCGGCTCAGGGACCGGGGATCGAGTTCCGAGGCCGCGGCGGCGAGGGCCCGGCGGCGGTCCGCCTCGTCCCGGCCGCGCGCGCGGAACCAGACCCACACCGCCTGGCGTCCGTCGTCGTCCAGGCGATCCGAGGCTGGATCGGCGAAGGCCCGCAGCACCGGAGGGGCGACCGACCCGGGTCCCGCGGCTGCGACCGTGGCGACAGTCGCCGGACGAGTGTCACCCGCCGGATCCGGATCGGCGCCGGCCCCCAGGGACGTCGCGGCGAGCGCGGCCAGCATCACCGCCGGGTAGATCCACCCGGACGGGACACCGGGCCGGCGGCCACCGGTCAGCAGCAAGGCGACGCCTCCTGATGCGGGTTGGGAATACGCACCCGGCGGCGGAGCCTGCTCGGGCGCGGAAGGGATCCTTCGTATCAGCATACGGCTTGTCCGCGCAGGATACAACCGAGACCGGGCTTTCCCTGGGCCGTCCATCTGTTAGATTCCAGACGAGACACGACGGACCACAGCGGAGGTCACGATGGCGAAACGCATGCGGATCGGACTGGCCCTGGGCAGCGGCGGCGCGCGCGGCCTGGCCCACGCGGGAGTGCTGACCGCCCTCGAGGAGGCGGGGCTGCGCCCCGACGTGGTGGCGGGCACGAGCATGGGCGCGATCGTCGGCGCCCTCTACGCCGAAAAGCCCGACGCGGCCCGGACCTGGAAACGGCTGGCCGGCTTCGTCGGCGACCCGGAATTCCTCGAGACCTGGGCAACCTTCGTGCCCAAGGAGTCCGGCGGGGAGCGCGAGGAGGGCGGCCACGGCCCCCGCTTCCACGATTTCCTCGACCAGCTCCAGAAGAAGCTGATGGCGCTGAAGACGGTGACCCGCCCCAACCTGGTCGGCGAGGACGCCCTGCGCCGGCCGCTGTCGCTGATGCTGACGGCCCGCGACTTCGGCGAGCTGGCGCTGCCCTTCGCCGCGGTCGGGGTCGACCTGCGCACGGGCGACAAGATGGTCTTCCGGCAGGGGCCGCTGCTGGACGCCGTCTACGCCAGCAGCGCCATCCCGGCCGTCTTCCCGCCCCTGGAGCGGAACGGACGGATGATCTGCGACGGCGGCGCGCCCTTCCGCGTTCCCGTCGACGTCTGCCGCGAACTGGGCGCCGACATCGTCGTGGCCGTGGACATCCCGGCCTTCGAGACCGACAAGGCGGAATACCGCACGGGCATGGACATGATCCTGCGCAGCGACACCATCGCCCGCGTGCGCCTGAACGAATACGTGCTGGCGACCGCCGACGTCGTCATCCGCCCGGACGTGCACGACTTCCACTGGGCCGACTTCCGCCGCGCCGACGATTGCCGCCGCGCGGGCCGCGCCGCCGCCGAGGCCGCCATGCCGGAACTGCGCCGGGCGATCGCGCGCCGAGCCAGCCGCTGGCGGCGGCTGCGGCGGAGACTGGGGAAGGCCTTGGCGGGGGATGCTTCGCGTTCCTGAAGGACGGCGGGCGGCACTTCCTGTGCCGCCGCGCCTGTGCTTCCAAGCCCCGGC
>CAZLHO010000026.1:0-36270 GCA_964559455.1 uncultured Fibrobacteraceae bacterium | reverse complement strand
GGGCCCCGAGCTCGCCGCGCAGCAGCGTGACGGACTCGACGACGTCCGTGCCCGGCATCGCGCCGAGGGCCGTGCCCACGACGCCGGGGACGTCGGGGTCGGTGCGCCGGGGGCCGGGCGGGGCGCTGCGGGTCACGGGCGGTCGTCGTCCTGCCGCCGGGGCGTTTCAATACCCTGCCGGACCGTGAGGCATCCCCCGCCATGACTTCACCCACCCCCCCCCCGCCGCAAGCGCCGCCAGCAAGTCCGGCGGGGCGTGGGCGCCGCGCCCCGGGGAGGGGGTATCCCCGGGCCGGGAAGGCTCCTGGAGGGCCGCGGGCGGCAGGAGGCCGCCCGCGCCCGGAAGCAGAGGCGGGGCCGCGCACGATGCGCGGCCCCGCCGTCCTTCCAGGCCCGGGGATACCCTCCCGTGCCCCGCCGTCCTTCCAGGCCCGGGGATCCCCCTCCCCTACATGGGCGAGAACCCCTGGTCGGACCAGTACTCGTCCTGCAGGATCTTCTCGAGCTCCATCAAGTGCTCCAGATGGCCGACCTCCCACTCGCTGAGCCAGGTGAAGATCTGCTTGAGGTCGGGATCCTCGGCCAGCTCGGCCTGCTCCCTGTAGTAGGCGATGGCCTTGTTCTCCAGATCGCAGCCGATGCCGATCACGGCCATCTCGAAAGTGCCGCGCTTGATCGACTTGCGGAAGTCGTCGTCGATGACGTGGCCGGCGCCGTGGTCGACCTCGGCCGGGTGCACGAGCGTGATGTCGACGCGGCCCTCCTCGACCAGGCTCTTGTGCTGGGCCTGCAGCAGGGCGACGTGCTCGTCCTCGTCCTTGGCCAGGGCCTCGAACATCGCGCGGGCCGAGGGATCCTCAGTCTGGCCGGCGGCGTGGGCGTAGAGCTGCTGGCCCTTGATCTCGGTCATGATCGCGTTCTTGATCGCGTCGATCATGCGGGCCTTCTGTGCGTCGTTCATCGTCGGATAACCTCCGGGGTTGCGGGCGGGCTAGAACAGGCTCACGTGGAAATAGCGCTTGGGCCGGGCCTTGACGTCGGCCAGCAGATCCGTGACGGCGGCCAGGACCGAATCGGCCCGGACGTAGAGGGCGTCGTCGCGGAGCAGACGGCCGGCCGTGCCCTCGCCCCGCTGGACGTCGGCGAGCATTGAGGCCAGGCTGTCGCCGGCGCGGCCCAGGTTCTCGGCCAGGGTGTCGGCGCGGGCGACGACCGCGCGGGCCTCGGCCAGGGTGCCGTAGAGCGCGCTGTCGGGCCCGGCGACCAGGGCGTTGACGGCGGCGGCGGTCGTGCGCAGTTCGCGCACCAGGGCGGTCAGCTCGGGCGCCAGTTCGGTGACCGCGTTCTCCACCTCGCGGGCCGCCTGGCGGGTGGAGGCCAGCGTGCTGTCCACCAGCCCCTGCTCGCGGATGCAGACCAGCAGGCTCTTCACCTCGGCGGCGACGTCCCGGGTGTCCGCGAGGGTCTGGCTGGCGGCGGCGGTCATCTGCGTCAGGTCGGCGTCGGCCACGCCCTGGAAGAGATGCCCCTCGGGCGCGGGCTCGCCCTCCCCGGGGAGGATGTCGATGATCTTCTCGCCGACGATGCCCACGGTCGTCAGGTGGATCTCCGCGTCCCGGCGCAGGCCGGCCTCCTCCTCGACATGGAAGCGGACCCTGACCTGGCCGTCGTGCAGGGCGAAGCCGTCGACGGCGCCCATGCGGATGCCCAGCACGTTGACGCGATCCTCGGTCTGCAGGTTGCTGACCGCGGGGAAGTCGACCTCGTAGGCGATCTGGCGACCGGAGAAGCGGACCTGCTTCAACCAGAGCAGGCCGAAGACCAGCACCAGGGACGCGGCGAGGACGATGACCCCGACCTGGATCTCCTTCTTGGCACTCATGACACCTCCGCGGCGGCTCCGGGCCGCCCGATCAGAATACTTCCAGCGGGCCCCGGGCGCTGCCTTCGATGAACTGGCGGACCGCGGGGTGGTCGGTGGCGCGGATGTTCGCCACCGTGTCCTCGTGGATGATCCGGCCCCCGCTGAGCATGGCGATGCGGTCGCCGACCTTGAAGGCGCTGGCCATGTCGTGGGTCACCACGATCGAGGTCACCTTCAGTTCGGCCTGCAGCTTCAGGATCAGGTCGTTGATGGCGTCGGCGGTGATCGGGTCGAGTCCCGTCGTGGGCTCGTCGTAGAGGATGTAGTCGGGCTGCATGGCGATGGCCCGCGCCAGTCCGGCCCGCTTCTTCATCCCCCCCGAGAGCTCGGCGGGGTACTTGTCCTCGGCGTCGGCGAGGCCGACCAGGCGCAGGCAGAGGCAGGCCCGCGAGCGGATCTCGTCGGCCGACAGCGGGCTGTGCTCCTTCAGGCCCAGGCCCACGTTATCGCAGATCGTCATCGAGTCGAAGAGCGCCGCCCCCTGGAAGAGCATGCCGAAACGCTGCCGCAGGGCGAAGAGCTGGCGGCGGCGGAGCTTCAGGATCGCGGCGCCGTCGACCCAGATCTCGCCGGACTCGGGCTCCAGCAGGCGGGTGATGTGCTTGAGCAGGACGGACTTGCCTTCGCCGCTGCGGCCGATGACGACCACCGTCTCGCCGCGCCGGATGTCGAAGTCCAGGCCGTCGAGCACGCGTCGGCCCTGGAAGCTCTTCACCAGCCCGCGGATGGCGATGCCCTCGGACACGGGAGCGTGCTCGTCGATGGGAATCGGTTTGGACCCGGTCGGGGTCATCGCTCACCTACTCGAAGATCAGGCGGAAGAGCACGATGGCCAGCAGGTAGTCGGCCACCAGGACGCTCAGACAGTTCGCGACCACGGCCATCATCGTGGCGTTGCCCACGCCCTCGGCGCCGCCGCGGGTGTTGAAGCCGTGGAAGACGCCCGAGAGCGCGATGATCCCGCCGAAGAAGAAGGATTTGATCAGGCCGCTCATCAGGTCGGACATGGCGAAGAAGCTCAGCACGCCCGACTTGAAGGTGCTGGCCGTGACGTCCAGGGTCGTCATCGAGATGAAGTAGGCGCTGAAGACGGCGATCGCGTCGGCGAAGATGGTGACCACCGGGATCATCAGCACCGCGGCCACCAGGCGGGGCAGCCCCAGGTAGGCCGTGGGGTCGATGGCCATCATCTCCAGCGCGTCCAGCTGCTCGGTGACCTTCATCGTGCCCAGCTCGGCGGCGTAGTTGGCGCAGAGACGGCTGCCGACGATCAGCGCCGTCAGCACCGGCCCCAGCTCGATGAAGACGGATTTCGAGACCACGGTGCCCAGGAACTGCATCGGCACGTAGGCCTGCATCTGGTAGACGGCCTGCACGGCGGTCACCGCGCCGATGAAGATCGAGGTCGTCACGATCAGCGGCAGCGAACCGACCGCCACGACGTGCATCTGCTCCAGGATCTCGCGCCGCAGCCGCCAGGACGACGGCAGCTGGGCGGCGATGTTCTTCAGCAGCAGCGCGCCGCGCCCGGTGCTGCCGAGCGCGTCCAGCGTGAAACGTCCGATGTTCCGGGTCACCAAAGCCATAGTGGAGCGAATATATACGGCCCGTCGGAGGGTGTCCACATAAGCGGGCGCGAAGGCCCGGCGGATCGTCGGACCCGCCGGGCCGGATCAGAGGCCGCGGCCGAAGATGAGATCGTCGGCGTCCCCCGCCAGGCCGATCGGGCGGCTGTCGCGCCCCCCGCGGCCCGTGCTCGTCGACGGTTGCATGATCGTGTCCCCCTGCCGGTTCTTCCCTTATTGCGGTTCCCGTTCGCCCATGCGGAGGAGGTCACACCTGCGCCTTACGCCCTCCCCGTCGGGATGTTGCAGCGATCCCGTTCAGGTCGACGCCTCGATGTGACCGAGCATCCCCAGCACGCTCTGGGCGGTGAAAACGAGCTCGCGCTCCCGGATGTCCGCCGGGAGATCCGTGAACGCGGCGTAATGCGGATCCTCGGCCAGCAGCCGGCCGTGGACCCTCCCGACCAGCCCTTCCCGCCCCGCAGCCGCCTCGCGGCGGACCGCGGCGACCCAGAGCTCCAGCTGATCCCGCGCCGCCGTCAGCAGCGCGCGCGTCTTTCCCTCGACCAGTCCGTAATGCGCCATCGCCACCCGCCGCGGCGGCGGCGAGAGCGCCAGCAGGCGGTCCAGCGAGGCCCGGGCCTCGGCCGGGAAGAAGCGCGGCGGCGTGGCCGGGCGCAGGTAGAGCCGCCCTCCCGGCAGCGGCGCCGTGGTGCCGGCGGCCTCGCCGGCGAAGAGCACGTCGCCGTGCACGAAGCAGACGTGGTGCGGCGCGTGGCCGGGCGTCGGCAGCCAGTCCACGCCGCGGGCCGCCACTTCGTCCAGCGCGGCGATCCGCTCCGCGGGCACCGGCGCCGGCTCGCCGTAGGCCTCGGCCACCGGGCCCAGGACCCGGCGCGAGCCCTCCCAGAGACGCGTCGGATCGACCAGATGCCGAGCCGCTGCGTCCAGGCAGGCCGCGCGGCTGCCGGGGAAGGCGTCCAGCACCGCGGCCGCGGCGCCCCCGTGGTCCAGGTGCACGTGGGTCAGCAGCACGAAGTCCAGGTCGGTCACGCCCAGTTCGCGCAGGCGCGCGACCAGCCGGAGCGCCGTCCCGGGCGGCCCGGGGTCGACGACGTAGCTCAGCCCCTCGCTCCGGGCCAGCCAGCAGCTGATGAACTGCCGCTGCCCCGGTAGGTCCTGGTCGAGATCGATGAGATCCAGCCGGATCATGCCCCCCGCTCCTCGCACGAAGGCCCGCGGGAGCGGGCCGCCGCACAATTACGCCTGCGAAGCGGCCTGGCGCCAGGACGGAATGCCCGGAATCCCATGAATATTCGATGAAACGCCCGTTGGCCCGGATCATTCACGAAGGATCAGGGCTAGGAACCGGCCCGCCGGGAGATATTAAATCTAAAGAAATCACACAATGATGCCGAATATAATGCAGTAAAATCGATCTTTAGCGCAAAACTCAGCCGCCCGACCGGGACGCCCAGCCCATGCGCATCGACGGCAGCACCACTTTCCTGAGCCTCGGCCTGCTGCGGGTCGCCTCGCCCTATACGGCCCCCGCGCCGGCGACGACCGGCGTCGCCGCCGCGACCGCCGCCAGCAGCCGGGGCGAACTCTTCTTCCTGCGCCGCACGCTCTCCCGCATGGAGGACGCCCTGAAGGACCTGCAGCGTCCCCTGCGCAGCACCGGCTCCGGATGGCGCTACGCTCCCGCCGAATCGGTCTCGATCAACGGGCTCGCGTTGAGCGAGGCGCGCGCCGCCAGCCTGGACGGCTACGAGGAGGTCAATACGGCGCCGACCTCCTACTCCCCCTTCGGCCCCACCTGGAGCGAATCCACGACCCTGACGCCCACCGTCGACGGGGTCTACGACGGCGCCGCCGGCAGCGGCCAGCTCACCGTCGAGGTGCTGCGCGGCGGCATCATCGGCCGGCACCAGCTGCGCCTGCGCTTCACCAATCCCGACGGCAGCATCCTCAGCGAGTACAACGTCCCCTCCTGGATCAGGCCCGACACCCTGCTCGCCATGGGCAACGGGCTGACCCTGAACCTGGGCGAGGGCCGGTTGGAGCGCGGCGACACCTTCACCATCGACCTCTTCGCCGACATCGGCAGCCGCGTGGATCCCGACGCCGCCTTCGACGGCCTGCGCAACGACCGCCCGAACTTCGACTACCGGGTGTCGGTGCAGGCCGGCGGCTTCATGGTCAACGGCGTCTTCATCGAGGTCCGCGCCGACGACACCGTGAACAGCGTGCTCCAGCGCATCACCGACTCCGCCGCCGGGGTGAACGCCTATTTCGACGAGGCCACCGAGACGGTCCGCCTGGAGCAGAAGACGTCGGGCGCGGCCTTCGGCATCGAGCTCGGCGCCGACAGCTCGGGCTTCCTGGCGGCGGTGAAGCTGGATGGGTCGCTGGTGGATCCGGGGCGCGACGAGGAGATCAACCTGCCCCTGGACCAGGTGGCCCGCTTCGCCGGCGTGACCAGCGGCGAGATCACCGTCAACGGGTCGACCATCGCCATCGACGTCACGGTCGACACCGTGCTGGACATCCTCGCCCGGATCACCGATTCGCTGGCCGGAGTCGAGGCGCGCCTGGACCCCGTCACGCAGATCGTCTCGTTCATCTCGAAGATGGCCGACCGGCCGATGGTGCTGGACGACGGCGGCACCGGGCTGCTGCCCGCCCTGGGCATCCTGCCCGGGACCCACGAGCCCCAGCGGCTCTCCTTCGAGGGCGGCATGGCGCCGTCGCTGGCCTTCCGCAGCGCCGACGCCCTGGAGAAGCTGGCCGAGGCGATGAACGACATCTTCGGCGACGCGGCCGGCGACACGCCCGGCGCGCTGCTGCTGCGCCTGCGCGGCCAGATCCACGGCGCGGTCGGCGAGGCCTTCGACGACGGCGGCGACCGCTTCCGCACCAGTTTCGGCCTGAGCTTCGACTTCCGCGGCTCGTCGCGGACGGTCATGCGCTTCGGCAGCGCCGAGCGGCAGCGTTTCGTGGGCTACCTGCGGCGCGGCGGGGACGCGGTGCGCGACCTGATGCTGGGCAGCCAGGCGAGCGACAAGGACGGGCTGGTCGGGGAGCTGTCGCGGGTGGTGCGCGCCGCGGAGCGCGACGTGGCCCGCGCCCTGAGCGGCGGCGGGCTGCTGGACACGCTGGCCTGATCCCCTCTACTGCTGGAGATCCGCGAAGCGCGTGAAGGCCTTGTGGAAGTGCAGGTCGAAGGCGCCGATCGGACCGTTGCGCTGCTTGCCGACGATGATCGTCGCCTTGTTGCGCACCGTCTCGTCCTCCGGCTTGTAGACCTCTTCCCGGAAGATGAAGAGCACCACGTCGGCGTCCTGCTCGATGGCGCCGGATTCGCGCAGGTCCGAGAGCATGGGCTTGTGGTCGCCTCCGCGCGACTCGACGGCGCGCGAGAGCTGGCTCAGGGCCAGCACCGGCACGTCCAGATCCTTGGCCATGCCCTTCAGGTTCCGGCTGATCAACGAGATCTCCTGCTGGCGGTTGTCGAAGCGGCCGTGGGCGCTCATCAGCTGCATGTAGTCGATGACCACCAGGCCGATGCCGTGCTGCTGCTTCAGCCGGCGCGCCTTGGCCTTCATCTCGAGCACCGAGATGCCGCTGGTGTCGTCGATGTAGATGGGGGCCTCGGCCAGGCGGCTGCAGGCCTCGGTCAGCTTGGGCCAGTCCTTGGGTTCGACCTTGCCGCGGCGGATCTCGTGGTTGTTGAAGCCGCCGCTGGAGCAGAGCATGCGCATCACGAGCTGCTGCTTGGACATCTCCAGCGAGAAGAAGGCCACCGGCACCTTCTCCTTGACCGCCACGTTGTAGCCCACGTTGAGGGCGAGGCTGGTCTTGCCCATGGACGGGCGCGCCGCGAGGATCAGCAGGTCGGAATCCTGCAGGCCGGCGGTCATGCGGTCGAAGTCCCGGAAGCCGGTCCGCAGGCCGGTGACGTCGCTCTTGTTGCGGAAGGCCTCCTCGATCCTGCGGAAGGTCTCGGGCACGACCTCCTTGACCGACTGGAAGCCGCCTTCGCGCTGGTGCTCGGCGATGGAGTAGATCCGGGTCTGGGCCTTGTCCAGGATCTCGGTCGTCTCCTCGGCGGCCTCGTAGGCCTCGCCGGCGATCTCGGTTGCCGTGTGGATCAGCTTGCGCAGCAGCGCCTTCTCCCGGACAATGCGGGCGTGGTAGGCGAGGTTGGCCGCCGTGGCCACCGAGGCCAGCAGGTCGGCCAGGTAGTCCGCGCCGCCCACCCGCTGCAGGGTCCCTTCGCGCTCCAGGGTCTCGGCCACGGTGATGCCGTCGATGGCCTGGTCGCCGTCGAAGAGCCGGATCATCGCCTCGAAGATCAGGCGGTGCTCCTTGCGGTAGAAATCCTCGGCCCGCAGGAACTCCATCGCGATGCCCAGCGCGTCGCGCTCGAGCATCACGGCGCCCAGGATCGCCCGCTCGGCGTCCAGGTTCTGAGGAGGCGTGCGCTCGCCGGCGGCGCCGCGGGGCAGGGTCTGCTTCTGGGCCAGGGGTTCCAAGGTCACCTCGCGCTGATTCGTGATCGATGGGCTACGATTCCGCCGAGTGGCGAAGGTAACACACGGTCGGCGTCATGGGTACGCCCGCCCGCGCCGCGGCCCGAAAAAGCTGGGGATGCGCCCGGGGATAGACCTGGGGACAACTCCCCCATCCTGGGGACAAGCTGGGGACAACTCGCCGGGAAGGTGGACAACTCCGGAGCCGGAGCCCGTCCGGAAGACACCGAAACGACGGAGGCGACGCCGTGATTCGCGACCCATCCCGGAACGACGGCCCGGCGCAGGCCGGTGGACAACTCGCGCCCAGCCTGGCCGCGATCGCGGCGGCGCCGCACCCCCCCTCGCCTTGGCGGGACGGCGACCGGATCCCCTGGCACGACGCCGCCTTCAGCGAGCGGATGCTGCGCGTGCACCTGGATCCCGACACCCACATGGCCAGCCGAGCTCCCGGGGTGATCCGCGACCACGTCCGCTGGCTGAGGGAACGCCTCGAGGCCGAGTTCGGCGGCGCCCGCGGCCTGACCGTGCTCGACGTCGGCTGCGGGCCCGGCCTCTACTGCCACGAGCTGGCCCGCAACGGGGTCCGCGCCCTGGGCTTCGACTTCGCCCCCGCTCCGCTGGCCTGGGCCCGCGAGACGGCCGAGCGCGAGGGGCTGGACTGCGTCTTCCGCCCGGCCGACCTGACGGCGCTGACCGAGGACGACCTCGCCGCCCTGGGTCCGGTCGACGCGGTCACCTTCTGGTACGGCGAGTTCCACTCCTTCCCGGCGGAGTCGGCGCGCCGCTTCCTGCCCCGGCTGGCGTCGCTGCTGCGACCCGGCGGCCTCTTCGTCCTCGAATTCCAGACCTGGGACAGCTATCCGCGCGAGGACCTCCAGGAATGGCAGTCCTGCGCCCGCTCGGTCTTCAGCGACCGGCCCCACCTGTGGCTGCAGGAATACCACTGGGACGAGGATCAGAACGCCGAGATCAACGTGCACTGGATCCTGGACGCCGCCACGGGCGCCCTGAGCCGCTACGCCCAGTGCAGCCGCGCCTACACCGACGAGGAGCTGGTCGACCTCTTCGACGCCGCGGGACTGGGTCAGGCCGAATTCCGGCCGCCGATCACCGGCGTCAGCGAGAAGCACGAATTCGACATGATGATCACGCGCCGGGAATCCGGCGCGCGTTGAAGCCGCAGGGCATCAGCTGGCCAGGGCCAGCGACAGGGCCCGGTCCAGGCTCTCCGGCGAAGGGAAGCGCTCCATGGGGATGACGGCGCCGGCCTCCGTCCCCAGCCGCCCGCAGTCGTCGTCGCTGCGGCAGAGCGCGATCACCCGCCGGCACTCCCGCAGCAGCGCAGGCCGGTCCCGTCGCGGGAGCAGGTCGCCGGCCAGGATGACCAGATCCACTCCCCGGAGATAATCCTGCCAGCGCCCTTCGGCGCCGGCGTCGACGATGACGTCGTAGCGGTCGCTCAGGTAGGCCGCCAGGTCGCCGGCGTAGTCGGCGTCCGGATCTGCGATGAGAATCCTGGTTCGCAGCATGTCCATAAGATTCCCGATAGTCACAACAATCGTGGACTTGGAAGGGCTAGGAGTGCCCGGACCCGCCGTGACGGTACTCGCCCAAAACCATCCGGCTCGTCAGCCCGGACACTCCCGAACCAAGGGCGGCGACGCCTTGGACTCACCGATAAGGGTTGGCCAATAAGGAGATGAACCCTCGTGAATCGCCGCCCGGTGGCGGCCGGATCATGCAAAGCTCCGGCCGCGAACCCCTCCTTGTTCCACGCCAAAAGGAGAATGCTCCCACCCTACCGCAAGAGGCGTGCCGGTACCCTGGCCGCCCCGACAATTGCGGAGCCTTCCTATGTGTCCTATTCACAACCCTTTGGACGTATCGTTCCAATCGGGGCGGGAAACGCGGCGAGGGAGGCGCAACATTCGTGTTGCACCGAATCGACGGCTGAGGCCACAGAGTACTGCGGCCCTTGACCTTGTGTCGGCGGAGCGGATGTTGCGCCGGGCAGCGGAGACGGGATCAGTCCGGGGAATTCTCGGGGCGGAAATCGTCGGGATCCAGGCCGAGTTCGCGCACGAGTCTCTGGAAGCCCTGGCGCAGCATGCCGCTGGCCTCGGCGGCGTGGGTCACGTTGCCCTCGCTGCGGCGGAGCTGGCCGGCCACGTAGCGCAGCTTGAAATCGCCGAGAGCCTTGGTGCGGGCCTCTTCGTAGCCGAGGTTCGACTCGGTGGCGTGGACTCCGTCCATGCCCAGGAAATCGGAGCGGTTGAGGCGGGCGGCGCGGCTGACGACCACGGCCCTCTCGACGGCGTTGCACAGCTGCCTCACGTTGCCGGGCCAGTCCTGCTCCAGCAGGAGCCGCTCGGCGGCCGGCGTCATGCCCACGACCGTCCGGCGATACTTGAGCGCGGCGTCGAGCAGGAAGTGCCGGGCCAGCGGCAGGATGTCGCCCCGCCGTTCCCGCAGCGGCGGCAGGTGCAGGGGCACGACGTTGAGCCGGAAGTAGAGCTCCGGCAGGAGCTTCCCCCCGGCGATGTCCTGTTCGGGATCGCGGCTGGTGGCCGCGATCACGCGCACGTCGGCGGGAAGTTCGACCGTGCCGCCCACGCGCACGAAGACCTTCTCGGCGAGCACGCGCAGCAGCTTGGCCTGAAGCTCGAGCGGGCTGTGGCCGACCTCGTCCAGGAAGATCGTCCCCCCCGCCGCGATCTCGAACATGCCCGCCTTGCGCTTGTCGGCGCCGGTGAAGGCGCCGCGCTCGTGCCCCATCAGCGTGGATTCGATCAGATGGATCGGGACGCAGGCGCAGTTCACCCCGACGAAGACGCCGGCGGCGCGCTCGCTGCGGGCGTGGAGTCGCCTGGCGATCATCTCCTTGCCGGTGCCGCTCTCGCCGGTGATCAGGACCGAAGCCTCGGTCGGGGCGACGCGGTCCGCATCGCGCAGCAGGGCCAGGGTGAGGGGATCGCCGGCCACGAAATCCCCGGAGCCGGACAGGCGCTCGATCTCTCTCTCGCTGACCAGCAACCGGCGACGACGTCGGGACTCGCCCAGGCCGCGGTCGATCAGCATCACGAGCTCGTCCAGCACGGGGGGCTTGCAGACGTAGTGGAAGGCGCCCAGCTTGACCGCCCGGACGACCGTGTCCACGTCCCGGTCGCCGGTCAGGACGATCGCCGCCGGCGGCGTCTCGTCGCGGCCCAGTTCCTCGAGCACGGTCAAGCCGTCGGCGCCCGGGCCCAGGTCCAGGTCCAGCAGGACCACGTCCAGGGCCTCGCTGCGCACCAGTTCCAGGGCCGTGGCGGCGTCGGCGGCGAGCAGGATCCTGTAGCGCTTCGACAGGATCAGTTCCAGATCGCCGGCGAAGTCCCGGTCGTCGTCGACGATCAGCAGGCGCGGCAGCGGCTTGTCGGTCATCTTTTGCCTCCTCGTGCCGGATCGAGCCGTCGCAGCCTCAGCGCGAAGGTCGAGCCCCGGCCCGGATTGCTCTCGATCAGCGAGAGGTCGCCGCCGAAGGCGGCCAGGATCTCGCGGGAACGCATCAGTCCCATGCCTCCGCCGTGATGGGAACGCCCGCCCAGGAAGAGGTTCCGGCGGGTCTCCTCGTCCATGCCGCCGCCCGTGTCGCCGACCGTCAGGCTGGCGATGTCGCCATCCAGGTCGATCCGCACGCTCAGCCGGCGGCGCTCGGATCCGGCCATGGACCGGACGGCGTTGTTGACCAGGTTGTCCACGATGTAGCGCAGGTCGCCGGGTTCGATGCTGCAGATCACCGCCCGCTCGGGGCCCAGGTCGCAGGCCACCTCGATGGCGGCCTGCTCGATCTCCTCCTCGTGCAGCAGCAGGATCCGCTGCGTCATCTTCCGGAGGTCGGCGGAGAAGTTGACGGCCACGGCCGCACGCAGCGACATCAGCCCCGTCTCGATCTCGCCGCAGAGCTTCCTGATGCCGGGCAGGGCGGCGTCGATCTTCCCTGCCGGGAAGTCCCGACGCGCCAGTTCCGATATCTTCTCGACGACGGCCAGCAGGTCCTTCTCGATGGCCGCGGCGTCGACTCCTCCCGGCTTCAGGTAGCCCGCGGTCTCCAGGGATTCGCAGAGTCGGGGCAGCATGGTCTCGCGGTAGTCGGAGATCGTCTGGCGCGTACGCTCGATCATCCGCTGCGAGCGGCCCACCGGCGTCGACAGCGCCTCCATCTGCCAGATCAGCCGCTTCAGCCCGCGCGTGGTGCCCAGGGCGCCGTGGCTGACCAGCTCCAGGTCCCGGTGGACGCGCGACAGCAGGCCGCTGTTGAGACCGGGAGGCAGGGTCAGGGTCTTCCGCTCGCGGCGCAGGCTCCAGGTAAAAGCGGCCAGGAGAACCGGCAGCGCCACCAGGGCGACGGCCCACATCGGAAAGCCGCCGCCGTAACCGGGGGCGATCCGGAAGATGCCGCTGGCCAGGGACTCCACGACCAGCAGCGGCGGCCCGTCCCCCGGGCGCCAGGCGCGGGCGCGGGCGACGCCCCGGTAGGGCAGGGAGAACGAGGCCAGGGGCAGGAAATCCTCGTCGCGCAGCACGACGAATTCGCCGGCCGCGGTGGCGACGACGACCTCGTCGCCGGGCATCTCCGGGATCAGGTCGTCGCGCAGCAGCAAGCGGACACCGTCGCGGGCCACGGTCGAGCAGGCGCGGTCCAGGCGACCTTCTTCATAGAAGAAACGGCTCAGGGTCCCGCCCAGGGAGCCGGTCAGGATCGACCCCGACCCGCCGGCGCGGGCCGGCGCCAGGGCCAGCCCCGCGAAGGGCGCCGGGCTGACCTTCCGGGCCAGCAAGCTGCCCGCCGCGCTCCACACCGAGAGGAAGTCGTTCTCGCCGACGCGATGGTTCCAGGTGGCGGTGACCAGTTCCTGGTGGTCGTCGCCGTCGAGGTCGGCGACGGCCAGGCTGGCGTCGAAGAAGATGCCGCCCAGACGCCGTTTCCAGCGCAGGCGTCCCCACTCGTCCAAAACGTAGAGCAGGCAGACGTCGTCGCTCTCCCCGCCGATCGCCTCGCCGCCCAGGTTGTCCGGCGACAGGCCGACGAAGGCGATGTCCAGGACTCCGTCCCCCTCCAGATCGCCGACCCAGAAATCCTCGGGATAGGGATTGGGCGCCAGGTCGAATCGCCAGATCACCTCGCCTGTCTTCAGGTCGACGGCCAGGACTCCGCGGGGGCGCCCGTTGTAGTAGACCTGCCGGCAGAGCAGGGCCGCCGCCGGACGCCCCGAGCGCGCGGGCAGGACGCCGCAGACGTAGTAGTGGTCCCCCCAGTCGGCGTCGGCCCGTCCGTCCGGTCCGACAGGAAGCGGATAGTCGCCCTTCCGCCTTTGGCTGACGGGATCCACGACCCAGAGCCGCCAGGCGTAGGGTGTTTTCGTCCGCCGCGTGAGCAGAAGTTCGCCGTCGCCGTCGCCGTCCACGTCGACGACGGGCCCCAGGTTGTAGGTGTTGTTGCCGCCGCTGCTGCGCGCCCCGAAATTCTCCTGCCAGAGGATCTTGGGAACCACGCCCTCCATGTCCAGGGCGATCAGGCCGATTCCGACGGCATTCAACAGTTCGTCGTAGCCGTCGCGGTCCAGATCGCAGGCCGTGGTCCGAGGCCAGTGGCGGCCGATGCCGGCGAGGAAGTCGCTCCCCGACACGTGGACGATGTAAGGAAGGCGTTCGGACAGGTCGTCCAGGTTGTGGATCGTCTCGGCGACGGCCGGAGGGGCGACGCAAAGCAGGCCTGCGGCCAGGCAGATGATCAGGCGGGGACATCTCATCAGGGAATTGATTATAGAACGTTCCGCCGGCCGGTCCAAGCGGCATAAAAGACGGCGTCGGGCTTCAGGATTCCCCGGACAGATCCGTGATCGTCGGGGCGTCGCCGCAAAGCGGGCAGTCGGCGGAGCGCGGCGCCGCCATGGTCCGGAGGCGGCAGGACAGCAGGTCGAGGACGTGCAGCCGCGCTTCCGGCGCCTCCCCGAGCAGGGCGCGCAGGGCCAGGACCGCCTGGAAGCAGCCGGCGAGGCCGGCCACCGGCCCCGGAGGACCGACGGGCTCTTCCCCGGCGTCGCCCGCGGCCGGGCCCGCCCCCGGCCGGCAGCGGAGGCAGCCGCCGCCGCGGCCCGGCGCCAGCAGCATGACGCGGGCCTCCCCGCGGCGCCGGCCGGCGTAGACGACGGGCACGCCGAGCAGCCCGGCGGCGTCGCCCAGCAGCAGCTTCGTCCCGGGGTCGTCGGTGCAGCGCCAGATCGTGCCCGCGCAGCAGGCGGTCGGCGTTGTCCCGGGTCAGGCGCTCGGCGACGGGCGACACCCGCAACTCCGGCGCGGCGCCGCTCAGCGCGGCCGCCGCCGCGGGCGCCTTCAGGCGGCCGACGTCATCCCGCCCGTAGAGCGTCTGTCGGTGCAGGTTGTCCACGGCCACGCGGTCGCCGTCGACGACGGTCAACGCGCCGACGCCGGCCCGGGCCAGGTAGAGCAGGGCCGGGCAGCCCAGGCCGCCGGCGCCGACCACCACGATCGACGCCGCGCGCAGTCGGGCCTGGCCCTCGTCGCCGACCTCGGGCAGGGCCCGCTGGCGACGGAAGAACTCCCGGGCGAAGTCGCCTTCCCCGACGGCGCCGTCGCCGGGCGCGGCGCCGGGGACCCAGCGCGCGCCGCCGTCGGCGAAGCGTTCGCGCTTCCAGACCGGCAGTCGGGCCTTGATCTCCTCGATGACGAAGCGGGAGGCGGCGTAGGCCGGATCGCGATGGGCGCCGGCCACGCCGATCCAGACGGCCGGTTCGCCCACGGCCAGGCTGCCGATGCGGTGGGCGCAGGCGACCGCGCGCACGTCGAAACGTTCCCGGGCCTGCGCGAGGATGTCGGCGCCGACGGTAAGGCAGAGTTCCGGGTGGACCTCGTACTCCAACCCCAGCACCGGGCGCCCCTCGGCCCGGTCGCGGACCACGCCGGTGAACTCGACGGCGCAGCCGGAACCGGCGTCGGCCAGTCCCGCGCGCAGCGCGTCCAGGTCCAGCGGGCTGTCGCTGAGGGTGAAGATGGTCAGCCTCCGGAAACCGGCGGCAGGAAGGCGACGCGGTCTCCGTCCGCCAGGGGGTGGTCGCCGCAGACCAGGGCGTCGTCGACCGCCGCGCCCACCAGCTCGCCCGCCAGGCTGAAGCCGTGGCGCGCGCGCAGCTCGGCGTAGAGGCCGCCCACCGAGGACGCGGTCGTGGTCAGGGTCTCGGCGGCCAGCCCGGCCTGCTCGCGCAGGGCGGCGTAGTATTCGACGCTGACGGTGATCATGCCCCGCCCCCGTCGGACAGCAGGGCGTCGTAGAGCGCGCGCAGCCGGCGCACGTCGTCCCAGGTGTCGCGCTTCCAGCCGGGATTGCGCAACAGGGCGGCGGGGTGATAGGTCACCAGCACGGGCACGCCCTGGTAGAAGTGGATGCTCTCGCGCATCGACCGCAGCGAGGCCCGCGTCTGCAGCAGGGTCATCGCCGCGTGACGGCCCAGGCAGCAGATCAGCCTGGGCCGGATGATCTCCAGCTGGCGCTTCAGGAAGGGCTCGCAAGCGTCGACCTCGTCCCGCTCCGGGTCGCGGTTGTTCGGCGGCCGGCACTTGAGGATGTTGCAGATGTAGATGGATTCGCGCGCGAAGCGGATGGCGCCCAGGATGTCGTCGAGCAGCTTGCCGGCCGGGCCGACGAAGGGCACTCCCTGGCGGTCCTCCTCGCGCCCCGGGCCCTCCCCCACGAAGACGAGGTCGGCGTCGGCGTCGCCGGCGCCGAAGACGGTGAGGTTGCGGCCGCCGTGCAGCTTGCAGGCGGTGCAGCCCGCGACCTCGTCGGCCATCTCCGCGAGCAGGCGGGCCTTGGCCGCGGCGTCCGGTTCCGCGACGGGCGCGGCGGGGGCAGTGAAGAGATCGGAAGCGGCGGGTTCGGGGCGATGGACGGCGATCGTCTCGAGAGTCGCCTGGACGAAGGCGGCGCAGCGCTCGGCGAACTCGGCCTCGCGGCGGGCGCGCTCCGCGGCGCGTTCGGCGACGGCCGGAGCGGGCGCGGGGACGGCGGCGGGCGCGGCGACGGGTTCGGGCGCGGTCACGGCCGCTGGCGCAGGCAGGTCCGCGGGTTCGCCCGCGTCCAGGATCCATTCGACGCCGTGGTCCTGGAGCTGGCTCAGGTAGGTCGCCAGATCGGCCGCCAGGCGGGCCGGGCTGTCGTCGTCCCGGGTCACGCCCGATCCCCGCCGTCGGCGTCGCAGGATTTCAGTCGCGGACCCAGCTGGTCGAGCAGGCCGGCGGCCAGGGTCGCCTTGTCCGCGGGACCGCTGTCCCAGATCAGGCCCTCGGCGTCGCCCAGCAGGCGGACCCGGTGGCGGCCGTCGCCGAAGGCGCCGTCCTCGGCCGTGGGGTCGTTGGCGACGATGAAGTCCATGTCCTTGGCCCGCATCTTTTCTTCCGCGCGGGCCAGCACGTCCTCGGTCTCGAGCGCGAAGCCGACCACCGTCATGCCCCGCTTGTCCTGGCCGGGCACGATCTCGGCCAGGATGTCGACCGTGCGGGTCATCTCGAGGTTCCAGGCCGTGCCCAGGCTCTGCTTCTTGACCTTGCCGGAGGCCACGACGCGCGGGGCGAAGTCCGCGACCGCGGCGGCCATGATCAGGCAGCGGACGCCGTCGCCGAGCTCGTCGCGCACGGCGTCGGCCAGCTGGGCGGCGGTCTCGACGCCCACGACCTTCTCCATGCCGGGCGGCGTCGGCAGATCGACGGGCCCGTGGATCAGGACGACCCGGGCGCCGCGACGGGCGGCCTCGGCGGCGATGGCGAAGCCGAAGAAGCCCGAACTCTGGTTGCTGATGAAGCGGATGGCGTCGATGGGCTCGCGGGTGGGGCCGGCCGTGACCACGACGCGCACTCCGCGCCACGGGGACTCCGCGTCGGGAGCCGCGGCCGCGACGACGCCGGCCGCCGCCTCGGAGACGGCGGCGAAGATCTCGTCGGGCTCGGCCATGCGCCCTTCGGCCTCGACGCCGCAGGCCAGCCAGCCCGTGCCCGGCGGCACGACCCGGGCGCCCCGCTCCTGCAGCAGGGCCAGGTTGGCGCGGGTGGCGGGGTGGCGCCACATCACGTCGTTCATGGCCGGAGCCAGGACCAGGGGGCCTTCCCAGGCCAGCAGCAGGGTGGTCACGATGTCGTCGGCGATTCCGTGGGCGGCCTTGCCCAGCAGGTTGCCGGTGGCCGGGGCGACCACGGCGACGTCGGCCCAGCGGGCCAGCTCGACGTGGTCCAGGGGATCGGTGTCGCCTTCGCCCCAGAGATCGGTGGCCACGCCGTGCCCCGAGAGGGCGCGGAAGGTGACGGGGCCGACCAGGCGCTGGGCGGCGGCGGTCATCGCCACCCGGACGGAAAAACCCGCCTGCACGAGCAGGCGGGTCAGCAGGCAGGACTTGTAGGCGGCGATCCCCCCGGTCACGAGCTGCAGCACGTTTGCTCGCGCCATGATCTACTCTTCCCCCTCCTGCTCCGCCTTGAGCGCGGCCAGACGTTCCCGCTTGTCGAAATACTCGACCTTGCCTTCGATGAGGCGGGTGACGGCCATGGTCGTGATCTTGCCGGGCAGGTTGGCCCCGGCCGTGCGGGCCCGGTCGTTCAGGCGCCGCGCCTCGAGGGCGGCCACCTTGATCGCCTCGAACTTGTTCTCGATGACGTCGGTGACGTCCTTGCGCCGGATGTATGTCGCCATATCCAGTTCACCTCGGGAGCCTGAAAAGGGTGCGCTCGCGGACACACGGCAACGCCGGGCCTACGGGAGAGCCCGGCCGACGTGGACCTATCAATGTATTCCATCTTTGGTAATTTTCAATCCGATTTTTTCAAATGCTTGTCGTCAATCGACTTGAGGGCCGTCGACGGCGGAATGCGGGGCCAAGGGAGGGGCGCCGAAGCGCTCGCGGCGGCATTCCTCGGCCGCCAGGACTGCCCGCATGCGCGCCAGGGCCGCGTCCAGGTCGTCGTTCACGATCCAGTAGCCGTAGTGCCGAGCGTAGCCCACCTCCCAGCGGGCGTTGCGCAGCCGGGTGGCGATGACCGTGTCGTCGTCGGTTTTGCGCCCGCGCAGGCGGCGCTCCAGTTCGTCCCAGGAAGGCGGGAAGACGAAGAGCGAGACCAGTTCGTCGCCGTAGAGGTCGATCAGGTTCTTGCCGCCCTGGACGTCCAGGTCGAACAGCGGCAGGCGGCCGGCGTCGACCATGTCGCGCACGTGGTCCTTGCGGGTGCCGTAGCGGCGGTCGTGGACGTGGGCCCACTCGACGAAGGCGTCGGCGGCGACCAGGCGGTCGAACTCGGCGTCGTCCACGAAGTGGTACTGCACGCCGTCGGTCTCGCCGGCGCGGATCGGCCGCGTGGTCGTCGACACCGAGAAGGCCAGGCGCGGATCGGCGGCCATCAGGGCCTTGACCAGGGTGCTCTTGCCGGCGCCGCTGGGGCCGGAGATCAGGATCAGCATGGACTACTCCAGGTTCTGGACCTGCTCGCGCATCGACTCGACCTCTTCCTTCATCGCGATCACCGCGCCGGTGATCTCCATGTTGGCCGTCTTGGACCCCATGGTGTTGACCTCGCGATGCATCTCCTGCAGCAGGAAGTTCAGGCGCTTGGCCACCTGGCCGCCCTCGGCCAGGGCGGCCCGGAACTGCTCGAGATGGCTGTCCAGCCGCTCGCATTCCTCGGTGATGTTGCCGCGGTCGGCCAGGATCGCCGCCTCCTGGGCCAGGCGCTGGGGATCGATCTGGTCGTCCAGGAGCTGGGCCAGACGCTCGCGCAACCGGGCCAGGGATTCCTCGACGGCCTGCGGCGTCAGGGTCTTCACCGTATCCAGATGGCCGCGGACGGCCTTCAGGCGCGCGCCCAGCTCGGCGGCCAGGCCCTCGCCCTCGATCCGCTTCATCGTGACCAGGGCGGTGACGGCCTCGTCCAGGGCGGCGAGCAGGGCCCCGCGCAGGTCCTCGGGATCGACGTCCTCGTCGCCGGGATGGAAGATGTCGGAGGCCGCCAGCACGTGGTCCAGGGTGATCTCGGGACGGGGCAGGCCGGCCTCGACCATCGCCGCGCCCATCTCCTGCAGCTGCGCGATCACCCGCGAGAGCAGCTGGGGCGCCGCCGTCGTCGATTCCCGATCGACCAGGACCATGCAAGAAACGCGTCCCCGGGCCAGGCGGTCCTTCAGGACGTTGCGGATGTCGATCTCGAAGGGCGACACGCTGGCGGGCAGCTTCATCGCGATGTCCAGGAAGCGGTGGTTCACGGAGCGCAGGTCGACGGTCACGGTCTGAACGCCGGCGGTCGCCTTGCCGGTGCCGAAGCCGGTCATGCTGAGCATGGTCATCTCCCGAGTCGGGTCCAAAAGGACGGGGGGGCGGGTCGCGCCAAGTGTAGGCAACACCCCCCGGAGCGGCAAGAACGCAGTGCAGGCCGCGACGGGACTTGCGGAGCCGGCCGACCGGTGGCATCATGGGCGCGACCCGCGAGGGATGCCGTGAACCCATGGAAGGGAGAAAGGTCACATGAGGAGAATCATCTACATCATCGCCCTGGCCGCCCTGCTGGCCGCCGGCGCCGCCACGGCCCAGGAGACGGCGAGCGCCTACGAGCCCCACAAGATCGCCTTCGGCCCCCGGGCCGGCTTCAGCTTCGACCCCGACCAGTTCTTCGTCGGCGGCCACGCGCAGGCCTACGCCTTCACGCCCGACCTGATGCTGACGCCCAACCTCGAGATCGGCTTCGGCGACAACGCCACGCTCTTCGCCTTCAACGCCGAGCTGGTCTACTCGTTCTACGACGCCGACCTGGGCGGCTTCACACCCTACCTGGGCGGCGGCCTGGGCGTGAACCACGTCAGCTTCGACTTCGATCTGCCGGAGGGCTACACGGGCGACGTCGACGACAGCGAGACCAAGATCGTGCTGAACATCCTGGGCGGCCTGAGCAAGCGTCTGGACGACACGAAGGAATTCTTCGTCGAGCTGAAGATCGGCCCGTCGGACTGGTCGCCCGACGTCAAGCTGACCGCCGGCCTGACCTTCTTCTAGCCCGGCTACGCATGGCGGGCAACGCACAGCCCTGGCGCGAGCGCGCGGCCCTGGCCGCGCTGGCCGCCTCGTGGCGCGCGCGGCTCGTCGGGCGTGCGGTGGGCCGCCTCGCCGGCGGACCGGGCTGGCTGCGACTGACCCTGGAATCCCCTTCCGCTGCGGCGCCGGAGGCGGCCACGCCTCCGGCGCACGTCCATCTGACGGCCCGCTCCGGCGCCGTGCTGGCCTGGGACACGCCCGACCTGCTGCCCCGCCCCGTCCACGACGCCCTTTCGCCGGTGCGGCCCCGCGACCTCACGGTCACGCCCCGCCTGCGCGACGCGGTGCTGCGCGACGTGGCCGTCGCCGCCGACGACCGCGTGCTCTACCTGATCTTCTCCGAACGTGACGGCGGCGAGCTGCGCCTGGCAGTGCAGTTCTTCGGCCCGCGCGGCAACCTGGTGCTGGCCGAGGTCCTGCCCGACGGCGACGGCCGGCGGCTGTGGTCGGCCCACGCCTCGCCCCACCCGGCGACCCTGGACTCGCCGCCGACCGCTTCATCGACCATCGACGCCGAAACCGCGGACGTCGCGGCGGCGGCCTGCCGCAAGGCCGCGCCCGCGATCCTGGCGGATGTCCTGGCCCGCGATGCGGCGACCCGCGCCGACACCGCCCTGCGCCGGGCCCGCGACGCCGCGCAGCGCCTGCGCGACAACCTGGCCCGCGACCTGGACCGCGCCGACCGCGGCGAGGCCGACCGCCGCGCCGGCGAGACCCTGGCCATCCATCTGCACGAGCTCGCCCAGGGCCCGGCGAGCGTCGAGCTGGCCGACGCCGCGGGCGAGCCCCTGCGCATCGACCTGGACCCGGCGCTGAGCCCGGCCGCGAACATGGAGCGCTGCTTCAAGCGGGCCCGGAAGGCCGAGCGCGGCCGAGCGGTGATCGCCGACCGGTTGGAAACAGCGCAGGCTCGGCTGGACGTGATCGACGCGGCCGCAGCCGCCCTGCCCGCCACGGTCGAGGGCGACGGGGTCGCACGCCTGGCCGCCCTGGCCGAGTGGCGCCTCGCCCACGCCGAGCTGCTGGGTCCCGAGCGACGTCCCGGCGCCCCGCGCGCCGGCGGCCCGATCGTCACCGCCCTGCCCTACCGCCGCTACCTGATCGAGGGGAAGTGGGAGGTCTGGGTCGGCCGCGGCGCGAAGGAGAACGACGAGACCACGCACAAATGCGCCGGGCCCCGCGACTGGTGGCTGCACGCCCAGGGCGTGTCGGGCAGCCACGTCATCCTGCGCAGCGAGGGCAAGCCCGAGCAGGTGCCGAAGCGAGTGCTGGAACTGGCCGCCCGCCTGGCCGCCCAGTACAGCAAGGCGCGCAACTCGGGCCTGGTGCCGGTCCTGTACACGCAGCGCCGCTACGTGCGCAAGCCGCGCAAGAGCCCGCCGGGCACCGCGGCGACGCTGCAGGCGAAGACGGTGATGGTCGAGCCCGGGGTGCCGGAGGGGACCGAGATCCTTTCCTGATTCGCGCGTTCGGCGTGGGGAGGCCTGTCCCCCGTCCGTCCCGAGACGGCGGGCGGCCGCCTCCTGCGGCCTTGGCCTCGGCGCTCCGGCGCGGGCGGCCTCCTGCCGCCCGCAGCCTCCGCGACGCCCGTGCCGGACGGGGGACAGGCCTCCCCGGCCGCGCGGAGCGGCGGGAAAGGGCCTCGGTTCCTCCGGCCCGCCGTGGCGAAAAGGCGGGGATGCTCACGATGAGCATCCCCGCCGTCCCTGATTGGCCGGACTGCGGCCGCCCGCTTATTTGAGGAGCGCGATCTTCTGCGTGATCGTCTTCCCCGCGCCCCGGGTCCGGCAGAAGTAGACGCCCGAGGCCTGCGCGCGCCCGGCCTCGTCCGTGCCGTCCCAGATCACGAAGCTCTCCCCCTTGCCGACCGGTTCGTCGATCAGCGTCCGGACCAGCTGTCCGCGCAGGTTGTAGATCCTGATCGCGATCTCGCCGCGCGCCGGCATAGCGTAGACGATGCGGATCGACGGGTTGAAGGGGTTCGGGTAGCCGCGGACCGTCAGCTCGCGCGGAGCCGTCGGCACCGTCACCGGCACGCCGCTGCCCATGTGGCCGCAGTGCATCAGGATGTCGTTCAGCAGCCAGGCCCGGGCCGAAAGCGGCGACACGGGGCCGGACAGGGCCGTCGACGTGCCCAGGCGGTCGAGGTCGAAGGGCGCGAAGAAGACGTCGTCGTCGAACGCGGCCACGTGGTTGTGGATCAGCGCCGCATAGGGGTTGGCGCCGCCCTGGGACTCGAGGACGGCCACTCTCGACCCGCCGTTGAACGGCAGGACGGCGTCGGAGCCGACCAGGGGATCGATGTCGATCGGATACCTGATTTCGATGGTGTCCCACGGAGCGGCGCAGAACAGCACGCCCTCGAAGGAGTCCAGCAGGCCGTCGAGCGGCACCGCGTCCAGCACCCGGGGCGGCGTCGTCGGTTTCCCGATCAGCGGGCGCACGTCGGGCTCCACGTAGCTCGCGCCGATCCAGTCGGCCAGGAAGAGGGGCGCGTCGTCGCTCAGGTCGCGGGCCAGGTTGTCGCCGAACAGGACCAGGTTCTTGCCGCCCAGCTGCAGCCAGCCCTCGAGCAGGGCCAGGTCGTCGGTGGGATCGGAGGCGGGATCGCCTCCGGACAGCGTGTTCTCGGCGAGGAGGCCGCTGGCGTAGACGATCGTCTCGTAGTCCTGGATCAGGGCCGGGGTGGCGCGTCCGTCCAGGCCGTTGCCGAAGCCGGCGCCGCCGTCGCAGGCGTAGTAGACGTCGTAGTCGATCCCGGCCTGGTAGCCGAGGTGGCGCAGGCTGTCGCGCAGCTTCTCGAGCCCCCGCAGGAAAGCCTCCCAGTCCCCCGTGCCGTACCCGTAGGCGGCGGGCACGAGACGCTCGATCCAGACCAGGATCGGCGGCGTGGCCGGCTCGGGGTCCATCGCCAGCGAGGGCAGGGCCCGCATCACGAAGCTCTCGGGATAGAGGTTGGGCCGGTAGTCGGCATCGCCAGGGAAGAGCGAGAAGCCCGTCGTGTCGGGCGGCATCGTGTAGGAGAACAGGTCCCCGCCCAGGTCGTCCACGGCCTGCACGAAGTAGTGGAGCTCGTCGCCGGGGTAGAGGAAATCCGAGTCCGGCAGGTCGAAGCTCCAGCGCGCCTCGACCCGGTCGCCGTCGATGTCGAGCACCGAGCAGCCGGGCGCGAAGCCGAAATCGGGAAGGCCGGAGCTGCGGTAGGCGTCGAAGAGCGGATTCCGCTTCAACCTGAAATACAACCGGACATCACTCACGACGGCCCCCTCACGCACCGGCTCGATGTCGAAGACCAGCGAGTCGCCGGGGTCGTTCACGTAGCTTCCGGGCGCCGCGATGTTGTAGGCCATGTCGAAGCGGACGTCGCAGGTGCTGAGCTCGCAGTCCTCGAGGATCCCCTTCACGGGAAAGGAGTCCTGGGCCAGGTGCATCTCGCGCGCCGTGATGCCCGGCGACGGCTGGTAGAGCAGGCGCGGCAGGGTGATCAGCGGCGGCGGGTCGTCGGACGGCGTGCCGCCCACGGCCGGGGGAACGCATCTCGAGATGAGCTGGTCCGTCAGCGCGGCTCCGGCGACGCAGCCGTACGCGGCCGCACCGCCGCCGAGGCCGCCGGTGCCGATGGCGGCTGCCGAGCAGACCACCGACCAGGTGATGACGTTGATGCAGCGCAAGGCGTCCCTCCATCGCGCCTTCTTCGCCAAGAGCTTGGCCGGACCGACGGGCTCGGTCCCGCCCTGAACGCAGAAGGCGAAGGCCGGGACCGTCTCGCCGTCGATCGTGATGCCGGCGAAGCCGCTCTCGACGTAGCTGCCCAGGGGATCGCCGTTGATCTCCACCTCGCCCGCGCACTCGGCCTCGAGGTAACCGACCTCGTCGTTCCCGCCGTCCATGACCCAGAGGATATCGAGGAGGCCATTCGAGCGGCAACTGAAGGTCCCCGGCACGCGCAGGTGGATGTCCCGCCCCCCGACCTTGATCTTCTTGCCGATGCTGCCCTCGCCGCCGCCCTGGGCGTTCACCGTCAAGTCGGCGGAGTAGGTCATCCGCTCGCTCGGCGCGCCGGCGGGCGCCGCGTAGAGCGTCTGCACGTCGATGGCGGCGTTCTCGCCCGAGTCGCCCAGGAACTCGCGGACCACCGTCCCCGAGCGGACCCCCTCCAGGCCCGCGCCGGGCACTGGCGCGCCGGCGGGGTCGCGGGTGTCGTCGAAGCTCCGGGAGTCGGCGACCTCGAGCGTCGTCGGGCCGGTCCAGGCGTAGTCCTCGGAGAAATCCACCTGGCGGGTCACGGTCTGCCCCGTGGGCGAAGTGTAGACCAGGGTGGCGTTGCGGGAGTTGCGGCCCTGCAGGCCGACCTGCCGGGCCGAGTCGGTCACCGCGCAGCCGAACTGCAGGGATTCCGAGCCGCGGGTCGAGGTCATCAGGCCCGACATGACCAGCCGCCAGACCGAGCCGCCCATGTCCTGCAGGTCGCAGGCGACCGCGCCCGAGAACGTGGCGGTCTCGCCGCTCTGCCGCGACCGCACCGCGAAGACGTGGTTGGCGTTCGCGATGACCTGGGCCGGGCTCTCGCTGACCGAGATGCCCGTCCACGAGGCGTTCTCGATGTCCAGGCCGAACTCCCACAGGAACTGGTTGAGGCTCCACTGGGCCTGGTGGTTCAGGTCGTGGCCCAGGTAGTAGGGGCCGTCGTTGACGCGGCCGGGCGTGCAGACGAGGGCGTCGGCGCCGCCGTGGTCGGCCCAGTCGGACGCGTCGTCGGTGTCGGTCGCCAGCGCGTCGCGGCCGATCGTCTCGCCCGAGATCTCGGCCCAGGGCGCCACGAAGGCGTTGCCGCCGAAGGAGGTGTCCAGGTACTCCCCGAGCGACCACTCGCCCTGCAGGACCGCGTCATCGAGCGCGTCGCCGGCCGGCGCCGACCCCGTCGCGGACCAGGCCACGCAGTCCACGACCCGCGACGGGTCGGGCAGCCCGGCGTAGAGCACGCAGGCGTCGGCGTCGTTGTCGAAGACGGGCCACACCACGCCGGTGTTGTACACGCCCCAGCCGTCGCTCAGGTCCAGGTCGTCGTCGCCGTCGAAAAGGCGGACCACCAGGTAGCCCCCGGCGGGCAGCTCCAGCGCGGGCAGGTACAGGTTGATCGTGCTGTCCGCGTCGGTCAGCCGCCAGCCGTCGAGGTCCACCGGCGAGGCCCCCGGGTTGTAGAGCTCGACCCACTCGGCCGACGAATCCGGACCGGCCGGATTGAACAGGATCTCGTTGATCAGGATGTCGTCTTGCGCGACCGCGGCGGCGGCCCAGGATGTCAGCAGGAGCAGGACGATGACGAATCGGCGATACATGGCAACCCCCTGGTCGGTCGAAGCGTTCAGCCGCCCCCGGGATCGGGCGGACGGGTTCCCTCCCGTACGGATCCACGCGTCCTCTCGTGGTGATGCGGATAGTGGCCGCCGGACGCCCGCGAAGACGTAACGTCGCGACGGATCGATGGGATGCTGAGAGTATGGATGGTCATGGATTTCGCCCGCGGGCCGGCGACGCCGAAACGCGGTCCATTCTGGTATTTGATGTTGGACCGGGATCGTTCCGGCTCGGGCGCGCCGGGCGAAACCACGAATAAGGGGCGAGATATGCGTTCCGATTATGAGGGGGCCAGGTTAGCGATTTCGTTGATCATTGTCAATTCAAATTCATCGATGCGCACATCCTTCCCATTTTTCCCGCGCGGCCTGGGGCGGGCAGGGCCCGAGGGGGATCGTGGCCCGGTCGCGCAAGGTTCCGCGCAGGCAGCCGGCGGCAGGAGGCCGCCCCTTCTTTCGAGCGGCTTGGGTGAGGCACCCCGAGGGTGATGATCCAGGGGCGCCGGGGGCGTCGAGGAGGCGCCAAGTCCTTGCGAGCGGCGTGGATGAGTCGCCCCGAGGGTGATCACACACCGGTCAGGCAGGGTTCCGCGGAGGGAGCGGGCGGCAGGACGCCGCCCGCCCCGGAGCGAAAAGGAGGGGATGCTCACGATGAGCATCCCCTCCGTCCCTGAATGACCGGTGTGTGATCACCCCTCGGAGGCCGTCACTTCAACCGCTCGATCTCCTCTTCCAACACCGCATCCAGCTCGTCCTTGGCGATGTTCCGATGCAGATGCCCGTCGCGGTAGATCGCCACCTTCGTCCTGCCGGCGGCGATGCCCAGGTTCGCGGCCTTGGCCTCCCCCGGGCCGTTCACGATGCAGCCCATCACCGAGATGATCTTGTCTGCGGGCAGGTCGCGGGCCAGCTTCTCGACCTTGGCCGCCAGGGCGACGACGTCGACCTCCACACGGCCGCAGGTAGGGCAGGCCACGACGCGGGCGAAGCGCTGGCGCAGGCCCAGGGCCGACAGCATGTGGAAGGCGGCGGTCACTTCTTCGACGGGGTCGGCGGCCAGCGAGATGCGCACGGTGTCGCCCACGCCCTCGGCCAGCAGCACGCTCATCGCCGCCACCGAGCGCACCGAGCCGGCCAGCAGGGTGCCGGCCTCGGTCACGCCCAGATGCTGCGGCACGTCCGAGATCTTCGCGAAGCGGCGGCAGGCGTCGATCACCTCGGTGGGCTCGCTGCTCTTGAGGCTGACCACGGCGTCGGTGAAGCCCACGGCGTCGAGTTCGGCCAGCTCGTCCAGGGCGCTCTGCACCAGGGCGCCGGCGGGGTCGCGGGCCAGCAGATCGTCGTAGCGCGAGTGCAGGCTGCCGCGGTTCACGCCGATGCGGATCGGCACGCCGCGGTCCTTGGCCGCGCGGGCCACCTCGCGCACCTTCTCCTTCGCGCCGATGTTGCCGGGGTTGATGCGCAGCTTGGCGATGCCGGCGTCCAGCGAGCGCAGGGCCAGCGTGTGCTGGTAGTGGATGTCCGCGACCAGGGGCATGTTCGACTCGCGCACGATGCGGGGCAGCGCGGCGGCGGCCTCCTCGTCGTTCACGGTCACGCGCACGATCTCGGCGCCGGCGGTGGCCAGTTCGCGGATCTGGGCCAGGGTCGCCTCGGCGTCGCCGGTGCGGGTGGTGGTCATCGACTGCACGCGCACGGGCGCGTCGCCGCCGACGGTGACGCCGCCCACGCTGACCTGGCGGGTGGAGCGGCGGGGGGCAACGATCGTCGGGTGGTTCATGCGTCGGCCGCCTCCGCGGCGAGTCGGGGCCCGGCGCGGCGGACGTCGCCGTCGCGGCGGGTGATCCCGGTCTGGTCCAGGTATTCGAGCATCGGGATGCCCAGCTTGCGGCTCAATCCGGTCAGTTCCCGGAAGGTGGCGAAGTTCAGCGCATCCTCGCCGGCGAAGTGCCCGCGCAGCAGCGCGGCCAGGTCGGCCAGCGCGTCGCGGTGCACAAAGTAGTCCTCGGCGACGGTCACCGCCCTGCCCCGGTCCAACAGGTGGCGCAGGAACTCGTCGGCCTTCGGGGCGTCCGCGGGCAGCGCGCCGGCCAGCTCGTCCAGACCGGGCCAGACCGGCCCGGCGGCGCGCAGGGCCTTCTCGAAGGCGGCGACGGCGTCGCGGACGGCGGCGGGCAAGGGCGGGCCGTCGGGACCGGCCGCCAGGCGGTCGCCGACCGGGGCCCAGTCGCCGGCGGCGGCCAGGTGGACGCAGAGGGCGTTCCAGTCGGCGGCGCCGCCGGGGAAGCCGATGCGGCGGCGCGCCTCTTCCCGGGGCACGCCCAGGCGCAGGGGATGGCGGCCGGCGTAGTCGGCCACCAATCGGGTCAGCTTGGCGCTGGCCGCTTCCAGAACGTCCGCGTCGTAGCAGCGACCGCCCACGACGACGACGCCCTCGGGCGCCGCGGCCGCCTCGGCGGCCGGCAATCCGGCCAATCCGGCCTCGCGCAGCCGCTGCCGCAGCAGGGCCGCGGGGTCGCCCTCCTCCAGCACGGCCAGTTCCGCCAGCGCCGCGGCGTCGAAGCGGCGGCGGCGCGGCGGGTCGCAGGCCAGCACCTCGCCGCCGGCGATCGTGGTCACCGGCGAGTAGAAGCGCAGCACCAGCCGGTCGCCGGGCACCGCGACCAGACGGCCCTCCAGGTAGATCTGCACCAGGCCGCGACGCGCCTCGGGGGCGTCGCCGCCGAGCTCCTCGCGGTCCAGCAGCACGACGCGCCCCAGCACCTCGCGGCCGGCGTGGTGCACGTGCACCCGCTGGCGGTTCTTGACGACGCCGCGCCAATGGGGCACCAGCGTGATCCGGGCGTCCAGGCGGCGCGCCGGGGCCGCGGCGCCGGCCGAGACCACCTGGTCGCCGCGCTCCACATCCTCGCGCTTGATCCCGTGCAGGGCCAGGGCCAGGCGCTGGCCCGAACCGCCGCGCACTGCGGGACGGCCGTGGGCCTGCACGTCGCGCACGCGCACCTTGGCGCCGCCGGGCTCCAGCAGCAGGCGGTCTCCCGCGCCCACCGACCCGCTCCAGCAGGTGCCGGTGACGATGACTCCCGCGCCGGGCATCGTGAAGATCCTGTCGACCGGCAGGCGGAAGGGACCCTCGGCGGGGCGCGCGGGCAGAGCCCGGGCCTCGGCCAGGACGGCGGCGCGCAAGGCGTCCAGGCCGTCGCCGGTCACGGCCGACACCGCGACCACGGGCCTGCCTTCAAGGAAGGTGCCGGCGACCAGGTCGCGGGCCTCCTCGGCGGCCACGGCCGCGATCTCCTCGTCCACCAGGTCGCTCTTGGTGATCACGATCACGCCGCCGCGCACGCCCAGCGACTGCAGGATCTCCAGGTGCTCGACGGTCTGGGGCATGACCCCCTCGTCGGCGGCGACGACCAGGAAGGCCAGGTCCACGCCGCCCGCGCCGGCGACCATCTGCTTGACGAAGCGCTCGTGGCCGGGGACGTCGACGACGCCCAGGACGATGCCGTCCTCCAGGGGGAACTCGGCGAAGCCCAGCTCGATGCTGATGCCGCGCGCCCGCTCCTCCTTCAGGCGATCGGTCTCGACGCCGGTCAGGGCGCGGATCAGGGCCGACTTGCCGTGGTCGACGTGCCCGGCGGTGCCCAGGATGAAGTGGCGTTCGGCAGCGCTCACGCCCGCTCCCGACGGATGCACGCGCCCAGGCCGGCCAGCTTCTTCTCGATGTGCTCGTAGCCGCGGTCGATGTGGTAGACGCGCTCGACGGTGGTCTGGCCCTGGGCGGCGACGCCGGCCAGGATCAGCGCCGCGCTGGCGCGCAGGTCGGTGGCCATCACCGGGGCGCCCTCCAGCTGCTCGCGCCCGCGGATCACGGCCGTGGCCCCGTCCATCTCGATGTCCGCGCCCAGGCGATGCATCTCGGCGACGTGGGTGAAGCGGTCGGTGTAGATGGTCTCGGTCAGGTAGCTGGTCCCGTCGGCCAGGGTGCAGGCGGCCATCACCTGGGCCTGCATGTCCGTGGGGAAGCCCGGGAAGGGACGGGTCGCGACCTCCACCGGCTTCAGGCGTTCGGGGGCGCGCACGTGCAGGGTGTCGTCGCCGACCTCGACCTCGCAGCCCATGTCGCGCACCACGCCGATCACCGACTCCATGTGGTCGGGGCGGCAGCCGCGCAGCAGGATGTCGCCGCCGGTGATCGCCGCGGCGGCCAGGAACGTGCCGGCCTCGATGCGGTCGGGGATGACGCGGGCGCGCAGGGGCGCGATCTCATCGACGCCCTCGACGGTCAGCGTCGTCGTGCCCAGGCCCGAGATGCGCGCGCCGGAATCGATCAGGGCCTCGGCCAGCTGGGTCACCTCGGGCTCGATGGCGCTGTTGATCAGCTCGGTGGTCCCCTTGGCCAGCACCGCCGCCATCAGCACGTTGCAGGTGGCGCCGACCGAGCTGGGATCGAACTTGAAGGCATCGCCGCGCAGGCCGCCGGGCGCCCTGGCGTGGATGTAGCCCGAATCCAGCTCCAGCTCGGCGCCCAGCTTGCGCAGCCCCTCCAGGTGCAGGTTGACCGGCCGCGGGCCCCAGGCGCAGCCGCCCGGCAGCGACACCCGCGCCTCGCCGCGCGACGCCAGCAGCGGCCCCAGCACGTAGATGCTGGCGCGCATGGTCTTGACCAGTTCGTAGGGCGCCTCCAGCGAGGTCAGGTCCGAGGCGTCGATGCGCAGGACGCCGTCGCCCAGGTCGCAGCGGGCGCCCAGCATTTCGAGCAGGCGCATGAAGGTGCGCACGTCGCGCAGGTCGGGCACGTTCTCGATCACCGAGGCGCCCCGGGACAGCAGCGCGGCGGCCATCAGGGGCAGCACGGCGTTCTTGGCCCCGCCGACGGTCACCTCGCCCTTCAGCCGCGTCGGTCCCTCGATCACGAATCTGTCCATCTCAGCCTCCCCGCTGCTTCACGAACGCGGCCCCCGGCGGGCCGCGACCACCCTCGGCAGGTCATTATAGTCGCGGGTCACGGATATGTCCCGGCAGCCGCTGCGGGACAGGATTTCGGCCACGGCGTCGTCCTGGTCGGCGCCGATCTCCACCGCCAGCCAGCCGTCCTCGTGCAGCCAGACGACGGCCTGGTCGGCCAGCGCACGGTAGAGGTCCAGGCCGTCCCGGCCGCCGTCCAGGGCCTCGTGGGGATCGTGCCCGACGACCTCGACCGGCAGGTCGGGAATCTCGCCGCTGCGGATGTAGGGCGGGTTGCTGACCAGCAGGTCGACCTTGCCCTTCAGGGTCGCCGGGAAGCCACGGCACAGCGGCGCCTCGACGAAGTGGCAGCGCGAGGCCACGCCCAGCCGGCGGGCGTTGCGTTCGGCCAGGGCGGTCGCCCGGGGGTTGACGTCCGAGGCGTGGACGGTCAGGCGGGGGATCTCGGCGGCCAGGCTGATCGCGATGACGCCGGTGCCGCAACCCACTTCCAGGGCCACGGGGGCCACGACCTGGGAAACGCCGCCGGTCAGCAGGCCGACGCAGCGCTCCACCAGCCGCTCGGTCTCGGGACGGGGCACGAAGACGCCGGGCTCGACCTTGAAGGCCCGCGAATAGAACTCGGTCTCGCCCAGGATGCGTTGCAGGGGCTCGCCCGCCGCCCGCCGGCGCACCAGCGCCCGGAAGGTCTCGATCTCGTCCGGGACCAGGGGCCGGTCGTGGTGCAGGTAGAGGTCGAGCCGGGAAAGGCCCAGCGCGTCGCCCAGCAGGCGTTCGGCGTTCAGGCGCGCCGACTCGACGCCCTTGCCCTCGAGATAGGCGGTCGTGACCTGGATCAGTTCGCGGACGGTCTTCAGGGATTCGGTCATGACGGCGCCCGGGGATGGCGGCCGCCCGCACGGGAGGCCGGCCCGGAGGGCGCGGCGACGGCGGGCGCCCGAAGGCTGCGGCTCAGAAGCCTTCGCGGCTGGCCTGGAGGGCCTGGTCGCGCCGGTAGGCCTGCAGGGCCGCGACGATCTCGTCCAGTTCTCCCTGCATGATGGCGTCCAGGTTGTGGACGGTCAACCCGATTCGGTGGTCGGTGACGCGGGTCTGCGGGAAGTTGTAGGTGCGGATCTTGGCGCTGCGGTCGCCGGTGCCCACCTGCGAACGGCGCTCTGCCGAGCGGGCCTGCTCCTGCTCGAAGATGGCGCGCTCCAGCAGGCGCGAGCGCAGGACCATCATCGCCTTGGACTTGTTCTTGTGCTGGGACTTCTCGTCCTGGCACTGGACGACCAGGCCGGTCGGCACGTGGGTGATGCGCACCGCCGAGTCGGTGGTGTTGACGGACTGGCCGCCGGGGCCGCTGGCGCGGTAGACGTCGATGCGCAGATCCTTCTCCTCGATCGCCACGTCCACCTCCTCGGCCTCGGGCAGCACGGCCACGGTCACGGCCGAGGTGTGGATGCGCCCCTGGCTCTCGGTGGCCGGCACCCTCTGGACGCGATGCACGCCGCTCTCCCAGCGCAGCAGGCCGTAGGCGCCCTCGCCGCGCAGGGCGTAGCTGACCTCCTTCATCCCCCCCGCCGTGCCCGGCGTGCCGTCGATGGGCTCGACCTTCCAGCGCCTGGCCTCGGCGAAACGCACGTACATGCGCGCGATCTCCTCGGCGAAGAGCGCCGCCTCGTCGCCGCCGGTGCCGGCGCGGACCTCGAGGATGGCGTCGCGGTCGTCGTTGGGGTCGTGGGGCAGCAGGGCCAGCTCCAGCTCGGCGCGGGCGGTCTCGAGCCCCTCCTCCAGCTGCGCGACCTCCTCGCGGACCATGTCCAGCATCTCGGGATCGGTCTCGGCCTCCAGCAGGGCCGTGTTCTCGGCGAGCTGGCGCTCGATGTCCAGGAACCGGTCGCCCGCGGCCAGGATGCCGGCCAGGCGGGAATGCTCGCGCGAGACGTCCCGGAAGCGCTTGCGGTCCTTGACCAGCGCGGGATCGCTGAGCTCCAGGGCCAGGCTCTCGGTCTTCTCGCGCAGCGCGGCGATGGTGTCCCTCACGACAGCGCCTCCGCGTCGCCGCCGACGGCGGCGGGCCTGGTCTCGATCTCGAAGTAGGTCTTCTCGCGGAAGCCCTCGGCCTCGGGGGTCAGGACGGCGCGCAGGGCGGCCATGGCGACCTCCAGCTGGTCGTCGTCGGGACGGCTGGTGGTGATCTTCTGCATCATCAGTCCCGGCCAGATGAAGGGCTTGAGCAGGACGCTGTTCTTGAAACGGCCCGAGAGCTTGATCGCCTCGTAGGCCAGACCGCCGATCAGGGGCACGTAGGCCAGGCGGATCAGGCGGTCGGCCACGGTCTCGGGACGGCCCAGGAAGGCGAAGACGGCCAGGGCGATCAGCATCACGAAGAAGAGGAAGCTGGTGCCGCAGCGGGGGTGCAGGGTCGTGAAGGGCCGCGCGCCCTCGGGGCTCAGCTCGCGCCCGTTCTCGAAGGCGTGGATCGACATGTGCTCGGAGCCGTGGTACTCGAAGACCCGCGCCATGTCGCGCATGCGCGAGATCAGGGCCAGGTAGAGCACGAAGAGCGCGATGCGCAGCAGGCCGTCGACGACGTTGAACCAGAAGCTGTGCGTGACGCCCAGCAGATCGGTCAGCACCAGGGGCAGGTAGAAGAAAAGCCCCATGCTGAGCACGAAGGAGAAGGCCACGGTGCCCCACATCATCAGCGTGGTGCCCAAGCCCTGCTTATCGTTCTCGACCCGTTCCTCGACGGTGGCCTGCTCGGCCGAGTACATCAGGGCGCCGATGCCCACCCCCAGCGACTCGATCAGGTGGATGCCGCCGCGCAGGACGGGCACGTTGTGCAGGTGCAGCCGGCGCAGGATGCTGCGGAAGGGCTTCTTGCGCACGACGATGCGGCCGTCGGGCGTGCGCACGGCGGTGGCGATGGCCGTCGGCGAGCGCATCATCACGCCCTCGATGACGGCCTGACCCCCGACGGCGAGGTCCAGCTCGGCGGCGTCGGTCACGCAGGCGTTGTTCGGGCGGTCTTCGGGCTGGTTCATGGCTCGTTCTCCCGGTACGGAAAGAGGGCGCCGGCGGCGGTTGGCCTGGCACCCTCGATCGAGCTGACGCGGAGGCGCGCGGCGCGGGCGGTTGTGCCTGCGATCGCGCTAGTTTCCGGACTTCTTCTTGTCGCCGTAGACTCCCTCGTAGCGCTTCATGAAGCGCTCCACGCGGCCGGCCGTATCGACGATCTTCTGCTGGCCCGTGAAGAAGGGATGACACTGCGAGCAGATCTCGACGCTGATCTTGGGCAGCGTCGACTTGGTCTGGACCACGTTGCCGCAGAGGCAGGTGACCTCGCAGTCCACGTATTCGGGATGGATGCCTTGCTTCATCGTTCGCACCTTCTGGCCTTGTTCGTGCCTGTTGATCGGAGCCGCTAATATTTAAGCACGGAACGCCCCGGAGGCAAATTATTTGTCACCCGGTCAGGCGTTCATCGCCCCCAGGAACTGCTCGTTGCTCTTGGTCTTGCCCAGCTTGTCGATCAGGAACTCCATGGCCTCGTTGGGGCTGTAGTCGGACAGGTACTTGCGCAGCACCCAGACCTTGTTCAGGACCTTCTTGTCCAGCAGCAGGTCCTCCTTGCGGGTTCCCGACTTGAAGATGTCGATGGCCGGGTAGATCCGCTTCTCGGCGATCTTGCGGTCCAGGACCAGCTCCATGTTGCCGGTGCCCTTGAACTCCTCGAAGATCACCTCGTCCATGCGCGAGCCGGTCTCGATCAGGGCGGTGGCGATGATCGTCAGGCTGCCGCCCTCCTCGATGTTGCGGGCCGCGCCGAAGAAGCGCTTGGGCTTCTGCAGGGCGTTCGAATCGACGCCGCCGGACAGGATCTTGCCCGAATGGGGCACCACGGTGTTGTGGGCGCGCGCCAGACGGGTGATCGAATCCAGCAGGATGACCACGTCCTTGCCGTGCTCGACCAGGCGCCGCGACTTGGCCAGGACCATGCTGGCGACCTGCACGTGCCGCTCGGCCGGCTCGTCGAAGGTGGAGCTGACGACCTCGCCCTTCACCGAGCGGGCCATGTCCGTGACCTCCTCGGGACGCTCGTCGATCAGCAGCACGATCAGGGTGGCCTCGGGGTTCGACTCGGTGATCGCGTTGGCGATCTTCTGCAGAATGATGGTCTTGCCCGCGCGCGGCGGCGACACGATCAGGCCGCGCTGGCCCTTGCCGATGGGCGCCATCAGGTTGATCAGCCGGGTGGTGATGTCCCCGCTGGCCGTCTCCAGGTTCAGCAGCTCGTCGGGATACAGGGGGGTCAGGTTGTCGAAGAGCGTGACCCGCTTCGCCTTCTCCGGATCCTCGAAGTTGACCGATTCGACCTTCAGCAGCGCGAAATAGCGCTCGTTGTCCTTGGGCGGACGCACCTGGCCGGAGACGGTGTCGCCGGTCTTGAGGTCGAACTTCTTGATCTGGGAGGGGGAAAGGTAGATGTCGTCCGGCCCCGGCAGGTAGTTGTACTTGGACGATCGGAGGAACCCGTAGCCCTCGGCCAGCACCTGCAGCACCCCTTCGGCGTAGATCAGGCCGTTCTTCTCGGCCCGGCCCTCGAGGATCTTGAAGATCAGCTCCGACTTCCGGAGCGTGTTCACTCCCTCGATGCTGAGGTCGCGTGCGATGTCGACGAGCTCCGTGATGCTCTTGTTCTGAAGTTCCTTGATGTCCATGACTCTCCTGCGGCGCAAGGACGCGCCAGTGCCTGACGGGGGGATGAGTGATCGTTCGCTGAGAGGAGGCTTCGCGTGGGTTTTGAGTACGGCGCCGCCCGGGAACGGGGGGCCTGACGTCAATGCTCCACTGAAAAGGGTTCGTTTGTCAAGGGATCGATTACGCCCGCCGCCGGAAAACGTTGCGCCGCGGCGGAGGGCCGGGCGCCCTCCGGCGGCGGGCGAAGTGTTCTATTCCGCGGTCCCCTCGAGGGCGCGCCAGCGCTCCATGTTGGACGTGAAGGCGGCCTCGTCGCCGAGCTCGTTGTGGCAAAGCGCCAGATAGTAGAAGCCCATCTGGCTGTCGAAGAACGAGCCGACCAGCGCGTTGCCGACGTTGACGCCGTCCCGGAACTGCTGCTTGGCCGCGGCCTCGATCTCGGCCTTGCGCACCGGATCGGCCTCGGTCTCGGCGGTCTCGATCATGCTCTTGCCGTACTTGTAATGGGTCTGCAGCTTCTGGAGCATGGTGTTCTCGTCGGGGACCGTCTCCAGCAGCAGCGCGCGCCCGTAGTAGGTGATGGCGCTCTCGTAGCGCAGCACCGAGGGATCGGAGTAGAAGGCGGCCGCGGTCTTGGCGAGCAGGAGGATTTCCTCGTCGTTGTTCGGGTTGTCGTCGTGCTCGTAGATGTCGATGACCTTCGCGTAGAGGTCGGCGGCCCGCTCGTATTCCAGGTCTTCCTGGGCCAGGTTGGCGATGTCGATCAGCAGCCCGGCGTCCTCGGGGTGCTCCTCCATCAGCTGCGTGTAGATGGCGTTGGCCTCTTCCGAGCGGCCCAGGCGGCCCAGCACGTTGGCCTTGTCCGCCAGCAGGGCGTAGGCGCCGGGATCGCTCTGCAGCACCTCGTCCAGCAGCTCCAGGGCCTCGCCCAGCAGCTCGGGATCGTCGTTGTTGTCGTTCGCGAGCCGGATCTTCATGCGCGCGATGTTCTTGATCGGCCCGGTCGAGTCGGGATAGGCCGCGTAGGCCAGCCGGTAGTGGCCCTCGGCAGCCTCGAAATAATCCCTGCTGTATTCCGAGGCCGCGTCGCCGGTGCGGCGCACGTAG
>CAZLHO010000025.1:0-39452 GCA_964559455.1 uncultured Fibrobacteraceae bacterium | reverse complement strand
CGGTGATCCAGTAGTAGCCGTCCTCGTCGCGCCGGCAGCCGTCGCCGGTGAAGTAGAGGCCGGGGAAGCGGGTGAAGTAGGTCGAGTGGAAGCGGTGGTGGTCGCCGTAGACGGTGCGGGCCTGGCCGGGCCAGGACTGGGCCAGGCAGAGGTTGCCCGCCACCCCGTTGCCCTCCAGCTCGTTGCCGGCGTCGTCCAGGATCAGCGGCCGGACCCCGAAGAAGGGCAGCGTCGCCGAGCCGGGCTTGAGCGGCGTCACGCCGGGCAGGGGCGTGATCAGGATGCCGCCGGTCTCGGTCTGCCACCAGGTGTCGATCACCGGGCAGCGGCCGCCGCCGACCACGTCGTGGTACCAGCGCCAGGTCTCGGGGCTGATCGGCTCGCCGACCGTGCCCAGGACCCGCAGCGAGCCGCGGTCGTGGCGCGTCACGTGCTCGTCGCCCTCGTAGTTGATCGCGCGGATCGCCGTCGGCGCGGTGTAGAAGATGTTCACGCCCAGGTCGTCCACCACCCGCCAGTAGCGGCCGGCGTCGGGATAGAGGGGCGTCGACTCGAAGAGCACGGTCGTCGCGCCGTTGGCCAGGGGGCCGTAGACGATGTACGAGTGGCCGGTGATCCAGCCGATGTCAGCGGCGCGGAAGTGGATGTCGCCCGGGTGGAAGTCGAAGACGAGACGGTGGGTCATGGCCGCGTAGAGCAGGTAGCCGGCGGTGGTGTGCAGCACGCCCTTGGGCTTCCCGGTCGAGCCCGAGGTGTAGAGGATGAAGAGCGGCTCCTCGGCGCCCATCCAGGCGATGCTGCAGGTCGAGCGCTGGCGGCGGCATTCCTCGTCCAGCCAGAAATCGCGGCCGGGGCGCATCGCCGGCGCGGCGTCGGTGCGGCGGGCGACGAGCACCGTGTCGACCAGGTCCAGGCCGTCGACGGCGCGATCGACCGTCTCCTTCAGGGGCAGGCGGCGGCCGCCGCGCAGACCCTCGTTGGCGGTGACGATGACGCGAGCGCCGCAGTCCAGGACCCGGTCGCGGATAGCCTCGGCGCTGAAGCCGCCGAAGACGACCGAGTGCACGGCGCCGATGCGGGCGCAGGCCAGCATCGTGTAGGCCAGCTCCGGGATCATCGGCATGTAGAGCACGACCCGGTCGCCCCGGCGCACGCCGTGATGCTTCAAGACGTTCGCCACCCTGGCGACCTCGTGCTTCAGCTTTCGGTAGCTGATGCGCTCGTATTCCCCGGGCTCGTCCTTGGCCCAGATGATCGCGTCCCGGTCGCCGCGCTCGTTCAGATGCCGGTCGACGCAGTTGAAGCAGGCGTTCAGCCGTCCCCCCAGGAACCAGCCGAAGTCCACCTCCTCGTAGTCGCTGTCGAAGACCGTATGCCAGCGGTGGAACCAGGTCAGCGTCTCGGCCTGCCTGGCCCAGAACCCCGGCGGGTCGTCCAGCGAGAGGCGGTAGAGGCGGTCGTACTCCTCGCGGGAGTTCAGGTGCGCGCGCTCGACCATTCCGGGCTTGGGCGGATAGGCGGCGGGGGGCGTGGTCGAATCGAAGGGCATCGCGGCGACCTCCGGATGGGATAAAGGGCCCAAAAAGCAGAGGAAGAAGATAGGACATTCGGCGTCATGCTGCCACGCCGGCCCTAAAGCGCCTGCGCGCGCTGCCGATAGCCTGGTAACGACCATGCGGCGCGAATCGGAAGTCGCGGGCTCCGGCGTCGGAGCCCGCGCTCTGCGCCACAACGATGGGATGCGCATGTTCTCGGACATCATTCCGATGCAGCTGGGGACCGCCGACGGCGAGAAGGCCGGCGCCCTGGACATCTTCGCCGACGTCCTGAAGCGCGCGGACAACCCGCGCGCCCTGGAGCGCTTTCTCTGCCGCGAGATCCAGCGCCTGACCGACGCGGGCTATTGCGCCCTGCTGCACTATCCGGGCGGCGCGGTCGACGAGCCCGCACTGCGGCAGATCCATCCCGAGGGCGGTCCCTGCCATCCGCCCCGCTCCTTGCTCGAGGCCCTGGGCCGGGCCGGCGCCGGCGTCGACGGCTCCCGCCTGGTGCGGCCGGGCGACGCGGGCGACACGGGCGACGAACTCGCGCGTCTGGTCCGGGAGGCCGGCCGGGGTCCCTGCGCGCTGCTGCCCCTGGGCACCAGCGGCCACCGCACCGGCATGATGGTGCTGCTCGGCGTCGAAGACGGGGAGTCGCTGGCCGGCCTGCTGGCGGACCTGGAACCGACGGCCACCCTGATCGGCCTGATCCTGGACAACGCGATCTCATTCCATGACCAGCGCCGGGCGCTGAAGCGGCGGACGCAGGAGTTGGCGACGAGCCGGCACGTCTTCCGGGCGCTGTCCCAGGTCGCCCCGACGGGCATCTTCCGCGCCGACAACGACGGCAACGTCATCTTCATGAACGACCGGATGGCCGGAATGCTCGGGGTGCCGGGCGGTGGGCTCGCTGCCGCGGAATGGCGCGGCATGGTTTACGAGCAGGACCGCAAGGCGGTCATGGCCGCCTGGGAGCGGATTCGCCGCCGGGGCGACGTCGTCTCGGTGGAGAACCGTCTGCGCACCCGCGGCGGCGACGTGATCTGGGTGTCGCTGCAGGCGATGCCGGAAGTCGGCGAGGACGGAGCGGTCTCCGGCTACATCGGCATGATCACCGACATCACCGAGCGGCGGCGGACGATGGGCGAGCTGAAGCGCAGCGAGTCCGAATACCGCTCGATCTTCGAGACGGCCGCCCAGCTGATCATGTCGGTCGACGCCGACGGCGCGATCATCGACGTCAACGGCCGCTCGCGCGGCGTGCTCGGCTACGCCCAGGGGGAGCTCCTGGGCCAGCCGCTCGCCAAGGTGATCCAGTCCGGCTACCACGAGAAGATCAGGGTCCTGCTGGCGCCCAACCGCCGGGCGGGGCGAATCGAACCGCAGGACATCAGGATGGTCCGCAAGGACGGCGCGGTCATCGACGCCCGCCTCAACGCCTCGATCATCGACGCCGAGGTCCCGGGCGCCGCCCGGGCCACCTGCATCATCGAGGACGTCTCGCAGCGGAAGCGCACCGAGGAGGCGCTGCGGGTGAGCGAGGCCAAGTTCCGCGCCCTGACCGAGAACACGACCGACATCACCATGGTCCTGGACACCAGGGGCGCCTTCACCTACATCAGCCCCGCCCTGGCCCGGATCACCGAGACGCCGCTGCAGGAGTTGATCGGCACCCAGTTCGGCAGCTTCATCCACCCGGCCGACATGATCTCGGTGCGCGAGTACATCGACAACGCGGCCCGCAGTCCCGGCCTGTCGCTGCGCCTCTCGGACCTGCGCGTCCGTCACCAGGACGGCGGCTGGCGCCATCTCTCGGCGACGGTCACGGGCATGCTCGACGTGCCCGGGGTGAACGGCATCGTCATCAACTGCCGCGACATCTCCGACCGCAAGAACGCCGAGGACGAGCTGAGGAAGTTCAAGACGATCTCGGACCGGTCCAGCCACGGCGCCGTGATCACCGACCTCGACGGCGGGATCCTCTACGCCAACCGGGCCTACGCCGAGGCGCACGGCTATGGGTTGAGGGAGATCCTGGGCCGCAATCGGAGCATTTTCCACGGCGAGGAGCAGCTGCGGCGCGTCAACGAGCAGTACGCGCGGGTGCTGCGCGAGGGGGGCGTCAAGGCCGTCGAGGTCTGGCACCGCCGCAAGGACGGCACGGTCTTCCCCTGCCTGCTCAACGCGACCCTGATCCGCGACGACGGCGGCCGGCCCCTCTTCATCTCGGCGACGATCGTGGACGTGACCGAGCTGAAGCTGGCCGAGCGGGCCCTGAAGGAGAGCCGCCGCCAGCTGGCCACGCTGCTGGGCAACCTCCCGGGCATGGCCTACCGCTGCCGCAACGACCGGCGGTGGACGATGGATTTCGTCAGCCAGGGCAGCGAGGCGCTCACCGGCTACGCGCCCGCCCGGCTGCAGGGATCCGAGGGCGTGACCTACTCCGACATCATCCACGAGGAGGACCGGGAGAGGGTCTGGGAGGATGTCCAGGAGGCGCTGGCGCACAAGGCCCCCTTCGAGATCCAGTACCGCATCGTCACCGCCGGCGGCGACCTGAAGTGGGCCTGGGAGCAGGGGATGGGCGTCTTCGACCGCAAGGGCGAACTGCGCGCCATCGAGGGCTTCGTCAGCGATATCACCGGCCGCGTCGACGCCGAGCGGGAGCGCAGCCGCAGCCAGAAGCGCTACCGCACCCTCTTCAACATGATGCTGGACGGCTTCGCCCTGCACGAGCTGGTGCGCGACGAGTCGGGCCGGGCCTGCGACTACGTCTTCCTCGAGGTGAACCCCTCGTTCGAGGCCGTGACCGGGTTGATGGCCGACGACGTGCTGGGCCGGCGCGCCGGCGAGGTGATGCCGGGCCTGGAGCCCACCTGGGTCGAGCTCTACGCCCAGGTGGTCGAGTCCGGTGAACCCCTGCGCTTCGAGAAGTACTCCGCGGTGCTCGACCGCCACTTCGAGGTCTTCGCCTACCGCATGCAGGACGAGCAGTTCGCCACCGTCTTCCGGGACGTCACCGAGCGCAAGAAGGCCGAGGACAAGGCGCGCAGCCTGACCATGGAGCTGGAGCGCCGCGTCTCGGAGCGGACGGCCGAGCTGTGGGAGGCCAACTCCGCCCTGCAGGACACGAATCGCGCCCTGCGCTCGAGCCGCGAGAAGATCAAGGCCACCCAGGCGCAGCTCATCGAATCGAAGAAGATGGCGGCGCTGGGCGGGCTGGTCGCCGGCGTCGCCCATGAGATCAACACCCCGGTCGGGGTCGGGGTCACCGCGGCCTCGCACCTGGCAGAGAAGACCGAGTCCTTCGGGAAGCTGTTGGCCTCCGGCGCGCTGAAGCGTTCGGAACTGCAGCAGTACCTCGACATCTGCGCCGAGGCTTCGCGGATGATCCTGGCCAACCTGAAGCGGGCCGCGGAGCTGATCCAGAGCTTCAAGCAGGTCGCGGTCGACCGCACCAGCCAGAAGCGGCGCGAGTTCGTGCTCGGCACCTTCTTCGACGAGGTCCTGCTGAGCCTGAAGCCGGCGCTGAAGCTCACCGAGCACCGGGTCGAGGTCGTCTGCGAGGAGGGCCTGGCCATGGACAGCTACCCCGGCGCCCTCTCGCAGATCCTGACCAACTTCGTGATGAACTCGCTGCTGCACGGATTCGACGAGAACGAGGCTGGTACGCTGCGGATCGAGGCCGCCGGCGAGGGGGACATGGTGCGCCTGCGCTACGCCGACGACGGCCGCGGCATGGACGCCCGCGTCCGGGAGAAGATCTTCGAGCCCTTCTTCACCACCAAGCGCGGCCAGGGCGGCAGCGGCCTCGGCATGCACCTGGTCTACAATCTCGTCACCCAGACGCTGGGGGGGCGCATCGAATGCGTCAGCAGCCCCGGCGAGGGAACCGCCTTCACGATCATGATGCCCCGCATCAGGAGCGAAGAGGACCATGACAACGACGATGCATGAGTCGAGCGCCGCCGTCCTCAACGACGAGCTGGTCTTCGCCCGCGAGGACGACCGGGAGCCTCTGGTCGGCCGGCCGGACACCTGGAAGCTGGTCATCGCGGACGACGAGGAGGAGGTGCACGCCCTGACGCGGATGGTCCTGGAGGGCTTCACCTTCGAGGACCGGGCCCTGGAGTTCCTCAGCGCCTATTCGGGGCGCGAGGCCAGGGTCCTGCTCGAGGAGAATCCGGACACGGCCGTGCTGCTGCTGGACGTCGTGATGGAGCGGGAGGACGCCGGGCTCTCGGTGGTGCGCCACGTGCGCGACGTGCTCAAGAACCGCCACGCCCGCATCATCCTGCGCACCGGTCATCCCGGCCAGGCGCCGGAGCAGGAGATCGTCAGCAACTACGACATCAACGACTACAAGTCGAAGACCGAACTCACGACGCAGAAGCTCTACACCTCGGTCACCGCCGCCCTGCGCTCCTACCGGGACATCCGGACCATCGAGCGCAGCCGCCAGGGCCTGGAGATGATCATCGGCGCCACCGGCAGCCTCTTCGGCTCTCAGGCCCTGGAGCGTTTCCTGGGCTCGGTGCTGCAGCACCTGTCGGGCCTGGCGCAGCTGGGCGTCGAGGGTCCGACCCCGGCGCCGACCGGCTTCGGCGCGGTGCAGCGGCAGGGCGAATACGCGATCGTCTGCGGACTGGGGGAATACGACGGATTGCGGGGCCGGCCCGTGCGCAACGCGGTGCCGCCGGCGCTGCTCGGGATCCTGCGCGAGGCCGGCGACGAGCCGGGGGTCCATTTCCACGACACGGCCTTCGTGGGCGCCTTCGCGGTCGAGGGCGGGGCCCGGAACCTGGTCTACCTGGACTGCGGGCGCTCCCTGTCGGACCTGGACCGCGACCTGATGCAGATCTACGCCGCGAACGTGGGCGTGGCCTTCGACAACATCTACCTGAACCGCGAGATCGAGGAAACGCAGCGCGAGGTGATCACCACGCTGGGCGAGGTCGTCGACCGGCGCTCCCAGGAGACGGCGCTGCACACCCTGCGGGTGGGGGAGTCGGCGGCCCACCTGGCCCGCCTGGCGGGGCTGGGCGAGGACGACGTCAAGCTGATCCGGCTGGCGGCGCCGATGCACGACGTGGGCAAGATCGGCATTTCGGACGACATCCTGAACAAGCCGGGGAAGCTGACGGCCGGCGAGTACGAGCTGATGAAGACGCATACCACGGTGGGCCACGACATCCTGCGCAACTCGCAGCGGCCGATCCTGCAGGCCGCCGCCACGATCGCCCTGCAGCACCACGAGAAGTGGGACGGCAGCGGCTATCCGGAGGGGCTGCGCGGAGAGGAGATCCACGTCTTCGGCCGCATCGTCTCGCTCTGCGACGTCTTCGACGCCCTGAGCAACGAGAGGGTGTACCGCGACGTGCTGGCCGTCGACCACGTGGTCGAGATCCTGCGCCTGGAGCGGGGCCGCCAGTTCGACCCGCAGCTGCTGGACGTCTTCCTCGAGCACCTGGACGACTTCACGGCGATCCAGGACCGCCACGCGGCGGAGCACGCGGGGGCCTGATCTAGGAGCCGGCGCGCAGCGACGCGGCGGCGTCACGCAGGCAGGCCCAGGCCTCCTCGACGTGGCGCCGCCGCGTCTGCGTCTGGCCGACGCTCAGGCGCAGCGTGAAGCGCCCGGCCAGCCGGGTGTGCGTGAGGTAGATGAGGCCGCCGGCGTTGACCGTGTCGAGCAGACGCTTGTTCAGGGCGTCCAGGCCCTCGCCGTCCGCCTCGTCCCCGGGCCGCCAGCGGAAGCAGACCGTGTTCACGGCGACCGGCGCCAGCAGCTCGAAGTCGGGGTCGGCGTCGACCCAGCTCCCGAAGTCCCGCGCCAGGGCCAGGTGCTCGCGAAGGCGCTCGCGCAGCCCCTCGGCGCCGAAGCTGCGCAGCACGAACCACAGCTTCAAGGCCCGGAAGCGGCGGCCGAGCTGGATCCCCCAGTCGCGGAAATTGCTGACGTCGTCGTCGTGGTCCGTCTTCAGGTATTCGGGCAGGATGGTCAGCGTGCGCACCAGCTCGTCGGGGCGCCGCGTGAAGAAGGCGGAGCAGTCGAAGTTGGTGAAGAGCCACTTGTGGGGGTTGAAGACCAGCGAGTCGGCCGCCTCGACGCCGTCCAGCAGGTGGCGCATCTCGGGCAGGACGGCGGCGCTGCCGGCCAGGGCGGCGTCGACGTGCAGCCACAGGCCGTGCTCGCCGGCGATCGCGCCGACGGCGGCCAGGGGGTCCAGGGCCGTCGACGACGTGGTGCCGACGGTGGCGACCACCGCGCAGGGGCGCAGGCCGGCCTCGCGGTCGGCGGCCACGCGCCGGGCCAGGTCCGCCGGGTCCATGGCGTACTCCGCGTCCGAGGCCACCCGCACCACGTTGGCGGCGCCGAAGCCGGCGATCTTCGCCCCCTTCTCGATCGACGAATGCCCCTGGTCCGAGACGTAGACGCGCAGCGCGCCGCCGTCCGCCCCGGCCGCGAAGCCGTCGCGGTTGACGGCGTGGCCGGTGGCCCGCTCGCGGGCGCAGAGCAGGGCGCAGAGCGTCGCCGTCGACGCGGTGTCCTGGATCACGCCGCGGAATTCCGCCGGCAGCCCCAGCAGCTGCCGCAGCCAGTCCATGACCACCTCTTCCAGCTCGGTGGCCGCCGGGCAGGTCTGCCAGAGCATCGCGTTCACGCCCAGTCCCGCCGACAGCAGCTCGCCCAGGACCGAGGGGCCGCTGTTGTTGGCGGGAAAGTAGGCGAAGAAGCGGGGGTGGTTCCAATGCGTCACGCCCGGCATCACGATCTCGTGGAAGTCCTTCAGGATCGCCTCCATCGGCTCGCCGCGCTCGGGCGGCGCCGACGGCAGGCGCCGCCGGACGTCGCCCGGCTCGACGCGGGCCAGCACCGGATAGCGCTCGGCGTTCTCCTGGTAGTCGGCGATCCAGTCGATCAGCTCGTGGCCGTGACGGCGGAACTCTGCGGCGTCCATGGGCTACCTCAGGTGCGGCGCGCGCGGGCGGCGGCGGCGTAGATGGCGATCGCGAAGGCGCCGTCGCCCAGGCCGGAGGCCAGGATCATCCAGGCCCCGTGCACCAGGAAATAGTAGGTGAGCAGGAAGACGGTCGCCGTGACCTTGGCCACCAGCGAGAGCAGGACCAGGCCCGGCTCGCGGCGGGCGCGGGAGGCGGCCATCAGGTAGACCAGCACCATCACGAAGTGGAAGACGCCGGCCTGCACCCGGAAGAAGGGCTCGGTGGTCGCGGCCAGCCCGAAGCGGGGCAGCAGGTCGGCGGGGATCAGGATCAGGCCCAGGCCCACCGCCGCCGAATGCGCGGCGGCGAGGCAGAGGACGAGGGCCAGGGGGCGGGGCGCGGCGTCGTGGGTGTCCATGAATCCTCCGGGGGCGATGGGGACGGGCCCGCCGCGGCGGGCCCGTCGATCGGATCTCGATCTAGAAGGCGGCGACCGTGCCCAGGGTGAAGCGGCTGGTCTCGTTCTCGATGTCGCTGGTGAACTCCGCCAGCAGCCTCAGGTTGCGGGCCATCAGGTAGGTCGCGCCGAAGGTCAGCGACTCCTGGTTGTAGAAGCCGACCGTCCCCCGGTGGTCGCCGATGTCCGCCTCGTCCAGGTCGCAGTCGATCTGGTTGTAGAGCACCGTGAAGACGTGGCGCGACTCGTCGCCCTTCGGCAGGATCGTCAGCTCGACGATCGCGCCGTCGGTCTCGACGTCCTTCTGCGAGCCGTCCAGCAGGGGATCGCTGTCCTCGCGGGTCAGGTACTGGGCGACCAGCGCGAACGGGCCCCAGGAGGCGGCCAGGTCCGGGCCCCAGTAGGTGACCTCGTTCTCGCCGTCCTCGCCGAAATCCTCCTTGCCCGCGTAGTAGTAGCCGCCCACGCTCAGGTGCTCGCCCACGGCCTGGTTCAGGCGCAGGCCGACGTTGCGGTTGCCGTCGCTGTCGAAGCGGCCTTTCTCCCCGGGCTCGCCCTTGCCGTTGCCGTTGGTGATCGTGGCGATCAGGTCGGTGCCGGTGGACGGGAAGCCGTACGACAGCATGAAGCCGCGGTCGTAGGTGAGGTTCACGTGCGAGTAGCCGATGCTCGGCTTGTAGAGCAGGTAGTCCTCGTAGGTCAGGCGCAGTTCTCGTTTGAGCAGCGGGTCGGAGGTCTGGAACTGCCCCACGGCGATGTCCAGCTCGCTGTCGAAGAGGTTGTCGAAGTGGACGATGGCGTCCTCGATGCCGGCCACCTCGCCCTTCTCGGACATGTAGAAGTAGAAGTAGTAGCCGACCTTCGGGGCCAGGGCCCCGCCCGAGAGCATCTTGATGCCCCAGGGCGTCTGCAGGTCGGTCTCCTCTCCCTCGTGTGCGTCGTCGTAGACGGCGAAGGCGTCGAAGCGGAAGGCCAGGGGCACGTCCTTGTTCAGCCGCAGCAGGTCGTCGCCGGCGACGACGTAGTCGCGGTCCTTCTCTTCCTCGGGGATGATGAAGCCGTTGCCGGCGAACTCGTCGCCGTAGTCCTTCAGGCGAGGGAAGGGCGCGTGGCAGGTCGTGCACGAGATCTTGTAGCGTCGGGCGAAGGCCGGCATGGCGCCCGCGTCCTCGGGCAGCAGGACGGCCAGGGCCAGGGCGGCGAGCAGGGCGGTCAGCGCGATGCGGATCTTCATCTCGTCCCTCCTTGTGGGAGTGGGATTCATTCGTAGACCTCGATCCAGGTGCTCGCCGTGTTGATCAGCACGGGCTCCTTCTCGTCCTCGGGCACGCCCAGGAAGTCGGCGACCGGCGCCACCAGCTTGGCGTACCACAGCTCGGCGTTGAACTCGACACGGCCGGGAGCCAGGCCGTCGGGCAGCTCCCAGGTGAAGCTCTCGACCTTGGTCTCGCGCGGCCCGATGCGGTAGTCGACGCCCAGCGCGACGGTGTTCCACTGCTGGATCGTCATCCGTCCCTGCGGGTCGAAGTAGGGCATGCGGAAGATGCGGTCGCCGACGGGCACGCCGTCGCGCTGCACGCCGGGGAAGTCGGGGATCTCCTTGGCGATGCCCATGTCCTGGTAGGCCAGCACGTCGGCGGCGATGGTGTACTCCTCGCCGTCGAAGCCCTTCCGGTCGACGGGCAGGTGGAAGCTCCGGCCCTCGCTGTCGACGGCGGTCACGTGCAGCCAGACGATGCGGTCCTCGACCGAGCCGGTCGGGATCTTGTGCCCGGCCTTGCCGTTGAAGAGCTGCACCTTCACCTGCACGGTCTCGTCGATCTCGATCTCGCGCAGGTCCGGGTGCATGCGCAGCTCGACGGCGCCGGCCAGCTTGCCGTTGTCGTGCGCGCCGTGGAAGAGGTGCTGGGCGATCATGTCCTCCCCGGACATCTTGGCGTTGCGCCCCGGGGCCTGCGGCATGTGGCACTGCTGGCAGGGCACGCCCTGGGCGCCGTAGGGTCCCTCGCTCCACTCCAGATGCGTCGACTTCACCCAGACGCCGTAGGGGCTCATCTCGTTGTGGCAGGTGCCGCAGAAATCGGCGCTGCGCAGGAACGGGTTCTCGACCGTATCGTGATGCGGCGAGACCAGCCCCGGCTTGGGCCCCTGCTTGACGCGGCCCGGCTCGCTGATCCAGTTGAAGTTGTGGGGCGTTTCGCCCGCGAAGCCGGTGATCGTGTGGCAGAGGTCGCATTGCACCGACTCGTTGGCCCGCGAGTTCTCCTCGGGCCGGGGCGGCGGCACGTCGCCGGCCAGGAACGCGATCGGCGCGTGGCAGCCGTTGCAGCCGGCCTTCACGCCGGCCACCTTCGGGTCCTTCTCGGCGTGAGGTATGGCCAGCTCGAAGTATTCGATCTCGTCCCAGTGGTGGGTGTAGGCCTGGGACATCATGGCCTGGGTCCACTGCTGGAAGAAGTCGACGTGACAGGCGGCGCAGGCCGCAGGCTTCTCGTAGTCGTCGTAGCTGCGGGTGCCCAGGGCCTCTTCGCCGGCGGGCAGGGCAGCGGCGGCGGTCGCGATCAGGAGGATCGCGGCGAGGACGGCGGTGGGGGTCTTCATGGGAAGGGCCTCCAGATCCACGGGTGTGCGGGGCCGGGGCGGGCGACCCGTTTCGGGAACGGCCTGAAATTATCAGGTTGTTCCGGCCGACTGCAAGGTTTCGCTGCTGCTTGACGCGACACGATTCGGAAGCCGACGGCGGACCCGGGGTGTAGACTCGGGGCGACGGTCCCCGAATCGAAGGAGGCGCGATGATCCACGGCGAGACCCTGAGCCTGCGCACGCGCGGCCATTCCGACCTGCACGACCTGACCCCCGAGCTGCGGCGCGTCGTCGCCGAATCAGGGGTGGGCGAGGGGCTGGTGAACGTCTTCGTCATCGGCTCGACGGGCTCGGTGACGACGATCGAGCACGAGCCGGCCCTGGTCGCCGACTTCCAGGAGCAGCTCGAGAAGCTCTGGCCCCGCGACATGCCCACCCGTCACGGCGACACCTGGGGCGACGACAACGGCTTCTCGCACCTGCGGGCCTCGTTCATGGGGCCGGGCCTGACCGTGCCGGTGCACCGCGGCGAGCCGCTGCTGGGCACCTGGCAGCAGGTCGTGGTGCTGGACCACGACAACCGGCCGCGCGAGCGCCGCGTCTTCGTGCAGGTGGTGGGGGAGTAGGGGCCCGCGCCGGCCGGCGCAGGCCCCGAAACGTGCTACTGCAGGATCCGCTTGAAGACGTAGGCGGTCTCGGCGCCCCAGACCTGGGTGCCCTCGGCGTTCAGGCCGCGGTCCCAGCTCTTCAGCGACAGGGGGTCCAGCTCGACGTCCGACTTCGCGTAGGCGGCCCCCTCCAGGTCGCTGACGCAGTCATCGCTGGGGGTCCGGCCGATGTAGCGGTTGTCCTCGAAGCGCAGGAAGACCGAGCAGCCCTCGCGCAGCGTCAGGTCGCTGGGCGACAGCGTGCCCAGCAGCGACTGGTCCTTCCACGCGCCCACGTTCTTCTCGGGATGGGGCAGCAGGTAGACGGCGCTCTCGATCTGCGTCTCGTTGGCGCGCATCAGGTGGTAGATGCGCTGGCGGTAGGGCGCGTCCTGCTGGTCGGCGGCGGCCTGCTCGACATAGAGCCAGACTCCGTCGTGCCGCTGGCTCCAGATGATGGAGGCGTGCAGGCGGATGTCGCGGAACTCGGGATCGGCCAGGGCCTGCTCCTGGCTGCTGAACGAGCCGGAGAGCCAGCGGGCCAGCCGCGCCAGGTCGGGGTCGGCGCGGCGCGAGGTCGCCGGCGGTGAGTCCGGGTCGTAGGCCCGCGGCACGTCGCCGCAGGTGAAGCAGGTGCACCCGCTGACGAGGGCGGCGGCCACGGCGACGAGCGCGCAGAGCAGAAGCGGACGGATGCGGCTGCGGAGATACGGGGTCATGACAACTCCTTGTCCTGGGTCGGCTGGGGCGCAATCGGTCCCCAACGGGATATTTACCGCTCCGGGGGGCCGGAAAGCAAGTCCGGGGTGCAGATTCGTGTCCGGGCTTGTCAGCGCGGCCCGGGCGCAGTTAGGGTGAGGGCATGGACAAGATGCTATCGACTGGCCCCGCCGCGTCCCCGCCCGCCGGGCGCGCCTGGCGCCTCTTCCTGACCGTCGTCGCGGGCTGCCTGCTGGGCTGGCTCTCCCGGTACCTGCTCGGCTGGGCCGGCGCCGCCGGCGTCTGGGTCGGCGCCCTGCTGCTGGCCGGGGCCTGGCTACAGGCCGTGCGTTTCCTGCTGCTGGACGCGCAGTGGCCCCGCTTCTGGGCCGTGTGGGCGGTCGTCGCCACGGCCATGCCCGTCGTCGTCGGGCCCGGCCCGGCCGGCCGCGCGCTCGCCCTGGGCCTGGCCGCCATCTTCCTGATCTTCAAACGCTACCGCAGCTTCGCCATGCTGGGATCGTCGCGCCGGGCCGGCTCCTTCGCACTGGGCCTGCTCGCCCTCGCCGCCACGCTGGCGGGCTGGAGCCTGGGCGACGACGAGGCGGCGGCCCGTCCCCACCGGACGATCGTGGCCCTGGGCTGGTACGCGGTCTGGTCGCTGCGCCTCTTCTGGCTGATCTCGCTGCTGCGCCTCTTCCTGGGGATGCGGCTGCACTTCCTGCGCCTGCGCCCCAAGCTGGCCGTGGCCGCCCTCTTCATCGCCCTGGTGCCCCTGGTGCTCGGCGTCGTCCTGACCCTGCTGGGCGGCTACGGCGCGCTGGGGGGGAGCCTGGCCACGCGCGGCCGGGACATGATGCTCGACTGGGCCCGGCACGCCCGCCGGGGAGGAGCGCCCGTCGGGCTCACCTTCGACGACGGCGGGGGTGAAGCGTCGGCCTGGCTGACCGACATGGCCGCCGCCCTGGACGACACCGCCGCCGCTCCGGCCTGGGCCGGCGCCGGGATCGACACCGCCTTCTACTGCGTCATCGGCGACGACCTGTGGCTGACCCGGATCCGGCGCGAGCCGGGCGCGGCGCCCGGGATCGACGGCGCCCGGATCGACCCGGCGGTGATGGACGGGCTGTCGCGCCTGCTCAACGCCGACGCCGGCCTGATGATGCGCCAGGGGATGAGCTTCGGCGGCAGCGACGAGACCGCCGAGTTCCGGCTGGATCTGCAGGGGCGGCTGCATCCCCGGACCGCGGCGGCGCCGGATTCCGCTGCGACCGACACCTCGGCGGCCGCCGCTGGCGAATCCGTCTGGGAGCGGTCGCTGGGCTTCGGCGGCGCGGTGCTGCCGGTGGCCCGCCTGGCGGGAGGCCGCCTGGACGAGACCGGCCTGCTCTTCCATCTCCAGGTCCGGCTGGCGGACCTGCGGGACGATTTTCTTTCCGGCGACGCCAACGAGATCAACCAGGCCGTGGTCGTCGGCCTGGGCATTGTCGCCGCGCTCTTCCTGCTGCTCGAGGCGGCGGCGCTGCTGCTCGGCCTGCGCATCGCCACGGGCATCACCTCGGCGGTGGGTCGGCTTCACCAGGGCACGCGCCGCCTCGCCGAAGGCGACCTCGAGACGCGCATCGACCTGCCGAACGAGGACGAGCTCGGCGACCTCGCCCGCTCCTTCAACGAGATGACCCTGGCGGTGCGGCGCGGCCGGGACGAGGCGGTGGCCCGCGAACGCCTGGAACGGGAGCTGGCGACGGCGCGCACGATCCAGGAGCGCCTGCTGCCCCACGACGCCCCCGAGCTGCCCGGCTTCGAGATCACCGGGGTCAGCGTGCCCAGCCTGCAGGTGGGCGGCGACTACTTCGATTTCCTGGACCTGGGCGACGACCGCCTGGGCGTGGCCGTGGGCGACGTCTCGGGCAAGGGCATCCCGGCCGCCCTGCTGATGTCCAACCTCCAGGCCAGCCTGCACGGCCAGGTGATCCATCCCAGCAGCGTGGCCGAGGTCGTGACCCGGGTGAACGATCTGCTGGTGCAGTCCACGGACACGCACATGTTCGCCACCTTCTACTACGGGGTGCTGGACCGCCGCGACGGCACCTTCACCGGCGTCAACGCGGGGCACAACCCGCCCCTGCTCTGCCGCGCCGACGGCACGGTCGAGGAGCTGGGCGCGGGCGGCCTGATCCTGGGCATGCTCCCGGAGCAGTCCTACATCCAGCAGACGCTGACGCTCGATCCGGGCGACATGCTGGTCCTCTACACCGACGGCATCACCGAGGCGATGGGGCCGCGGCCGGAGAGTCCCGACGACGAGTCGGTCCCGGAGGAGGGTCCCGACCTCTTCCCCTCGCTGGAGGACGACGTCGACGACGTGTCCATGTTCGGCGACGAGCGGCTGCTGTCTGTGCTGCGGGCGCATCGCGGGGGCAGCGCGATGGAGGTCAGGGAGGCCCTGCTCCGGGCGGTCTCGGACTTCACGGCCGGCGAGCCCCAGTCCGACGACATCACCCTCGTCGTGATCCGGCGCCGGCCCGGCGACGAGGCCGCCGACGGGCGTTAACCGATTTTTCATTTGCGCCGGGGCGGCCTCTTCACGATCCACCTGCTGCGGCGCTCCTGAACATCTACATAAATCATAGGAATTATCTGGCGCTTTTTCCCGGCTTGCCGCAATGATAGGGTGAGGCATCGCCGTTCGGCTTTCGATCCCAGGAGGCGCCATGAGCTCATCCCGCCGCCGCTTCGGTTCCCGCCAGGTGGAAGCGGCCAACAGCTGGTTCCAGCGCTGGCTCCCCGTCTTCTACGCCAACTGGATCGCCTCGCTGGGCAGCCTTCTGGCGCTGTCGGCCGCCTTCCTGCTGGTGGTGGCCCTGCTGGTGCACGTCTACCAGATCGTGGCCGACCGTCCCTCGAACCCCTACGTCGACCTGGTCGGCTTCATGGTCCTGCCGATGATGCTGGTCGGCGGTCTGGCCCTGGTGGCCTTCGGCAACTTCCTGCGCCATCGCCGCGAGCGTCGCGGCGGCCCGGCGCCCGTGGCCATCCAGATCGGCGGCACCGAATTCCTGCGCAAGCTCGTCCTGCTCGGGTTCTTCGGGGTGATCGTCGTCGTCCTCTTCGCCACCTTCAGCTACGAGGCCTACCATTACACCGACTCCAACGGGTTCTGCCTGGAGGTCTGCCACCAGGTCATGGAGCCCGAGGGCGTGGCCTATTCCCGTTCGGCCCACTCCAACGTGAACTGCGTGGACTGCCACATCGGCCCCGGCGCCGACTGGTTCGTCAGGGCCAAGATCTCCGGCATCAGGCAGGTCTTCGCCGTGATCGGCGACACCTACCAGCGGCCCATCCCCACGCCGGTCGAGAACCTGCGTCCGGCCCGCGAGACCTGCGAGGAATGCCACGCTCCCAGCAAGTTCCACGGCTCGAAGCTGGTGCTGCGCGAGCATGTCGAGTCCGATCGGGAGAACTCCCTCTCGGTGACCGCGCTGATGGTCAAGGTGGGCGGCTCGTCGCTGCCCGGCGCGCCGGCGACCGGCGTCCACTGGCATGTCGACCCCCGCAACGAGGTGCGTTACCGCGCCGCCGACCACACCCGCCGGGAAATCCTCGAGGTGGTCCAGAAGACCCCCGAGGGCGAGATCCGTTTCCTGCGGGGGGGGGACGAGGGCGCCGGGGGCGAGGGCGAGTGGCGGACCATGGACTGCCTGGACTGCCACAACCGCCCGACCCACATCTTCGAGACGCCGGCCGGCGCCCTGGACGCGACCTTCGTCGGCGGCCGGCTGTCCGTGGACGTGCCCTGGCTGCGGGCAGAGGCCGAGCGGGTTCTGCGCGAACTGCAGCCCGACGACGACACCGCCGGCCGCATCGCGGCCCGCCTCGAGGCGATCTACGCCGAGGACCACCCCGACGACCTGGCGGCCCTGCGCGTCGCCCTGCCCGGCGCGGCCGCCGAACTGGCGGATATCCTCGAGCGCAACATCTTCCCGCAGATGGATATCCAGTGGGGCACCTACGGCAGCCACCTGTCGCATTTCGACATGGACGGCGAATTCGCCGCCAACGGCTGCTTCCGCTGCCACGACGACGAGCTGGCCAGCGAGTCCGGCGAGACGATCCGCCAGGACTGCGACCTTTGCCACGCCCTGATCGCGGAGCGTGAGGCCCCGCCTTCGGTGCCCGACTACGTGCAGGATCTGCTCACGCAGAGGCGCTGACGCCGCCGCCTCAGTCCAGCTCCGAGCCGCCCGTCGAGACCCCCACGGGCAGCCCCAGGCTGGCCAGGCTGATCCCGAACAGACCCTTGCCGTCGCGGTTCCACGCCGCGAAGAGTCCGGGGCTCAGCCCCGCGATCTTGAAGACCCCCGGATAGACGTTCAGGCGCTGGGCGTAGTCCTTGGACTTGGCCACCAGCAGCGAGGCCAGCAGGGAGCCGTTGCGGTCCCAGAAGACGCCGCCGGAGACGGCCAGCTCGACGGTCTTGGTCCGGTCGGTGATGTCGACCAGGGTGTCGGCCTTGAAGCCGCCGCCCGCGGACAGGCAGTCGCCGCCGTCCCAGGTGTGCGACAGGCCCACTTCGCCGTGGGTCCCGAAGTGGTAGAAGACGCTCCAGCGGTCCCAGCCGGGGATGTCCCACTTCATCGAGAAGTTCTGCCCGTTGTTCTCGAGGGTGCGGCGCTCGGGGTCGTAGACCGGCTGGTAGGACCAGTCGCGCATGTGCAGGGTCTCGCTGAAGAAGCGGCAGACCGAATCGTGGCTGAAGAGCCAGATGCTCAGGGGGTCGAAGATCCAGAGGTCGGCCACCGGATCGGTGGTCCAGCCGTCGTAGTCGTCGTTCTCGACCACCTCGTTCAGCAGGTGGTAGCTCATCAGGGTGACGGCCGCCCAGGTCCGGGAGTGGGCGACGCCGTGCCGGCGGTACCACTCGACCTGGGTGCGGTAGCTCATGCCGCCGCCGATCAGGTGCTGGGTGTAGTTCGGCCAGTACTGGGCCTGGCCGCGGTCGATGCTGACGGGGATGATCTCGCGCTTCAGGAAATGCCACCAGCCGTCCGCCTGGATGCAGCCCGTCGGGTCGAGCACGTTCTTCCAGACGTTCTTCCAGCCCTGGCCATAGTCGATGTCGAAGATGCGGTTGTCCCGGTTCGAGACCTGCATGATCCCGAAGCCGCCGTTGATCGTCAGCTGCAGGGGGTTGATCAGGGACTCGCTGCCGTAGTCCAGGCCGTGGTAGAAATAGTAGGGCTCGCCGGCCGCGGCGGAATCGGGCGGAGCCGGGGCGCCGGCCGCCGGGACCACGGCGAAGGCGATCAGCAGGGCCGGCAGGACCAGCGAGAGGAGCGGCGGACGCATCGGGGCGGTTCTCGTTCCGGTACGGGAAGATCTTGTGCTAGTATCCGGAAAAAGGTACGCGATTCCGCCGTCACTTCAAGCTCAACTCGCCCTCTTGGGATCCGACCGGTTTTTGAGCGCAAGATTGCGAAACTGATTAAAATTGAACCTAAAGTCCTGGTTGACAGGTGGTTTTTGTCTCTGCACTGTTGACCAGCAAACAACATGTCGGACACCGAGACCGCCAACCGGCCCCAGGGGGATCCTCCCATGACCGCTTCCCGCGCCAAGGTCCTCGTATCGCTCCTCTTCCCGATCCTGATGGCGCTCGTGGCCGTCCCGGCCGCCGCCCAGGAGGTCGAGGACTGCCTGATGTGCCACGAGGACGAGGATCTGACGAAGAACCGCGACGGCCGCGTCGTCTCGCTCTACATCGACAGCGGGACCTGGGAGCGCTCGGTCCATGGCGAGCAGGGCCTGGGCTGCGTCGACTGCCACGCCGACCTGGACGGGGCCGAGTTCCCCCACGAGGAGAGCCTGGCGCCCGTCGACTGCTCGATGTGCCACGACGCCGAGGCCGAGGTCTACGCCCGCAGCCTCCACGGCGAACTGGCGGCCGGCGGCGAGCCCCTGGCGCCGATCTGCTGGGACTGCCACGGCGCCCACGACATCCGTCCTCCCGAAGACCCCGATTCCCGCGTCAACCGCTTCAACATCCCGCTGATGTGCGGCAGCTGCCACAAGGAAGGCTCGCCGGTCTCGCGGATGTACGCCATCCCCCAGGACAGCATCCTGACCAACTACTCGCAGAGCATCCACGGCGAGGGGCTCTACAAGCGGGGCCTGACCATCTCGGCCGTCTGCACCGACTGCCACACCGCCCACGACGTCCGGCCGCACACCGACCCGACCTCCACCATCCACCGGGACCGGGTGGCCGCCACCTGCCAGAAGTGCCACGGGCGCATCGAGCAGGTGCACCAGAAGGTCATCAGCGGCGAGCTCTGGGAGCAGGAGCCGCATAAGGTGCCGGCCTGCGTCGAATGCCACCAGCCCCACGAGGTGCGGCGGGTCTTCTACGCCGAGGGCATGGCCGACCGGGAATGCCTGGGTTGCCACCGCGACCCCGGGCTGACGACGACCCGCGGCGACTCGGTGATCTCGCTCTTCGTCGACGAGGCCCATACCCGGGATTCGGCCCACCGCAAGGTGACCTGCGCCCAGTGCCACACCGGCGCCACGCCCTCGATGGATCGGCCCTGCGCCACGGTGGCCGCCCGGGTGGACTGCTCGATCTGCCACGCCGAGCAGGTGGCGCTTTACGCCGAGAGCACGCACGGCACCCTGAGCGCGCGGGGCGACCCGGACGTCCCGGGCTGCACCGACTGCCACGGCGTCCACGACGTGAAGCTCAAGGGCGATCCGCGGTCGCCGGCCTACGTGAGCAACGTCGCCGGGATGTGCGGCGAATGCCACGGCGAGGGGGGACGCGCGGACGTCCGCTACCAGGGTACGATCGACCACATGGTCGAGAACTACGCGGCCAGCGTGCACGGCCAGGCGATCTCGGAGAGCGGCCTGGTCGTCTCTGCGAAGTGCACCGACTGCCACACGGCCCACCACGTGCTGCCGATTTCCGACGTCCGCTCCAGCATCCACCGGGTGAACATCGCCCAGACCTGCTCGAAGTGCCACGAGGGCATCTACGAGACCTTCACCGGCAGCATCCACTTCACCGGCGAGGCTCGCGGCGAGGTCGAACTGCCGATGTGCGACGACTGCCACAGCTCCCACGAGATCGCGCGCACCGACGCCCAGGGCTTCATGCGCGAGATCGTGAGCACCTGCGGCAAGTGCCACGAGGACGTCACCGAGTCCTACTTCGACACCTTCCACGGCAAGGTGGTGAAGCTGGGCTACACCGAGACGGCCAAGTGCCAGGACTGCCACGGGTCGCACGACATCCTGCCGCCCGACAACCCCGCCTCGACCCTCTCGCGCGAGAACATCGTCGCGACCTGCGGCGCCTGCCACGAGGGCTCCCACCGGCAGTTCGCGGGCTACCTGACCCACGCCACCCACCACGACCGGGACAAGTACCCGTTCATCTACGGGACCTGGCTGTTCATGACCGTCCTGCTGGTGGGCACCTTCTCCTTCTTCGGCATCCACACCCTGCTCTGGCTGCCGCGGTCGCTGCAGGCCATGCGTCACTCGCGCCGGCTGCGCGCCGGCTCCGAGGCCGAGGGGGCCAAGCAGTACCGCCGCTTCGAGCGCCTGCCCCGCTACCTGCACGTGCTGGTGATCGTCAGCTTCCTGGGCCTGGCGGTCACGGGCATGACCCTGAAATTCTCGTATCTGCCCTGGGCCCAGTGGATTTCACATATGCTGGGCGGTTTCCAGGGCACCGGGGTCATCCACCGCTTCTGCGCCCTGATCACCTTCTTCTACTTCATCCGGCACATCATCCACATCGTCGACAGCAAGCGCCGCGCCGGCGGGACCTGGCGCGACTTCTTCACGCACGCCAACTCGATGCTGCCCAACCGGCGCGACGCGGTCGAGTTCGGCCAGACGATGCGCTGGTTCGTGGGCCTCGGGCCGCGCCCGGCCTACGGCCGCTGGACCTACTGGGAGAAATTCGACTACTTCGCCGTCTTCTGGGGCGTGGGCATGATCGGCTTCTCGGGACTGATCCTGTGGTTCCCCGAGTTCTTCACCCGTTTCTTCCCGGGCTGGTTCATCAACGTGGCCACGATCATCCATTCGGACGAGGCCCTGCTCGCCACGGGCTTCATCTTCACGGTGCACTTCTTCAACACGCACTTCCGGCCCGACCGTTTCCCGATGGACCCGGTCATCTTCACCGGCCGGATGTCCGTGGAGGAGTTCAAGGAGGACCGGCCCCGCGAGTACGAGGAGCTGGTCGCCAGCGGCGAGCTCGAGAAACGCCTGGTCGAGCCCATGCACCCGAGCATGGTCAAGGCCTTCAGGATCTTCGGATTCACCGCCCTGACGATCGGCCTGGGCCTGGTCGTGCTGATCATCTGGGCGGAGCTCTTCGGATACCGCTAGTCCGTCGGTCGCGGGCGCCGGCCGCTGCGCGGCGCCCGTCCCGGCGGGGTTCAAGGGGGGGAAATGAAGTACGACCCGACATCCACCATCCGCATCGGGGCCGTCCTGCTGACCGCGACGGCGCTGGCCTCGGTCGCTCTTCCGGTCGCCGCGCCCGCCGCGGAATCCCTGCCGGGCAGCTTCTGGTACGTGGTCGACCACATCACGCCCGGCCACGGCTCGGCGGAGCTGACCGTCTGGGTCGCCCTGCCCGTGGACCGCCCGGGCCAGCGCATCCGCCTGGGGAGCTTCGAACCCCCGGTCAAGGAGATCGTCGACGGGCCGGACGGCGAGAACCGCTTCGCCGTCTGGGAGATCGAGGTGGGCGGCCGCGACCGCGAACTGATGCTGCGCTACGACTTCGAGGTCGAGGCCGAGCCCCTGATCGCCCCCGCGGAGCCTTCGGCCGACGTCGCCCCCCTCGACGAGGGGCTGCGGCGGCGCTGGACGCGCTCCGAATACGGCATCGAGACGGGAGGGGAAGTGGCGGCGCTGGCGCGGGAGATCGTCGGCGACGAGAGCGACCCCTGGCTTCAGGCCCGCCTCGTCTACGACTGGATGCTGGAGAACATGACCTTCGTGATGGGGGGCGCGGGCGAGAACAGCGCCCGGACGGTCAGCCTCACCCGACGCGGCGACTGCGGCCAATACGCCCTGCTCTTCTCGGCCCTGATGCGCTCGCTGGACGTGCCGGCGCGACCGGTCACCGGCGAGTGGCTGGACGGCGGCCGTCACCGCTGGGCCGAATTCCACCTGCCCGGCCGGGGCTGGCTGCCGGCCGACCCCTCGATCGGCCAGTTCCTGCGCTCCGGCGTCGACGGCTACGACGCGAGCGAGGCCCAGGCCCTGGCCCGCACGCTGGACATCCCCGGAGGCGATCCCGGCTGGCTGCTGGGCAACCTCTACGCCCACCGGCTGATCCTGCACGTGGGCAACTACGCGGTGCCGGGTCCGGGCGGCAGCCTCCCGTCGGCGGAGGACCGGGTCGGGATCGAACAGGCCGCGCCGCTGGCCGCGCGCGTCTCGGGCTTCAACCACGACGTCGTCCACGGCGGTTACTTCGTCTTCGGCGACAAGCACGCCGACCCTGAATTCGCGCGCACGATGGCCTACCAGCGCCTGGGCGCCCAGTACTTCGACGCCGGGCTCTATGACGAGGTCGAGACCGGCTGCCTGCTCTCGCCCGACAGCGAGGACGTCCGCGTCTGGATGAACCTCGGCCGCGTCTACCTGCGCAAGGGGGCCTACAACAAGGCCGAGTCCTCGTTCAACCGCGCCCTGAGCAGCCTGCCCGGACACCAGCTCGACCGCCGCGAGACCGTCGTCTGGGTGCGGAACTATCTGGGGAACACCTACGATCTGCTGGGGCGGCGCGACATGGCGCTGGAGCAGTACCGCCGCGTCATCGAGATCGGTCTCGACCACCGCGGCGCCGTGGACTACGCGCGGCGCTACCTGGAAACCCCCTTCGAGCGCCAGGATTACTGACCGTTCCCCCGCACGGGGGAGCGGCACGGCCGCGATACGCGGGCGGTACGGCCGAGAGGCCGTCCCGTCCGCTTCCCTTGGCGGCGTATCGCCGTCTTGCTCCCCGTTCCCTTATCTGTCATGATGCCGCCGCACGGCCCGCCCGGCGCGGGCCGCAGATACCCGGGGGGGTTGATGCAGAATATCAAAATTTGATATAATATAGCTCTTCCCCGGGGTGCCACGTCCGACGGGTCCTCCATGCGGCAGCTGGAGGCTCCGCGATCCGCCGGGCGCATTCGAGAAAAGGAGATCCGGAATGATGAGCAGCCCCTCGCGGCGGACCCGTCGCGTTGTCATGCCTGCGAGCATCGCCATCCTGGTCGGCGCCCTGACGCTGATGGCCGCCGCGCCCGTCGCGGCCCAGTGGTCCGACGCCACGACCGGCGACCTCGGCTCGACGATGCCGACGCGCGGGGTCTCGTGGATCGATTTCGACGGGGACGGGGATCTCGATCTCTACCTGGCCGTCAACGGATCCAACCTGCTCTTGCGCAACGACGGCGAGGACCCCGGCTCCCCGGGCGACTGGATCTTCACGAATACGGCGCCCGCCGGCACGGGCATCGGCGACGACGACCGCGGCAGCGTGGGCGTCTGGGCCGACTTCGACGACGACGGGGACCTGGACGTCTACGTGGCCAACGACGTCGGTCCGAACCACCTCTTCCGGAACGATCCCCTCGATCCCGGCGATCCCGGCGACCTGGACCGGGTCTTCGTCGAGGTGACCGGAGGCCCCCTGACGACCACCCGCAGCACCCAATCCGCCGCCTGGGTCGACTTCGACCTGGACGGCGATCCGGATCTCTACCTGGCCAACCGCACCGGCAACATGCTGCTGCGCAACGACGGCCCGGATCCCTTCGATCCCGGGGCCTGGATCTTCGTCGACGCCGCGCCCGGCGACGGCAGCGGCGTCGGAGACGACGCCTCGACGCAGGCCGCGGTCTGGGGGGACTTCGACGGCGACGGCGACCCGGACCTCTACCTGGCCAACGACGGCGTCGCCAACCGTCTCTTCCGCAACGACCCGGTCGATCCCGGCGACCCGCGGGACCACCGCCGCGTCTTCGTCGAGATCGCCGCGGGCGGCCCCCTGGCCGAGGCCGGCATGGGTCGGGGCGCGGCCTGGGCGGACTACGACAACGACGGCGACCTCGACCTCTACCTGGTCAACTACGGGGCCGCGAACAAGCTCTTCCGCAACGACGGCGCCGACGGCGGCAGCCCCGGCGGCTGGGCCTTCGTCGAGGTCGGCGCGGCCGCGGGCGTGGCCGACGGCGGCAACGGACGGGGCCTGGCCTGGGCCGACTACGACAACGACACCTGGCCCGACCTCTACCTCGTGAACTCGGACGACGGCATCAACACGGCCGACAACCGGCTCTACCGCAACCTGGGCGACGGCACCTTCGCCGACTCCACCACGGTCCTGCTGGCCGACGACGCCAGCTACAGCGCGACCGCGGCCTGGGGCGACTTCGACGCCGACGGCGACCTGGACGTCTACCTGGGGAACTGGAACGCCGAGAGCCCGAACCGGCTCTTCCGCAACGACGACCCCGGGACCAACGGTTGGATCCACGTCGGCCTCGAAGGCCTGAACTCGGACAGCTGGGGCCTGGGCGCCCGCCTGCGCGTCGTCCACGGCGACACCGTGCAGGTGCGCGAAGTCACCGCGGGCGAGGGCCTGATGTCGCAGGGTTCGCCCGAGGCCGAGTTCGGCCTGGGCCTGTCGGCGCTGGTCGACACCCTGGAGGTGCGCTGGCCCTCGGGCGTCGTCCAGACGGTGACGGGACTGGCTCCGCGCCAGTTCACGCTGCTCGTCGAGCCCGGGCTGGCCGCGCCGACGATGACCGCCGAGCCGGTCTTCACGGCCGGCGACTCGAATACCGTTACCTGGAGCGATGAGACCGCCGCCGGCGCCGTCGACTACGAGGTGCAGCTGGCCGACGACTCCGGGTTCACGAACCTGCTGGCGGACAGCGGCTGGATCACCGCCACCAGCCACGTCTTCACCGGTCTGGCCGACGGACTGACGGGCTGGTATCGGGTGCGCGCCCGCGACGCCGGCCTGGCGGTCTCCGGCTGGTCGGCGCCCGTGGGCTCGGTGCAGGACGACGCCGATCCCGAATCCTCGGTGCTGGCCGTGGCCGATCCCCAGCCCGGCTACCCCTTCGCGGTGGACTACTCCGCGACGGACAACGGTTCCGGCGTCGTTTCGGTGGAGCTGTGGTACCGCTTCGACGGCCTCGATCCCTACGTCCTCTACGCGAGCCGCGACGACGGCGAGCCCTTCGTCTTCTCGATTCCCCAGGGAGCGGGCCTCTACGAGTTCTACAGCCTGGCCGCCGACGCGGTGGGCCGCGTCGAGGCCGCGCCCGTCTCGGCCGACATGTCCGTGACCGTCCTGTCGCCGCCCTGGGTCAACGTCGCGCCGACCGACGGCAGCGGCGTCGGCAACGCCGGCAACGGCCGCGGCGCCGCCTGGGCCGACTACGACGGCGACGGCCGCCACGATCTCTACATCACGAACCGGCCCGTGTGGCAGACGGGCGCCGACCCCACCGACCACCTCTTCCACAACGACGGGCCCGACCTGGGCGACCCCGAGGCCTGGCTCTTCACCGACGCCACCGCCGCCCCGATGGGCGACGGCGCCTACGGCCAGGGCGTGGCCTGGGGCGATTACGACGGCGACGGCGACCTCGACCTCTACGCCGGCGTCATGCAGGTCAGCCCGGGGACTCCGGCGCCCAACCACCTCTACCGCAACGACGGCGGCGGCGCCTTCACCGACGTGGCCGCGGCCAGCGGCGTCGCCGATCCCGGCAGCGCCCGCTCGGTGAACTGGATCGACTTCGACCTGGACGGGGATCTCGACGTCTACCTGGCGAACGACGGCGCCAACCGCCTCTACCGCAACGACGGCGAGGATCCCGGAGCGCCCGGCGTCTGGCTGTTCGTGGACGCCGCGGCCAGCGACACCAACGGCGTCGGCGACAACCAGTACACGATGGGTTCGGCCTGGGGGGACTACGACAACGACGGCGATCCCGACCTCTACCTGGCCAACTACCTGGACGGCGTGAACCGCCTGCTGCGCAACGACGGCGTCGACCCCGGCGACCCCGCGCGCATCGTCTTCACCGACGTCGCTCCCGCCCTGGGCCTGGACGATGCCGGCTGGGGCGTGGGCACCGCCTGGGGCGACTACGACAACGACGGCCGGCTGGATCTCTACCTGGCCAACCGCGGCGAGAACCATCTCTTCCACCAGACCGCCGGCGGCGTCTTCGTCGACGTCACCGCCGAGTCGGGCGCCGGCCTGGACGACGACCAGTACAGCACCGGCGTGGCCTGGGCCGACTACGACAACGACGGCGACCTCGATCTCTACCTGGGCAACCATTGGCCCGACGCCGGTCCGGAATACGCGGCGAACCGCTTCTTCCGGAACGACGGCGAGGATCCCGGCGCGCCCGGCACCTGGGTCTTCGTCGACGTCGCCCCGGCCACCGGCGTGAGCGTCGCCGACACCAGCAGCACCTGCAGCGTCACCTTCGTCGACCACGACGACGACGGCGATCTCGACCTCTACCTGGTGAGCATGACCGCCGGCGCGAACAAGCTCTTCCGGAACGACGCGGCCGGGGGCAACCACTGGCTGCACCTGGACCTGTCCTCGCCGCAGCCGAATACGGCCGCCATCGGGGCGCGGGTCCGCGTCGTGGCCGGCGGCGTCTCGCAGATCCGCGACGTCGACGGCGGCTCGGGCTTCCTCTCGCAGGGCTCCCTGACCGTGGAATTCGGCCTGGGCGCCGCGACGGCCGCTGATTCCGTGATCATCGACTGGCCCTCGGGGGCGACGCAGGTGCTTCTGGCCGTGCCCGCGGACCAGCGCCTGCCGGTTTCCGAGGACGGCCTGGTGACGCCGATCATGGCCGCCGAGCCCGCCTTCACCGCCGGCGTCGAGAACACGGTCGCCTGGAGCGACGTCTCCGCCAGCGGCGCCGTGGAATACGAGGTCCAGCGCGCGGGCGAGCCGGCCTTCTCGGTCCTGCTGGCCACCAGCGGCTGGATCGCGGGCACGCAGCACGTCTTCGGCGGCATGGCCGACGGCGATCTGGGCTACTACCGGGTGCGCGCCCGGGACGCCGACTCCCTGGCCACGATCTGGTCCCCTTCGGTGATGTCGCGCCAGGACGCGCTGCCGCCGGTCTCGGCCGTCGACAGCCTGGGCGCCCAGATCTACCAATCCGAATTCCCGGTGACCGTCACCGCCTTCGACAGCGTCAGCGGGGTCGCCGAGGTCCGTCTCTTCTACCGCCACGAGGACGATCCCGGCTTCACGCTCTTCGGCGCCCTGCCCCGGGACGAGGCCTTCGCCTTCGATTCGCCGGACGGACTGGGCGTCTACGAGCTCTACAGCGTGGCCGTCGATTCGGTCGGCTACGAGGAATCCGCGCCGGCCGGCTACGACCGCCAGGTGGAGGTCCTGCCGCCGCTGTGGGCCGACATCGCGCCCGAAGACGGCAGCGGCGTCGCCAACGAGGGCAACGGCCGCGGCGTCGCCTGGGGCGACTACGACGCCGACGGGCGGCCCGACCTCTTCCTGACCAACCAGCCCGACCTGCAGACGGTGGCCGACGCCGTCGACCATCTCTTCCGCAACGACGGGCCCGACGGGGGCGATCCCGACGGCTGGCTCTTCGGCGACGCCACGGCCCCGCCGCTGGACGACGACCTCTACGGCCAGGGAGCGGCCTGGGGCGACTTCGACGGCGACGGCGACCTCGACCTGTACAAGGCCAACATGCAGATCAGCCAGGGCTACTACGCCCCGAACCGCCTCTACCGCAACCAGGGTAACGGCACCTTCACCGACATCGCCGTCTCCGCCGGCGTGGTCGACGGCGGCGACGGCCGCGGCGTGGCCTGGGCCGACTTCGACCAGGACGGCGACCTGGATCTCTACCTGGCGAACCACGGCGCCAACCGCCTGTACCGCAACGACGGCGAGAAACCCGGCCAGCCCGGCCAATGGGTGTTCACGAACGTCGCCCCCGCGGACGGCAGCGGCATCGGCGACGGTCAGGCGACGATGAGCGCCGCCTGGGCCGACTTCGACAACGACGGCGACCAGGACCTCTACACCGTCGACGACGACGGAGGGGTCAACCGTCTCTTCCGCAACGACGGCGAGGATCCGGGTCAGCCCGGCGACTGGATCTTCACCGAGGTCGCCGCCAGCCTGGGCGTGGCCGACGCCGGCGACGGCGCGGGCGCGGCCTGGGGCGACTTCGACGAGGACGGCTGGGTCGATCTCTACGTCACGAACGACGGGGCCAATCGCCTGTACCGGAACCTGGGCGCCAGCGTGGGGGCCGGCGGCGCGCCGCTCTTCCAGGAAGTGGCCGCGGTCTGCGGCGACGGCCTGGCCGACGCCGGCAACGGCACCGGGGTGGCCTGGGCCGACTACGACAACGACGGCGACCTGGATCTCTACCTGGGCAACGCCTGGCCCGAGGGCGGCGGCACGACGGCCGCCAACCGCCTCTTCCGCAACGACGGCCCCCTCGTCGGACCTCCCGGCGGGCGTTTCTTCACCGACGTCGCAGCCGAGGGCGGCGGCCTGCTCGCCGACACCGGCAGCGCCGGCGGCCTGGCCTGGGCCGATCACGACGACGACGGCGATCTGGATCTCTACCTGGCCAACACCGAAGGCGGGCGGAACCGGCTCTTCCGCAACGACGTCGCCGGCGGCAACCACTGGCTGCACCTGGACCTGACCTCGGTCCGCGCCAACACGGCGGCGATCGGGGCGAGGGTGCGGGTGCTGGCCGGGGGCGTGATCCGCTGCCGCTACGTCGACGGCGGTTCGGGCTTCCTCTCGCAGGGGTCGCTGACGGTGGAGTTCGGGCTGGGCGCGGCGACGACCGTCGACGCCGTCGAGATCCTCTGGCCCACCGGCTACCTGCAGTACCTCTACGGGGTCGCCGTGGACCAGCGCCTGGCCGTTCTCGGCGACGATCCCACGGACGTCGGCCCCGGGCTGCCCGACGCGGCGCCCAAGGTCCTGGCCCTGCACCAGAATTTCCCGAACCCCTTCAACCCCAGCACGACGATCCGCTTCGAGCTGCCCGTCGACGCCCGCGTGCGGCTGGACGTCTTCCGGCTGGACGGCGGCCGCGTGGCCCGCCTGGCCGACGCCGTCATGCCGGCCGGCCGGCACGGCATCGTCTGGCGGGGGCTGGACGACCGGGGCGCCCCCGTGGCCTCGGGGGTCTACTTCTACCGCCTGGAGACCGGCGACGCCCGGATGGTGCGGCGCATGACGCTGCTGCGCTGATCCGGACGGCTCCGGCCCACCGGCCCGCATGAAGACGGCCCCCCGTCCGACGGACGGGGGGCCGTCGTCGTCCCGACTCCAGGATCGATCGCGTCGTTCACGGGAATCCCTATTCTGCAACAGGTTGGAGCGGCCTACATTCTCTTCGTCCCCGGCGGCCTTGACTTCCGCCGCCACGGGATGACCTTTCAAACCCGAGGGAGGGGGGAGCGACCGGCCCGGTGTCGCCCCGAGACAATCACCACAGGGGTGAGGCATCCGATGATCATCACGACCCTATCGGCCACCGACCGCACCTGGTGCCGCGAGCGCACCGAGCTGCTCTTCGGCGGCGTCAACGTGGTCAGCAAGGGCGAGGTCCACGTCCCCGCCGAGCTGCCCGGCTTCATCGCCATGGAAGGCTCCGAGCGCGTCGGCGTCGTGACCTTCAAGATCGACGGCGAGGACTGCGAACTCGTGACCGTGGATGCGCTGTGCCAGTGGTGCGGCATCGGCACGGCCCTGCTCGAGGCGGTCGAATCGGCGGCCCGCACCGCCGGCTGCCGGCGGGTCTGGCTGATCACCACCAACGACAACGTCGACGCCCTGCGCTTCTTCCAGCGCCGCGGCTTCCGCATCTGCGAGGTGCGCGTCGGCGGCATCGCCCAGACCCGTCTGATCAAGCCCGAGCTGCCCGACACCGGCTTCTACGACATCGAGCTCCGCGACGAGATCGACATGGAGAAGATGCTGGACTGACCGGAGGGACGCCCATGCGCTGGCCGACGATCAGGGTGCCCCACGTCTTCGTGCTGCTGGCGGGCGTCGTCTTCGTCTGCGCGCTGCTGGGCTACGTGGTTCCTTCCGGGGAGTACGAGCGCCGCACCGTCGAGGTCGGCGGCCACGAGCGCACGCTGGTCGTCCCCGGCACCTACGCCCGCCTGGACAAGCACATCACCCCGCGCAGCGTGCTGCTCGGCGAGGAGCCGCCCGCAGGCGAGGCCGCGCCGGTCGGCCTGCAGGGCTTCCTCTCCGCCATTCCCCGCGGCCTCGAGAAGCAGGCCGGCATCATCTTCTTCATCTTCGTCGTCGGCGGGGTCTTCGGCATCCTGCAGCGGACCGGGGTCATCGACGCCGCGCTGGGGCGCCTGCTGAACCGCTTCGGCCGCTCGGGACCGCTGCTGACGATCGTGCTGATGACGGCCCTGGCCGCCGGCGGCTCGACCCTGGGCATGGGCGAGGAATTCATCCCCCTGGTGCCCCTGTTCATCCTGGTCGCGCGGCGCCTGGGCTACGACCGTCTCTACGGCATGGCGCTGGTCATCCTGGCCGCGGACACCGGCTTCGCCGCCTCGACCACCAACCCCTTCACGGTCATCGTCGCCCAGGGCATCGCCGAGGTCCCCCTGTACAGCGGCATGGGGCTGCGCGTGGTCTTCTTCTTCTGCGCCCTGGCCCTGGCGATCGCGCACCTGCTGCGCTACGGCGCCCGGATCCGCCGCGACCCGTCGGCCTCGCTGGATGCCGTCGACGGCGTCGAGGTCGCGGGTCCCGCCGACGTCGCCGACTACCGCCCGCACCACACGCCGATCCTGGTCGCGAGCGCGGCGATCTTCGCCTTCATCCTCTTCGCCACCCAGCGCTACGGCTGGTGGATGGCCGACATGGCCGGCGGCTTCCTGCTGATCGGGATCGTGGCGACGCTGCTGGCGCGCCTGCCGGTGGACGAGGCCGTGACGGCCTTCGTGGCGGGCATGAAGGACATGACGGTGGCGGCGATGGTGGTGGGTTTCGCCCGCGGCATCGAGGTGGTGCTGAGCGACGCCCGCATCCTGGACACCCTGGTCCACGGGGCGGCCGTGGTGCTGCAGCAGGTCCCGCGCAACGTGGCCGTGCTCGGCATGCTGCTCTACGAGTCCTGCCTGAACCTGATGATCCCCTCGGGCTCGGGGCAGGCGGCGGTGTCGATGCCCCTGATGGCGCCGCTGTCGGACCTGCTGGGCATCAGCCGCCAGACCGCGGTGCTGTCCTTCACCTGCGGCGACGGCTTCTCGAACATGGTCATCCCCACCAGCGGCATCCTGATGGCGATGCTGGCCCTGGCCAAGATCCCCTACGGCAAGTGGCTGCGCTTCATGCTGCCGCTCTTCGGCCAGCTGATGCTGCTGGCGGCGGTCTTCCTGACCCTGGCCGTCCTGCTGGGCTACAGCTAGCGGTCCGAGGCCATGGCGCGCAGGGCCAGCAGGTCCAGGAAGAAGCTGAAGCTCTCGCGCTCGACGTCGCTCAGCCCCTGAGCCTGGGGCACGGTCGCCTTGTCGTAGCGGCAGCCCAGCACGCGGCCCAGGCGGAAGCCCAGGCCCCAGCCGTCGGTGTCCCCGTCGATGTCCCCCCACGATTCCACATGCCCGCCGCGCAGGAAGAAGACGTTGGCCAGGCCCAGCTCCCAGCCGTGGCTCTTGCTCTCCAGGCCGTCGTCCTTCTCCCATACCAGCTGTCCTTCGTCGGTCCAGTCGTAGCCGGGGTTGCCCTTCTGGCCGACCAGCCCGAAGGAGAGCAGGGGATCGAAGGAGTCGGCGAGCCAGGCGGCGCCGATCGATTCGCAGACCTCGCGCACCGCCGGCGGCACGCCCGTGGCCACCCGGGCGCCCCAGCCGCGCAGGTGCAGCTTGGGCAGGGGGCGCAACGCTTCCCCGAAGCGGAGCGCCTTGTCGCCGCCGTTGAGGGTGGACAGGCCGTAGGCCAGATCCAGGCGCAGGCCGCCCAGGCCGGGCGCGGCCAGATCGAGGGGGGTGGCTTTCAGCAGCAGGCCCAGGTCGTGGACCACGGCGGACTCGCGGACCAGCGGCTGGGGATAGGGCAGCAGGGGGTCCGAGACCGAGACGGCGTTGTACTCGCGGACCGTCCAGCCCAGGGCCAGGTCGAAGCGGCGGGCCGGCGACGGCAGGCGGTCGCCCAGCAGGGCCTCGGCCGCTTGGCCCAGGCTCAGGCCGACGCCCTGGGCCCGCACCCGCATGCGCGGGCTGAAGGAGCCGACGACCTCGTCGCCGTCGATGATCGGAATTTCGCCAAAATCGAGCCGCGTGCCGGACGCGGGGCCGCGCGCCAGCAGCACGCCCAGGCCGTAGGCGCCGAAGGTCATGGACTCCGAGCGGATCTTGATGTCGTCGCTGAAGTCGGGCACGAGCTCCGACGAGAAGCGGCTCAGGCGCACGCCGCGCTGGAAGCCCAGCAGGGCCGGATTGGCCCAGGAATCGGGTCCGTCGCCCCAGAAGGCGGCCACCGCGTCGCCGCCCATGCCGGCGCTGCGGGCCGAGGTGTCGAACTCCAGGACGATCCCCGCTGACGGCGCCGAGAACTGGATGGGGGTCGTGGGCCTTGCGTCGGCGGCGAAGGGCGCCAGGCAGGCGGCCGCCGCGAGGATGCAGGTCAGGGTCAGGCGATTCAAGCCGGGACCTCCGGGGAAAGGAACGGGGCTGCGGATTCCGGGGATTCTCGCACAAGCCCCGCCGACCCGGCAAGCCGGCGGTCGGGCCGGGCTCATTCCCCCGCGCACGGCGGCGGGTTCGCCCGGACCCAGCGGTCGTAGAAGGCCAGGGCGATCGCCGTGGTCGCGGCCAGGCCGGCGAAGATCGCCCACATCGTGTCGGGGTCGTCCACGCCGCCGCGCTCGGCAGGCCCGAAGTGCTGGTACATCACGCCCGAGAGCAGGCCGCCGAAGAGGTTGCCCAGGGCCGTGCACCAGTAGAAGTAGCCCATGTACATGCCCACCTTGTCGGGCGGCGCGATGCGACCGGCGTACTCCTTGGACTTCGGGCTGGCCATCATCTCGCCGATCGAGAAGACCAGCACCGCGGCCACCACGATCATCCCGCTGCGGCCGGTGACGAAGACCAGGAAGCTGATCACCGTCACCATCACGCCGCCGATGATCGTGCGCAGCGGCTTCACCCTGCGCATCAGATAGGAAATGGCCACCTGGCCGACGATGATGCCGAAGGCGTTCAGGTTGATCAGGTGCTCCGGCTTGACCTGGCCGCGCTCCAGGAAGGCCCGGCCCCAGCCGCCGGTGTCCAGCCCCAGGCTCTGGAAGAAGCGGGCGACCGCGCCGGCCAGCGGCGTGAAGGCACCGACCAGGTCCGTGGTGTCGGCGTAGTCGCGGATGTACTCGGGCAGGGTCATGAAGATCTGGTTGAAGCTGGTCCAGAAGCCGGCCATCAGCAGCAGGAAGACCAGGTAGCGGCCCTCGCCCACCTTCATCGGCTGCAGCGTCCAGGGACGGGTCTCGGGGACGGCGGCGGACTGCGCGGCGGGCCGCCGCCGGGCGCGGAAGAGCAGGTCCAGGACCAGGTTCAGGGTCAGCCAGCCCAGGGCGACCGGGGCGTAGACGCCGAAGTCCCACCAGCGGGAGCCCATCACCAGCACCGTCAGCATCCCGGCCACGAGCAGGAAGAAGCGCCCGTTGCCCACCACGGCCACCATGCCGGCGAAGACGTCGCGCAGGCTGCGGTCGGACTGGTCGGCCTCCTTGCCCGTACGGGGGTCCCGGTAGAAGAGCAGGCAGGTCAGCCCCAGCATCACGATCCACAGGGCCGAGGCCCAGAAGACGTAGTTCCAGCTCCAGCCGCGCACGATGCCGGCCACGATCGGGCCCAGGAAGCCGCCGATGTTCACCATCATGTAGAAGATCCCGAAGCCCATCGAGCCGGTCTTCTCGTCGGTGGATTTCGCGACGGTGCCGATGACCACCGGCTTGAACATGCCGTGGCCGATGGCCACCAGGAAGTAGACGGCGAAGAAGCCCCAGAAGCTCTGCGGGAGCTGCAGCAGCAGGTAGGCCGGCGCCATGACGACGCAGGAGGCCAGGAACATCGCCTTGTAGCCGTAGCGGTCGGCCAGCGCCCCGAAGACGGCCGGGAAGAGGTAGAGGAAGAAGGTGGCCAGGCCCTGGATCACGCCGCGGTCCGCGGAGCTCAGGCCCAGGCCCCCGTCCTCGACCGCGCCCGTCAGGTAGAGGCTCGAGACGGCGTAGAAGCCGTACCAGCCCATGCGCTCGAAGATCTCCATGACGTTGGCGGTCCAGAAGGCGCGCGGGAAGAGGCGGAAGACGGAGCTGCGGCCGGCGGCGTCGGACATGGGTCTCCTCGGGGCTCGGGCCCGGGGGGCCGGAAAGAAAACACCCGGCCGGAGGGGTCGGGTGCGGGTGATCCTCCAGGCATGATAGGGACCCTGCGCCGCGGCGGCAACCGGACCTTGCCCCGCGGGCGAGAGGGGGCTAGGGTGGCGCGGGAGATTCGCGTCGAGACAGGGAAGGAAGCCCATGGAAATCGCGACCCTGGCCGACGGCGTGCTGCTCTACGCCTTTCCGGGCGCGCCCGACGGTTTCGGCTTGAACGTGGTGGCCGTCTTCGACGGCGACCGCGTGCTGCTGGTGGACGCCGCCGAACCCGCCCAGGCGGCCCTCCTGCGCGAGGACCTCGCCGCCCGCGGCGCGGTCGTCGTCGACGTCGTGCTCACCCACGGCCACACCGACCACGTCGACGGACTGGCCGCATTCCCCGGCGTCCGGGTGCACGCGCCCGCCGGGCTGGGTCTGGACCCCGCGCTCGCCCCGGAGCCCCGCTTCCTGGACGACGGGCAGGAACTGGAGCACGGCGGCCACGTCCTGCGTGTGCGGGCCGCTCCCGGCCACGCCGCCGCCCACCAGGTCGTGTCGATCGACGACGTCGTCTGCTGCGCCGGCGACCTGGTGATCTTCACCGGCGACGACCGGCCCTGCCTGCCCTACCTGGGCATCGACGGCGGGAACGCCGCGGACCACGTCGCGAGCCTGCGCCTGCTCGGCGGGCTGGACGCTCCGGTCCTCGTGCCCGGGCACGGTCCGGTGCTGCGCGGGAAAGAGAGCATCGGGACGGACCTGGCCGCCCGCCTGGACTACCTGGAGCGGCTGCGGGCCAAGGGCCGCAGCGCTCACCTCTCGGACTGCCTCGATCGTCCCGAGGCCTTCTCCCGGCCGGGGTTCCACGTCTTCAACCGCGAGCGGATCCACGGCGCCTGAGCGTCCCCGTTGACGTCCGCAGCGGCGCGTTCCATGATGGTGCGATACGCACCCCGCCGTCCTCGACTCATCGGAGTGACGCCATGAGCATCGTCTTCGTCCCCCCGCCGCCGACACCCCGTTCGCGGAAGCTGGCCAAGGCCCTCCACGACACCATCGAGGAGTTCCGCCGCGAGAATCCCGCCACCAGAGACAGCGAGGTGCGGCGGGCCCTGCGCATCGCCGCCTCCTTCTCGGGCGGCCGGACGCCGCAGATAGCCGCCGCGGCGATCCTGCTGCTGGGCCTGATCGTCGCCCTGGGCGTCTTCACCTTCGCCAGCGACACCGGCGAGGGGGACATGAACGTGCCCCTGGCCGTCGGCGGCATCGTCGTGCTGGCGGCGCTGGCCATCGTCTCGCGGCGCTGGAGGTAGGGCCGTGCGCCGCCGCGACCGGGAGATCGTCGACCGTCGGGAGATCGAGGCGATCCTGCGCCGGGCCCGGGTCTGCAGGCTGGGGCTCTGCGACGGGGACCGGCCCTACGTGGCGCCCGTGGCCTTCGGCTGGCAGGACGGACGCCTCTACTTCCACGGAGCCGCCGCGGGCCGCAAGGCGGACGCCCTGGCGGCCAACCCGCGGGTCTGCTTCGAGGTCGAGACCGACGTCCGCCTGCTGACCGACGCCGCCGCCTGCCGCTGGACCTTCACCTACCGCAGCGTGATCGGCGAAGGGACGGCCGTGCGGCTCGACGAACCCTCCGATCGCCGCCGGGGCCTGGACGCGATCATGCGCCACTATTCCGGGCGCGGCTGGGACTATCCGGCGGCCGTCCTGGCCGCCACCGTCGTCTGGCGGGTGGACGTCGATTCCCTGACCGGCAAGGAGGCGCGGGGCAAGGACGTGGATCCGGTCGAGGTCGAATCCGCGCCGCCGGCCGCCGACGGCGAGGTCGTGATCCGGGAGCCGGCCGACGCCGACGTCGAGGCCCTGCTGGATTTCGCCGCGACCCTCTTCGCCGAGGAGCTGCCGACGCTGCCCCGCATGGCGACCCCCACCCTGGAGGAGGAACGGGAGTTCATCCGGTCCCACGCCGAGGATCCGCGCGGCCTGCTGCTGGCCGCCTTCAGCGGCGACAGGGTCGTCGGCCTGATCAATTTCCGGGCCCACGCGCGGCCCGAGCACGCCCACGCCGGCGAGTTCGGCATCTCGGTGGCGAAGGGCTGGCGGGGCCGGGGCCTGGGCCGCCGCCTGTTGCGGGGCCTGACGGACTGGGCGCCCGGGGCCGGCCTGCGCCGCCTCGAGCTGAAGGTCTTCGCCAACAACCCCGACGCCGTCCGCCTCTACGAGAGCCTGGGCTGGGAGCACGAGGGACGCCAGCGCGCGGCCGCGATCCTCGACGGGGAGCCCGTCGACGTGCTGCTGATGGCCCGCTTCGTCGACGACTGATCCGGAGACGCGCATGTTCGAGTACCAGCGGCACGGGCAGTACTTCGCCCAGACGCCCCAGAGCCTCGAGGCGGCCGCCGCCGAGGAGCTGGCGGCGCTCGGCGCCGAGGACTGTCGTCCCGTCTACCGGGGGGTGCGCTTCAAGGCCTCGCCGCGCGTGCTCTGCCGCGTGAACTACCGCGCGCGCCTGGTCGGCCACGTCATCGCCCCGCTGCTGACCTTCGACTGCCACAGCGACCGCTACCTGCACCGCACCGCGCTGACGAAGATCGACTGGAGCCTGCTGCTGGATCCCGACACCAGCTTCGCGGTGGCGGCCAACGTGGCCCAGAGCCGCCTGAGCCACTCGCAGTACGCGGCCCAGCGGCTGAAGGACGCGATCTGCGACTTCTTCCGCGACCGCACCGGCCGTCGCCCCGATGTGGACCGCCGCGAGCCCGACCTGCTGCTGAGCCTGAACGTCACGCGCAACCGGGCCGTGATCGGCGTCGACACCTCCGGCGGCTCGCTGCACCGCCGCGGCTACCGCACGGCCACGGTCGAGGCCCCGCTGCAGGAGACGGCCGCCGCCGCGGTGATCCGCTTCGGCGGCTGGACCGGCGACACGCCCCTGCTGGACCCGATGTGCGGCTCGGGCACCCTGCTGGCCGAGGCCCTGATGGCCGGCGCGCGGCTGCCGGCGGGAATGCTGCGCGTACGCTGGGGTCTGAAGCGGCTGCCCGACTTCGACGCCGCGCTGTGGGCCGAGGAGAAGGCCGCGGCCGACGCCCTGCGCCGCGACCTGCCCCGGGACCGGATCAGCGGCGGCGACCTGGACCCCGCGGCGGTCGCCGCGGCCCGCGAGAACCTGGGCCGCCTGCCCGGCGGCGCCGCCGTCAGGTTGAAGGCGCGGGACTTCCGCGACCACCCGGGACTGGAGGGCGGCGCGATCGTCTGCAACCCGCCCTACGGCGTGCGCCTGGGCAAGCGCGCGGCGGTCGAGAAGCTCTACGGCGACCTGGGGGACTTCCTGAAGCGTCGCTGCGCCGGGTCGCGGGCCTGGATCCTCTGCGGCGACACCCACCTGGTGGGCTGCCTGGGCCTGCGCCCGAAGCGCCGCACGACCCTGTGGAACGGGCCGCTGGAGTGCCGGCTCGTCGAGCTGGAGATCTATTAGTCGAGGCTGAAGGTTAACAAGAGGACTGGACGGCGCCCGGTTCGTCAACGTGAGGAAGCAGAAGACCTCCGAATGGGGTCGATGATCTTCGTCTCCCATGGGACTCGTGCGATAGTCCCCCTACCCGCACGAGCGACTTTCGGAGGCAGGAGCGAGGGCGGGTAGGGGGGCTGTCGCACGACGACATACGCGGGAGATGAAGACCATGGACCCCGTCACCTACGAGCCGATCGGCGTCATTCGCTCGCCCCACGTCGCGACCGCCGGCATGCCGATCCAGCCTTCGGGCGCAGCCGACGTCCGGGGCCGCATCGAACTGCGGCCCGAGCTGGTCGAGGGCCTGCGCGACCTCGACGGCTTCTCGCACCTCGTGCTGATCTACCACTTCCACCAGGCGGGCGCTCCCAAGCTCGTCGTGACCCCTTTCCTGGACGACGCGCCGCACGGCGTCTTCGCCACGCGCGCGCCGCGGCGGCCCAACCCCATCGGCCTGTCGGTGGTGCGGCTGATCTCGGTGCGGGAGAACGTGCTGGAGATCGAGGGGGTGGACGTGCTCGACGGCACGCCCCTGCTGGACATCAAGCCCTACGTGCCCGAGTTCGACGCGCCGCAGGACGTCCGCACGGGCTGGGTCGAGAAGGCCCGCGGCGCGTCGAAGACCCGCCGCTCCGACCACCGCTTCGAGGACGCCTGAGCCCCTTCTTCACCCCGGGCGCCGAACCCGGCGAAGCTGTTCTTCACCGACCGGCCGACGGACAGGGACCCCGCACCCACGAGCGCTTTGCGGAGCATCTAGCGAGGGGTGCGGGGTCCCTGTCTGTCCGGGCTGGTTCTAGAAGAACAGCTTCGCCAGCTTCAGCGCCCCCTGCTTCCAGGGCACCCGGTGCGAGATGCCCGAGCGGTCCTTGAAGGTGTCCATGTTCGCCAGGTACCAGCGGTAGTTGCGCACCAGGGCGTCGCGGTTCGAGAACTGCGGGTCGTAGCCCAGCACCCGCTCGGCCTTCTCGATCGAGACGAAGGACTCCTCGCAGGCCGTCTCGTAGATCCAGCGGTACAGCGGCGACAGCTTCAGCGCCTCGAGCACCTTCAGGGCGGCGATCACCGGCCCGGCGGGAAACGGCACGATCTTCCTGCCGAAGCCGGCCTCGTCGAGCACGGCCTGGAAGTCGTTGCGCATCGTCGTGAACTCGCGGGCGCCCAGGTTGAAGACGTCGTTCACCTTGTCGCGTTCGCCCGTGGCGCAGAGGTAGGCCCCCTGGCAGATGTCCTCGACGTCGGCCAGCTGGTAGGGGTTGTCCCCCTTGCCGATCATCGGGAAGCCCTTCCCGTCCTTGGCCCACTCGTAGAACATCGCGAAGACGCCCAGCCGCTCCGGGCCGATGAAGGACTTCGGCCGGATGATCGGCACGCACATTCCCGCGGCGCGGAATTCCGCGCAGACACCCTCGGCCCGGACCTTGGCCTCGCCGTAGTCGCCCACGCCCTGCATCGGGTCGGCCTCGATCAGGGGATGGTGGTCGGGGATGCCGTAGACGGCCGTGGTCGAGGTATGCACCACCCGGTCCAGGCCCGCCGCTTTCGCGGTCTCCAGCACCATGCGCGTGCCGTCGACCTCGGTCGAGAAGATCTCCTCGCGGGAGT
>CAZLHO010000024.1:0-41746 GCA_964559455.1 uncultured Fibrobacteraceae bacterium | reverse complement strand
GACTACGGCTGGGGCGTGATCGACGCCCTGGCGGCCCTGAACCACTTCATCCCCAGTATCGTCCACGCCCCCCATCCCGACAGCGAGGATCCGGTCGGCCCCTACACAGTGGCGGCCGAGGTCAGCAGCCGCCTGGGCCTGGATCCGGCGAGCCCGACGCTGAAGTGGCGCGCCGACGGCGGCCTCTGGCAGACGGCGGCCATGAGCCTCGCGGGCGGCGACGTCTTCGCCGCAGACGTGCCGGGCCAGCCCGTCGGCGCCGTGGTCGACTACTACATCGCGGCCGACGACGTGCTGGGCAACCAGGCGCGCCTGCCCGCCGACGCGCCCGACGCGGTCTTCACGTTCAGGATCGGCCCCGACGTCCAGGCGCCGGTCATCGCGCATTCGCCGCTGTGGGACCACCCGCGGTTCCTCTGGCCGCCGGTCGTCTCGGCCGCCGTCTCCGACAACCTGGGGGTGGCCGCGGTCACGGTCAGCTACAGCGTCGACGGCCTGTCCTGCGCTCCCTTCGCCCTGGCGCCCGCCGGCGGCGCCGACTACGCCGCGCCGCTGCCCTTCGACGTGGAGGACCTGCACCGCGACAGCGAGATCGTCTACACCCTGCACGCCGTCGACGCCGCCGCCGCCGGCAACGCGGCCGCGGACGGTCCGCACGTCTTCCACGCGATCGAAAAGCGGGGCGACGTGCTGGTCGTGGACGACGGCGGCGTGCGCGATTCCGAGCTGGGCCGCTGGCTGGAGGCCGCGGGCTACGAGATCCGGCGGGTGACCGCGGCCGCCCTGGCCGCCGAGGATCTGACGGACGTGCACTTCGTCGCCCTGGCCGCCGGCGACAACCCCTTCCCGGCCGACGTGCCGGCCGCCCGCTATCATCTGGAGCAGTGGGTCGACCGCGGGGGACGGCTGCTGGCCGAGGGCGGGCACCTGGCCCGCTACCTGCTGCAGAGCGGCTTGACCATGGTCTGGGCGCAGTCGATCCTGCACTGCTTCGTCTGGCTCTCGGACGACGCGGCCCCCCTGGGGACCACCGCCGCAGGCCTGGGCCATCCCCTGCTGACCCTGCCCCACGCGCTGCCCGACACCCTGGCGGTGCGCGACGACGTGGGCGAGTACGCCTTCGACCTGGTGTCCCCGATGCCCGGGGCGTCCGCGCTGCTGTCCCCGGACGGGCTGGGCGGATCGCTGCTGGCCGCGGGCGAAGACGCCGCGGCCTGGGAGACGCGGCTGGCTCTCTTCACTTTCGATCTCAGGGCCCTGGCCGACACTGCGGACGCCCGCCGCCTGGTCGAGAACGCCGCGGTCTGGCTGATGGATTCCGGCGAGCTCACCGACGCCGGCCCGCCCTCGGCCTGGGCGACGGCGCTGGGCCCGGTCGTGCCCAACCCCTTCAACCCCCGCACCGAGATCCGCTTCACGCTGACCGCCGACGCCCGGCCGGTGCTCGACGTCTTCGACCTGCGCGGCCGCCGGGTCGTGCGCCTGGTCGATCACTCGCCGTTGCCCGCCGGGCCGCACGCGGTGACATGGGACGGCACGGACTCCCGGGGGCGGCCGGTCGCCGGCGGCGGCTATCTCTGCCGGCTCGAGGCGGAGGGGAAGGTCGTCTCCCGCAAGCTCCTGCTCGCGCGCTGAGCCTCCTGCCGGCGGCGCGTCTTTACCTGGGCCGCGCCAGCGGTTATCCTCCCGGCGTCAACGATCCCTCCCGGAAAGGCATTGCGTCATGGCCAAGAGCTCGACCCGGTTCGTCTGCGGCAACTGCGGCCACGAGGAGGTGCGCTGGCTCGGCCAGTGCCCCGTCTGCAAGGAGTGGAACTCCTTCGCGGAGTTCAAGATCCCCGGCGCGTCCGGGGCGGGGAAGGGGGGGCGCGGTTTCCGCTCGACCGGCGGCCGTCCCGAGAGCGCAGGCGGCGGCGGCGCCTTGGCGCCGGTGGCCCTGCGCGACATCGCGTCGGCCCGGGGCGAGCGGCTGGCGGTGGCGCCGGAGGAGATCGCGCGCGTGCTCGGCGGCGGCCTGGTGCCCGGCTCGGTGGTGCTGCTGGGCGGCGAGCCGGGCGTGGGCAAGTCGACCCTGCTGACCGGACTGGCCCTGCACTGGATGCGCCAGGGCGTGCGCGTGCTCTACATCGCCGGCGAGGAATCGCCGGCCCAGATCCGCATGCGCGGCGAGCGGCTGGGCTTCGACCCCGCGACCGAGGAGGGCTTCCTGCTGCTGGACGACGTGCGGCTCGAACCCCTGCTCGAGGCTCTCTACGCCGACGCTCAGGCTCATCCCGACACGCCCTGCGTCATCATCGCGGACTCGGTGCAGACGTTGCACAGCGAGCAGGTCGACGCCTATCCCGGCAGCGTCAGCCAGATCCGCTTCTGCGGCGGCGTGCTGGCCGATTTCGCCCGCGTCTCGCGGCGGCCGGTCTTCCTGGTGGGCCACGTGACCAAGTCGGGCGACCTGGCCGGGCCGAAGCTGCTCGAGCACATGGTCGACACGGTGCTCTACTTCGAGGGCTCCGGCGGCGGGGCGATCCGCATGATCCGCGCCGTGAAGAACCGCTTCGGACCCACCGGCGAGCTGGCGATCCTGGAGATGCGCGGCGACGGGCTCGTGCCGGTGGACGAGGCGGGCGCCCTCTTCCTGAGCGGGCGCAGCGGCCTGGAGCCCGGCACCAGCGTCTGCGCCGTGCGCAACGGCTCGCGCATCTTCCTGGTCGAGGTGCAGGCCCTGGTCTCGCCCAGCCGCTACGGCACGCCGCAGCGCGTGGTGCAGGGGGTCGACTCGAAGCGGGTGGCTTTGCTGGCGGCGATCCTCGAGAAGAAGGCCGGCTGCGACCTGTCGGGCTGCGACATCTTCGTGAAGGTGGCCGGAGGGGGACGGCTGGACGATCCCGCGGCCGACCTGGCCCTGGTGACCGCCCTGGCCTCGTCCCTGCGCGAGCGGCCCGTGCCGGCCGACACGCTGGTGCTGGGCGAGGTGGGTCTGACCGGCGACATCCGCGACGTCATCGATCGCACGAACCGCCTGCGCGAGGCGGGCCACCACGGCTTCAAGCGGGTGGTCACGGCGCGCGCCAAGCGCGACCACAAGCGCGAGGCCGGACTGTCCGTGCTCGCCGCCGCCTCGGTGGGCGAGGCGATCGCCCTGGCCATGGACCGGGCTGCAGTCGGGGGCGCCTGAGCGGGACGACAGCCGAAACGAGGCAGCGATGAGCGAGAACGCGACTCCCGCCCTGCACCTGATCGTGCTCGCCGGCGGCGCCGGGACCCGCGCCCGCCGCGGCGACGCGGCCGCGCCCAAGCAGTTCCAGATCGTCGGCGGACGCATGTTGCTGCTCTGGAGCCTGGACGAGCTGTCGCGGGCGCCGGGCGTGGTCTCGCTGACGGTCGCCGCTCCCGCGTCCTGGCATCCGGTGCTCGACGAGGCCTTCGCCGACGCCGGGCTGCCCCACGCCCCGATGCTGGCCGAGGCCGGCGCCACGCGCACGGCCTCGACCTGGCGCGCCGCGTCGCTGCTGGCCGAGCGTCTGGCGCCGGCCCCGGACGCGCTCGTGGCTGTCCACGACGCCGCCCGTCCTTTCGCCACCCGCCACCTGCTGGCCCGTCTGGCCGAGGCCGCGGCGCGCCATGGCGGCGCCGTACCCGGCGTGCCGGTGGCCGACACCGTGGTCGCCCTCTCCGGCCTGCGCGGGGACGAGGCCGGGGTCGAGTACCTGGCGCGGGACGCCCTGCGCGCCGTGCAGACCCCCCAGGTCTTCCTTTGGCAGCCCTTCTTCGCGGCGCACCGCGAGGCCGACGCCGCCGGCGAGGCGCACACCGACGACGGCGGCCTGCTGGCCGCGCGCGGCCGGCCGCCGGTGCTGGTGATGGGGGAGGCCGAGAACTGGAAGGTGACGACGGATGCGGACCTGGCCCGCGCCGAGGCGCTGGGCCGCCGCGGCGATCAGTCCAGGCCCGAAAGGTAGGCGCCGGAGGCGGGATCGCGGTAGAGCTTGACCTGGCGGTAGAGCTTGATGCGCAGCCGCCCGGCGGCGATGTCGGCGAAGAGACGGTCCAGGCACCCCCCCAGGTCGGCGATCTGCTCCTCGATCCCGGCCACGCGCTCCGACAGGTCGGTCCGGGCCGCGTCGGCGGCGGTGTCGCGCTGTTCGCGGGCGTGCCAGGCCTTCAGCTCGAGGACCGAGAGCCGGTCGACGATGCTGCCCGGGGACTCGGAGTGCAGCGGGGCCTGCGGGGCGTGCAGACCCGCGGCCGCGACCAGCTCGACGGCCGCGGCGTCGAAGATCTCGACGGCCCGCACGCGGCGGGCGTTCGAGGCGTCGATCGAGCGCTTGACGGCGGCCAGGACGGAGTCGCCCGCGTCGTGGGCCCGGCTGCGGTCCTCCTCGTGCCACTGGAAGGTGTTGATCAGCTGCAGGTTTTCGGCCAGGCCGCGCCAGCCCGAGTGGCGGGACGGCAGGACGCGCCCGGCCTCTTCCCAGTCGCCGGGTTCGACGGCGAGGTCGTGCCAGCGCGCGATGACCTCGCGGAGCACGGCCGAAAGCTCCTCGGCGCCGGGCAGGTCGAACGAGGCGTGCGCGGGGGGGGGCGTCGTCATGGCCGGTCCTCCGGGGGCCGGGGTCGATCCGGACGGGGCTCGTCCGTCCGGGGAGTTCGGGGCCCGACCACGGTAAGAGATGGATCCGGCTCCGGCAAGCACAAGGGAGGGCGCGGACCCGGGCCGCATCCCTATATTGAGGAGACCATGGAATTTCCGAAGACGATCCCCGTATCGGCCCGCGCCCTGTTCTGCGCGCTGCTCTTGTTGCCGGCCCTGGCCGCCGTCGCCCCGCCGTCGCCCGTCCACGCCCAGGAACTGCTGACCCTGCACGCCGCCGTCGGCGACACCCTGACGGTCGACGAGGCGAAGCGCTTCGGCGTGCTCGACGACGTGGCGGGTCTGCGGCGCGCCGTCTTCGTCGCGGCTCCCTGGGGAGGGTACCTGGCCCGGATGACCGTGGAACGCGACGGCGAGGTCGTGCTGCGCGAGCGGAATGTCTCCGCGGATGTCTGGCGCGACTGGGGCGCCCGGATCGAGGCCGCGCTCGCCGGCGGCGAAGAGCCGGCGCCGGCCGTCGCCGCGGCCCCGGCCGAACCGGCGGCCGTCGAATCCCCGGCCGCCGTCCCCGTCGACACGGCGGCCGTCGCAATCGCCCCGGAGCCCTCTGCCGAATCAGCGGCCGCGTCCGCGCCGGTCTGGCCGGAATCCCCGCTGCCCCGGACCGTTCCGGCGCCGCGGATCCCCGAGACCGACCTGCCGCCGCCGCCCTTCGCCGGCCGCTGGATCCTGTCGCTCGACCTCGGCTACAAGCACAACACGACGGACTTCGGCGACTTCTTCACCGACATGATCATGGGGGCCGTCGCCGTGGGCCGGCCCCTCGGCGATCACGTCGTGCCCTGGCTCGGCTTCCAGGCCGCCGCCGGGGACATCCCCGACGATTTCGAGGCCCTGTCCGGCGACGGCCGCACGACGCTCTACGCCGTGGAGATGGGCCTCCGGCTGCGGACAGGTCTCGGGCGTCGCACCCACGCCTACCTGGGCGGCGGCGGCGGCTACTACATGCGCGCGCTGCGCTGGGGCGGCCAGGTCTTCCTGGGCTACGACGGCTATTACGAGACGGGCACGGCCGTGCGCGAGCTCCAGGACTGGGGCTACACGCTCCGTGTCGGCCTGGAGTGGGATCTGAAGCCGCACGGGGAGAAGCTGCGCCTGCTGGATGTCGGCCTGCGCTACGAAGGGCTTCCGGGCGAAAATGTCCTCTTCGAGGACAGCGTCAACGGCGTGCGGATCACCGGCGGCGACCGTGACGCCTGGCTGGGGCTCCACATCGGGCTGGTGATGGGGCTCTGAACCGCGGGAGGGATCGATGATCCTGCACGACCACTCCGACGGCGACCTGGTCTTCTTCCAGGTCCACCTGGGCGGCGACCGCAACTTCTGCTACCTGCTGGGGGACCGCGCCGCCGGCGACGGCGCCGTCGTCGATCCCGGATACGAACCCGACGCCCTGCCGCCCCTGGCCCTCGAGCACGGCCTGACGATCCGCCGCATCCTGGTCACCCACGGCCACGGAGACCACGTGGGCGGCCTGGGCCGCCTGGTCGAACTCACCGGGGCGACCGTCCACGCCGGACCGGGCGAGGAGGTGCCGGGCGCCGCGACGGTCGCGGACGGCGAACGCCTGGCCCTGGGCGGTCTCGAGATCGAGGCCCTGGTCACGCCCGGCCACACCGGCGGGCACGTCTGCTGGCGGCTCGCGGACCGGCTGCTGACCGGCGACCTGCTCTTCTGCGGCAAGGTCGGCGGCACCGGCCCGTATTTCCCCGGCTCCTCGGCCGAGCGCGAATGGGCGTCGCTGCGTCGCCTGCTCGAGCTGCCCGACGGGGTGCTCGTCTTTCCCGGCCACGACTACTACGGCGGCGCCGGCGAGCGGCCCCACTCCACGATCGGGCACGAGCGCGCGCACAACCCCTTCCTGACCTGCCCCGATTTCGACGCCTTCGCGCGGTTGAAGGAGAACTGGGCGGCCTACAAGCAGGAGCACGGAATCCGCTGACCGTTCGCATCGTTCCTTGCCCGAGGGCTTTCTATGGTCAAAATTGGCTGTGTCGGGTACTCTGGCTCGACTTCCGCCGCTCCGGGAAACGGGGCGGCCTGAACTCAAGCGCGGGAGTTTGGCATGTCCGAGGCCGTTTTCCAGCATTCGCGGGCCTTCCAGTGGCGCCGCTTCCTGAACTGGTTCCCCATGGGGCTGACCTACGCCCTGCTCTACATGGGCCGCTACAACCTGACCGTCAGCAAGAACGCCCTGGGCGACCTGATGACGAAGGAGGACTTCGGCATCATCTTCGGCGTGGGCACGGTGACCTACGCCTTCGCCTTCCTGCTCAACGGGCCGCTGGTGGACAAGATCGGCGGTCGCCGGGGCATCCTGATCGGCGCCCTGGGCGCCTGCTTGGCCAACCTGGGCATGGGCTTCTACCTGAGCCACGTGCTCGCGACGGGTCTCGCCGACAACCACAAGATCCGCACGGTCTTCACCCTGCTCTACGCGGTCAACATGTACTTCCAGTCCTACGGCGCGGTGGCCATCGTCAAGGTGAACTCTTACTGGTTCCACGTGCGCGAGCGGGGCGGCTTCTCGGGGATCTTCGGCACGATGATCTCCAGCGGCCTGTTCCTGGCCTTCACGGTCAACGGCTGGATCCTGGAAGCCGTCGCGGGCGACGGCTCGCGGGTGGCGGCCGCGAAGTGGGTCTTCTTCGCGCCGGCGGCCCTGCTCTTCCTCTTCTTCCTGATCGAGTCCCTGCTGCTGCGCGACCGGCCCTCCCAGGCCGGCCACGCCGACTTCGACACCGGCGACGCCAGCAGCGGCGAGGCGGACGTGCCGACGCCGCTCTTCGCCGTCATCAAGAAGATCCTGACCAACCCGATCATCCTGACCGTGGCGTTGATCGAGTTCTGCACCGGCGTGATCCGCAACGGCATCATGCATTGGTTCCCGATCTACGCGAAGGAGATCTGGGCCCTGCCGTCGCACCACTTCGTGCGCAACGGCTCCTGGGGCCAGGCCTGGGTCGTGGTCCTGCTGCTGGCCGTCGCCGCGCTCTTCTTCTGGGCGGGAACGCGCGCGCGGGGCCGTCGGCGGGCCTGGCTGATGATCTCCGGGGCCCTGGTCTTCCTCGCCCCCTTCATGCAGGGCGGGTGGGGCGGCATCCTCTTCGTGGCCGGCGTCATCGGCGCGAACGTGGCCGGCTGGGTCAGCGACATCTTCTTCCAGAGCCGGCGCGCGCCGGTCGCGGGCATCCTCTACGCCACCCTGGCCGTGGCGAGCATCGGCATGTTCTTCACCCTGGGCGGCACCCTGCCCGAGGTCGAGTGGTCCCGCATCGACGGCCTGCGGACGGGGGACAAGGTGCTGTCCATCGCCGCCTCGCCGGAGCAGGCCGACCGCCTCTCGCGGGGCGATCCCTGCGCCGACTGGTCCGACGTCACCGCGCAGGCGGCCGCCATTCCCCCCGTCGAGATCCTGAACGGCGAGTGGAATCCCGAGAAGGGGATGGTCACCTACGACGGGACGGGCGTGCCGCAGGGAGTCCAGCGCAGCGAGGGCATGCTGCACGCGGTCATCGAGCGGGAGGGGCGCCGGGTCAACCTGGCCTTCGCCGATCCGCTGCCGACGATGAGCGCCGGCGACCGTCGCAAGCTGGACGCGGGCCCGGTGCTCACGTTGAATCCGCTGTGGCTCTGCCTGATCGTCTTCATCATGTCGATCGGGGTGATCGGCACCCACGGCCTGCTCAGCGGCACGGCCACGATGGACTTCGGCGGCCGCAAGGGCGCCGCCACCGCGGTCGGCATGATCGACGGCTTCGTCTACCTGGGCACCGGCGTGCAGGCCTTCGCCCTGGGCTTCCTGACCACCCGCGACTGGGCGCTGTGGCCGGTCTTCCTCTTCCCCTTCGGGATCATCGGCTTCGTCCTGCTGCGTCGCATCTGGTACGCGATGCCCACGGGCAAGAAGGGGGCGGCTCACTAGCCTGCCGGGACGCTCCCGTCGCGCGGGGTTTTCGGCCGGGGAGGTCCGCGGGGCCTCCCCGGCCTCTTTGTTGGCGCCCGCTTCGGCCTTGGCCTAGATTCCCGATCGAGAGCAACCGATCCCGTGGCCCCGCAGCCGTTCCGAGGATGCCGTCATGCCCGTCCCCCGAGATCGTTCTCGAGTCGTCCGCCGAGCCGCCGTTCTGGCGCCCGTCCTGCTGCTCGCCGCCCTGTCGCCGGCCGTCGCCTCGCCGCCGGCCGTCGCGTCGGCCGACACCGCCGCCTTCATCATGGCCGACGGGGACACGCTGTGGCTGACGGCTCCGGTCGAGGTCGTGGGCTCGCGCGTGCCCGCGGCCCTGCCCGGGGTCGTGCGCACCGTCACCCTGCTCGACGCCGAGTCGCTGGCCCGGCTGCCCGGACGTTCGGCGGCCGAGGCGCTGGCCCTGGCGCCGGCCGTCGCCGTCAGCCAACGGCAGCAGTACGGCGTGCAGGCCGACCTCTCGATCCGGGGATCGACCTTCGAACAGGTGCAGGTGCTGCTGGACGGGATCGAGGCCGGCGATCCCCAGACCGGCCACCACAGCCTGGACCTGCCCTTCGGGCGCGGCGAGCTGGAGCGCCTGGAGGTCCTGCGCGGCCACGGCGCCGCCCTGTACGGAGCCAACGCATTCGGGGGGACGGTCAACGCCGTCATCCGGCGGCCCGGCGAAGAGACCGGCGGCTCCATCGGCCTGACCGGCGGCGGCGAGGGCGCCTGGGGCGCGCACGGGGCCTGGGACACCGGCCGCCTGGCGGGCGGCCTGCGCGGCCGGCTGGCCGCCGAGCGCTTCCGCATCGACGGCGATCGCCCGGGCGCCGACGCCGACAACCGCTTCGTCTCGGGCCGCCTGCGCGGCGAGGGTCGGGCGGGCGGGGCCGACGTCTTCGTGGGCTTCGCCCGGCGCGAGTTCGGGGCCCGGGATTTCTACGCGCCCTTCGATTCGCGCGAGCGCACCGAGACCCTCTTCGCCTCGGCCCGCTTCCGCCGCGACCTTTCGGATCGGCTGACCCTGGAGCCCCGGCTGCACTTCCGCCGCCACGACGACCGTTTCACCCTCTTCCGCGCCGACCCCGACCGCTACACGAACGAGCATCGCAGCCGCCGCGGGGGCGCGGAGCTGCGCGGCGTCCTGCGCGCGGCGCCGGGGCTGGCCCTGGCCCTGGGCGCCGATGCGGTCTACGAGGACATCGCCAGCGAGGGCGTCCGCCGCGTCGAGGGCGTCGTCGTGCGCGGTCCCGCCCTGGGGGACCACCTGCGCCGCCGCCTGTCCGGCGCGGCCGAACTGGCCTGGCAGCGGGCGCCGTTGCGCTGGACCCTGGGCCTGCGCCTGGACGCCCGGGAATCGCTGGCGCCGCGCTGGTCCCGGTCGGGCGCACTGTCCTGGACGGTCGGCGGCGGCGCCGTCCTGCGCGCCTCGGCGGGCACCATCTTCCGCATGCCCACCTTCACGGAGCTCTACTACGAGGATCCCGCCAACCGGGGAGACGCCGGCCTGGAGCCCGAGCGGGGCTGGGCCTGGGACGCGGGCCTGGACCTGCGGCGCGGCGCCTGGATCTTCGCCGGCACCTTCTTCGAACGCCACGAGAGGGACCTGATCGACTGGGCGCGTCCCGCCGACGCCCCGGACGTCGTCTGGCAGGTTCGCAACATCGCCGCCGGCCGCACCCGCGGCGTCGTCCAGACGGCGCGCTACGTCTCGCCCGAGGGGCACGTGCTCGCCTTCAGCCACACCCTGATGCGCAAGCGCAACGACCTGCCGGTAGGCTTCGTCTCGAAGTACGGTTTCACGGCGCCCCGCCAGCTGCTGTCGGTCGAGGCGGGCCTGGCCCCCGACCCCGCGCTGCGCCTGACCGCCGTCGGCCGTTACGCGCAGATGTCCGGCGGCCGCGACCGCTTCGTGCTGGACCTGCTGATCGCCTGGACGCGCGCGCCGTGGCGCCTGGAGATGCAGGTGACGAACGTGCTCGACCGGGACTACGAGGAGATCCCCGGCGTGCCCATGCCGGGACAGCTGGTCACCTGGGGGATGGCGCGGGATTTCTAGGCGGGCGCGTCGTCGCCGAAGATGCGGATCCGCCGCCAGCGGCCGCCGCGGAAGCGCAGCCAGAAGAGCACTCCCTGCAGGCAGTAGCAGGCCGCGCCGCCGACCCAGGCCGTGACCACCGACCCGCCCAGGCGCACGATCAGCAGCCAGGTCAGCGGGATGAAGATGCCCCAGCCCACGGCCAGGCTCACGACCATGTTGAAGCGGGTGTCGCCGGCGCCGGTCAGCAGGCCGCTGCCCACCATGCGCATGCTGTCGCCCACCTGGAAGAAGGCGACCGCCGCCACCAGGCCGCCGGCGAAGGCGAGCACCTCGGGGTCGGGAGTGAAGAGGCGGTAGATGCGGACGTTCAGGGCCAGCAGGATCGTCGCCACGAACAGCGTATAGTAGAGGCCCAGCTTGAAGACCTGCCGGCCGTAGGCGGCCGCCGCGTCGGGGTCGCCCTTGCCCAGCCAGTTGCCGGTCAGCACCGAACCGGCGATGGTCAGTCCCCACATGGGCATGAAGCTGAAGGACAGCATCTGCACCGAGATGTTTGCGGCCGCCAGCGAGACGGTGCCGGTCATGCCGATGATGACGGTGAAGAGGGCGAAGGAGCCCATGTCGGCGAAGCCTTCGGCGGCCGAAGGCAGGCCGATGCGCACCAGGCGCAGGATGCGCCGCGGGTCGGGCCGGCGGGGCCGGTGGATGCGGAAGCGGCGGCGGTTCTCGGCCGGCGCGACCATCCACACGGCCAGGATCAGGAAGTTGACGGTCGCGGCGATGCTGGTGGCCATGGCGGCTCCGGTCACGCCGAGGGCCGGCGCGGCCAGCAGGTGCCGACCGCCGATCTCCATGCCCCGCCAGCCGAAGATGAGCCAGATGTCGAAGACCACGTTCAGGACGTTGGCGGCGATGCCCGCCCACATCGGCACGTGCACCCGGCGGCGGCCCTGGAAGAAGCCCATCAGGGTGAATCCGGCCTGGGTGAAGACGGCGCTCATCATCCGCCACTTGATGTAGTCGTGGGCCGCGGCCTGGACTTCGGCCGGGTTGCGCGTCAGGACCAGGACGTGGTGGCTCAGGACCCCGAGCAGGGTCAGCAGCAGTCCCGCGCCGAAGGCGATGTAGAGGGTCTGCCAGGTGTAGTCGCCCACCGCCTCGTCGTCGCCGCGGCCGTGGGCCTGGGCGACGAAGGTGCCGCTGATGCGGCTCAGGTTGTTGAAGAGGCTGTAGGCGGTCCAGGCCAGGATGCCGCCCAGGCCGGCGGCCGCCAGGGCCAGGCTCGAGACGTGGCCCAGGAAGATGGTGTCGACGGTCCACATCAGGGTCTGCGAGAACATCGCCAGCACCGTGGGGGTGGCCAGGGCGATGATCTCGCGGCCGTGATGCACGCGCAGCAGCCCGGCGAGTCCGCCGGTGGTCGGAGTCCCCGGATCCGGGGCGTGAACGGTCGTCGGCTGCTGCATGATGCGCGCAACATAGAGGCCCCGGACGGACCTGACAAGGGTTGACCCCGCGCCTGCGGGTCGTCTACGTTGCCGGAACCGAATCCTCGGGGGAGCCGCCATGAGCTTGATCCTGAACCCCCGCGCGGCGCCGCTCCACGGCGCCGTCGCCGTCCCGGGGGACAAGTCCATCACCCACCGCGTTCTGATGATGGCGCCCCTGGCGTCCGGCCCCTGCCGTGTCCGGGGCTGGCTCGACGCCGCCGACACGCGCCGCACCATGGCGGCCATGAGCGCCCTGGGCGCCGCGATCCGGGAGCAGGGGGACGAACTCGTCGTCGCCCCGGGAACGTTTCCCGCCCCGGCGCAGGAGGTGGCCGAAGGCGAGCCCCTGCCCCTGGACTGCGGCAACAGCGCCACCACCGCCAGGCTGCTGGCGGGGCTGGTCTGCGGGCGGCGGGCGCGCGTCGTGCTCGACGGCGACGCCTCCCTGCGCGGCCGGCCGATGGGACGGGTGGCCCGGCCCCTGAAACGGCTCCAGGGCCGTCTCGATTTTCCCCAGCGTCCGGGCCGCCTGCCCTGCCTGGTCACCGGCGCCCCTCTGCGCGGCGCCTCCTGCCAGCTGGCCGTGCCCTCGGCCCAGGTCAAGTCGGCGATCCTGCTGGCGGGCCTGGCCGCCGACGGTCCGGTCCAGGTGGGCAACTGCGGCGTCTCCCGCGACCACACCGAGCGCCTGCTGGGGATCATGGGCGCCGATCTGGCCGTCGACGACCAGGAGGGCGGTCGGGTGACGGTTCAGGGCGGACGCCCGCTCGATCCTTTCGACGTCGCCGTGCCCGGGGATCCCTCGTCCGCGGCCTTCCTGCTGGCGGCGGCGGCCCTGCGTCCCGGCTCCGAGCTGACGGTGCGCGGGATCTCGTTGAATCCGACCCGCACCGGCTTCCTGCGGGTGCTCGAGGCGATGGGCGCCCCGCTGGCCGTGGCTCCGGACGGCGACGACGGCTGGGAGCCCCGGGGCGACGTCACGGTGGGTTCGGCCCCCCTGCGGCCTTTCCGGCTGGGCCCCGACGAGATCCCCGCCCTGATCGACGAGCTGCCCATGCTCTGCGTCCTGGCCGCCGCCGCCGACGGCGTCTCGCTGGTGCGCGGGGCCGGCGAGCTGCGGGTCAAGGAGTCCGATCGGATCAAGACGATGACCGTGGCCCTGCGCGCCTACGGAGTTCCCGTGCTGGAGCAGCCCGACGGCCTGCTGATCACCGGACCGGTGAATCTGGGCCAGGGCAGCGGGCGGGTCCGGCTGCGGACGGCGGGCGACCACCGGGTGGCGATGGCCCTGGCCGTGGCCGCGGGAGCCGCCCGTTGCGAGACGGTCCTGGACGACGTCGACTGCGTGAACATATCATTCCCCGGCTTCTTCGATCTCCTGGCCGCGGCCGAAGGGGAAGGGCGCTGATGAGGTACCTGCTTGCCGGCGAAAGCCACGGTCCGGCGCAGGTCGGGATCCTCGAGGGATTTCCGGCCGGCGTGCGGCTGCCCGCCGCCGCCGTCGACGCCGAGCTGCGCCGCCGTCTCGAAGGCCACGGCCGCGGCTTCCGTGCGCGGCGCATCGAAGACGACCGGGCGCGCTTCCTGGCCGGCCTGCAGGACGGGACGACCCTGGGCTCGCCGATCGCCTTCGTGGTCGAGAACGTCGACCACAAGGTGCGCGGCGACCGCCCCCTGCAGGAGTGGTCGGCTCCCCGGCCGGGGCACGCCGACTACGCCGGCATGGTGCGCTACGGCTACGCGGGCTGCGGCCCCGTCGCCGAGCGGGCCAGCGCCCGCGCCACCGCGGGTTTGACGGCCGCCGGCGCCTGCGCCAAGTTGTTGCTGGCCGAGTTCGGCGTCATCGTGCTGAGCCACGTGCTGGCGATCGGCGGCGTGACGGCGGCCGCGGGCGGCGGGGACGAGGACCGCGAGCCCGCCGAGGAGGCGCTGTCGGCCGTGCGCGAGGGCACGCCGCTGCGTTGCCTGGACCCGGACGCCGAGGCGGCCATGGTCGCCGCCGTGGACGCGGCCGAGGCCGAGGGGACGACCCTGGGCGGGGTCTTCGAGGTGGTGGCCTACGGCCTGCCCGTCGGCCTGGGCACCTACGCCCATCCGGACCGGCGCCTGGACGCCGCGCTGGCCGCCGAGGTGATGGCCGTGCCCAGCGTCAAGGCCGTCGCCCTGGGCGAGGCCCTGGCCGTGGCCGCCCGCCCCGGCCGCGACGCCCACGACGAGATATTCCCGCCGCTGACCCGGCGCACCAATCGCGCCGGCGGCCTCGAGGGCGGCGTGACCAACGGCATGCCGCTGCGCCTGCGGGGCTGGGTCAAGCCGATCGCCACGCAGCGCGACGGCCTGCGCAGCGTCGATCTCGTGACCGGCGAGGCGGTGCGCGCCGGCTACGTCCGTTCCGACACCTGCGTGGTGCCGGCGGCGGGCGTGGTGGCCGAGGCCGCCGTCGCCTGGCGCCTGGCCGCCGAACTGGTGCGCGACCTGGGGGAGGCGCCGCTGCCGGAACTGCTGCGGCGCGCCCGGCGCCTGACCGGCCTGCGCATCCCCGCCGCCGGCGGGGGCGAGGAAAGAGGACCCGACACCGGAGCCGGCCCCGCGCCGGCCGGGGAGCGACCATGAGCGAGACGACCCTGCCCCGCGATCTTTTCCTGGACACCCTCCAGGACCGCGGATTCCTGCGCCAGTGCACCGATCACCAGGGCCTGAAGGAGCTGCTGGCCGCCGGGGCGGTCACGGCCTACATCGGCTTCGACCCCACGGCCTCGTCGCTGCACGTCGGCAGCCTGCTGCCGATCATGGGCCTGGTCCACCTGCAGCGCCACGGCCACCGTCCGATCGCCATCGTCGGCGGCGGCACGGCCATGGTCGGCGATCCCAGCGGCAAGACCGAGCTGCGCCAGGTGCTCAGCCCGGAGCAGATCGCCGAGAACCTGGAGGGCATCCGGGTCCAGCTCTCGCGCTTCATCCGCATGGGCGACGGCCCCGGCGACGGGCTGATGATCGACAACGCCGACTGGCTGCGCGGCTACGAGTACATCGACTTCCTGCGCGACGTCGGCCGCCACTTCAGCGTCAACCAGATGTTGACCCGGGACTCGGTGAAGAACCGGCTCGAGCGGGGCCTCTCGTTCATCGAATTCAACTACATGCTGCTGCAGGCCTTCGACTTCCAGCAGCTGAACGCCCGTCACGGCTGCCGCCTGCAGATGGGCGGCGACGACCAGTGGGGGAACATCTGCTCGGGAGTGGACCTGACCCGGCGCATGAACGGCGTCGAGGTCTTCGGGCTGACCTTCCCCCTGCTGACGACCTCGACCGGCGAGAAGATGGGCAAGACCGCGGCCGGCGCGGTCTGGCTGGACCCCGAACGCACCAGCCCCTACGACTTCTTCCAGTACTGGCTGAACGTCGACGACGCCGACGTGGAGCGCTTCCTGGGCCTGTACACGCTGATGCCGATGGACGAGGTGAGGCGCCTGGGCGCCCTGCGCGGCGCCGACATCCGCGAGGCCAAGCGGGAGCTGGCCCGCGCCGTGACCGGACTGGTCCACGGCGACGGGGCGGCGGCCGAGGCCGAACGGGCCGCCGACGCCCTCTTCGGCGGCGGCGGGGAGGCGGCGGCGATCCCGTCCAGCGCCCGGCCGGCGGCCGACCTCGACGGCGACGGCCTGCCCCTGATCGAGGTCCTGGCCGAGGCCGGTCTCGCCAAGAGCAGGGGCGAGGCGAGGCGCCTGATCCGTCAAGGCGGCATCCGGGTCAACGGCGAGCCGGTGGGCGACGAACTGCGCGCCCTCGGTCCCGACGACGTCCGCGACGGACGCATCGCCCTGCAGGCGGGCAAGAAACGGCACCACCACATCCTCGTCGAGAGTCGACCCGCGTGCTCGAACGACTGAACCCCGCCGTCCCGCGGCGCCACCTCGCCCTGATCGCGGGGGCGATGTGGGGCGCCGTCGGGGTCATGCTGCTGATCCGCGCCGGCTTCTGGCTGGGCGGTCTCGCCCCGGCCAGGGCCCTGCCGCTGGGCCTCGCCGGGCTCGCGCTGGGGCTGCTGCTGTTGCGGACCTCCTTCCGGAGGCTGGTCCGCCGCAACCTCGACCGCCTGGAGGACCGCCCCGAGCGGGCCTGCCTCTTCTCGGCCTTCCCCTGGCGCAGCTGGCTGATGGCCCTGCTGATGTCGCTGATGGGCGTGACCCTGCGCCGCAACGTTCCCTCCGTCTGGCTCGTGGCTCCCTACCTGGCCATGGGGGTCTGCCTGGGGTGGGGCGGCGGGGCCTACCTCGCCGCCTGGCGCCGGCGCTGACGCCTCTCCCGATCTGATATTCGATTCTCGATACAGGTGTTGCCCGCATCCCGCGCGCTCAGTATTGTCATGCGTGGGACGAGCAACGAAAGGGACGCCATGGAGGAGTTCCACAAGCTCTATTTCCGGTTCGTCGAAGAGGACCGAAGACTGCGCGAGCTGATCCTCCGCTTTCCCGCCGAGCTGCGCGAAAGACCCGGCGAGGGCAAGCTGCTGGGGCTGAAGCAGACCCTGGCGCACCTCGCCCAGTGGGACGGCTTCACCGTCCGCTTCTTCGCCGCCAAGATCGCCGGCGCCCCGCTGCCCCCGGACTCCTTCTCCCGCTTCGAGACCGAGAAGGTCGAGGAGCGCGAGCGGCTCTGCCGCCTGCCCTTCGGCCGCGTGCTCACGGCCTACGCGCGGGCCACCGAGGAGATGCTCTCCTTCCTGCGCCGCCACTGGCTGGTGCTCACCGAACGCGAGCGCGGCGATTTCCGCATCCCCCTGCGCCACCGCGCGCACCACCGCGAATTGCTGGCGCGGTCGCTGGCCCGGCACGCCCACGACGAACCCAGGGTGCGGGCCGGCATCGCCTGATTCCAAAAGACGACCGAACGCAGGAAGGGCGCCCCGCGGGGGGCGCCCTCCATCGTGCCGCGGTCCGGCGTTTCGCCGCCGGATCGGCTCAGCGGTCTATCATCATCGGATCGAAGGGGAACCAGTAGCCTCGGTCGTACCCCCACTCGTCGCTCTCGTCGTACTCCTCCTCGTAGGTCCGCTTCTGGACCAGGCCGCGGGCGGGAGCGTAGTAGAGGGTGTCGATGCCGGTGCTCATGGTGTCCTGGTCGGTGTAGAACATGTGCGTCAGCTCCATGGGCCAGACGTCCAACCAGTAGATGCCGCCCTCGTCCGCCGCCGGAGCGCGGAAGAGCCTCACGGCGTCCAGCTTCCGGGGACCTTCGTCCGGGCCGACCGGCAGCTTGTCGATCTTCGGCAGCACGCGCATGGCGTAGTCGAGGTTGCCCGAGAACGATTCGGGGCTGCCGACCAGCGGTGTCCAGACGGCGGTCACGTCCGTGGTGCCGCTCCAGCTGTCCCCGGCCACGAAGGACTGCTTCAGGTAGACCAGGTCGTCGTCGAAGGTGATGTCCTCTTCGCCCTCGCCCTGGCGGACGTCGTGGAAACCGCCGATGTAGATGCGGTCGCCGGTCTTGCGCAGCTTGTCCCAGCCCGAGAGGTACTGCGTCTGCAGCGTGGGGCTGTTGAATTCACGGCGCTGGAAATCGTCGCCCGACTGGACCGAGAATTGGAAGTACTTCTCGTAATCCCCGTCCCAGGAGGGGGGCATGCCCAGATTTCCGCCCTGCGAGACGAACGCCATGCCGTAGGTCGCCTCGTCCTCCACGGGGAAGAAGTCCGGGGTGCCGCTGACGGTGACGCGGTAGGTCGTGTCCGTCTGCTGGACGTTGCCCGCCAGGTCGGCGAACTCGTCGAAGACGATCTCCAGCGGCAGGCCGGCGGCCAGCGGCGTGGGCAGCACGATCGTCATCTGCGTGAAGTCGTCGTTCCAGGTCGGCTCGCCGATCATCTCGAACATGATCAGCAGCTGCAGCTCGGCGCAGATGCCCTTTTCCCGGAAGCTCGTCGGGTCGATCGGCTCGTCGAAGGTGAAGACGATGTTCGAGGTGTTGGGGTCGATCAGGCCGTTCGGGGGCACGATCGAGATCAGCTGCGGCGGCTCGGTGTCCGCGTCGGTGGTCGTGTGGAACGAGAAGAGATAGCCTTGCGAGAGGTTGGTCCCGTCCCAGGCCTGGGCCGAGGTGCTGATGGTGACCCAGAGCTGCGTGTCGGCGGGCAGGGGGTCGGGGAATGTCATGTAGTACCAGTCGCCATCTCCCTGCTCCAGGTCGTAGGTGAAGAGAGCCCTCTTCATGATCAGCTGGTCGGTGACCGAGATCGCCCCGTACAGCGTCGAGGTGTTCATCCCTTCCGAGAAGAGCAGCCGGATCATGGGCTGCCGGGGCACGTCGACGGCGCCTTCCTCGGGCTCGAAGTCGAGCAGGGTGACGACGGAGCTCGTCGTGTAGAAGGACCAGCTGAAGGGTGCGGCCAGGCCGTTGCCGGCGGCGTCCTTCAGGCCCGTGCCCAGGGTCACGGTCACCTCGACGCCCTCGCCGACGAAGTCGCTGTGGGCGATGACCAGGATCCGTTCGGTCTCCCAGGTCAGGCCGGTGATGTTGCTGTTGGACAGGGTGACGTTGCCCGCGGCCGACGTCGGGTCCATGTCCTCGTTGAAGATGACGCTGATGCCCGCGCCGGGACCGATGTCCGTTGCGTCGTCTTCGGGCCAGGTGCCCGAGACCAGGGGCGCGGTGGTGTCGCCGGGGGGCGTGACCGTGTCGTTGTCGTCGTCGCTGCAGGATGCGACCAGCAGCGTGCACAGGACCAGGGTGGCTAGCAGCGCAAGCAGGCGCCATTTCGGCATGAGGTTCCCTCCTCGTTGGAAATTGCCGATACCGCATGACGGGGCATGATTCCCCGGGACTCTAGACCAGGGGGCCCAATCGAAAAAGAAAAATCAACCACACCGTCGATGCGTGGTGGCCCGCCGGGGGGCGGCGGGCTTATCATGTTGCGGCAGATGCAATCCCGATACCAGGCGCGGTCCCGCTTCGGCGTCCGCGCAGCAGGAGAGAACCGATGCTTCGACCCGAGTCGCGCCTTCGCGCCCCAGCCCATGTTCCGGCCCTGATCTGGGCCCTTCTGCTGGCCGTTCTATCCGGGGGGATCGCCATGCCCGCCCAGGCCGCCTTTCCCGACGCCTCCGTCAACCCGCTGCGCCTGCTCTTCATCCACCATTCCTGCGGCGGCCAGTTGCTGGCCGCCCCCGGCAAGCAGGTGGGCGGCGAGCGCGGCTCCGGCGAGCGCTGCATCTACGTCAGCCATCCCAACGGCGGCGGCCTGCGCGACCTGCTGGCCGGCGCCGGTTACGAGGTCCACGAGGCCTCCTACGAATCGCGTCTGGGCCAGGACACCGACATCCATCACTGGCGGCGCAAGTTCACCGAACATCTGGACGAGATCCTGCGCATCGACCGCCAGGACGACCTCTATGCCGACGGGCGGCTCAACCACATCGTCGCCTTCAAGTCCTGCTACCCGAACAACGACTTCGTCGGTCCCGGCGAGGAGCCCGGCGATCCGGACGCCCCCGAACTGACCGTGGCCAACGCCAAGGCGGCCTATCGCTCGTTGCTGCCCGTCCTCCGCGGACGGCCCGACGTGCTCTTCGTGGCCTTCACCGCGCCGCCGCGGGCCGAGCCCCGTCCGCGCGGCGCCGGCGAGCGCCTGCGCGACATGTTCAAGTCGAAGCCCCGCTCCGCAGAGTGGGCGCGGGAGTTCAACAGCTGGCTGGCCGACCGCGAGCATGGCTGGCTGGCGGGCTACGACCTGCCCAACGTCGCGGTCTTCGACTACTACGACATCCTGACGGGACGGGGAGCGGGGAACTGGTCGGCCTATCCCACGGGCGGCGGGCGCGACAGCCATCCCAGCCGCGCCGGCAACGCCGAGGCCGCCGGCGCCTTCGTGCCCTTCCTGGACGCGGCCGTGGCGGCGATGCGCGCCGGGGCCGCCACCGGCGCCGACGCGCCCTAGCAGGAACCGCGCGATCGTCGCGCGGCTCCACGGAACGGATTCCGGAACATGCCCACTGCCCGGAACACGACGGAGCGTATCGCGGCCTGGCGCGGCCGGTTCTTCCCCGAACCGCCGCTGGCCGCCGTCGTCCTCTTCCTGGTCTTCGTCGTCGCCAAGTACATGCAGTGGGGGGCCCGCCGCGAGATCTTCGCGACGATCCGCCTCGAATTCCTGCTCGGTCTGCTGATGACGGTGATCTGCGCCTACCTGCTGGCGGACGAGAGGATGCGGGCCCGGGGCGGCAGGCAGGTGCTGGCGGGCATCGGCCTGCTCTTCGCCGCCATGCTCGTGCAGATCCCCTTCGCCGCCGACGGCGAGGCGGCCCGCGTCGTCTTCGTCGACCGGGTGATCAAGTTCGCCATGCTCACCTTCTTCATCGCCGTGCTGGTGCACTCGCCGCGCCTGCTCTACTGGTTCCTGGCCGCCTTCATCTTCGCCTGCTTCTACGTGACCCAGGAGGCCGCCCGCGGCGCCTTCACGGGCAGCCTGCTCTGGCAGAACCAGGGCGTGATGCGCCTGCACGGGGCGGTGCCGATCTACGCCCATCCGAACAGCCTGGGCGGGGTGGCCATGGGCCTGGTGCCCTTCTGCATCCTGCTGCTGCCGGCGATCCGCCGCTGGCGGATCCGCCTGCTGCTGCTGCCCCCCCTGGCCACGGCGACGGTCTGCATCCTCTACTCCGGCTCGCGCACGGCCTACGTGGCCTTCATCGTCTTCCTGCTCTTCTGGTGGAGCCAGTCGGCCCGGAAGCTGCGCTGGATCATCGTGGCGGCCGTGGTGGGAATCGCGGCCGTGCCCCTGCTCCCCGATCAGTACGTGGGGCGCTTCGAGAGCATCACCGGGCAGGAAGCCGAGGGGCAATCCAAGGAGGCCCGGGTCCAGATCCTGAAGGATGCCTGGGCGATCCTCCTGACCCATCCCACGGGCGTGGGCGTGGCCTCGTTCCCGAGGGTGCGCATCGAGACCTTCGGCCGCAGCCAGGACACGCACAACCTCTACCTCGAAGTGGCCACGAACCTGGGCGTGCAGGGGCTCGCGATCTTCCTCTTCCTCGTCTACGCGATCATCCGCTCCCTGCGCCGGTCTCGCGACCGGTTCCGCCGCCAGATCCTGCAACTGGCGCTCCTGGCTCGAAGCAGGGATCTTCCGGCTCCGCTTCGCCGTCGTCTCCGCGACCATCTCAGGGAGCTCAACCTGCTGGCGGCGGTCTGCACCGCGGCCTATGGTTTCATCGTCGTACGGCTGGCCCTCGGGCTCTTCGGGATGGATCTCTACGAGGTCTACTGGTGGTTCGTGGCCGGTTTGGCGATCAGCCTGTCGGACATCGCCATCAGGTCGCGACGCGCGGGAGAGATGTTCGCCGCCCTCTGCCGGGAACATAGCGAGGCGCAATGAACCGAACGCTGGCCGGAAGAATCCTGTTGCCGCTCGCCTACGCGCTGCGCGGGGAGTGGCCGTACCGGATTCGCGGGGATCTCGAGCGCAGCCAATGGCTGACGCCCGGGGAGCTGCGCGAGATCCAGTGGCGGAAGCTGCAGCGGATCCTGGCCGCCGCCCGCAGTACGGAATTCTATCGGAAGCGGTTCGAGAGGGCCGGCGTGGACCGGATCGCCGATCTCGACGACTTCCGGAAGCTGCCTCCGCTGGAGAAGCAGGATGTCCGCGGCCTGAGCGAGGAACTGGCGGTCGCTGCGGGCAGGCGCCGCGACGTCCACATGCGGCGGACCGCCGGCACTTCCGGCGTGCCCTTGCAGATCTTCGCCGACGGCAGGGCGGGCGCCCAGGCCCACGCCGCCCGCATGCGGGCTCTGGGCTGGTACGGCATCCGGCCCGGCGATCGCGAACTGCGCTGCTGGGGACGGCCCTTGCCCTCCGGCCGGTCGATGGCCCGGGCCCGGGCCGCCCTGCTGAACCGCAAGACGATCCATCCCTCGGATCTCGCCGCGTCCGACAGCGGCGCGTTGATGGATGCGCTGGCGCGCAGCGGGGCGGACTACGCCTATGGCTACAGCACCATGCTCTCCGATCTGGCGGACATCGCGGTCGATCACGGGCGACGGCCCGATCTCTGGGATCTGAAGGCCGTCGTCTGCACCGCCGAGTCCTGCCGCGCGGCGGAACGTCGACGTTTGGCGGGGCTCTACGGCTGCCCGGTCCTCTCGGAATACGGCTGCAGCGAAGTCGACATCATCAGCTTCGAATGTCCCGCGGGCGGGCACCATGTCATGGCGGAGAACGTTCTGCTGGAGATCGAGCCCGGGCCGGGGGAGGACGGCCGCGGCGGCGAGGTCCTGATCACCGACCTGAACAACGCCTTCATGCCGCTGCTGCGGTACCGGCTCGGGGACGTGGTGGAGCGCGACGACGGAATCTGCCCCTGCGGACGCGGGCTGCCCCTGATCGGCGAGGTGCAGGGGCGGCACCGCGATCAGTACCTGGCGACGCCCTCGGGGCGGCGGATCCACTCCGTGATATTCGCCTACCTGATCGAGGGCCTGCTCGATTCCGGAGTCGACATCCGGCGCTATCTCGCGGTGCAGGACGCCGCCGACCGGGTCAGGGTGATGGTCGTGCTCGGGCCGGGTTCCGGTGACGATCTCCGGTTGCGGGTCGAGAGGGAGATCCTGGATGGAACGGCCGCGGACCTGGCCGGCGAGATCGCGTGCCGCGTGGAGTTCCCGGCGGCCATCCCCGTCGACGCGCAGGAGAAGTTCACCTACTTTGTTCCCTGGCGGGGCGGGGAGCGAGAGGTCGGTCACCGCCCGGAGGACGGTTGATGGACGGACTTTGGATCGCATGGGAGAGGCAGCGGCGGACCACCGAACTGGCGGCTGATCTCCGGATCGAGCTGCGCCAGTGGACGAGCCGGGTGCCGTACCTGCTGCGGGTCGCCTGGCTGGCGTTGCGGACGACGGCGCTGTTGGCGGTGCGCCGGCCGAGGCTGCTGATCGTCCAGAACCCGTCGGTCGTGCTGGCGGCCCTGGCCGCCTGGCTGAAGCCGCTGCTCGGCTACGGCCTGGTGGTCGACCGTCACTCCAATTTCAAGCTCGAGACCGTCGGCTTCCGCTCGCCGAGGTATCGGATCTTTCACGCGCTCAGCCGCTATTCCGTGCCCAGGGCGGACCTGACTGTCGTCACCAACGAGCACCTTCGCCGGCTGGTGCAGGGAATGGGCGGTCGGGCCCTGGTGCTCCCGGACAAAATTCCCGACCTTCCCATGGCGGCCCGGGCCGGGGGCGGTGACGGCGAATCGGTCGTCTTCGTCGCGTCCCACAGTTCGGACGAGCCGATCGCCGAGTTCGTGGCGGCGGTCCGCATGCTTGGCCCCGACGTCAGGGTCTACGTCACCGGCGACACCGGGAGGCTCGATCGGGCGGTCATGGAGTCTGCACCGTCCAACCTGAGATTCACGGGATTTCTGCCCGAGCGGGAATTCCAGGAATTGCTCGGATCCTGCGCCGTCGTCGTCGCGCTGACGACCGCGCCCCATACCCTCCTCTGCGGGGCCTACGAGGCCGTCGCCGCGGGCAAGCCCCTGGTCCTCTCCGCGCAGGAGGATCTGCTGGACTACTTCTCTCGGGGGGTGGTCCCGACCGGGAACGACGCCCGGAGCATGGCGGTTGCGATTCGGAAAGCATTGACGGAAAAGACGAGGCTGCGCGGCGAGATCATGGCATTGAAGGCCGAGTTGAACCATTCCTGGGCGCAAAGGATGGACAATCTGCGTTCCGAGCTTGCCATGTTGACCGGAATGGATCATTCTTGAACCAGGACAAAAATCGTTTACATGTTTCGTCCCGTTTCTCTCCCCCCGCTGTCCGGCCGTCGGGCACATGGATTGCATCGAAACGGGGGATGGGCTTGGAAAATCAAGACCTAGGCCGTTTAAGGTGGAAATCTGCCATGAAATCCAATCTTGTTGTTGCGTTTGCCGCGGGTATTCTCTGCTGCGCCTGGGCTTCGGCTTCCGCCCAGCCGAGGATCGACGGCGTGGATGCGCCCCTGCTCCACAAAGGCGTTGTCACTCTCGAGGGCGAGGGCTTCGGATCGAAGGTCCCGGCTGCGCCCCTGATGTGGGACGACTTCGATGACGGCGAAGAGGGGGCGCGCGTCGCCGACTGGTACACGTCGTCCAACCTGTCCGGCTATTATCCGAAGTACTCCGGGGACAGGGTCCGGACATCGGGCTCCAAGTCCGCTCACCAGTATTTCGGGAGCGGCAACTACAACTGCACGCTCGGCCTGGTCCGCCTGCCCGACGCGCCGATCTACATTTCGGGCTGGTTCTACAACACGACTTCCGGCGCCCCGTCGCGCAACGTGAAGCTCGTCTCCTTCCGCGGCGGCAATCCCGGTGATTGGAAATATCCCAACGGCCGGACCGATCTCTATCCGAGCGTCGGCTCGGGGCACATGTACATCAACGATTGCGACGGCACCGCCGTCGCTCAGGACTGGGGACTCGGCGGCGACCTGAAGTCGGGGGCCTGGCACCGCCTGGAGTCGTACATGGACATCGGCACGGTCGGCGGCGGGGACGGGATTTTCGAACTCCTGCTCGACGGCGACGAGTGGGCGACCGTCGCGGGGAACTTCCGGGATTCCGAATGCTACTTCACCAACCTCTACATGCTCTCGTATCTCGCCACCGACACGGGCGATCCTCGTCCCCAGATGGACTGCTACTGGGATGAACTCTACGTGGACGTCACCAAGGCGAGGATCGAACTGGGCAACGCGGCGACCTGGGAAGCCTGCACCCGCAGGGAAATCCAGATCCCGCGGACCTGGTCCGACGGCGAGATCGGCTTCCAGGTCAATCAGGGCACCTTCGCCGACGACAGCCTGGTCTACCTGTACGTCGTGGATGAGAACGGGTCCGCGAACCCGGACGGTTTCCCCGTCACCGTGTCCGGCGGCGGCACCCCGCCCCCCGAAGTGAACATCATCTCGCCCACGTCCTCTCCCTACTACCAGAGCGAGGACGGAGCGATCGACCTGGCCGGAAGCACCTCCGGAAGCACGGCCATCACCGGGGTCGCCTGGAGCGACGGGGCCAAGGGTGGCGCGGCCGTCGACGTGTCGGGCGACTGGACCACCTGGTCGATTCAGGGCGTCGTGCTCTCACCCGGGACCAACACCATCGACGTCACCGTCACCGATGCCGCTGGCATGAGCGGCACGGACACGATCATCGTCGAGTATGGTTTCGACGAAGGACCTCCCGGGGAGCCGGGACGCCCCATCGCCGAATCGAAATGACACCTGCTTCTCTCCGCACGGCCTTCTGCGCGGCCGGGGAACTCTTCGGCGGCGTGGAGCGGCTGCTGCTGGGCCTCGGCGCGGCGCTGGCCGCGGACGGGCCTCCTCCTCCTCTGATCCTCTTCCACGACGCCGAACTCGCGGCCCAGGCTCGCGCTCAGGGCTGGCGGCCGACGATCCTCCCCGCGCGGCACCGCTACGATCCCGCCCTGGGCCGGGAACTGGCCGAGATCCTCGAGCGCGAGGGAGTCGCCGTGGTCCACGCCCACGGCTACAAGGCCGTGCTGGCCTGCCTGCTCGCCCGCCGGCATCATCGCTTCGCCGTGGTCAAGACCGAGCACGGCCGGCGCGAACCCAGGCCGGGGGATCCCCTGCGGGGCCTGCGCATGCGACTGAATCTGGGACTGGACGCGTGGGCCACCCGGCGCCTGGACGCCGTCGTCGCCTACGTCACCGAGGATGTCCGCGCCCACTTCGCCGGCGCCCACCGGGGGCTGGTGCGCAGGACCGTGGTCAACGGCATCGCCCCGCTCGAGCCCGCCGACGCGGCCCGTCCGGCGGAATTGTTCCGGGAGGGATTCCAGGTCGGGATCGTGGGCCGGGTGGCGCCCGTCAAGGGCATCGCCACGGCCCTGGCGGCTCTGGCCCTGCCCGAAGCGCCGCGCGATCTGATCCTGCACGTGGTGGGCGACGGACCCGAGCGGCCGTCGCTGGAGCGGGAGGCGGCGCGGCTGGGCCTGGCCGACCGTGTCCTATTCCACGGCTTCCGCCGCGACGCCCGCGACTGGCTGGCCCATCTGGACGCCCTGCTGATGCCCTCGCGGCACGAGGGGCTGCCCCTGGCCCTGCTCGAGGCCATGGCCCTGGGGACGCCCGTCGTGGCCTCGCGGGTCGGCGGTCTCGCCGAGGTGCTGCGCGACGGCGAGACCGGACTGCTCGTCCCGCCGGGGGATCCGGCCGCCCTGCTGGCCGCCTGGCGCCGACTGGCGGCCGACCCGGCGCTGGCGAGGCGCATCGGCGACGCGGCCCGCGACGAGCAGCGCCGCCGCTATTCCATCGACCGTGTCGTCGCCGACTACGCCGACCTCTACGCCGAAGCCGCCGCCCGGGGCTAAGGCTTTCCCCGCCGAAAAAACGTGGATGAGGGATCAGCGGAGCGCGTCCAGCAGCGGCGCGACCCGTCGGCAAGGTTCGACCAGCAGTTGCTCGACGCGGGCGCGGCTGAAGCCGCAGGCGGGATGCTGCAGCTCCTGGGAGGCGTGGTCCAGCCAGGAGGCCAGGGCGGCCAGGGCGAGATCACGCGGCGTCGCAGGCTCCGGCGTTCGCCCGCTCTCGGCTGCTCTCCCGCCGGCGAAGGCGGCCAGGGCGGCGTCGACGTCGACGCCGCGCAACGTCTCTCCACGATCCCCCGAAACCAGCGCGGTCAGGGTGTCGGCCCGCGAGGCGCCGGGGCGGTGCCAGGCCCAGGAGAAGAGCAGATCGGTCAGGCCGGACAGCGGGTGACGCGTGAGCACGCTGTCGTCCCAGTCGATCAGGGCGCTGATGCGCCCCTGCGCCGCCAGCACGTTGCTCAGCGAGCCGTCGCCCTTGCGCAGGGCGGCAGAGACGGCGCCGTCGCCGAGCAGGTCCTTCACGTCGGCGAGCGCGGGCGCCAGGCCGGGGTCGGTGCGGGTGAGCAGGTCGGCCAGCAGATCGGCCTGCGCCGGGTCCGTGAGCGAGCCCTCGGGAACGTCGGCGCAGACGACCTCCCGGGCGGCGACCCGGCCCGCGAGGGCGGCCGCCTCGCGCAGCAGGGCGTCGTCGTCGACGTCTCGATGCGCGGCCCAGGGCCGTCCCGGCAGGGCGGATTCGACGTGGACCGTCATGCCCGCGATCGTCGTCGCCAGCAGAGGCCGCGGCAGCAGCGGCTTCAGGGGCGAGGACTCGGGCAGCCCGGAGGCGAGGGCCCGCAGCGCGGCGGCGTTGGTGCGCAACCGCATCCCGGTCAGCGGCACCAGCGGGATCTTGACGACCACCTGCGCCGCCGAGTCGTCGGTGGCGCTGACCACGGTCGCCTTGCCCTTCCGGTTCACGAGCGTCGTCGCGCCGCGCCAGCAGCCGGCGGGCAGGTCCAGCTCGGCCGCCACGCCGTCGAGGATCGTGCGCAGCAGCGAGCGGGGGGACGGGTCGGTCCCGGCCACGATGGCGAAGGCGGGCACGGTCCGGGCGTAGAGGCGCGCCGGCAGGGGTCGCCGGTGGCCGGCGGTGCTCCGCTGATGTGCGTCGACGGCGGCCTTGTCGTCCAGGTCCACGAAGGCCAGGGGTTGCCGGTAGCTGGGTTCGACGGCCTGGAAGGCCGCCTCGGGGAAACCGGCCTCGGCCAGGAGCCGACGATAGCCGCGGCGGGAATAGGTGTACGTCAGGTAGGGCTTGTGGGTCTTCAGCAGCGAGATCAGGTGGCTGAGGATCCGGGGGTAGAGAGAGCCGAAGAGCAGCCGGGAATGGTGGTCGGGCCGGCCCCGGAAGTATTCGCGGCCGTAGCGGTTCTCGATCCCGATGTAGATCTCGCCGTCGGGACGGAGCACGCGGCGGACCTCGCGCAGGAAGGCCAGCTGGCGCCGCCGGGGATTCCGGGCGCCGAGGACCTCGCGCAGGGCCAGCAGCATGCTGCCCGCCCGGGTGCGGCGGGAGGCGTAGGCCGCGCTGACCTCGGTCCAGTCCGCGGCCACCCATTCGAGCACGCCGTTCAGGCAGACCGCGTCGAAGAGACCGTCGGCGAAGGGCAGCCGGGGACGGTCCCCGCCGACGGCCAGGTCGATGCGGTCGGCCAGGGTCCCGCGCCGCTTGACGTCCAGCACCTGGATCCGGTCGCGGGTCAGGTCGATGGCGGTGACGCGGCCCCAGTTGCGGGCCAGGTTGATCGTCGTCTCGTCCCAGCCGCAGCCCAGGTTCAGGATGCGCCCGCCGGGGCGGGGTGAGAGCAGCAGCTTGAAGGCGGCGCGGCTCTCGTCCACCAGGTTCTCCACCCACTCCTGCTTGCGGGCGGATTCGGGGATGCGGTCGATCAACCTGCGCAGGAATTCATCGACGGGAAGTTCGCCGCGTTCCGGCGCCATCCGCAGCAGGGCGGCGTCCAGCCAGTCGCGGGGGCAGGGGGAGTAGAAGTAGTCGCGGCGGCGCGCGAAGTCCGGGATGTCCCAGACGGAATCGTAGACGGAACCGCAGTCCGCGCAGCGCAGGGTCCCGGGCTCGCGCGCCAGGGCGCCCAGGCACTCGGGACATCTCAGTCCGTCGTCATCCCGATGCGCCATCACCGCCATCTCCCGGCTCGGGTTCCCCGCGACGGCGCGACCCTATCACGCGCGCGGGATTTCCGGCCAGGATCTTGTCCGGCGGGTAGTGCTTGGCGCCGACGACGGAGCCGGCGGCCACGATGCAGCCGTCGCCGAGCTCCGTGCCGGGCATGATGAAGGCGTTGGCGCCGATCCAGACGTCCCGGCCGATCGAAACGGCCTTGTATTCGAATCCCTGTTCGCGGATCAGGCGTTCGCCGTCGGCGTAGACGTGGTTCGCGGACCAGATCTTCACGCCGGGGCCCAGCAGGCTGTGGTCGCCGATGGCGATGCCGCCGGCGGCCTGCAGGAAGTTGTCGACGCCGATGGTCACGTTCTCGCCGACCCGCAGCTTGTGGGGATTGCGGAAGCGGGCGCCGACGTGGATGCGCAGGTTGGGGCCCGCGGCGGCGAGCCAGGGCCGGAGCGCGCGTCTGCGGGCCAGGAAACCGTAGCTGCCGGGAAGGTCGCGCACCAGGGTGTAGCGCAGGGCCACCCGCCCTTCGGGAGAGCGCATGGCCCACCAGAATTCCTTGAGGATCCTGATCAGGGAGTCGGGGACTTCCGCCATCACCTCACCAGCGTCATGCGGCGTCCCGCCGCGCCGGCGGGAGTCTCGATCCGGAAGACATAGACTCCGGAGGGCATGTTGCGCCCGCCGTCGTCGCGGCCGTCCCAGCGATAGGCGTGGGAGTCGGCGCGCAGCCAGGTCGGTTCGAGAATGGTCCGGATCCGCCGTCCCGACAAGTCGAAAATGCGCAGGCCGACGAGGCCGTCGCGCCGCAGGTCGAAGCGGATCACGGTGGCGGGGTTGAAGGGATTCGGCGTGTTGGGCCGCAGCACGACGCTCGCGAGGGCCGCCGGCGCCGCCGGCGCGTCGGTCGTCGTCGGCGGCGTCACCAGCTCCGTGAGGAAGGCCGCGAAGACCGGGCCGATGGTGATGTTCGCCAGCGAGTTCGGGTGGCTGTCCGTGTTGCCGTCGGGGCCCTCGCGGTACTCGGGGCGCAGGAGGTTGCGCTCGGGGTCGGCGGGGTCGTCGGCAGCGGCCAGCATCGAGAAGAGATCGAAGTAGACGAGGTTGGGATGGCCGTTCAGCACCTCGGGCGAGGCCAGCCAGTCGTAGAATTCACGGGCGCGGTCGGCCTCGTCGATGCCGCCGGAATCCTCGGGCCGGCGCGGCGGGCCCGAGACGTAGACGAAGAGCTTGTCGGGATGCTGGTCGAAGACGTCCCGCGTGGCCAGCACCCACTGCTTGTAGGCGTCGAGCTGGGCCTGGCTGGCGATGTCGCCGGTGCCGTGGTCGTTCTTGAAGACGATCACGTCGTGGCGCGACAGCAGGGAATCGCGGAAGGCGTTCTGCGTCGTGAAGATCTGGTGGTAGCCGTAGGGCGTGATGTCGTTGGCCTCGGTGCCGTAGGACCAGCTGCGGAAGACGGTGCTGTCGGGGTCGATGATGCCCGTGTAGGTGTTCCCGCTGTGGTAGTCGTGGTCCCAGAAGCGGACGGTGGCGCCCTTGGACTGGGTGGCGTAGCCGACGAGGCTGCGGATGCCGGAGTCGCGCAGCAGGTAGCGCCCGGTCGAATGGTGGACGAACATCAGGTTCGAGCCCACGAAGGGTCTCTGCTGGACGGAGGCGAAGGAGCGGGCGCGGTAGACGGACTGCACGCCGTCGCGCCAGGCGCGGATGTCGAGGTCGTAGACGCCGGGCACGGCGTAGACGTGGACCGTCTCGGTCACGCCGGCGCCGCAGCCGACCGACGTCCCGTCGTGGAAGTCGAGGCGGAGCGAATCCGCGGGTGCGCCCGAGAAGGTCCAGCGCACCGTGACGCGGTCGCCGTCGTAGATGTCGGCGGCGGGGTCCGGCCAAGCGTCAGCCACGATGTCGAGCTGGGCGAGGGCCGGTCCCGGCAGGCAGGCCGCCAGCAGGGCGACCGTACCGATCCAGAAGCTGCGGGGCATGGTTGTCACACTCTCCCGTGGCTGGAACCATCTTCCCTGAATTAAAAAAATCAGGCGTTCAAGCATAAGTCATTCTCCCGGGGTTGTCACCCCTCCCCGGGGGTATTTGTAAGCAAGTCATGTGCCGAAAACAGTTTATCGATTCGGCCCTCGGCGGGGCCACCGCCGCAGCAGGGCGTCCCGGCTGCCGTCGTGGAAGAGCGGGAAGATCAGCAGGTACGAGAACGAAAGCGTGATCCGCAGCATCAGCGACGCCACCAGGGGGGCGCGCTCGGCGAGCAGGGAGGAGAGGCGGCCGTCCTTCAGGCCGCCCAGCGGAGAGGCGTCGATCATCGGGAAGAGCGCCGGCAGCCCCTTCTCCGCCAGCCAGGCGTGGGCGGCGGTGTCGCGGATCTCGAACGAGCCCAGGATCCGGTCCAGGACCAGGGCGGCGGCCACGATCAACGCGATCTTGCGGTACTCGATGCGGATCGGGTAGAGGGCCTGGGACTTGATCGCCGACCAGAGCAGGGTGGCGCCCCAGATCAGGCAGGCCGACCAGGCCGCGCCGTAGATGCCCCAGGTGCTGATGAAGACGTAGCTGAGTCCGATCTTGACCAGCGAGGTGACGGCGCGGATCAGGGCGATCGTGCCCGTGCGCTTGTGATAGTAGAGGCCGAACATCAGGTGGTAGTAGCTGCCGGCCAGAACCAGCGAGACGATCTCGATGCGGGCGACGTGGGCCGCCGGCCAGAACTCCGGCGGCGTGAGCAGCTCCAGCACCTCGCGGATGTTCACGCCCAGCACCACGGCGGCGAAGACGGCCAGCAGCAGGAAGCGCGTGAACATGCGCCCGATCTCCTCGTGCGCTCCGGGAAGCTCCGCGATCTCGACGCGACGGGTGTTCCAGGAGCGCATGAAGGGGCGGGTGACGATGATCGGGATCAGGGAAGGGAACTTGCCGGCCATCTCCAGCACGCCGACGCTCTCGATGCTGATCAGGAAGCGCAGGAGCACGCGCTCGACCTGCCGCGAGACGAACGAGACCAGGTTGCCCGGGATCAGCGGCAGTTGGAAGCGCATGAGTTCGACGGCCAGGCGGCGGTCGAAGCCCAGGCCGCAGGCGCGCAGGGCGATGCCGTGGCTGATGGCCGACGACACCAGGGCCATGACGACCGAGCTGATGAAGTAGCCCCGCAGGCCCATGCCCAGGACCACGATCAGGTAGATGTTCAACGAGAGTCCGGTCAGCAGGCGCAGCAGGCTGATGCCCGAGAAGAGGGTCGACTGCCTCCGGATGACCATCAGCGTGCCGGCGGCCTGGCCGGTGAGGTCGATCAGGAAGGCGAGCAGAGCCAGCCGGACCTCGGGCGCCCAGGCGGGGTCGCCCAGCAGCAGCGAGCTCAGCGGGCGGGCGAAGATCATCAACAGGGCGACCACCGGCAGGTTGACGCCCCAGAGCAGGGTCAGGCCCGTGCTGATGACGCGGCCCTCGCGGCCCGCGGGCTGCTCGTGGTAGAAGCGGGTCAGGCCGCTGCTGATGCCGTAGGCGAAGAGGCTGAGCAGGAAGCTGGTGCTGGCGTCGAGCATGCCGATCACGCCGTAGCCGGCGCCCTTCAGCAGGTGGGCGTAGAACGGCAGCATGATGAAGCCGGCCAGCTTGGCCAGCATCGAGGCGCCGCTGTAGACCGCGGCGTGCCTGAAGGTGTCGCGGGTGCTCACGTCCGGCTCCGGACGGGGCCGGCTAGGCCGAGCAGGCCCCGCCAGAGGCGACGGTCCCAGGGGCGCCGGGCCAGGGCGCTGCGGAAATCGCGCCAGGCCTCGCGGCGGCGGCCCTCCTCCAGGTGCCAGAGGGCGCGCGAGACGTGGGTGTGGGCCCAGGCGGCGCGCTGGCCGGCCGGGCTCACGCTGTCGGGGTGGCGTTCGAGGAAGGCGGTCATCAGCCGGAAGGCGTTGTCGAAGCGCTCGCCCATGCGGCGGGACATCTGGCCCTCCCAGACGCGGTAGCGCACCAGGATCTCGTCCAGGAAGGCGAAGTCGTGGTCGACCGAGACGCGCAGCCAGAGATCGTAGTCGATGCCCATGGTCAGCGATTCGTCGAAGCCGCCCTTTTCGAGCAGCACGTCGCGGCGGGCGAGCGCGGTGGGGAAGTGGACGAAGTTGTCGGCGAGCAGGGGCTCGGTGATCCGGCCGGCGTGGGCGGGGAAGCGGGGGGCGCGCAGGAAGCGGCCCTCGGCGTCGATGACCTCGAAGCGGCCGTAGACCACGGCCACGCGGCCGGCGTCGTCGAAGAGGGGCAGCTGGCGTTCGACCTTCCGGGGCAGCCAGAGGTCGTCGGCGTCGCAGAATCCCACGAATTCGCCGCGGGCCTCGTGCAGACCGCGGTTCTTGGCCACGGTCTGGCCGGCGTTCTCCTGGCGGATCACCTTCACGCGCGGGTCGTCGGCGAAGCGGGCGAGCGCGGCGGCGGTGTCGTCGGTGGAGCCGTCGTCGACGACCACCGCCTCCATGCGCGGATGGGACTGGGCCAGGACCGACTCGACGGCGGCGCCCACGTAGCGGCCCATGTTGTAGGTGGCGGTGACCACCGAGACCAGCGGTGCCTCGGACATTTTCCCTCCCTGGCGGTGCGCGGCGCCCGGCGCCGCGCGCGCAGCGCCGCCGAAGGCTCCATAGACCTAACCCCGACATCCTTCTTTGTCGACCCGGAAACGACTTCCTGTAGGCGCGTCGGTGTGGCAGACTGACGGTTGAACGTCCGTGGCGGCAGGGGCAGGGAGGTCCCGTCGGCGGGCTTGCGCCCGCGGCGGAGGTTTCGACTTCAGGAGCAGCGACTTGCCACCGATCGATATCCTGTACTGCATCGACCGCCTGGACCGCGGGGGCACCGAGACCCAGCTGGCCGGACTCCTGGCCCGTCTGGACCGCCGCCGCTTCCGGCCGCACCTCTGCACCCTGAAGGGGCGCGGGGAGCTGGCCGGCGAGGTGGACTGCCCGGGGCCGGACCTGGGGATGGACGCGCTGGTCCGACCGGGATCGCCGGCCCGGCTGCGCCGGCTCGAGGATTACATTCGCCGGCACCGCGTGGCCCTGGTGCAGACCTTCTTCCAGGACGCCTCGGTCGCGGGCATGTTCGCGGCCGGACGGGCCGGGGTGCCGGTGCGGCTGGTCGCCCTGCGCGACATGGGATTCTGGCGGACGCCGAAGCAGGTGCTGCTGATGCGTTGGGCCTTCGGCCGGGCCACGGGCTTCGTGGCGAATTCGGCCGCGGTCGCCGATCTTTTCGGCCGCCGCGACCGGTTGCCGGCCGGGCGCTTCACGATCATCCCGAACGGGATCGACCCGGCGGCGATCCCCTTCGTCGAGCGCGGCGGCGGCCCGCCGACGGTGGGACTGGTCGGGAACCTGAACCGGAAGGTGAAGCGCGCCGACGTCTTCCTGCGGGCGGCGGCGCGGCTGGCGGCGCGGCGGCCCGAGATCTCGTGGCATCTGGTGGGCGACGGCCGGCTCCGCCCGGGCTACGAGGCCCTGGCGGCGAAGCTGGGCCTGGGCAAGCGGGCCGTCTTTGCCGGTCGGGTGACCGACGTGCCGGCCTACCTGCAGCGGCTGACCGTCGGGGTGAACTGCTCCGACAGCGAGGGCTTCGCCAACGCCGTGCTGGAGTACATGCTCGGCGGCTGCGCGGTCGTCGCCAGCGCAGTGGGCGGCAACCTGGAGGTCGTGCGCCCGGGCGAGACCGGGCTGCTCTTCCCGCCGGGCAACCACGTAGCGCTGGCCGGGGCGGTCGCCGAACTGCTGGACGACCGGGAGCGGCGCGAGGCGATGACCCGCCGCGCGCGCGAGGTGGTGGCCGCGGACTACGGCTGGGACCGCTGCGTGGCCGCGCACGAGGAATGCTACGCGCGCGCCCTGGCGGACGCGGGAGTCTCCTGAAGGGAGCCGGGATGTTCGAGAACCTCCGGGCCGACATCGCCCGCATCCGGCGGCACGGCAATCGCCAGCCGCTGCTGCGGCTCCTGCTCTTCGAACAGGGCGTCTGGGCGCTGATCTGCTACCGGGCCGGCAACCACCTGCAGCGGCGTCGGCTGCCGCCCGGCCTGCACCAGTTCGTGATGTTCTTCTACCACGTGTGGTGGAAGCAGGTGCAGATCGCCACGGGGATCAACATCAAGCCGGACTGCACGATCGGCCCCGGGCTGTACCTGGGGCACTGGGGGCAGATCTTCATCCACCCCGACGTCGTGATCGGGCGCGACTGCAACATCGCGCACGAGGTGACCCTGGGCATCGGCTGCGTGGACGGGGAGTGGGGCGTGCCCCGGGTCGGCGACCGGGTCTACATCGCGCCGGGGGCCAAGATCATCGGCCCGATCAGCCTGGCCGACGGCACGGTCGTCGGCGCCAACGCCGTGGTCACCCGCAGCACCGACGAGGACGCCGTGGTGGCGGGGGTGCCGGCGCGGGTGATCAGCCACAAGGGAAGCGGGGACTGGGTCCGCTAGCGGGGAAGGGTGACCGGACATGATCGCGGCGGCTGTCGTCTTCTGGATCTCGATCGGCGTGCTGGCCTACGTCTACGTGGGCTATCCGCTGATCTGCCGGATCCTGGGCGGGCTGTTGCGCCGGGACGCCGGGGTCGGCGACATCGTGCCGTCGGTCACCGTGGTGATCGCCGCCCGCAATGAGGCCGCCCATATCGTCGAGACCGTCCGCAACAAGCTGGTCCAGGACTATCCCGCCGACCGGCTCGAGGTCATCGTGGTCTCGGACGCCTCCACCGACGGCACCGACGCGCTGGTCGCCGAGATCGCCGCCGGCGAGGGCGCGGGACGCGTGCGCCTGCTGCGCCAGGAAACCCGGGCGGGCAAGACGGCGGCCCTGGGGCTGGCCGCGCCGGAGGCCAAGGGCGAGATCCTGGTCTTCTCCGACGCCAACTCCCTCTTCGGTCCCGGGACTGTCCGGAGCCTCGTGGCCCCCTTCGCCGACTCCCGGGTGGGCTACGTCAGCGGGAGGATGGTCTACCGCGCCGCCGACGGGTCGCTGACCGGGCGGGGCTGCTCGACCTACATGGCCTACGAGAACTGGCTGCGGTCCGCCGAGACGCGGGTGGGCTCGGTCGTCGGCGTGGACGGCGGAGTCGACGCCGTCCGGGCCGACCTCTTCGAGCCGATGCTTCCCGACCAGCAGCCCGACTTCGTGCTGCCCCTCGCCGTCGTGGCGCGCAACCTCCGCGTCGTCTACGCCGCCGACGCCCTGGTCTACGAGGACGCCCTGCAGCACGGCGGGGACGAGTTCCGCATGCGGGTGCGCGTGATCCTGCGCGCCTGGCACGGGCTGCGCGACATGGCCGGGCTGCTCGACCCGAGACGGTCCGGGATCTTCGCCTGGCAGCTCTTCTCGCACAAGTGGCTGCGCTACCTGGCCCCGCTCTTCCTGGTGTCCGCCCTGGCCGCGAACGCGGTGCTGGCCTTCGCCGCGCCCGTCTGGCGCATCACGCTCGGCGTCCAGATCGCGCTCTACGTCCTGGCCGGGCTGGGCTTCCTGACCCGCGGCCGCCGCCTGGCGGGTCCGCTGGGTCTGCCCTACTACTTCTGCATCGTCAACGCCGCGGCCCTGACCGCCCTGTTCCGATTCCTGCGCGGCGAGCGGCAGGCGATCTGGAGTCCCCGCACCTGACCGGAGGGAGTTGGACCGTGCGCATGCCCGACCGCCTCGTGGCGGGGCTCTGGGAGCCGGCCTGGGATCTCTACGAGGGCAGCGTCCGCCTGCGCACCTTCCGGGAGCTGCGGCGCCGGCAGTTCGACGCCCCCGAGGCCCTGGAGGCCCGGCGGCGCCTGCGGCTGAACGCCGTCGTGCGCCACGCCGCGGCGAACGTCCCCTTCTGGCGGGAACGCTTCGCGGCCGCGGGCATCGAACCCGCGGCAGTGCGCGACATCGCCGACCTCGGCGGGTTGCCGCCCCTGGAGAAGGCCGAGGTCCGGGAGCGCGGCGACGAAATGATCGCGCGGGACTGCGACCGCTCCGCTCTGGTGCCGGCCAAGACCGGCGGTTCCACCGGCGAGCCGCTGTCCGTCTTCTGCGACCGCCGCGGCGTCCAGCTGCGGGCCGGGGCCGCCCTGCTCGCCGATACCTGGAGCGGCTGGCGCCTGGGGCAGCCCGTGGCCGCGGTCTGGGGCAACCCACCCGAGGCGACCACCTGGCGCAACCGGCTGCGCGGCCTGCTCAAGGACCGGGTCGTCTACCTGGACACCATGCGCCTGGACGCGGCCGCGGTGGACGCCTTCGTCGAGGGCTGGCGCCGCCTGCGTCCCGGCCTGCTCTACGGGCACGCCCACTCGCTCTACCTGCTGGCGGAGATGCTGGGCGAGGGGGCGCGCGGCCTGCAGCCGAGCGGGATCGTGGCCACGAGCATGATGCTCCTGCAGCCGGAGCGCGAGGTGATCGAGCGGGTCTTCGGGACGCCGGTGACCAACCGCTACGGATGCGAGGAGGTCAGCCTGATCGCCTGCGAATGCGAGCGGCACCGGGGGCTGCACCTGAACCACGAGCACGCCTGGGTCGAGGTGCTGCGCGACGACGGCGTCCCTTGCGCCCCGGGCGAGGAAGGGCGGATCGTCGTCACCGAGTTCGTGAACCGGGGGATGCCCTTGATCCGCTACGCGGTGGGAGACCGGGCCGTGCCCGCCGCCGCGCCCTGTCCCTGCGGAAGACCCTCGCCGCTGCTGGCCGCGGTGACGGGTCGCACGGCCGATTTCCTGCGCGCGGCCGACGGGTCCCGGGTCGCCGGGATCTCGCTGATCGAACGCACCTTGACCCTGATCCCCGGACTCGCCAGGTTGCAGCTCGTCCAGCGGGAGCCGCTGCGGGTCCGGGCCAACGTGGTGCCGGGGCCGGAGTACGGGGAGCGCAGCGAGGCCGCATTAATCGCGGCCCTGCGCGAGGCCCTGGGCGAGGGGATGGCGGTCGACCTGCGTCGCGTCCCCGCGATCGTCCAGGACCCTTCCGGCAAGTACCGATTCGCCGTCTGCACGCTGGCTTCCGAACCCGCCGCCGGCGGGAAGGAGCGTCGTTGATGCCCACGCTTTCCCGGTCCGTCCGCTGGGTCCCGGCGGGCCTGCTCGTCCTGCTGCTGATCGCGCCCTTCGTCCTGCCCATCCCGACGGTCCTCGCCAAGATGCTCGCCCTGCGCAAGGCGGGCGAACTGGCCCACGTCTTCCTGCCGCTGGTCCTGACCCTGGTCCTGGCCCACCGCGGTCCCCTGGCCGGCCGCATCACGGCCGCGGCGCTGGCCGCCCTGCTGCTGACCGCCTCCTGCGAACTGGTCCAGGAGTTCGTCGGCCGCAGCGCCCGGATCCAGGACGTGCTCTACGACCTCGACGGGGTGGGCATCGCCTGGGGCTGGCTGATCTGGCGCAGGACCCGGCGGGCGCCGGCGCTGCTGCTGGCCCTGCTGCTGGCTCTGCTGGTGCCGTGGCATCTGCGTCCGCTGCCCGCGGTGCTCCGCGCCGAGGCGGCCGCGCGCGCCGGCTTCCCGGTCCTGGGCGCCTTCGAGACCGACTTCGAGATGGCGCTCTGGTCCCGGAACGAAGGAGACGCCGGGGCGATGAGCGTGGTCTCCGACGGCAACCCCGGCCGGGCGTTGCGCATCTCGGGGGAACCGGGCGACTATTATCCCGGCGCGATCCTGCGCGGCGCCCCGCGGGACTGGAGCGGCTACCGGACGCTGAGTTTCGACGCCCGGACCGTGGCGGGGGGGAGGGCCGAGGTGGGCGTGCGCCTGGACGACTTCGCCAGCCGCTTCGACGGGGCCTGGAGCGGCACGACTTTCCGGGTCGGTCCGGAGTGGACCCGCTGCGAGGTGGACCTGGCCCGGGCCGCCGCCGCCGTCGAGCATCGGCAGTTCCGATTGGACGACATCGACTCGCTTTTGCTATACCTGGGGCGGTTGCGCGAGCCGACCGGGATCCTGCTGGACAATATCGAACTGAGGTGAAGCCATGCGCACCGGGATCGGCTGGGACCGCCACCGGCTCGTCGAAGGGCGCCCCTGCGTGCTCGGGGGCGTGCTCTTCGCGGATGCGCTGGCCGGGCCGCTGGGGCATTCCGACGGGGACGCGGCGACGCACGCGGTGATCGACGCCCTGCTCGGGGCCGCCGCCCTGGGCGACATCGGCCGGCGCTTTCCCGACACCGACCCCTCCTGGGCGGGGGCGGACAGCCTGGACCTGCTGCGCCGGACCGTGGCCCTGCTCTCGGCGGAGGGCTGGCGGGTGGGCAACGTCGACCTCACCGTGATCGTCGAGCGCCCGGCCATCGCCCCCCGCGCCGATGCGATGGCGGCGGCCCTGGCGCCCGTCCTCGGCGTGTCGGACGGCGACGTGTCGATCAAGGCGACCCGCGGCGAGGGCCTGGGGCCCGAGGGCCGCGGCGACTGCGTCACCTGCCTGGCGGTGGCCGCGATCCTGCCCTACGAAACCTGAATCACCGGAGGCCCGCCGTGCGGATCACCGTCCTGATGGGGGGCGACAGCCCCGAACGCGAGATCTCCCTGGCCTCGGGACGCGCCGTGGCCGACGCCCTGGCCGGGGCCGGCCACGCCGTGACCCCGGTCGTGCTCGGCGCCGTCGCCGAGGTCCTGTCCCTGCCGGAACTGCGCGCGACCGAGGTCGTCTTTCCCGCCCTGCACGGCGGGGACGGCGAGGACGGCCACTTGCAGGCCGCGCTGGACCTGCTGGGCGTGCCCTACGCCCTCTCCGGGCCCCTGGCCAGCGCCCTGGCCATGGACAAGGCGGCGGCCAAGCGGCTGCTGCGCGGCGCCGGCGTGCCGACCCCCGACTGGCTGCTGGTGGACGGCGGCGCGCCGTCGGGCGCGGGGGAGGGGGGCCTCGGGCTCGACCACGTCCGCGAACGGGCGGGCGACGAGCTGGGCTACCCGCTGGTGGCCAAACCCAACGCCTTCGGATCCAGCGTGGGGGTGCGCATCGTCGCGGCCCCCGCGGAGTTCGACGATGCCTTCGCGGCGGCGGCCGCCGGGGGGCGCGACGTCCTGCTCGAGACCTTCGTGCCGGGCCGGGAGCTGACCGCCGCGATCTTCATGGGCCAGCGCCTGCCCCTGGTCGAGATCCGCCCCCGCGCGGGCTTCTACGACTTCGGGAACAAGTACACCGACGGGGCCAGCGAGTACCTCGTGCCGGCGCCGGTGGACTCGCCGCTCTACGAGCGGATCGGCGCCGACGCCCGCCGCGTCTTCGACCTCTTCGGCTGCCGCGGCCTGGCCCGGGTTGACTTTCGGCTGGATGGGGATACCTATTCCTGTCTGGAGGTCAACACGATCCCCGGCATGACGGCGAACAGCCTCGTGCCCAAGGCCGCCGCCGCCGTCGGCATCGGTTTCGCCGACCTCCTGGAGGATCTCTGCCGCGACGCCCTGGACCGCGCCGCCCCGCGAAACAACTGAGGAGTATGGAGATGGCCCTGCACGTCTACGATCCCATGACCCGGACCAAGAGGGAATTCCAGCCGATCCATCCGGGCAAGGTGGGCATGTACGTCTGCGGGATGACCGTCCAGGACAAGCCCCACCTGGGCCACATGTTCGCCTTCGTGGCCGTGGACATGGTGCGCCGGTATCTGGAGTACCTGGGCTACGACGTCACCCACGTGCAGAACTTCACCGACGTCGACGACAAGATCATCGCCCGGGCTCTCGAGGAGGGCGTGGACTACCGGGTCGTCGCCGAGCGCAACATGGCTCTCTACCACGAGTTCGCCCGGGCCCTGAACATCATGCCGGCCCACCGTTACCCGCTGGCCACGGAGCATATCCCCGAGATCGTCGCCTTCATCGAGAAGCTGGTCGCGAAGAACCACGCCTACGCCTCCGGCGGCGACGTCTGGTTCGACGTCCGTTCCTTCAGCGACTACGGCGCCCTCTCGGGGCGCAACGTCGACGAACTGCGCAGCGGGGTCCGGGTGGAGGTCGACGAGGGCAAGCGCGATCCCCTGGACTTCGCGCTGTGGAAGGAGGCCAAGCCCGGCGAGCCGGCCTGGGATTCGCCGTGGGGCAGGGGGCGTCCGGGGTGGCATATCGAGTGCTCGGTGATGTCGACCCAGTACCTCGGGGACCACTTCGACTTCCACGGCGGCGGGCGCGACCTGATCTTCCCCCACCACGAGAACGAGCGGGCCCAGTCCTGCTGCGGCACGGAGCAGCCCTTCGTCAACTTCTGGCTCCACAACGGCTTGCTCTACCTGGGCGACAAGAAGATGTCGAAGTCGGACGGCAATTTCTTCGCCATGGGCGAGATCTTCGCCGACTTCGCGCCCGAGGTCGTGCGCTTCTTCCTGCTCAACGCCCATTTCCGCAGCCAGGTCGACTACAGCGCCGAGCGTCTGCGCGAGGCCCAGGCCGCCTACGAGCGGCTGCGCCGGGGCGCTCAGCGCCTGCTCGAGAAGCTCGACGCCCCCGTCGATCCGGTGCCTGCGGACCTGGTCTCGCAACCCGGCGAGACCCTGGAGAAGGCGATCGCAGAGCATCGCCGCCGCTTTTTCGCCGCCATGGACGACGATTTCAACTCCGCGGGGGCCATCGGGGCCCTCTTCGGCCTGGTCAAGGACCTGAATCAGTACCACGGCAGCGCCGGCCCCGAACTCGTCGATCGGGACATCCTGTTGTCCGCCAAGGAGTTCATGGCCCTGGGCGTCGATCTGCTGGGCCTGCACCCCGCCGGCCTCTCCGGCCTGGCGGCCGGAGGCGGTGACGTTCCCGACGAGGTCCGATCCCTGGCCGCCGCCCGGGACGAGGCCAGGAGGGCCCGCGACTGGGCCCGGGCCGATTCCCTGCGCGACGAGATCTTGAAACTCGGTTTCATCGTCGAGGACGGCGCCGAGGGATCGGTGCTCCGTCCGGTCGGGTCGAGTAAGTGACAATCACCATTTTGACTTGACAGTTCTCGGGGGGCTCGTATATATTGCCGGGTCCGTCAAGATTGAAACGCCCGACAGGGATCCAGGCGTTGGCTCCCCGGCGTATCGTCGGGGTGGCGTCGCCTCTTTCCGTCGGTGTGTCCGGCGTAGCTGGCGTAGCTCAACTGGTAGAGCTCCTCACTTGTAATGAGGTGGTTGGGGGT
>CAZLHO010000023.1:5870-42562 GCA_964559455.1 uncultured Fibrobacteraceae bacterium | reverse complement strand
TGCACGGCCTCGAGCTGCTTGCGGGCCTGCACGCCGGCGCCGAAGACGGTGCAGACGTCGGCGTCGCCGCGGGCCAGGTGCTTCGTCGCGACCCCGCTCGCCGCGCCGGTGCGGACGGCGGTCAGATAGCCGGCGTCCATGATCGCCTCGGCCCGGCCCGTGGCCGGATCCAGCAGGATCAGGGTGCCGAGGGTCGTGGGCAGCCCGTGCAGCGAAGGATTCCCGGGATAGACGGTGACCACCTTCAGGCCCAGGGCCCCCGTGCCGCCGCCGATGAAGGCGGGCATGCCCAGAAACAGACCCTTGTGTTCGGGCACCCGGATCGCCGCCCGCTGGGGCATGTCGGCGTTGCCGCGGGCCAGTTCGGCGAAGGCCTGCTCCACGGCGGACAGGCAGTCGGACATGGTCAGGACGGATTCGACGTCCTTGCGTGAGAGCAGCAGGGCCATGGGGACCTCCTCGGATCGTCGGGGGGACGCGGACTGATGACGGCGGGCCGGGAACCAACATATCCCAGACGGGATCCGGCGCAAAGAGGAATGGCGGTCCCTAGTAGCCCAGGGCGCGCAGCTGCCGGCGCGTGGCCTCGTCGACGACCACGCCCCGCCGGTCGGCCTTGTCGAGGCTCGCCAGCAGGGAGTCGAGCCGCGCCGACATCCCGGCCGCGGTCGCGGGATCCGTCGCCAGGATGTCGACGAGTTCGTCGGGATCGGCCCGCTTGTCGAAGAGCAGGTCGGACTCGCCTTCCCGCAGGCGGTGGATGAACTTGAAACCGCCGGCGTGCAGGGCCTTCTGCTCGAAGCCGTAGGAGATGTCCTCGCTGAAGGCGGGCAGGTCCGGGATCCGGCCCTCGGTACGCAGGCGCAGCAGGTCGCTTCCCTCGAAGCCCTCGGGCGCGGGCACGCCGGCCAGCCCGAGCAGGGTGGGCGCGACGTCGATGTTGCGCACCCGGGACTCGACCACGCCGACGGGAACGCCGGCGCCGAAGAGGATCAGGGGCACCTCGACCAGTTCGGCGTACAGCGAGAAGCCGTGCCCCATGTGCAGACCGTGATCCCACAGGCCCTCCCCGTGGTCGGCCATCACCACGAAGACCGTGTTCTCGAGCAGTCCGCGCTCCCGCAGGGCCGCGGCGAAGCGCCCGACCTGGTCGTCGACATAGTTCAAGGAACCGTCGTAGAGCGCCACCTTGTGGCTCTTGAAGACGGCCAGCTCTTCGGCGGTCAGCCCGGCGACGTCCTTGTCGTTGCCGTCGCGGTGCTCGACCCGGTGCGGCGCCCCGTCCGCGGTCGGGTACTTGTTGTAGTAGCGCCGCGGCGGACGGTTCGGAGCGTGGACGTCCATGAAGTGGAGATAGCCGAAGAAGGGCCGCGCCGGCGCCGCGTCGGGCGTCGTTCCGCTGTCGAAGTCCTCGAGGATCGCCAGCGCCACGTCGACGACCTTGCTGGCGTGCCGGGCGTCGGTGACGACGCGGTCGAATCCCTGGGCCATCCCGAACTTCAACGAGGCGAAGGGGTTGCTGCCGATCGAGAAGGTGCGGTAGCCGGCGGCCGACAGCAGTTCGGCCAGAGTCAGGGCCTCGTCGGGCAGGGCGCTGGCCGAATTGCGGTGGACGTTGCGCAGCCCCGAGGAGTCCTCCAGGGCCCCGACGCCCGACTGCGTGGGGTAGCGGGAGGTGAAGATGCTGGCCACCGAAGGCGCGGTCCACGGCGCGTGCGCGATGCAGTCGGCGAAGCGCAGGCCGGAAGCGGCGCCGGCGTCGAAGAAGGGGGACGTGTCCCGCTCGTAGCCATAGCAGCCGACGTGGTCGCGGCGCAGGGCGTCGACAAGGACGACGACGATGTTCGGAGGCGGGGTCTGCGTGCGCGAGCCGCAGCCGCCGACGACGGCCAGGGCCGCCAGGAATGCGGCCAGCGCCGCGGTGACGATTCGCATTCTCTTCATCCGGGGAGATCCCTCCTGCCTTGATCCCGCAGTCGGCCGCTCGTGGAGAACATAGCCCCCGGCTACCGTTGCGGGCAACATCGGCCTTCGCCGCGCCCGCCCAGGCAGAAGGGCCCCCGGCCGGAAGCCGGGGGCCCTTTCGATCGTCCGGAACGGAGCAGGTCCTAGTCCTTGGCGGCGCCCCTGGCGCCGTGCCACAGGAACCAGCACAGGCCCAGGAAGAGCGCCAGGGCGACCAGCGACGAGGCGGGGTTCACCTCGACCCAGTGGTGCAGGCCCAGGGCGTTGGTCACCGACCAGTCGCCGGCCTGCAGGGTCTGGGTGGTGCCGTCGGCGTTGTGGATGACCTTCGTCCAGCCGGAGCGCTGGGCGAGCATCTGACCGAAGTAGAGCACCAGGGCGCTGACCACGCCCATGATCGCGCCGCCGGCCACGAAGCCGCTGGCCATCAGGGTGCCCTTCTCCTTGCGCTTGGTGCGCGCCTCCTCGGTGCGGCCGCGGCCGGACAGGTAGGCCACGATGCCGCCGGCGAGGATCGGGGTGTTCAGGTGCAGGGGCAGGTACATGCCCAGGGCGAAGGCCAGGGGCGGCACGCCGACCCACTCCAGGATCAGGGCCATGAAGCAGCCGCCCATGTAGAGCAGCCAGGGCGCGGGCTCGCCGGTCATCAGGGGCTGGATCACGGCGGCCATGGCGCTGGCCTGGGGCGCCTCGAGCTGGCTGCCGGCGCCGAAGCCGTAGGTCTTGTTCAGCAGCATGATCACGCCCGCCACCGCGGCGGCCGACACGATCGTGCCCAGGAACTTCCAGCGCTGCTGCACGGCGGGCGTGGTGCCCAGCCAGTAGCCGATCTTCAGGTCGCTGACGAAGCCGCCGCTCATCGAGAGCGCGGTGCAGACGACGCCGCCGATCAGCAGGGCGGCCACGATGCCGCTGTCCCCCTCGAGGCCCACCCAGTTCAGGATCACCGAGCTGATGATCAGCGTCATCAGGGTCATGCCCGAGACCGGGTTCGTGCCCACGATGGCGATGGCCCGGGCGGCCACCGTCGTGAAGAGGAAGCTGATCACGGCGACGATCAGCAGGCCGGTCAGGGCCCAGCCGATCTGGCCGGTCACGCCCAGCCAGAAGAAGACGAAGACCACCGCCATCGTCACGGCGATCAGGCCCCAGATCAGGGGCATGGGCAGGTCGCGCTGGGTGCGGACGCCGTCGTCGGCGCTCTTGGTCACGCCGCCGGTGATCTCGCCGAGGGCCAGCTTGAAAGCGCCGACGATGATGCTGCGCGACTTCCAGACGCCGATCATGCCGGCCATGGCGATCGTGCCGATTCCGATGTGGCGGACGTAGTCGGCGAAGATCGTCTCGGGGTTCATCGCGATCAGCTCGGCGACGTTGAACTCGCGGCCGATGAAGCCGAAGGCGGGAATGACCACCCACCAGGCCATGAACGAGCCGCAGGCGATGATCAGCGCGTAGCGCAGCCCGACGATGTAGCCCAGGCCGATCACCGCGGCGTCCACGAGCATGCGGCCCTCCAGGCGCACCCCGTCGGCCAGCTTGCGGCCCCAGGCGAAGTCCATGGTCGAGACCCGCTCGCGCCAGAGGCCGAAGGTCCCGCCCATGAAGTTGTAGAGGCCCGCGAAGACGCCGGCCTTGATCAGCACCTTGGCCTGCTCGCCGCCCGCCTCGCCGGCCATCAGCACCTCGGTCGAGGCGGTGGCCTCGGGGAAGGGGAACTCCCCGTGCATGTCCTTCACGAAGTAGCGGCGGAAGGGGATCAGGAAGAGGATGCCGAGGAAACCGCCCAGCAGCGAGGCCATGAACATCCGCCAGAAGCCCGCCTGCTGGTCCAGGCCCAGGATGTACAGGCCGGGCACCGTGAAGATGGCGCCGGCGACGACCAGGCCCGAAGCCGAGCCGATGGACTGGATCATCACGTTCTGCTGCAGCGCGTTCTTCTTCTTCAGGGCGCTGCTGAGGCCGATCGCGAGGATCGTGATCGGGATCGCCGCCTCGAAAACCTGGCCGATCTTCAGGCCCAGGTAGGCGCAGGCGGCCGAGAAGAGCACCGCATAGAAGAGTCCCCAGAACAGGGAGTAACCCGTCAGTTCCGGCACGATCGAGTCGTGCGGCGTGACGGGAACGTAGGACTCGCCGGGATTCAGCCTGCGGTACGCATTCTCGGGAAGGCTCTTCTTGCCACTGACGTCCATCGGCACCTCCAGAAATACGCGCGGGGAATTGGAAATCGGCCGCCGGCGGAAAACCGGCGGAACCGGCCAAAGCTAGCACGCGCCCCGCCACGCCGACAGGGAAAGTTCACCCCCCCCCGCGGCGACGCCGGGGCGCTTCCTTGCCCACAGGAGATCGATCCGATACATTTGGCGGTGGCGCCGGGCCGGCAGCGGCGGGTCCGGTGCCGAACCGCGAGCCCGCCGCCGGCGTCCGCGCGGATGTCGCATTCCCCTTGCCGTCACGGATCCATAAAGGAGAGCCCATGCTCGAGCGCAAGCCTGATTCACGCTTCCCGACCCTGATCGAGCGTTTCGTCAAGTACGCCAAGATCAACACCCAGGCCGCCGAGGGCTCCGAGACCTATCCGTCCACGGCCTGCCAGCTGGACCTGGCCCGCGAACTCGTCAAGGAACTCGAGGAACTGGGCCTCGAGGGCGTCAAGCTGGACAAGCACGGCTACGTCACCGCCACGCTGCCGGCCAACGATCCGGCCCTGGCCAAGGTGCCCGCCGTCGCCTTCATCTCGCATATGGACACCTACCCCGGCGTCTCGGGCGAGAACGTGAAGCCCGTCTTCCACGAGAACTACCAGGGTGGCGACATCGCCCTGCCCAACGGCCCCGCGATCACCGTCAAGGACAACCCCTACCTCGAGGAGTGCCTGGGCGAAACGATCATCACGGCCGACGGCACCACCCTGCTGGGCGCCGACGACAAGGCGGGCATCGCCGAGATCATGGAAGCCCTGACCCGCATGAACGAGAACCCCGATTTCAAGCACGGCCCGGTCAAGGTCGCCTTCACGCCCGACGAGGAAGTCGGCGCCGGCGTCAAGTACTTCGACATCGAAAAGCTGGGCGCGACCGTCGCCTACACCATGGACGGCGGCAAGCGGGGCGAGGTCGAGAACGAGACCTTCTGCGCCGACAGCGCGGTCGTCACCCTCATCGGCCGCGACATCCACCCGGGCTACGCCAAGGACAAGATGGTGCCCGCGCTGAAGGTGGCCGGCGCCTTCCTGGAGCGCCTGCCCCGCGACCTGGCCCCCGAGACCACCGAGGGTATGCAGGGCTACATCCACCCGATCGCCATGGAGGGCAACACCAGCCAGGTCGTGATCACCGTCCTGATCCGCGATTTCGACCTCGCGGGCCTGGCGCCCAAGGCCGAGCTGATCCGCGAGAAGGCCGCCGAGGCCTGCGCCGCCTGGCCCGGTTCGTCATTCGAGGTGGAGATCAAGGAATACTACCGCAACATGAAGTACGACCTGGAGAAGGAGCCCCGGGCCATCGACTACGCGATGGAGGGCATCCGCCGCGCCGGCATGGAGCCCAAGCTGGGCTCGATCCGCGGCGGCACCGACGGGTCGAACCTCTCGGCGCGCGGCCTGCCCACGCCGAACATCTTCACCGGCGAGCAGAGCTTCCACAGCCTCGGCGAGTGGGTCTGCATGAAGGACATGGAGTTGGCCACCGAGACCATCCTGCAGGTCCTGGCCGTCTGGGCCGAGAAGGAAGGCTGAGCCCGACTTCGACGTCTCGAACGATGGGCCCGGCGCTCCCGCCGGGCCCTTTTTTCCCCTCCGGCACGATTTTTCCGGATTTTCACGGAACCCGTTGACGAGAGGGAAGGCACAAATTATACTGATCTGGTATGATTTGTTGCATCTCCCTTGGGGCCGGCGGAGCTTCTTCCCCCCGGCCCCTTTCCGAAAGGAACCGCCATGAAGCGCATTTCGAAGACCCTCCTGCTGGCCGGCCTGGTCCTGGCCCTGGCCGTCCCGGCCCTGGCCGGCGACACCCCCGCCTGCACGGCCAAGGCCGACGCTTCGGCCAAGGCCCCCTGCTCCGCGAAGGCAGCCTGCGCGACCAAGGCCGCCTGTCAGGCCTCCGCCCAAGCCGCCTGTACCGGCTGTTGCGCCGAGCTGAAGGCCGCCGCCGCCGAGGCCGGCATGACCTGCTGCGCCTACGCCGAGGCGAAGGCCGCCAAGGCCGAGAGCGCCTGCTGCTCCGCCGAGATGAAGGCCGCCGCCGCCGCCGCCGACATGGGCTGCTGCGACTTCGCCAAGCAGAAGGCCGCCAAGGTCACCGGCGACATGGCCGGCAAGAAGGCCTGCTGCACGGCCGTCGCCGAGGGCAAGGCCTGCGCCTGCCCCAAGGCCGCGGCGGAAAAGGACAGGGCCTGAGCCCCTTTCCGAGCGGGATGACCGCCCGGGTTTCGCCGCCGCCGGCAAGGATGCCGGCGGCGGTTTTTTCGCCTTGACCACCTGATCTCAAAGTGATATCATTTCCATATCAATCACTCCCCATCCCCGGACCGTACCCTCGCGAGGAGGAAGATCGCGATGCATCAGGAAAAAATGATGGGCAGAGCGCCCGGCGGGCTGATGCTCGCCGTGGTCATCGTGCTGCACCTGGCCAGCGTGTTGCTCTTCATCGAGGCCATCGGCAAGGCCCAGGCCGGCCTGTTCATCCTGGCCTCGGTCGTGGCCATCATCCCCTTCGTCATGTACGGGGGATTCTTCATCGTGAATCCGAACGAGGCCAAGGTGATGCTGCTGTTCGGCAACTACAAGGGCACGGTCAAGGCCAACGGCTTCGGCTGGACCAACCCCTTCATGACCAAGCAGCGGATCTCGCTGCGGGCCCGGAACCTCAACGGCGAGAAGATCAAGGTCAACGACCTGCAGGGCAATCCGATCGAGATCGCCGCCGTCGTGGTCTGGCGGGTCGAGAACACGGCCCAGGCCAGCTTCGACGTCGACGACTACGAGGAATACGTCATGACCCAGAGCGAGGCCGCGGTGCGTCATCTGGCCAGCGCCTACTCCTACGACGGCGACGACTCCGAACTGACGCTGCGCGGCACCACCGAGGAGATCAACGAGCGGCTCGAGAAGGAGCTGCTCGAGAGGCTGTCCCGGGCCGGCGTCAGGGTCGTCGAGGCCCGCCTGAGCCACCTGGCCTACGCGGCCGAGATCGCCGGCGCCATGCTGCAGCGTCAGCAGGCCACCGCCGTGGTCGCGGCCCGGCAGAAGATCGTCGAGGGAGCCGTCGGCATGGTCGAGATGGCCCTCGACGAGCTGAACAAGAAGCAGATGGTCGTCCTGGACGAGGAGCGCAAGGCGGCGATGGTCAGCAACCTGCTCGTGGTGCTCTGCAGCGAGCACGCGGCCCAGCCAGTCCTGAACACCGGCACGCTCTACCAGTAGCGGCCGCGGCCCCGGAGGCGTGATGAGTCCCTATTACGAGCGCACCATCCTGGGAATCGGCGTCGTCATCCTGGTCTTCGTCATCGGCCTGGTGATCATGGGCGCCGCCGTCTTCTCGGAGGGCGGCGAAGGCCCGCCGCCGGTGGCCCTGATCGTCCTGGTCCTGCCCGTGCTGCTGGCCATCATGCGGGTGCGGGTGGATCGGGAGGCCGTCCGCTTGAGCTTCCCGATCGGCCTGCTGCGGCGGACCGTGCCGGTGGCCGACATCGTCGGCGTCGATCCGGTCCACAGCTGGATCGAGACCGGATTCGGCATGAGCGTGAAGCCCATGCAGGGCCGCTACTGCCTGAGCGGCCCGCAGGCGGTGCGGCTGCGGCTGAGCGACGGGCGCTCGGTGCTGATCGGGGTGCCCGACGCCTCCGACCTGATGCGGGCCGTGGACAAGGCCCGCACGCGGAGCGGCGCCCGGGACGAGAGCTAGACGGAACGCAGGATCGACCGGACGGGAGAGGGAGCGATGTCCGCCCGCAAGGCATTCCCGCTGCGGATCAGCCAGGAGCTCTACGACGAGCTGCGGCAGTGGGCGGAGTCCGAGTTCCGCAGCGTGAACGGTCAGATAGAATTCCTGCTGCGGGAGTCGATCCGGCAGCGGCGGCGGAACCCGCAGGGAGGGACGCCCGATCGGGACGTCCCTCCCCCGTCGTCCGCAGAGGACTAATCCCAACTGATCCCACCCTGGAAGTTCAGGTCGTCCTGCTCCCCCACCAGTTCGAACATCCCCAGATCCTCGGCGAAGCTCGCCTCCAGGCGCGCGGCGAAGGGCTCCAGCGAGGCGGCCGCCGCGGCCGGCACGACGCCCTGGAAGGGCGTCCGCATCGGATCCCGCTCCAGGGCCGCGATCTCCCCGCGCCAGTCCGCGGCGCGCGGGTCGCCTTCCGCTTCGAGCGCCGACGCGCCGGCGCGGGTCATCGCCTCGAGTTCGTCGTGGATGCGGCGCCACACGTCCCGCATCGCCCGCTCGACGGCCACCTGCTGGCCGGCGGTGAGGTCGCGGCCCAGCCCCAGGGACAGCATGTCCGCCGACGCCGGCCTTCCCGGCCAGGCGTGGTTGGCCAGGCAGTAGAGCCAGGTGTACTCGCCGGGGCCCATGCCCGCCGCGTCCAACGCCGCGTTGCGGGCGACCTGGAAGGCGCCGACCTGTCCGGCCATGCGCAGGCCGGCCCGGAGCTGGCGGTAGGTGTTGCGCGGGTTGTGGGGAGCGGCGTCCAGCACCAGCAGTTCCTCGACCATCGCGAGGAGCACCCGCCTCGGGGCGACGAGGCTGTCCCGAACGGCCAGGAAGGCCTCCAGGCGCTCCGCCGGGATCTCCCCCGCGGGAGGTGCGAAATTCCCGGGCTCGCCGAAGCGCGCCACCAGGGTTTCGTGCATCTCGCCGGCGACGTCGAGATCGCCGGTCTCGCGGTTCGCCAGCGAGACCAGGCTCACGATCGCGACCACGACCACGAGCAGGACGACGGCGCAGCCGATTCCGCAACCCGCCAACCATTGCGACTTCTTCGCCATCTGCACTCCTCCCGTCCGGAGCGGCGCTCCGGTTCAGTCCTCTTCCCGTTCCAGTCCGTACTCCCGGATCTTGCGCCAGAGGGTCGTGCGGTCGATGCCCAGGTGCCGGGCCGTCCGCGTCCGGTTCCAGCCGTGACTGGCCAGGGCCGCGGCGATGGCCCGCTTCTCGCGCTCGCTGTGGGGCGGCGCGGCCCGCAATCCCGAAGCTCCCCGCGCCACGGCCGCGACGATCTCCGGCGGCAGGTGCCCCGGCAGGACGGGCCCGCCGCGGGCCAGGATCACGGCGTGCTCCACCGCGTTCTCCAGTTCGCGCACGTTGCCGGGCCAGTCGTGGGCCAGCAGCAGGCGCAGAGCCTCGGGATCGATCTCGGCCGAGGCCTCCGGGTGCCGCTCCAGGAAATGGTTCAGCAGCAGCGGGATGTCCTCGCGCCGCTCGCGCAGCGGGGGGACGTCCAGGGCGACGACCTTGATCCGGTAATAGAAATCCTCGCGGATGCGCCCGGTGGCCCGCAACGCGTCGAGGTCCTTGTTCGTGGCCGAGACCACGCGTACGTCCACCGGGATCGGGCGGTTGTCGCCCACCCGTTCGACGACCCGCTCCTGCAGGACCCGCAGCAGCTTGACCTGTACGACGGGGCTGACGTCGCCGATCTCGTCCAGGAAGATGGTGCCGTCGCGGGCCTCCTCGAAGCGGCCGCGGCGGTCGGCGACGGCGCCGGTGAAGGCGCCGCGCACGTGGCCGAAGAGCTCGCTCTCGAGCAGCGACTCCGACAGCGCCGAGCAGTTGACCATCACGAAGGGGCCGCCGGCGCGGGGGCCGGCGAAGTGCAGGGCGCGAGCCACCAGTTCCTTGCCGGTGCCGGTCTCGCCGCGGATCAGCACCGTGGCCTGGCTGGCCGCGATGTCCTCGATCAGGCCGTAGAGGACGCGCATGGCGCGGTTGCGGCCCACGATCGCGCCGAAACGATGCCGCTCGCCGACCTCCTTGCGCAGCGATGTCACCTCCGAGACGTCGCCCAGGATCAGCGCCGCCCCGCTGGGGGGCGCGTCGTCGGGGGCGTCAGGGGCGTGCAGGGCGACGGTGCGCAGCAGCACGTCGCGGCGGCTGCCGTCGGGCAGGTCCAGGGTCGTCTGGTAGTCTGCGATCGCCTCGCCGGTGCTCAGGGTCTGGCGCAGGCAGTCCAGGGGGCAGGAGTCGCGACCGAAGACCTCGCAGACCTCCCTGTCGGCGAGCTCCCCCGCGCTCCGTCCGGTCAGGGCGATCGCGGCCCGGTTGTGGGCGATGATCACCAGCCGGTCGTCGACCGCCAGGATCCCCTCCTTCAAACCATCCAGCATCTCCTGGATGCTCTCGGGGCGAAAATGGCAGAGCCGGCCGGGACGATCCCCGTTGGCGTCCGATTGCATCGCCTGCGCCTCCTTCTCCCGGACATCCTACGTATCGACGCCGTCGACTGCAACGATAATGTTGCAACGATTTTGTTGCTTGCAACACGATGCTTTCGGGGCGAGGCCCGCCGTCAAGACCGTCGCCGGTCGGTGCTGTTCGTTCAAATCCTTATTCAACAGCTCATTAACAATTTAGCCATCATGGATGAAAATTGTCTTCGTTTATGGCACGCCCCCTGCAATATGAAGCCGCAGACAGCTGACAAGAGCGCCGCGCAGGCGGCCTGGACCAAGGGTGGAGGCCCCGCCTCCCCGGAAAACAGGAGATCAACCATGGGCAACCCTGTCAAGATCGAGAGCGCCAGCTTCCAGAACGAGGTCCTTCAGAGCGACGTGCCCGTGCTGGTGGACTTCTGGGCTCCCTGGTGCGGCCCCTGCAAGATGCTGACCCCCACCATCGAGGCCCTGGCCGCGGAATACGACGGCAAGGTCAAGGTGGCCAAGGTCAACGTGGACGACAACCAGGAGCTGGCCGTGCAGTACGGCATCCGCGGCATCCCCTCGGTGCTGGTCTTCAAGGGCGGCGAGGTCGTCGCGACCATGGTCGGCCTGAAGCCCAAGGACGAGATCGCCGCCGTCATCGACGGCCTCCTGTAGATTCGAAGCGCAGGACACCCCCGGACGGCCCCCTCACCCCCCTCGCCGTCCCTCCGCCGCCGGCTCCGGCCGGCGGCGGTTTTTCATGCCCGGCGCCGAAGCCGCCTTGCCCGCCGGCGCGGGATCGACGATATATTGTGACGGGCGCTCCGGGGAACGGAGGCGCCGCGCCTTCAACCGGAAGCGAAGGGATCCATGGGCATCATCCAGAACGTCAAGAAGGCCTTCGGCGGCAAGCAGAAGCTGAACAACATCGTCTTCATCGTCTTCGACAGCTGCCGCTACGACGCCTATCTCGCCGCGAAGACCCCGAACCTGGACCGCATCGCCAGGCCCGAGCGGCGCTACAGCTACGCCAGCTGGACCAGCCCCAGCCACTACACCTTCCTGATGGGCATGGTGCCCCACGCCAGCCCCAAAGGCGTCTTCGCCTCGAACGTCTACCGCGAGGAATTCGCGACCTGGTCGCGGCGCCTGAACATGCCGGACGTGGAGTTCGGCAAGTTCGTGCCCCAGCTGTCCCTGCCCCACTTCCTGAAGGCGCAGGGCTACTGGTGCGAGGGCTGGGTCAGCCTGCCGGTGCTCAATCCGATGACCAGCATGTCGGCGCACTTCGACAAGTACGAGCTGGCCCCGAGCCACAACGACCTGGGCGCCATCTTCGCCAACCTGGAGTTCAAGGACGACCAGCCCAGCTTCTTCTTCATCAACACCGGCGAGACGCACTACCCCTACCTGATCCCGGGCGAGACGGCCGAGGACCTGCCCCACATCAGCGGCGTCCACGGCGTCTTCAAGCACCTGGACGACTTCCTGAAGAACCCGTCGGAGTTCATGGAGGACAAGAAGCAGGACGAGTTCTTCACGCCGCAGCAGTTCAAGGCCTTCTACGACAAGCAGATCGCCAACGTGGAGTACCTGGACGGCGTGGTCGGCAAGTTCCTGGAGCGCTGCCCCGAGAACACGCACTTCATGATCATGAGCGACCACGGCGAGCTCTTCGGCGAGGAGGGCTATTTCGGCCACGGGCCGATCTTCCACGAGAAGGTCTTCGAGGTCTTCTACCTGGAGGGGCCGCGGCCGTAGCCGCTCGTTCGGGGTCGATGCCGCTCCGACGATCAGTCGAGACGACGTTCCGCCGGGTCCGTGGGGCCCGGCGGATATTTTTGAGAATCCATGTTGATATCTGATACAATCAGTTCGTTGTCATCCCATTTCCTGAACAAATCTCGCCCTTTCTCGATTCACCGTTCCGACAACCCGCCCATGCCCGCTTTTCCCTGCATCAGGGGGTTATCGTCATGTCAACGCGTATCCGCATCGTCGCGGCGCTCGGCGCCGCTTTCCTGCTGCTTCCCATCCTCGCCGCCGCCCAGTGGCCCGAGGACGGGCTGCCCCTGACGCCCGGGCCGCTGGACGAGATGCGCCCCCAGTGCGTGCCCGACGGCGAAGGCGGCGTGCTGGCTTTCTGGCTCGAGATGAGCGACGGCGACAAGAACATCCGCGCCCAGCGCTTCGACCCGTGGGGGCGCGAGTTGTGGAACGTCGGCGGCACGGTCGTGGTCGACGAGCTCTTCGGCGTGCCCGAGATGCGCGCGGTCAGCGACGGCGCAGGGGGCGCCATCCTGGTCTGGTTCGAGGACCTGGGCAGCGGCGGCGACCACCGGGTCTGGGCGATGCGGCTGCAGAACGACCGCACCGACCTGTGGACCACCCAGCTCTGCACCAGCACCACCGGCAAGTACTACCTGGACGCCGTGGCCGACGGCGCCGGCGGGGCCGTCGTCGCCTGGGCGGGGATCCTGGCCCTCGCCGACGGCTACGACATCGTGGCGCAGAAGGTCGACGCGGACGGCGACCGGCAGTGGGACGCCGGCGGCCATCCCATGACCTGGAACTCCGGCGATCAGTTGATGCCCGTGATGGCCGCCGACGGCAACGGCGGCGCCTTCGTGGCCTGGATCAACGATTATTTCGGCGTGAACCACCTGTGGGCGGAGCACGTCTCGGCGGCGGGCGTCAACCAGTGGGACAAGTACGGCGTCCCGGTCTGCCGACACGACCAGTCCGGCTGGCCCCGCGACCACGCGCTCGCCCCGACCGGAACCGGCGGCGCCTTCCTGATGTGGCGGGACACTCGCGGCGACGTCGACGTCTACGGCCAGATCGTCCAGTCCGACGGCGCCGTGGCCTGGCTGACCGACGGCGTGGCCATGGTCACCAGCGTCGGCATGGACTCCATGGGCGACCTGATCACCGTCGGCACCGGGGTCTTCCTCTTCACCTGGAGCGGCGCGGGCGCGGCGGGCGACGACACCTGGGCGGCCTGCGTCGACTCGACCACCTACCTGCTCTGGCCGTCGTCGGTGGTCGTGGGCGACGGCCCCGGCGACCAGTACGGCTGGCAGATCCTCCACGACCCGGCCCACGACCGCGTCTTCTTCCCCTACGAGGACCTGGGCGACCAGACGATGAAGCTTCGGGCCTACAGCCTCGACGGCACGCCCGTCTGGGACGGCGCCGCCGTGCCGCTGGGCTCGGTCCCCGGCACCGAGGGGATGGCCGTGCAGCCCAACGGGCTGTGCGCCGACGGCGAGGGCGGCGCCTACGTCGGCTGGATCAGCCGGGACGGCGTGAACTACGACGCCTTCCTGCAGCGGGTCGACCGGCTGGGGGTGGCGGGAAACCCCGCGCCGACGGAGATCACGGCCGCCGACGTGCCCAACGACCAGGGCGGCCGCGTGCTCGTGGAGTGGCCGGCCTCGAGCCTGGACGCCTGGACCGAACAGACCGTCACCCACTACTCGGTCTGGCGGCGCCTGTCGGAGACGCTCGCCCGGGCGGCCGCCGACGCCGGCAAGGCCCTGGCCGCGCCCACGGTCCCGGCGGACTTCGCCGGCGTCGCCGTGTGGTACGACGCCGCAGCGGCCACCGGCTGGGAGTGGCTGGCCAACCAGCCTGCGGTCTATCTGCCGTTCTACGCCTACGCCGCGGCCACCTACTTCGATTCGACCGCCGCCGACCCCGGCGACCATGACTTCCTGGTCGTGACCCAGACCGCCGACCCCTTCACGCACTGGGCGGGGCCCCCGACCGGCGGACATTCGGTGGACAACCTGGCCCCGGCCGCCCCGGCCAAGCTGGCCGGCGAGGCCGAGTTCACACCCGAGGCCCTGCTGCTGAGCTGGGATCCCAACGAGGAGCCCGACCTGGCCGCCTACCGCGTCTACCGCGCGCCGGACCCGGGCTTCACCCCCGGGCCCGCCAGCCTGATCGCAGAGCCGGCCGAACCCGCCTGGCGGGACGCCGGCTGGGACCAGGACGCCTGGTGGTACAAGGTCACCGCCCTGGACGTGCACGGGAACGAGAGTCCCTGGGCTGTGCTGGGGCCCGACGGCCTGACCGGCGTCGGCGACGCGCCGGTGCTGCGTTCGGCCCTGCTGGGCAACCGGCCCAACCCCTTCAACCCGCGCACCGAGGTGCTCTACGCCCTGGCTCGCGAAAGCCGCGTGACGCTGACCATCTTCGACGCCGCCGGCCGTCTGGTGCGCACGCTCTGCGACGAGACGCAGCCGCACGGCAACCACGCAGCGGTCTGGGACGGCCGCGACGCCATGGGCGCCCGCTGCGGCAGCGGCGTCTATCTGGTGCGCTTCCGTGGCGACGGCGTCGCCGCCACGCACCGCATGCTGCTGCTGAAGTGATCGGATGTCGAAACGAGAGGCCCCGCCGTCCCGGACGGCGGGGCCTTCGCGTGCGGGGATCAGCCGCCTAGCAGGGCGAGGATCGCCGGCGTGACGCCGTCGATGGCCTCGACACCGGCGACGAAGTCCGCGGCGCCCGGTCCCCATGCCATCAGCGGCACCGGGTTGCGGGTGTGGCTGCGCGTCGACAGGTCCTCGAGGTTGCCGTGGTCGCTGGTCAGCACCAGCAGCGTGTCCGATTCGAGCCCGGCCAGGGCGGCGCGCAGGAAGCGGTCCAGACCGTCCAGCTCGGCCTCGATGCGGCCGCGGTCACGGCTGTGCCCCGCGCGATCGGTCTGGAAGTATTCGAAGAGGGTGAAGTCGCGCAGGCGGACGTTGCGGGCCAGGATCGCGCCGGCCTTTTCCGGCGTGAACTCCGGCAGGGCGAAGCCGCGCTCGATCAGCTCGCGGTTCGTGAATTCCTGGTAGAGCGAGCGTTCGGCGGCGATGTCGTCCACGGTGAAGAAGGGCCGGTCGGCCGCCAGGTGGGCCACCGTCGTCGCCGACAGGCGCAGCTGCATGGCGCGGGGGATCTTGAAGAAGAGCGGGCGAAAGGCGTTCAGGAAAATGCCGTCGCGGCCGGCGTCGCGCAGTCTGACGAAGATCGACTCGGCGAGCAGGATCTCGCGCAGCGCGGGGGAAGGGAAACCCGTCACGTGGCCGCCGACGGCGGCCTGGGCGTTGACGCCGGTGAACAGCGAGGTCTGGCCGGTGGCGCTCTGGGGCAACCCGGGCACCCCCAGGCAGGCGTCGATCGGGCGCAGCGCCGCGCCGTCGGCCCGGCCTGCGGCGAAGGCGAAGAGGTCGCCGCCGTAGCTCAGGGTCGGGTTCAGACCGGGATCGTCGTCGCCCCAGCCCAGGCCGTCCACGAAGACCAGGACCACGCGCCGGGGCCTGCTGTCGCCTGTCGCCGTCATGCCGCTCCTTCCGGGGCCGGCGCACGCCGCGCCCCTGCCCAACGGAACGCTCCCGCGGCCCAAAAAACAAGGGTTCTGCCATCAAAAATGTGTTCGGCCTGCATCCTGCCTTACCCTGGGCATGAGCGCACACGCCGCGGCCTGGGAGCCGCCCTTCTGCCCCAACCCCGAATGCCGCTACCACAACGGTTTACGCGATCGCTGGCCCTACAAGAAGATGGGCTTCGCCCGCAGGCGTTTCCCGCCCCGGCGTAACCAGCGGTACCTATGCAAGCACTGCCGACGCTCCTTCAGTAGACAGACCTTTGCCACGACATACTGGCTCAAGCGGCCCGATCTGCTGCCGCACATTCTGCTCGCGGTCGTCGCCTGCAGCGCCAACCGCCAGATCGCCCGCAGCCTCGGCGTCGCCCCGGCGACCGTCGACCGGCAGATCGCCAGGCTCGGCAGGCACTGCCTGCTGCTGCACGCGAAGCTCTGGCGCCAGACCCCGCCCTGCGGGCCCCTGGTCATCGACGGTTTTGAGAGCTTCGAGTTCAGCCAGTTCTTCCCGATGCACTTCCAGATCGCGGTCGAGGCCGCGACAGGCTTCTTCAGCTACTTCACCGACACGGAGCTGCGGCGCAAGGGCCGGATGACCGACGATCAAAAACTACGCCGAGCCGACCTGGAGCGGGACCTGGGCCGACCGCCGGGCGACGCGGTGCGCAACGACGTCGCCGAGTTGCTGCAGACGACCCTGGTGAAGGCCCGCGACGCGGTGGTCCGCAGCGACGATCATCGGGCCTACCCACGGGCGATGCGATCGGTCGCCTGCCGGATCCGCCACGAGATCACCCCGGGCCGCGAGCATCGCGACGCCCGCAACGCCCTGTTCGAGGTCAACCTGCTCGACGGCTGGATCCGTCACAGCAGTTCGAACCACAAGCGCGAGACGATCGCGTGGTCGAAGCGGCGGCAGGCGGCGGCCGAGCGGCTGGCGATCCTGCTGGTGCATCGCAACTACATGCGCAGCCGGCGCGAGCAGCGGCGGCACGGACCGTCGCCGGGGATGCTGCGGGGGGTGGTCGACAAGAGGCTCGATGTGCGGGATGTGCTCGAGAAACGGCTGTTCCCGAGCCGGATCGCGCTGCCGCCGCGGTGGCGGCTGTACTATCGGCGAGAGATCAGGACGCGGGCGCTGCCGGTCAACCGGACGCATGACCTGAAGTACGCGGCGTAGATGCTCCGCAGCGAAATCGGGGCGGCACCATCTGACACGGACACAAATTACGAGGCAGAACCAAAGAGAAGGCCGGAAGCACGAGGCTTCCGGCCCGTCTCCCAGTCAGGCTCCGTCGCTACTTGCCGTGCTTGGCCAGGTAGCCCGAAACGCCCTCGGCGGTGGGCGCCATGGCCTCGTCGCCCTTGCTCCAGCCGGCGGGGCAGACCTCGCCGTGCTCCTCAAGGTGCTGCAGGGCGTCGACCATGCGCAGGGCCTCGTCGATGTTGCGGCCCAGGCCCAGGTTGTTGCAGACGACGGCCTGCACCACGCCTTCCTTGTCGATCAGGAAGCTGCCGCGCAGGGCCACGCTGTCGCCGGTCAGGACCTCGTAGTCGCGGCTGATCTGCTTCGTGAGGTCGGCGACCAGCGGGAACTGCACGTCGCCGATGCCGCCCTGGTCGACCGGGGTGTTCTTCCATGCCAGGTGGCTGAACTGGCTGTCGATCGACACGCCGACGACCTCGACGCCGCGGGCCTTGAACTCGGCCAGCTTGCGATCGAACTCGATGATCTCCGTCGGGCAAACGAAGGTGAAGTCCAGGGGGTAGAAGAAGACGAAGGCGTACTTGCCGCGCAGGTCGCTCAGCTTGAACTTCTCGTTGATCGTGTTGTCGGGCATCACGGCGGTGGCGGTGAAATCGGGGGCCGGCTTGCCGATCATCTGGGACATGGACTGTGCCTCCTGGGGGTCGTTCGCCGCGCTTTCGCGATGAATACGCGGCTGTTTTTATCTGATTTTCTGACGCGGACAGAGATAATCAAGATCAGCGGGCGGGGCAAGGGCAGAGGACGGAATTCGTATGGAATCAACGATGTTCACCAGCGCGGCCGTTATCCCGGGCGGGCCCGATCCCCGAGCGGGTGATCGGGCCCGCCCACTTTACTCGCGGCGCAGGCTCAGAGATCGACGCCGCTGATCTTCAGCCGCACGAGCTCGTCCACGTCCAGCCGCCGGATGCCCCTCTCCTCGAGCGCATCGATCCACTGCGGAGTGATGTGGTGGATGCGCATCCCGACCAGTTCCTCGGGGTCCAGATCCCGGTAGCCCCGTTCGGCCAGCTCGCGCACGAAGCGGGCGTCGACGCGGTGGATGCTGAAGGCCAGCGCCTGCTCCGGACTCAGGTCGTCGTAGCCCGCCTCGGCCATCCGGTGCAGGAAACGGGCGTCGATGCCGTGGATGCTCATCGACATAATCTCCTCTGCGGAGAGACCGCGGAAGCCCAGTTCCGCGAGTTCGCGCACGTAGTCGGCGTCGATGTGGTGGATGCGCATCGACACGGCCTCCCCGGCGTCCAGGTCTCGGAAGCCCATCTCGTCGAGCTCGCGGACGTAGTCGGCGTCGATATTGTGGATACGCATCGACATGACTTCCCCTGCGGCGAGGCCGCGGAAGCCCATCTCATCGAGCTCGCGGACGTAGCTGCGGTCGATGTCGTGGACCCTGAAGGCGATCAGTTCTTCGAGGTCGAGGCCCGGGAACAGGCCGTCCATCTCGCGGGCGAAAGCGGGCGTCACGCGGTGGATCCCGGCGGCGATCAGCATGTCGAGGTCGTCCGGAGCGTGGCCGGCGTCGGCCAGGCCCTCGACCAGAGCGCGGTCGACGCCGTTGCAGGCCATCACCAGCTGCTCGTCGCGGTCGGGCCCGCGCAGGCCCCGGTCGTCGAGCCAGTCGGCGAAGCCGCGGTCGGGACGGAAGCCGAAGTCGCCGCGCGTCTCGTCGCGGTCGCGCTCCAGGGTGATCACGCCGGCGTCGCGCGCGATCACCAGGTCGCCGCGGCCCTCGCGCAGCTGCTCGAGCTGGTCGTCGTCGAGCCGCAGGGTCATCGTGCTCTCGTGGTCGTCGTCGCGGTCGTGCCGCAGCTGCACCCGGCCCCCGTAGCGGCCTTCCTTCAGGCGCCAGGTCCCGTCGATCCGGCGGTCGCCGTCGTCGCGATCCGAGGCCTGGGCGACGTTCAGGGGACTGCCGGAAGCGGCGAGGGTCAGGGCCGCCCCGGCGGTCAGGGCGATCAGCACGAGGGTCAGTCCCGCCAGGCGGGACGGCGTCAGGGTGGAACGCATGGGAGAACCTCCGGTCAGGCGCAGGATACGATGGAGCAGGGAACCGCCGCCGGCGCCCTGGGCGACGGCGGGCAGCCAGGTGCGCTGCTCCTCGAGGGTGAGCAGAGCGCGCGCGTAGGCCAGACGGTCGCCGCCGACGGAAACGGCGACGTCGTCACAGCAGAGCTCGCGCTCGCGGCGGATCTGCATCGAGATCCACCAGACTGCGGGCTGATGGAAGAGCAGGGTCTCGGCGACCACCTGCAGCACGGCGACCAGGGGATCCCAGCGCCGGATATGGGCCAGCTCGTGGGCCAGGATCAGGTCCAGCTGCTGCGGCGACAGTCCGGTCAGCACCGACACCGGCACCAGCAGCGTGGGCCGCAGCCAGCCGACGACCGCCGGCACGTCGATCGCCGCGGTGATCAGCACCCTCAGGCGACGGCGCAGGCCCAGGCGCGCGGCGATGGCCGCCACCCGGTCCAGCAGCTCAGGCGCGGCCGGCCGGCCGAGGCCGACCCAGTTCCGGGTGCGCAGCCAGCCGCCCAGGTGCCAGGCTCCGAGCAGCAGCACGCCGATGAGCCAGAGCGCGGCGATCAGGGGCGCTTTCCCGTGCAGGCCCTCGGCGAGCCGTCGCCCGAGGTCGCGCCAGGGAGGCGACGGCGCGGGCGCGGCCGATGCCGGCGCCGGGCGATCCGCGGCCGTTTCCAGCCGGGCCGTTTCCACGGCGGGCCCCGCAACTGGTGGAACGGCCGCCGCGATCCCGGACGCCGGGTCGCTCCCTTCCGCGACGACCACGAAGGTGACGGCGGGCAGGACCAGGCAGAGCACCAGCGCGGCGCAGGCGCAGGCGTGGCGCAGGTCCGCGCGGCGCGGCGTCAGCCCCAGGACGATGGCCAGCAGCAGGGCGACCAGCGCGCCCTGCCAGAGGGAGTGGGCCAGGGTCAGGGCCAGCGGCCGCGCCAGATCGGCGAGCAGCTCCGGAAAGACGCTCATCGCTCATCCCCCTCTTCCATGGCGTCGAGCAGGCGCCGGATCTCGGCGATCTCGTCGGCCGAGGCGCGCCCTTGCCCCAGCGCCTGCACGGCCAGGCGCCCCGAGGCCCCCTGGAAGGCCCGGTCCAGCAGGTCGCCGACCAGCCGGCGCTGCGTCCGCTCCTCGTCGCAGGCGGCGTGGTAGACGTGGGCGCGGCTGCTCTCGTCGCGGTGCAGCAGCCCCTTCTCGGTCATGATCTGCATCAGCTTCAGGATCGTCGTGTAGCCCACCCGGCCGCCGTTGGGCAGCCCGGCGTGGACCTGGCGCACGGTGCTCGGGCCTTCGGCCCAGAGCACGCCGAGGATGGCCAGTTCGGCTTCGGTGGGTCTCGGCAGGGGGTTCGGGCTCATCGGGGAATCACCTCCGACGGCCCTCTACGCAGGTATCTACGAATTGTTTCGTATAAAAATGATCGTCTCGAGAAACCGCGACAGGATGCCGGGACCGGCTTGCTCGAAGACCGGCGACCGGCCGCTCGGCCGGTCACCGGTCCGTCCTCTGAAGATCTCAGCGCACGGCCACGGTGACCGTGTGGCGGCCCATCAGCATCGGCTCCCTCTCCGACGCCGGCAACCCCAGGTGGTCGGCGACCGAAGAGACGACCATGGTCATGTAGACCGAGGCCGTCACTTCGACCGGGCCCGCCGGCAGGTCGGCCGGCAAGGCCCAGGTGAAGCTCTCGTCGATCGCGGCCAGCGGCGGCAGCCGGTAGTCGGGGCCGAAGGAAGCCGTGTACCACTGGGCGATGGTCATCCTCCCCTGCGGGTCAAGGTAGGGCATGCGGTAGATCCGGTCGCCGGCGGGCACGTCGCCGTCGCGCGGCAGGCCGGAGAAGTCCGCCAGCCCCTGGATCTCGCCCATGGCCTGGTAGGCCAGCGCCCCAGGGTCGGCCACGGTCCAGGCTTCGCCGTCGAAGCCCTTCAGGTCCACCGGAAGGTGGTGCACGCCGCCGGCGGAGTCCCGGGCCTCGACGTGCAGCCAGACCACCCGCTCCTCGACCGAGCCCGAGGGGATCATGTGGCCGGCCTTGGCGTTCATGACCGTCGCGCCGATCTGCAGTCGCTCGCCCGGCGCGACTTCCGCCTCCTCGGGATAGAGCAGCACTTCGACGGATCCGGTGACCTTGGGCGCGTAGTGCACGCCGTGGAAGGTGTGCTGCCGGGCGTCCGGGTAGACCTCGCCGTCGGCGACCAGCTCGGTGCCGGCCGCGGGCATGTGGCAACCCTGGCAAGTGATCCCGGAGGCGCCGTAGGGGCCGTCGCGCCACTCGATGTGGGTGGACTTCACCCACATCCCGTAGGGGTCCTTCTCGTTGTGGCAGGTGCCGCAGAACTCGGCGCTCTTCAGGAAGGGGTTGACCGCGATCCCGTGGTAGTCGCTCTCCAGGCCGGGGCGAGCTCCCTGCTTGACCTCCCCCGGGTCGACGATCCAGTTGAAGTTGAAGGGCACCTCGCCCTCGAAGCCGACGATCGCGTGGCAGAGATCGCAGCTCACACCCTCGTTGGCCCGCGTGCCGGCCTCGGGCCGCTGCGGCGGAATGTCGCCGGCCAGGTAGGCCAGCGGCGCATGGCAGCCGTTGCAGCCGGCCTCGACCTCCGCCACCTTCGGTTCCATGCGGGCGTGCGGCAAGGCCAGGGTGAAGTACTCCACCTCGTCCCAGATATGGGTGAAGGACTGGGCCATCAGCGAGGCCTCGTGCTGCCTCGCGAAACGGTCATGGCATTCGGCGCAGTTCTCGCCGGGCTCGAAGGAGTCGTAGGGCAGCGCGCCCTGGCCCGCGCCGCCGGCGATGGGGTCGGCCAGAGCGGGCGCGGCGCATAGGACGAGCGCCGGCAGGCAGAGCGAGAGGAAGGATCTCATGGTCGGCACCTCCGGAGGATGCGGGTTCGCCCCTGGCGGCGAGAACCGGGGTCGGGATTCCGGAGAAACACCCTACTTTATTCAGGACATCTGGTCAAATTCGACAATTGTTGACCTTTGCTGCCGGATTGGGCGTGGTCCGCAACGGACGGCGGGCACACGATCGGGCCGCTCCCGAGCGAGGACGGCCCGTAGCATGACATGCGTGCGACCACTACGCCGAGGCCGACATCATGATCTAGATTCCGGGCCTGGCGGAACTGACCGAGGCGTTCCGGACCTGCAACAGGTGCGCCGTAGGTCCCACCTTCCCCTGCCCCCTCGAGAAAGCCACGGCCGACGCCTTCCTCAAGGGCGGCGTGGACGCGGCCCGGCAGCTCTCTGTCGCCCGTCGTTGCAGCAGGCTCCCTTTGTCGCTAGAATCCGGGCCTGATCACGCAAACCAAGGGGATGGAGCCATCATGAGCAGAAACACGCCGCTCTTCGCGGCCCTGGCGATCGCCCTGGTCCTGGCCGCCGGCGGCGCCGCGGCCCAGGACGGGCGCTGGATGATCGGCCTGGACGGCCTGAGCAGCCACATCGGAGACAACGACGACGAGCCCGCCATCTCCGTGGACGAGCAGGCGGGCGGCGGCGCCCTGCAGGTCGGCTACCGCTTCAGCCCCACGTTCATGCTGCGCCTCTACGGCGGCGGCGCCGATCACGGCACGAGCGATCCCGACATCGACATCCGCTTCATGAGCTCGTTTCTCGAAGGCGTCTTCCTCTTCGGCGAGAGCCGCCCCTTCCGCCCCTATCTCTTCGGCGGCCTCGGCGGGTTCCAGCTGGAATCGCAGCAGGGGGATCTGCTCTTCGAGGCGAATGGGGCCGGCATCAGCTTCGGCGCGGGCGCCCACTACCTGGTGGGCAGGAGCGTGTCGCTGCACGGCTCGCTGCGGCTCGAGGCGGTGAACTGGGACAAGGCGAGCGTGACCTACGAGGCGCCGGACGGATCCACGCTGAGCGTCGAGACGCCGGTGGACGACTCCGGCTTCGCCTCGAAGCTGACCCTGGGCGTGGCGTTCTGGTTCTGATCGAAGGCGAGCGGGAATTCGGCCCCTGGGACCACCCCTCCCCGCGAGGTGGAAAAAACTCGAGCTGCTCGATCCTCAGGGCTGGAGATCGAGCCGATGGGCGGCGCGGATGCGGCCGGCGACATCGCCGGGCACGCCGGCTTCCGCGGCGAATTCAGGCCATTGCTCCACGGCGTCCATGACCTGCCGGAGTATCTCCTCTGCGCGTCCCCGCCTGATCGCCGCGTTCCTGGCGCAGGCCCTGAAATCCTCGATGTCGAAATCCCCGCGTTTCCCGTTGAGCGTCATCTGGTGCCGGCTCGTCCAGTCGCCGCTGGGATTGTAGCTGTACGTCAGGTCGAAGGCCGGCGACAACGTCCAGACACCCGACCGGTCCATCAGGAAGGCGATGTTCTTGACGTGGTCATCCTGGTTGCGCCCGACGATGTTGAAGGCCATGCGCCGGTACTGTTCCTCCAGGCTGTCCATGGGCATGCCGAGCTTGCGTATCGTGCGCAGGGCCTGCTCGTACGAGTGGGCCCCGGGCCGCCGGTAATCGAAATGCTCCATCGCGCACAACGACTGCATGTGGATCTTCCGGCCCGTATCGGTGCGGTCGAAGCGCCGGGTCATGAAATGGCTGCGCCCCTTCTCCTCGAGCAGGCGGCATTCCTTCATGTCGATTCCCGCCGCCAGCGCCATCCTGTAGTAGGCGTATTCGACGAGACCGTAGCCGGCGGGATCCTCGAGCTCCTTGTCCCGGTTGCCCGAGACGCCGTCGAATTTCAGGAGCCAGTAGCCGAAACCGCTCCCCGCATCGATCTGCCCCGAGCGGACCTCGTTCGTCGACGGGTTCCAGGCGATGATCGCCTTCGCCCGGGCTCCCCCGGCCGATGTCCCCACGCGCAGGATCGTCTGCAGGGAGTCGTGCCGCTTCGAGGGCGCGAAGGACCCCTCGAGCCGATTGCGCCTGGCCAGAATCCGACTCGCGAGTTCGACCAGGGCCTCGACATCGACCCGCTCCGACATCGTGGCCGACGGTCCCTTCGCGGGGTGGTATTCCAGCGCGCCCATTCCCCTGTCGCCGGTATAGCAGAGGCGCTCGACGGCATTGAGCGCGTCGCTCTCACGGCCTTCGTCGACGAGCCACGCGTCGATCAGGGCGTTGCCGAAGTCGTCGGGCAGGGAATCCGCCAGGAGTCCGGGCAGGCCCTGGAACGTCTCGCGGGGCAGAGCCGGGAAGGAGTAGATCCGGTCGGACAGCCGCATCGTGAAAGGGGCGACTTCGATGCCGCTGCGCCGGAACTCCGGATCGTATTCGAAATGGGCGAGCCCGGCATCGGCGTCCCAGCGGACGGCGCCGATCGTCCTGCCCCAGAGCCTGACCTCGGCGACGGTCATTCCTCATCCCCCCAGGTCCAGGGCTCGCTCTTTCCGGATCGCTTCGTCGCGGAGGAGGCGCGCTTGCGTTCCTTCCCGAGCATCTTCATCTGCTGGATCGGGCTGATCGCCGGTTCCGGGACGAGGATGTCGAGGTTCTCCAGCAAATCGAAGGCTCTCAGCAGCCGGATCCAATTCGTGAACTGGGCGGAATGGCCATGCTCGATCCGGTGGAGCGTCCGCTTGGAGACTCCCGCCTCCCTGGCCAGCGCCTCCTGGGTCAGATTCCGGTTGAGCCGATACCGGGCGACGCGGCCTCCCAACTCCTTCAGAACGGCATCATCAGCGATCTCTCCCAGGAACTTCATAGTCGCCACCTTTGTCTGTTTATTGAATGATTTCAATTACAAGATGCCATTAATGGCAACGATCGTCAACAATAAATTTCCGTGACTAATGGCCATTCTTGGCAATTTATAGGCCATTTTCTGGTTTTTATGCCATTTCTGTCGTCTTATCTGGAAGGCGACTCGCCAGGAACGGACCCAGGCGGCCCTTCGACCTCGAACTCGAACGACGCCAGGACAGGGACGCGGGCGAGCTCGGCATTTCCTTGATTACTTTGTTGATTTTGCTAAATTGCCAAATGCACACAAAAGCCCCGGATTCCCAATGGAAAGGACAACCCGATGGATTCGTTCGAGGCGACGATCAGATCGATGGATTTCGATTATTTCGGCACAGGCGGGCATAAGACCACGCCCCAGGCGTTCTTCGATCGGACCGGTGCCGTCTTCCTGGACCTGCGGTCGGAGCCGGAATTCGACATCCTGCCGATCCGGATCGCCTCCCTGCAGGGCCTGCACATCCCGATGCACGAGCTGCCGGACCGCTACGGCGAGATTCCCTCGGACAAGCCCATCGGGCTGTTCTGCTCCAACGACACCCGCTCTTCGATCGCGCTGGCCTACCTGAAGAGCCGGGGTTTCGCCGACGTCCGGATCATCATCGGCGGCTATGCGGCCCTGATGGAGGAACTGAAGCCCGGAAAGGTGCACAAGCGCAGTCGGGCCGGTGATTGAGATGAGTCTGGCCTTCATCCTGCCCGTCATCCTGCTCATCGCGGTCTTCATGACGATGGCCGGCCGCGGTGGCGGCAATTTCTACGTCCTGGTCCAGGTCCTCGCAGGCATTCCGATGCACAGCGCGGCCGCGACGGGACAGCTCATCATGGGCTGCACTTCGTTCGCGGCACTGATCGTCTTCCAGAGGCACAGGAACGTCGCCTGGCGGATGGCGCTCTTCATCGGCCTGACCGCCAGCCTGACGGCCTTCTTCGGCGGACTGCTGGCCTACCTCTTCCACGGCACGGCCCTGAAGCTGATCTTCGCGACGATGCTGGCGCTGGCCAGCCTGCTGATGCTCTTCCCCGTCTCCGAGCGGATCTCCCGTCCGGGCGGCCGGCGGCGGGGCGTCTGGTCCTTCGAGGCGCACGGCGCGACGATCGACGTCGACCTGCGGATCGCGGCTCCCTTCTCCCTGGCGACGGGATTCGTCGCCGGCATGGTGGGCGTCTCCGGCGGGTCGTTCCTGATCCCCCTGATGGTGCTGGCCTGCAGGATGCCGATGAAGCTGGCCGTCGGCACGGCGTCCGTGATGGTCGGCGCGACCGCGGCCATGGGCTTCCTGGGGCACATGGTCGAGGGCGGCGTCGATTGGTCGTGGGCCCTGCCTCAGGCCGCGGTGGCGGTCGTCGGCGGTCTGATCGGCGGCAAGCTGGCGCTGGCCACGAAGCCGAAGGTGCTGAAGAAGGTCTTCGCCTTCACGACCCTCGCGGCGGCCGTCTTCATGTACCTCAAGACGATCCTCTAGGAGGCGCGCATGGATCCCGGACTCAGGAAACGACTGGAGCCCCGGGCCGATATCTTCAAGGCCCTGGGCCACCCGACCCGCCTGCTGATCGTCCAGGAACTCGCCGGCGCCCCCCGGAACGTCTCGGACCTCACGGCCCTGATCGGCGCCGACGCCTCCACGGTTTCGCGCCACCTCTCGCTTCTCAAACAGGCGGGGATCCTGTCCTCGGAGAAGCGGGGCGCCGTGGTCACCTACGCCCTGCGGGTCCCCTGCGTGATGGAGTTCCTGGAGTGCGTGGAACGGGTGATCGCCGGCGGCGGACGCTGAGACGAAACCGGTGGAGATGGAAACGGGCCGCCCCCATCCGGGGACGGCCCGCTTCCTTGGCCCGGTTCATGAGCAACACCGGCTCTCGGATCCGGCTGCACCTCGCCGGCAACCGATTCCGCCTTCCGTGCGTAGCTACCCGGGCGAGCGCCCTCCCTTTCATTCGCTGGCCGGCAGCACGCCCCGAAACGAGTCCCGCCATGAATACCGCGCTGAAACGCCTTCCGTTCGCGACGATCCTTGTTCTCCTCTGCTCCGGGTTCGCCCTGGCCGATGCGGCGGAAGTCCCGCGCACCATCGACGCCGACGGCCCCTCCCAGGGCGTCCAGGCGCTGGCCCTGCGCGAACTGTGGCGGGTCGGCGGCGAGGACGGCGACCTGATCTTCGGACGCGTCGCGGACCTGAAGATGCACGAGGACGGCAGCGTCTACATCCTGGACAACCAGCTCTGCCAGGTGGTCGTGATCTCCGCCGACGGCGAGCACCTGCGCGACCTGAGCCGGGAAGGCGACGGGCCCGGCGAGCTGCGCCAGCCCGTCGGGCTGGTCTTCCTGCCGGACGACGTCCTCGGCATCGGGATGGGATTCCCCGGCAGGCTCATCACCATCGGCACCGACGGCACGCCCTTGGGCACCCACCACCCCGTCGGCGCTCCCGCCGAGGGCAACCTCGCGATCATGATCAGCCTCCAGTATCGCGACGGCGTCCTGGGAGCCAGCGGCGGCAGCGTCGTGCTGGCGCCCGACGGCGCAAGCCACACCAACCGCTTCCTGTCCGTGGGCGACGCCTCGCTGGCCGGGTTCCGCCACATCCTCGAGAAGGCCACCCCCTTCGACCCCACCGGGCGCAGCTACGTCGAGGCGGACGAGTACTACATCGACACGTCCTGGGCGCTAGGGTCCGGCGGCCGCATCTACGCCCCCATGAAGAGGGATGCGTACGAGATCTCGGAGTTCGACACGGCGGGCCGGCTCGTCCGGGTCTTCGGCCGCAGGTACGAGCCGCGCAAGAGGACAGGGGCCGAAATGGAGCGGGTCTCCCCCCTGATCGACGCCGGCACTCCCCCCGACGCGGACTGGACCATCGCCGACCGCGACCCCTGCGTCACACGGATGATGGTCCATCCCGACGACGGCACGATCTGGGTCCTGACGCCCCACGGCCACGAGGACCGGCCCGAGGGCATCCTCGAGACCTGGGACGTCTTCGCGCCCGACGGCGAGTACCTCCGCCGGGTGCCGGTCCCCCTCGGCGGCGAGATGAACGAGGGCACCTGCTTCCTGCTGGGCGGCGGCCGGCTGGCCGTGCTCCGGGGAACCGGGTCGGCCTTCAACGTCCGGCAGCAGGACGGGGACGAAGAGGCCGAGCCGCTCGAGGTCATCTGCTACGAGATGCTTTGAGGCCGAAAGCCGATGCTGCGGCGAGCGACGCGTGAAGCTCGTTTCGGATGTCGGGACGGCTCGGGCGGGTTCAAGGCCGGACGAACAGGTCGTCTTCGAGAGGAGCGTTTGCTTCGTAGGATATCAGGCCCACGTGGGCCGTCTTGATGATCTCGGCGACCCTCACCCTCATGTGAGGCAACATCACACCGTCGACGTCGCGGTGGTCGTAGAAGAGGTTCGCCATCCAGCCGTCGTCGCCGAACTCCTCCTCCATCATCAGCAGGCCGGTCTCGACATTGAAGTAGACGTAGATCTCCTTGCCCGTGCCGACGTCCTTCCGGAGCTTGTAGCAGGCGCTGCCTTCGAGCGCCTCGGTTCCGACGAACTCGTAGATCACATTCTTGGCGCCGTAGTCGACGAGGTCCAGGCTGATGCTGAACATCTGGCGCCATCGCCGCCGGCCCGGGTCGCTGTCCGGCACGGGTGTCCACTGGTCGCCGTCGACCGCCCAGGCGGATACGCCGTCGGTCACGAAAGCGCGCCCCTGACCATGTTCCTGCCGGATGTAGTTGGGCGCCTTGAGATGGAACGTACCGCCGAACCCCCCGGCCATCTCGTAGCCGTCGATCTTCTTGGTCAGCGTCCGCAGGGACGCCAGCGCTTCGCGGCCGCCCATGGCTTCGATGCACCGGTCGATCACCTCTTCCGGCGTCGTCGCCAGCGGCACGGTCTGCGCCGCGAGGATCCGCTCGTAGGCCTGACGGGCCCGTTCGGCCATCCGGTCCCGGCGTTCCTGGACCGGGTCGGATTGCGCCGCCCCCGTCGATGCCAGGCCGGCCACGATCACCAGCGACAGGAATGTCCGGACCATCACATAGCGCTGACGCATATCGTCCTCCTGGTCGATCCGACGCCGCGGAAACTACGGTCGCTGCCGCTTGAAGTTGCATGGAGCAACGGAGCCGGAGAGACGGAAACGCCTGCACCGGATCATCCGGAGCAGGCGCATCGATCCGGCGCCCCGACACAGACGAAACCTTTCCCCTGCCCGGCGCGTCATACCGACATCCCCGCCCGGCCGCAGACCCGCCCGAAGGAATATGCGAAGCTTCCAAGACTCTGGCGCGATCGACTTTCAGGCCCGCGACCCGAAGGCAATGGAGCTGAAGATCCACACCCATCCTCGACGAGGAGCGAATCCTCAAGATCTCCCTCTCGAGCGGGTATGAAGGCTCGGACGAACGATACCCGGTCGTCCATGTGCTGGACGGCGAGGGACAGTTCTTGCAGGCCCTCGGAGCGATCCGGTTTATGGGCCAGGTCAACAAGATGCCGCAGGCTATCGTCGTCGGCATCCCGAATACCGACCGCAACAGGGATCTCCTGCCCCCGACCGCCAGCCCCCAGGACAAGGCCCGGTTGCCGGGCGGCGGAGGCGCCGACAAGTTTCTCGCCTTCCTGACGGATGAGCTGAGACCCCAGATCGAAGGGAATTATCGGACGTGGCCGTTCAGCATCCTGTTCGGCCATTCGGCGGGGGGATTGTTCGCCGTCCATACGTTCCTGAACTCCCCGGCCGCCTTCAGCGCCCATATCGCCAGCAGCCCTGCCCTATGGTGGGACGACTATGGTGAGGCCAGGAGCGCCGAGACGACCCTGGCCTCGGAACCGGGCCGCCGCGGCTTCCTGTTCCTGTCCCGCGGCCGGGAACATGAGTGCCAGACGGAGGGAATCGCACGCCTGGTGAAGGTCCTGCAGGACCGGAACAATCCGGACCTCGAATGGGAGCTCAAGGTTTTCGCCGATGAGCGCCACGAGACCGCGCCAATCTGCATCGAAGATGATTGTCGACTCGGCCGGGCAGGAGCGGTACGTTGGCCTCGGGAGACGGAGCCATGCGGTCGAATTCCCGGCCGCGGTCTTCGTGGCTCGCTTCCGAACCGCACCTGGGAGGCCGGTGATGAGACGCCGTCACGTTTCTTGGTTGCTGCTCTGCGTAGCTGTCGTGTGCTGTGGTTGCGAGGGGGATAAGGGACCGACGGGTCCGGCCGGCGCCGCGAACGTCATCTATTCGGACTGGTACGAAACGACCTGGGACCTGTACACGGTCTTCGGCACCGCCGAACGCACTTTCACCATGACGGCCCCGGCCCTGACCCAGGAGATCGTCGACAACGGCGTCATCATGGTCTTCTTGAACGCCGTGGGCTATGCTCCGGAGATCGTCCAGCTGCCCGTGACCTTCAACGACGTGCACTACCACTTCATGTTCCGGGCGCAGGCCGGCACCATCCGGGCCATCTATTATTCGACGACGGACCCCACGATGGATCCGGGGGCGATTCCCGGCTTCAATCGGGTCCGCTACGTGCTGATCCCCGGCGGCGTGCTCGACGAGGCCGCCCAGGAGAAAGGGGTGGCGCGCCCGGACCTGACCAGATCGATGGACGCCTTGTCGTACTCGGAGATCTGCGGTCTTTTCAATATTCCCGAGTGAAGACCGGCGCCGCCAAAGAGGACCTTGGAAACGAGCGGGCCGTCCCCACCCCGGGGACGGCCCGCTTCCTGATCTGGCGCCCTCCATGGGGCTGCATGCGACGCGATCAAGCCTCCGCGACCCGGAGTTGTCGTTCACCCGCGACGGCCGGCTCTACTTAAGCAGCAGCATCCTGCCCAGGTCCCGGTCCTCCCCCGCCCTCAGGCTGTAGAAGTACACCCCCGACGGCGCCGTCCGGCCCGCGGCGTCGCGGCCGTCCCAAGCCACGTCCTGGCGGCCCGCGGGCCGCGTCTCGCCGTCCAGCAGCGTCCGCACCAGCCTTCCCGTGGCGTCGTAGACCCGCAGGTCCACGCAGCGCGCGTCGGGCAGATCGAAGCGGATCGTCGTCTTCGGGTTGAAGGGGTTCGGCGAGGCGCCCAGCAGGCGGAACACCGACGGCGTCGTCCCGATGCCGGTCAAGCCACCCGGCAGCGCCGCCGCGCTCTCGTTGCCCGCGAAGTCCACCGCCGACACCTTGTAGAAGACGTCGAAGCCGCCGGCCGGGTCGGTCCACGACGGCGACGTCGTCACCTGGACCGGGTTCTCCGGATCGATGACGAAGTCGGGCGTCGTCCCGCGGTAGACCTTGAAGTAGCGGAAGTCCTCGGCCTCGGACTCGAGCCACTCGAGACTGTTGCCGCCGCTGGCGTAGGCCACCATCAGACCTTCCGGCACGTTCGGCGCCAGGTTGTCCACCGACCAGCCGCTGTCGGGCGGACTGACGTGGAACACATTCGCGGCCGTCCGGGCCATGATGCAAAAGACCGATGGGTCGGCCACCCCGCCCGAATCGCCCAGGGTCGGGGCCAGGTAGGTGTACTGTTCCGCCTCCCAGGCGCCGAAATAGCCCAGCACCTCCCACGAGCCCGGCGGCAGGGATCCGGCGAGCGCCGCGTCGGAGGCCAGGCGACGGCCGTCGTCGGCCGCGATCGCCTTCAGCGTCTGGACGTCGTCGATCCGGCGCAGGACGTTGTAGCCCTGGACCGGGTCGTCGGACCCGTCGAGGTCCCATCCCGACGGGGTGAAATGGATGCGCACCCAGCCGCCCTGATCGTCGGGGACGTCGACGACCGAGTCGACGACCGCATAGTCGAAGAGCCATTCCAGTTCGAGGCCCGTGCAGACCGGCCCGGCCTCGCCCCAGAACGGGCCGTAGTCGAGCACGGCGTACCACTGGAGGGCCTGCCCCCGATAGCTCCCGTCGAGAAAGCGGTACCCGGCGCCCGCGGTCAGATGAATCTCGGCGATGGCCCCGTCCATCAAGGCCCGCCAGGTGATGGGACTGCCGGACTGCTCGGTCGACAGCCGCAGGGCGGCGATCGTGTCGTCGTGATCCAAAACGATCGTCGAGAAGGCCATGTTCCTGTCGATGCGGTAGCGGTCGGTGAAGACCCAGGCCGAGGCCAACTCGTCGGCGCCGGTCGTATAGAGCACGTCGCCAGCCAGGGCGAGCGAACCGCGCGGCAGGGTCGCCGTGGCGCCGGCGGAGACCACGTTGTTCGGATCGGTGATGTCGAAGGCGCGGACCGACCCCTCGGTCGCCACGAAGACCAGATCGCCGGCGATCTGCAGGTCCGAGACGGTGTCGACCCCGAGGGTACGAAGTTCGGCGGGCGCCGATGGATCAGCCACATCGTAGACCAGGAGATACGACCCAAGCATCCCCGGTCCGAGGCCCGCGCAGAGCAGATCGCCGTCCAGGCCCAGGCTCGTGCACTCCAAGCTCGACCAGCCGCCGCTTCCCAGATGGGCCGGCGCCGTCGGGTCGGTGACGTCGAGCAGTTCAAAGCCGTCGACAAGGCCCACGGCCAGCAGGTTGCCGTCGATCGCCAGGGTCCGGCATTTCCCGGCCGCCACGTAGCTTCCGACCGTGGACGGGGCGGCCGGGTCGCCGACGTCGACGATCTGAACGCCGGCGGCGTCGCAGGCCATATACAGCAACGAGCCGCTGCGGACGACATCGTAGGCGTGGCCCGGCAGGCTGAAGCTGTCGACGAAGGCCGGGCTGGCAGGCACCGAGATGTCGACGACCATCAGATCGTCGCTGTAATCCCCGAGGAAGGCGTGGTCGCCGTGGACGGCGATCGAGCGCAGGTCGCCCGGCACGGCGACGTCGCCGATCTCGACCATGTCCAGGGGATCGGAGACGTCGACCGCCCGCAGACCGTAGCCCTGATCCACGACCCAGGCCACGTCGCCGGCCATCGCGATGGCCGCGCAGTCGCCCAGGCGATCGACGAGATCCATGCGCGAGAGATCGGCCGCCATGCGCAGGTCCAGGATCCGCAGACCCGCCGCCGCGTCGGCGACCAGCGCGTACTCCCCGGCCACGTCCACGTCGTAGGCGGAGCCGGACGTGTTGTAGGTCCCGGTCACGACGGGGTTGCCGGGATCGGACACGTCGATCACCGCCAGCCCGGCCGGGCCGCAGCCGACCTGCAGGCGGTCGCCGTCCAGATACGATCCCAGGGCCGGACCGGGCAGGGCCAAGACCGCCAGCGACGAGGGCGAGGCGGGAATCGACACGTCCAACACGACCAGGCCGCCGGAATTGTCCGAGACGAAGGCCGCGTCGCCGGCGACCGCGACGTCCCAGGCGTAGCCGCCCGTATCGTAGGAGCCGACGATCGCCGGCAGCGCCGGGTCGGTGACGTCGATCACCTGCATCCCGGACTCGCTGTCGGCCACCAGGGCGTACGACCCGTGCAGGGCGACGCCGTAGGCCTTGCCCGGGGTGTCGCAGGCCCCGACCAGGGACGGGCTCGCCGGGTTCGAGACGTCGACGATCGCCAGGCCGGAGAAGCCGTCCGCCACGTAGACCAGATCGCCCGCGTGCAGCACGGCGTAGGCGCTGCCTGCCGTGTCGTAGCCGCCGGCCACCGTCGGCGATGCGGGATCGGAGATGTCGACGATCTGCAGCCCCGCGGCCTGGACGGCCACGTAGGCCAGATCGCCCGCCGCGGCGACGCCGAAGGCCGAACCGGCCAGGGCGCAGGTCCCGGTCAGGGCCGGCGCGGCGGGATCGCTCACGTCGATCACCGCCAGCCCGCCGGCCCAGTCGGCCACGTAGACGTGGTCGCCCGATGCATCCACCCCGTAGGCGGTCCCGGTGGTGTTCCAGGACCCGAGCTCGGTGATCGCGAACGCAGGCAGGCGTAATTCGCCGGCCACGGTGTCCCACTCGGCGGTGGTGAGGCTCGTGTCGCAGAGCGCCCGGGAAGAGAACTCCTCCACGAACCGCCTCTCGAGCGCAGCCGCCGGATGCGGCGCGGCCAGAGCCGCCGTCAGCCCCGTGCAGACCAGGATCAGCATTCTCCGGGAAAACATGGTTCAGACCCCCATGAGCGTGACGCCGGGTGCCGGCGCATGGCATTCGGTAGCCCACAACTGCGGTGTCCCGCCGGGTGCGGCGAGAGTGGGCCAATATGGCGGGCGAGATTGTCCGATTATATCACATCCGCGACCTCGGCACAGGAGCGGGCCGCCCGAAATGGGACTGCCCGCTTCCTGATCTGGCACCCTCTACGGGACTGTATGCGACGCGGGCGGGGCGCCACGGCTTAGAACTGTCATTCACCCGCGACGGGCGGGTCTGCTTCAGCAGGAGCATGCGGGCTGGTTCTGCGGCGGGCGGCGGGCGGTGGGCGTCCCATTTCGGTTGCACACCGACAGGGCCATGGCTTAGGATCATCACATCGCCATGGCCCATGCCCAGATTGGAAACGAAAACGATATGAACGCCTTGTCCATCCACTTCCCCACCCAGTTCTCCGGGTTCGCCGGGTCAGTTGTAGTTCAAATAGGAACTACACATAACTGACCCGCGGGCTCGGGACCGCCGTGCGTGACCGCGACCTCATCGACGGGCCGCGGGGCGCGCGCTATACCTGACCAGCATCCCCCCTGAGTCCTGCCGGGCGAGACGGTGGCGCTTCTGCGAGCGCTGCACCGGAGGTGGGACCGTGCGGATGGATGTGTCGGGACGTCCCGATCGGGACGATCCCCGGAGGGAGTGGCGAGAACGCTGTCGCGAACTCGCGGAGCGGCGCGACGCCCGGCGCAAAGCCGAGCGGCTGCGGAATCGGCGGCTGATCGCCGAATCGGACAGGATCCTTCGGAAGGCCGGCGCCGGCGCGCGAGGTCGACGCCTCGAGGCCGAGGCCGTAGGCATCCTCGGTATCCGATGTATCAGCAAGCGTCGTCGCCGCCGGGCCTGGAAGCTCGCCCACGTGATCCTCGAGCGTGCGCCGCTGGTTCTCAACCGGAAGAACGAGGCGGGATTGTGGCGGCTGGCAAGGCTGCCCTGGCAGCGCGAGCTCGAGGACTGGAGGCCGGCGGGCCATGGATGGCGATCCCAGATGGTGTCCCTGGTCGATCATCTCCTCGTGCTCCATCCCGTTCCCGCGTTCCTGATGAAGGCGTTCCTCAACTACCAGGACGATTGCTACTACCGTGCGCATGATATCTTCGCCGCCCTGGCCGCCGGGAAGAGCGTTCGCGATTGCATCGAAAACTGGAGCCTCCCGGCGACGCTCACGCGCCGCATGCGCCACCTGTTTTACAACGCCCCGGTCCGCTGCACCCTGTTCCAGGCGATCGTCCGCGCACACGTCCTGGCCTTCGGCGGCTCCGAGGCCCTGGCGAGCACGCTGTCCGTCACGGAGCTCGATTACTGCGATGCGCCCTGGGAGTTTTGGGCGCCGGTGATCCACTGGATGTGCCGACAGCCGGGTCTCGATCCGGGTCGGCTGAAGCAGATGGTCGCCTACCTTGATCACTGTCACGGGGAAAACCGGGAGTACTCGATCTCCGGCCGCACGGTCGGCTCCGTCATGCGCGGGTGGGAGGCCTGGGACCGGAGCAGGCGCCTGGAGGAATGGGCGGAGAAGCGGGACAAGAGGGCCTGCCTCCGCCGGAAGAGCCGGACGCCGTTTCGCCCCAGCGGTCTCGAGGGCGGCCACCTGGAGGTCGCGGTGAAGCGAGGGGGCCGGACCGCGGGCTCCGGGACCTGGACGATGGTGGAGATCCTCACGGGCCGAGGCCTGGTGATCGAAGGCCGGGCCCTGGATCACTGTGTTGCGGTCTACATCGACGCGGCCGCACGGGGCGAATGCAGCATCTGGTCGCTTCGCCGCGACGGCAAGCCCTCGCTGACCCTCGAAGTCGACAGGAAGCAGAATGTGGTGGTCCAAGCCTGCGGCCATCACGACCGGGACCCCAACGAGCAGGAGGCCGAGCTCGTGCGCCTCTGGGCGGCGCGGAACGGCCTGGAGATCGGGGAATTCTGTCTCGACGCTTCGCCCTGATATTATCTGCGCATGAAGCAACGGGCCTTGAGTGTCTAGCAAACCGGGGCAAGTCCACCGCGGCATTTCCAGAGGAGCGCGCGGTCATCGAGCAGGCATGGCCGCCCATTACGGCGACGGGCCGCCCCCACCGGGGACGGCCCGCTTCCTTGAACTGGCACCCACTATCCCTGCATCCCGGCCGTTCCTACCGGGGGACCTCCACCACCCAGACGTCCATGCCGCCTGCCCGGTCCGAGGAGAACGCCAACGTCTCGCCGTCCGGAGACCACGAGGGGCGCACGTCCATGGCGGGATCGTCGGTGATCCGGGTCGCCTCGCCGCCGGCTACGGGCTGGATCCAGATGTCCGCATTCCCGGATCGGTCGGAGTCGTAGGCCAGATACTTGCCGTCGGGAGACCAGTCCGGATACTGCTCGTTCCCTTCGTCGTCCGTCACCCTGGTCAGGACCCCGTCCTCCAGGTTGAGGATCCAGATGCTGGAACTGCCGCTCCGCCGGGAATGGAAGGCGATGGCCTTGCCGTCCGGCGACCATTCCGGCCCGTGGTCGAGCTCGGGATGATCGGTCACCATCGCGGCCTCGCTTCCGTCGACGGGCTGGATCCAGAGGTTGAAGGCCCCGCTGCGTTCCGACGGAAATACGATGGACGCGCCGTCCGGGGACCACGACGGGCTGCCGTCGATGCTCTCCACGCGCGTCAGCTGCTCGACCTCCCGGCTGTCCACGTCCACGATGAAGACGTGGCTGACGAAATCGTTCCCGGATTGGGCGCCCGTGACGTAGGCGATGCGGCGACCGTCCGGCGACCAGGTCGTGGCGTGGACGAAGCCGAGCCCCTCGGTGAGAAGCGTCTCCTCCTTCGTCTCCACGTCGATGATCGCCACGTTCTGATCACCCATCGCGCCCGACCCGTACGACAGCTTCGACCCGTCGGGCGACCACTGGGGCTCGAACTCGCCCCCCGGACCGCTGGTGATGCGCACCGGCGCCGCCGT
>CAZLHO010000023.1:0-5770 GCA_964559455.1 uncultured Fibrobacteraceae bacterium | reverse complement strand
GAGCACCAGGGGGCCATACAGTCTGTTCTTCATCATCGTCTCCCTTGAATAAGCCACTGACGGCGGCTTGCCCCGGCTCGAAACGCCAGGCCGCGGTTCGTCGCGTTCCTTTGGGAACCCGGGACGACAAGCGGAACCGGGAAGCCCCGACACTTCCGGCTGCGCTTCCCGGGAAACACAGCGCCTGATCTTATACTGGCCATGCTAAGGAATGGTTTCCCGGAAAATTGTCGCGATCCTGCCCAGACAACCCGGAACCCGAGAACCGGCGCGGCGGCAGGGAGCGGAAGGCGGGCCGCCCCCAAAGGGACGGCCGCTTCCTGAACTGGTACCCCCTATGGGGCCGTATGCGACGCGGGCGGTGAGCCGGGGGCCGGAGGCGTCGTTCACCCGGGACGGGCGGGTCTACTTCAGCAGGAGCATGCGGCCCAAGTCGCTCACTCCACAATTCGGTAACAGATGACGTCCATGGCGGACCCGTCCCCGTCACCTTCGTAGGTGTTCGCGCCGCCGCCATACTGGGCGAAGATCGCCTCGACGTGGCCGGTGACGATGACGACGCGGTCGGAACCGACGAAGAAGAAGCCGTCCCAGACGCCGTCCTTGTCGCCGGCGAAGGATACCTGCTCGGTAAAATGGCCCTCGCGGTCGAAGACGTCGAAGGTGAGCATGATGCCGTCGGGCTGGTCGCGGACGCCGCGGCTGGGCAGGATCCACAGGGTGCCGTCCTCGCGCACCCGCACGCCATGCTGCATGGCGAGGATGTCGGGAGCGTTCTCCTCGATTTCGATGCCGATCTCGATGTCGGCGCCGCGGGTGACGCTTTCAATGGCGCCGTAGACGCGCTGCCGGTCGGCCCGGTCACGTCTGTAATGTTCGTATTCACGCTCGACGACGCGCTCGAGTTCGCCCTGCGGCGAGTAGACCTCGACCGCGTAGCGATCGTAGTGCGGCGCCGTATAGACCCGCCCGTCGGCGCTGACACAATTGGACCAGAAGAAGACCGGCAGATCGAGATTCTCGTGGACGATGAAATTGTTGAAGTCCCGGCGGTTGTGTTGTTCGAACAGGCGGTGCAATTCCTCGCCGTCGGACGAGAAGATGCTCAGGTAGTTGATGCGGTTCTGCACGCCATCCTCCGGCTGCTCTCCGGTATAGGTGCCGGCCGCGACGAGCGTCCCGCCGCCGGCAAAACCGCTGTCGACGATGAGAAACCCCTTCTCGTTCGAATTGCGGAATTCGATGTTCGAGGCCGGGACGTTGTTCCGGTCAACCCGGATCAGCGCGCCGGGAATCTCGCGGATCACGCCGACGGTCCCGTCGTCGAGCAGGACCATGTCGCGCGGTTGCCTCACTTCGCCCGGACCATCCCCTGCGCGGAAGAGCGTCTTGAGGTGCTCGCCGTCGGGTGAGTAGACCTGCACCTCGGCGAGCTGGACGTCGAGGATGTAGATGTTTCCGTCCTCGTCGTCCAGCACCTTCGTGATAAGGCCGAAGAAGACGTCGTCTTCCTCGCCGCCGGCCCGCCAGAGTTCCTCCAGGCGAACGGTGCGCGCGCCGTCCGGCGGCACGGCAGCGTTGCGGACGTGCGGGATCCCGTCGACGGTGACGACCTCGCCGGCATGGGCGTGCCGGTTCGGGCACGGGAGCAGGAGCAGCGCCGCGCAGGCGGCGATGCGGAATATCCTGAAGATTCGCATGGTATCGTCCTCCGGGAATTCGCAAGGCGGGCGACATGATCATGACGCATGAGCTCGGGAGATGTTCCCTCCTCTGGCCGGCGGCCATTCACCTGAAGATCAGGCTTCCCCGCCGCGGGACACATAGCGTCGCCGGCGCCCCGAATCAGGGCCGGAGCCTTTCCACGAACGACGTGTCAACCCAGTAGATGTCCTCGGTGAGCATGAACAGGTAGTTGCTGTCCGGTGAAAGGGCCAGAAAACCGCCGCAGTAATACGGTGTCTTGATTCTCTCGGTCCAGGTGCCGTCAGGCCTCCGGTAGGTGATGAAGAGGCTCGAGGAGGTGCGTTCGGCGTTGACGGTCGAGACCAGGATGTAATCCTCGTCCGGCCCGATGGCGAAGGCCAGTTCCGGATCTTCGGAGTTGAAGGGGCGCCCCAGCGTTTCCGGCACGGTAAAGGCGCCGTCCACGAACCTGGAGACGAAGATCTCCTCGTCGGGTCGCAGGAGGTTTCGCGTGAAATACATCGACCCGTCGGCCGTCACGCAATGGAGGCGCTCGACGGCGGCCGTGTTGATGAACGGCGAGACAGGCACGGGATCGGACCAGCCGCCGGGGGTTCTGTGGACGACGAAGATGTCGACATCGTCTTCGCGACCTGAAGCGGCGAACGCTTCGAAATAAAGGGATTTGCCGTCGGGAGAAAAGACCGGCCGCTCCGCCCGGACATCAGCCGCGAAGGGAGCGGGCCGGGGCTCCGTCCAGTTGCCGTCGACCTGCTTCATGAAATACAGCCGGAGCATTCCCTGCCGTCCTTCTCCGGAATACCAGCCGACGTTGGTGCACCAGAACACCTCGTCGCCGTCCGGCGAGAAGACCGCGGCGCTGTGTTCGAAGTTCGCCTCGACCGAGATGACGCCCGGCCCGAAAATCTCCGGAACACTGCCGGGGGGCTCCTGGCCGAGATAAGGGCCGGAAAGCACGGCGGAGGATGTCGTCCGGGGGTGGGCGTTCACTGCCGAAAAGGCCAGCAGGAAGGCCAGCAGGACTTTTATCGTCATTTCAGTGCTCCTTGGTCTGCCCACCCTCCGGGCGCGGGGTGAACCGGTCGGGAGAAACAGCGGGCCGCCCGATCTCGTGCGGGCTCTCCGCAGAGGCGTTACGAATTCCCGCTCGAACGGGTTGCGCGACTCGCCGGTCGGCCGCCCCCGCCCGCCATCTCGTCACATTTCCGGGAGCCGTCGGGGACCAGGCAACGCAAGCGGGCCGCCTCCGATGGGACGGCCCGCTTCTTGATCTGGCACCCTCTATGGGACCGTATGCGACGCGGGCTATGCGTCGTGGCCCAGAGTTGTCGTTCACCCGCGACGGCCGGGTCTACTTCAGCAGCAGCATCCGGCCCAGGTCGGCGTCCGCTCCGGCTTCCAGCCGGTAGAAGTAGACGCCCGACGGCGCCGTCCGGCCTGCGCCGTCCCGGCCGTCCCACTCCGCGCCCTGGCGGCCCGCGGACCGCATCTCCCCCTCCAGCACCGTCCGCACCAGCCGGACGGCGGACAAGACGATGCACTCGTCGAATCGCCTAGATTTCGAGTCGGTAAACATGATAATATCCACTCATCAAATCGGACCTGATAATCATCAATCGACTCCGAATATAGGTTTTGCGGATCGTAATCCCAATCGCATCGACTCTGATGATCTTCTCAAGGGGGGAGCCGATGTCCATTCCTCGACCTCACACGCGCTTCTTCTGCTGCGCTTTGACGATCCTTGCCGCGCTGACGATGGCCCAGGATTCTCAAGCCGAACTCACCGACGGCCTGGTGGCCAGTTGGTGTTTCGACCACGATTTCACAGCCACGACAGGGGGAACGGCATTCGATGCCACCCCGATCAACGGCGTCGAGGTCGAGGCGACCGCCGGCCGCTTCGGCGGAGCCGCCCGCTTCATTGGAAGCAGTTCCCAGTATCTGTCGGTCGGCACTCCCGTGATCACCCCCGGACTGGACCATAGCTACTCGGTGTGGTACAGGGCGAACTGGACGAGCCTCAGCGTGGGAGCGAGCCACCGCCAGTTCATCCTGGAATCCAAGCCGACCGTCTCGATCTCGTACGGACTGCGGAACGAGGACGGCGACGGCCTCGACACGCTGGGGGAAGTCTACACGGAGTGGCCCGGCGGATACGAGTTCGAGCGTTTCGACCACAGCCACGACGAGGACCTCTGGAACAACCTCATCGTCACCTACGACGCCTCGGCGTCCCTGCACACGATCTACCGCAACGGGATCCAGGTCGGCACCCTGGACTCGAGCAATCCTCTGTCCGACACCGCCGGCCTGAACATCGGCACCTACCGCGACGGGAACGACCGCTTCTTCGACGGCTGGATCGACGACGTGGGGATCTGGAATCGGGTGCTGACGCCGGCGGAGATCGGGGTGCTGCAAACCGCCGCCATCGACGGCCAGATCATCTTCACCGACGTCGAAGCTGGTTTGCCGGGCAACTACTACAGCTCGGTCGCCTGGGGCGACTACGACGGCGACGGCGATCTGGACATCCTGATGGCGGGGGAAGTCGAGACCGGTTTCACCACGCTCCTGAGCAACGACGCCGGCGTCTTCACGGATGTCGCCCACCTGCCACGCATGGGGGGATCGGGGACGGTGGACTGGGGGGACTACGACAACGACGGCGACCTGGACATACTTCTGACCGGCATGTCTGTCGATAACGTTCCTGTTTCTCTGCTGTACCGCAACGATTCGGGCGTCTTCGTCGACAGCGGCGCCGAACTGGAAGGCGTGTACTCGAGTGCCGCGGACTGGGGGGACTACGACAACGACGGCGACTTGGACATCCTGCTCTGCGGCCACGGCGAGTCCGGGCGGGTGACGACTATCTATCGCAACGACGGCGAGGCCTTCACTCCCCTGCCCAACGCGATCGACGAGGCCGTCGCCCAGGGCATGGCGGCCTGGGCGGACTATGACAACGACGGTGATCTGGATATCCTGTTGACGGGATTAGGGGAGTCCCTCAATACGGCCCGCATCTACGAGAACAACGGAGGGAGCTTCATCGATAGCGGATTCTTGTCGAATGCGTTTTTTCGGTCGGCCGGATGGGGCGACTACGATGCGGACGGCGACCTGGACCTGATGCTGTCCAGCCTGAACGATTCCCGCATCTATCGCAACGACGGCGGCACGTTCCATTGGGTCATCTCCCTGCCGGGGCTCGCATCCTGGGGCTCCGCGGCGTGGGGCGACTACGACAACGACGGCGACCTGGACCTGGCGATGGCGGGCGAGGACGACTACCCGGCCGAGACCTACGCGCGGGTGTACCGCAACGACGGAGTCGCCGGGGTAGGTCTCGGCCGGTTCGTGGATATCGACGCCGGCCTGGAGCCGGTCGATCGCTGCTCGGTCGCCTGGGGCGACTACGACGACGACGGCGACCTGGATCTCCTGCTCTGCGGCTACGGCGCGAGCGGACGCGTGACCCGACTGTATCGCAACGACCGGGCGCCCGCCAACACGCCGCCCGCGCCGCCCGCGAATCTGTCGGCCGTCGTCGTCGACAACCGGCTGACCGTGGGCTGGGATGCGACGACCGACGCCCAGACGCCGGCTGCGGGCCTTTCCTACAACCTGCGCCTGGGCACGACCCGCGGCGGCAGCGAGATCATGGCCGCCATGGCCGACGACGCCACGGGGCACCGTCAGGTAACGGGCCCGGGCAACGCCCAGCAGAACACGTCCTGGACGATCGACCTGTCCGCGGGCCAGGACTCGGTCCACTGGTCGGTGCAGGCGATCGACGGGGCCTTCGTCGGCTCGCCGTTCGGCACGGAACGGAGTATCGGCGGCTACGTGCCGTTCGTCGGCTGGACCGACGTGGCGACCGGCGATCTGGCCGACCCCGGAATTGGCACCGGCGTCGCCTGGGGCGACTATGACAACGACGGCGACCTGGACCTCTATCTGGTCAGCAGCGAGTCCGCGAACAGGCTGCTGCGCAACGACGGCGGCGGCGGGTTCACGGACGTCGCCGCCGGCACGGACCTGGCCGACGCCGGAC
>CAZLHO010000022.1:0-45242 GCA_964559455.1 uncultured Fibrobacteraceae bacterium | reverse complement strand
TGCTCCAGTGCTGCGGGATCCGCTCACCTCGGCGGCCGCTCTGATTCCCGGAGTCGGCGCCGGCGATTCGGGTCGGTTAATGCAGCCATTGTGGCACATTCAGGCGGTCGGACAAATCCGGGCAAGCCCACGGCAAAACATTCGCCAGGCTAAAGAACCGAATCGAAGCTATCTTGTGCGACGAATGCAAAACCAATTTAGATAATTAAAATCAAAGGGATTACATGAAAACGAGCGCATTGGTCTACAGCGAGAACGAATTCGGGAAAATCGACGGGAAGGTTGCAAACGGACTGGCCAGGCACTCCGAAAAATATGAAATCCTTGGCATTATCGACAGCACCAAGGCCGGTCTTGATGCCGGAGATTATCTCGATGGAATAAAGAATGGAATTCCGGTATTCAAAAGCATGGACGATGCTTTGAGGAATTTCAGTTCTGTCCCTGAATTCTTCATCTACGGAATCGCTCCCCTGGCCTCATTTCTTGATCAATCTCAAAGAGATGTCCTATTCGCCGCCATGAAAAAGGGCATGAACATCGTGAACGGACTGCCGGAATTCTTGTCCGAGGACGGTGAATTCATACAAATGGCGATTGAATGTGGTGTCCGGATCCACGACATACGAAAGCCGCCGCCGCGAAAAGAGCTTCATGGCTTTACGGGACGTATTCATGACGTCAGCACGCCGGTCATAACCGTAATGGGAACAGACTGCGCCGTGGGGAAGCGGACGACGACCGTAAAACTCGTCGAGGCCCTGAAGCGGGAGGGACTCAACGCCGCATTCATCGCAACAGGGCAGACGGGTTTGCTCCAGGGGGCAAAATACGGCGTGGCGGTGGATGTCTTGAGCTCCGGTTTTTCCACGGGCGAGGTGGAACATGCCATATTGGCCGCCGATGAGAACCAGCATCCTGATATCATCGTTGTCGAAGGGCAGGGAGCCCTGAGCCATCCGGCGTTTACATCTTCGGCGGCGATCCTGAGAGGCGCCGTCCCCGATGCGATCATCGTTCAGCATCCGCCGAAAAGAATCAACCATTGCGATTACCCCGACATTCCCATGCCGACACTAGCCGGCGAGATCGGGCTGATAGAAATGTTTTCCGGATCCAAGGTCGTTGCGATCACCCTCAATCACGAGGATATGAGCGATGACGAGATGGCCGCTGCGGTCCTCGAGTATGAATTCCTGTATGAACTTCCGGTTACCGATGTTTTGACGAGCGGCTGCGGCAAGCTCGTTGAAAAGTTATTCGAGGTCTTTCCGGTGCTCCGAGAAAAGGCCTCGTTGGTATGTCAACGCCAAGAATAGAGATCGATCTGGGCAAGATCGCCCACAATATAAGCCGGTTGATGGAAATTTATGGTTCCGGGGGCATCCGCATCAGCGCCGTGACCAAGGTTGTCTGTGGGAATCCCGCCATTGCCGAGGTTCTGGTGCAAGCCGGGATCGGCATCCTCGCCGATTCAAGAATCGCCAACATCAGAAGAATGCGCGATGCCGGCATAGAGGCTCAATTCCTGTTGTTGAGAACCCCGTTCCTCAGCCAGGCCGAAGCCGTCGTTGACTATGCCGACCTGAGCCTGAATTCGGACCTCTCCGTCATCAAAGAGCTCTCCCGGTTCGCACGGATCCGGCATATCAAACACAAGATCATCTTGATGGTGGAGCTGGGAGATCTCAGGGAAGGGCTCATGCCCTCGGCTGTCCACAGCGCTGTCGAATGCGCCCTCGATTTGGGCGGGATCGAACTGACGGGCATTGGCGCCAATCTGGCCTGCTTCGGAGGGATCAAGCCGGACAGCGAGAATATGGGACGGTTGTCCCACATCGCCACAGGGATAGAAGAAACGTTCGGACTGTCCCTGCCGGTTGTTTCCGGCGGCAATTCCGCCAATTACCAGTGGTTCATGTCCACGCAGGACGCTGGAATGATCAATGACCTGCGGCTGGGCGAGTCCATCTATCTCGGCCGGGAAACCCTCCACAGGAATCCCATTCCCGGACTTTTCACCGATGCCTTCACGCTGTTCGCCGAAGTCATCGAGTCGACGATCAAGCCCTCCCTGCCCTATGGCGAGGTGTGCCAGGATGCCTCGGGAAAGGTGCCTGAATTCCAGGACCTGGGCCGGATCCGACGGGCGATCCTGGGCATCGGAGCGCAGGATGTCCTGGTTTCCGGGCTGACGCCCAGGGCCGGAATCGACATCCTGGGCGCCGGCAGTGACCATATAATTATGAATACGGGGGACATGGCCTATATTGCGGGAGACGAGGTGGCCTTCGATCTGAACTATGGAGCGCTACTCTCAGCCATGACATCCCCCTACGTGGAAACAATGTTCATATGAACGCCAAAGACTATTGCCGGAAGGTCGAGGAGAAGGAACGCCTGCGCAAGCGGTTGTCCCTGACCCAGGGCGTACGGGAAGATCAGTCCCCCCTGATCAGCTTGAAGGATTGCGGTTACAAGCTGATGTTCGAGCCATCCATAATCGAAGATTGTGACTTCAGGGTGAGGGAAGCCGTCCATGAAAAGATCGGGCGCATCAGTCAACGCCTCGACGAGCAGAACAAAGTGTTGATCATCCGTTCGGTGTGGCGGTCATTCGAGCATCAGCGTCGTCTATGGGAGGAAAAATTCGCTGTGATGCAGCAGCAGTTTCCCGACCGGCACGCGGATGAAATCACCGAGATCGTTTCCCATTTCATCGCTCCGGCAGACAAATCCATGCATGCCACCGGCGGGGCCGTCGATGCCTTGATTTACGATGCTGAAAACGACCGTGTGATGGAATTCGGCAACAATGACGGATTGAAGCTGGAGCTCGATGAGACCTGCTACCCCGACCATCCGGATATATCGCCCGAGGCGCGGCAGAACAGGCAGTTGCTCATCCATCTTTTCGAAGATGAGGATTTTGTCGTCGATATCCTGGAATACTGGCACTTCGACTACGGGAACGCCAGCTGGGCCACGGAAAAAGGCCAGGAGTTCGCGCGATATGGCGTCATTGAAGAGTTGGTTGGATGACTGCTCCTGATTGATGAAAGTCCATGATGGCGGATGCGGCGGGAGCGCCCCCCTGTCCGCCATCGGCCGTCGCTTCACCGTGCCTGTCCGGGCGGCCCGAACACAGCCTTCTTCAGGGAACATCTTGCGGATGAATGCGATAACCGCATAAATTGTGTTATAATCGTGCCTGCAATCGCTTCGACCCGACCAGCCGTCGAGGTGGTCCCGCACGGCCGGCCGTTCGGACACGCGACGGCAGGCTCGTCGCCCGACTGTCGCCCCGCATTCCGCGTTCGCCGAAGTGACGCCAAGGGAGCACTCCATGAAGTTCGTCCGCTCGTCGTTCTGTCTGCTGATCCTGCTGGCCTCCGCGGCCTTCGCCGAGGCCCCGGCGGGCTATTACGATTCGGTGGACCTGTCGGATGCGGCCGCCCTGCGCAGCTCCCTCCACGACATCATCGACAACCACGCGCGCTTCCCCTACACCTCGTCCAGCACCGACACCTGGGACATCCTCGAGGACGCCGACGAGTTCCCGGTGGGGACCAACACGATCCTGGACCTGTACCGGAACCGCGTGATCACGAAGTTCGGCGGCGGCAACGGCCCCTACAACCGCGAGCACAGCTGGCCCAACAGCTACGGCTTCTCCAGCTCCGGCGACGTTCCGTACACCGACTGTCACCATCTCTTTCTGTGCGACGTGAGCTACAACGGCTACCGGGGCAACCGGCCCTTCGACGACTGCGCCTCCGGCTGCACCGCCTACGTGCCGGACGTGAACGACGGGGCCGGAGGCTCGGGCATGCCCAACCTGGCGGGCAGCAGCGGCGGCCGGGACATCTGGGAGACCTGGGACGGGCGCAAGGGCGACGTGGCGCGGGCGATGTTCTACATGGACGTGCGCTACGCCGGCGACGTGAGCGGCGAGCCGGACCTGATCCTGACCGACACCGCCGGCCTGATCCAGACCACCGACTCGAGCCCGGCCTACATGGGCATGCTGACGACCCTCATCGAGTGGAGCGACGCCGATCCGGTCGACGCCAAGGAGATGCGGCACAACGACATCGTCTATTCCTACCAGGGCAACCGGAACCCCTTCGTCGACCATCCCGAGTGGGTGTCGGGCGTCTTCCTGGGCTACATCGTCGGGGCGCCGGGGCAGACGCCGCGGGCCGCCGCCGCCATCACGGCCATTTATCCGAACCCCTTCAATCCCGCCACGCGGATCCAGCTCAGGTTGGAGCATCCCGGTCCGGTGAAGGTCGAGATCTACGCGCTGGACGGCCGGAAGGTGCGGACCCTGCTGGACGAGTCACGAGAGGCGGGAGAGCTGACGCTGAACTGGCGCGGCGACGACGACGCCGGACAGCGCGCGCCCAGCGGCGCGTATTTCTGCCGTATGGTCAGCGGCTGGGATACCGACACGAAGAAGCTCATGCTGCTCAAGTAGGACGGGCGGCCGGCGATCAGGCGCCGGCCAGGTCCTTGTCTATCCAGCCGATGACCCGCTTGATGGCCTGCAGGTAGTTGATGTTCTCGATGCCGGTCAGGCCGACCATGTCCATGGTTTTCAGGATGTCGTCGATCTCGGTCGATTCGGAGTTGACGGTCATCACCCGGGCGCCGTTGATGAGCACCTCGGCCACCTCGCAGATGGTGTCGTTGACCATGTACCCGAACCGGCGCTTGTGCACCTTCACGGCCTGCAGTTCTGGATGGGCGGCGACCATCGCCAGGAACTCCTCCAGGGAGTATTCGTCCTTGGCGAAGACCGGGGCTTCGACCTGGAAGGCCGGGAAGACCTCGCCGGCCAGCACTTCCCGTGAAAGCGGGAACTCGCCTTTCATCAGGGGATTCCACTGCTCCAGCCCGCGCTTCTCGGTGACGAAGGTCTTGATGTCCATCTTGCCGTCGCGGATCTTGGTGTTGTTGATGTCGTTGGATCTCGACACGATGTAGATCTCGCTCGAATTGCGTTCCCAGACCTTCTCGGGCACGGGCACGGACAGGCGGGCCATCCGGTGGGCCTGACGGCCGAAGTCCTGCCCGAAGGTGCGGAACTCGAAGCGGGGCCTGGACACCTCGCCGATCTTCAGCCCTTCCTTGGCCATCCTCGCATCTCCTCTTGAAAGGACCGGGGCCGGCTTCGCCGACCCCGGTCCGGACTCGGGACCGACCTAGAAGGCGGTCATGAACCGCATGCTCAGGTATTCGAAATCGTAGTCGCCCTTGTAGTTGCCGCGACCGGTGGCGTATTCGTCGTTGTCCACCATCCCGTAGTTGAGCATCCAACGGATGTTCGGATTGGGATAGTAGTTCAGGCCCAGGGTGAAGGCGGTCGACGAGCCGTACATCGCGTCGACGTCCTCGTCGTTCAGGTCGATGCTGGAGTAGCGGGCCGCGATCTCCCAGGCGCCGCCCTCGTTCCGGGGCACCAGGCGTGCGAACTCGGCGTCCTTGTGATCGTAGGTGTAGCCGTCGTCGGTCAGGAAGTAGGAGGCGTAGACGTAGCCGCCGGTGTTGCTCACGTCCTCGTCCTCGCCGTCGAGGAAGGTGTACTTGGCCGACATGTACTCGGCCTGCACGCGCAGGCGCTTGTTCACGTAGGCCAGCTCGCCGCCCAGGACGTTGTACTTGTCGACGTCCTTGTACTTGGCGTAGACGAACTTGGTGTCCGAGACGTTGGTCTCCGGCCGCGTGTTGACCTTGATGTCGTAGTCGATCCAGGTGGGCTTCTGCATGGTGCCTGCGGCGCCGATCATCAGCACGCTGTCATCCTCGCGGATGGGCGTGTAGTTGAACCGGGCCGCGAAGTTGACCTGCTCGTTGGCCAGCTTGACGTAGTCCTCGACGTCCCCGCCGAAGGCGGACACCGACCAGCGGTACTTGTCCTGCCACTGGGTGACCTCGAGGCCGACGCGGCGCCCGACCACGAAGGGATCGGTGCCCTGGCTGCGCTCCATGAAGGTGAGGTTGCGGCTGGTGGTCACTTCCTCCAGGCCGAAGGGCTGGCGGAAGTTGCCGATGCGCACGCGGCCGTTGCCGTTGAACAGGCCGCGGTAGCTGATGTAGGCGTCCTTGAGCGCCGCGCTCTCCTCGGCGAAGTCCATGTCGACCTCGCTGTACCAGTCGCCCCAGAGCTGGGACTTGATGGCCAGGCGCACGCGGCGCAGCATGACGCCGCCGGCCAGGCTGTTCTGGCGCTCGAAGAAGTCGGCGAACTCGTCCTCGTAGTCGGCCCAGTCATCCGGGTCGTCGAAGTCGTCCTCGGAGTAGTAGAGCGGGCCGTCGTCGAAGTACGTGGCCATGTCGATGTAGGCGCGAGCGTCCAGCCACCACTTGAACTGGCTGTCGTCCGACTCGAAGACCAGGATGCCGTCCTCGGCGGTGGCGTTCAGCGGCGAGGAGCCCGCCAGGGCCGTGCCGGCCATGGCCGCCAGGACCGTGACCATCGCGATTCTGATGAACCAATTACGCATTACTGCTCTCCTTGCAGGGGTTGCGGACGCGTCGCCCGTTCGCCGGGCTACTCGTCCGATGGGTCCGTCCCGGAATTGCGGTCCAGGGCGGACAGCTTGCCGTCCAGATCAATGTTCATGGCCCGTTCGGCGCGTTCTCCGTGCGGGCCGGTTCCATCCGACATGTATGATCGAAGCCGCGGCCCCGCCGGGAGCGCAGGGCGGGCGGCTGTTCCGGATTGTGAGGACCGTCGCGTTGACCGCGATCGGCCGCCCGACGCGGATCCCCGTTCCGCGATGTCGAGGCTGGCGTCGTTCTTCGCCTTCATGGTCATGCCGACTCCCGGGGCTCGGGCTTGAGCACGTCGCGGAAGAACACAAGATACAGCAGGGCGGCCGCGAGGCCGACCACCAGGGGGATCGGGCCGCGTCGGGTCGGCCGCACCCGCAGCGCCAGGCGGCAGGTCTCCGCCGGGGAGAAATCCGCGAGGCGCAGCCCGGCCCACCCGTGATCGGCTTCCCTGCCGATCGCGTAGGGCGGCTCGGGGTTCTTCTTGGGGTCGTGTGGGGGGGCCACGTCCGTCACGGAGTGGACCAGCAGACCCTCCGGCAGGACCAGTTCCAGGGAGAAGTCGCGGAACACGAAGCGCGAGGTGTTGACGTAGCCGATCGCCAGGCTGTATTCGCCGTAGTCCCGGCGCGCGCCGCCGCGGTCGAACCAGCCCCCGACCGCGGCGCGAACGACGACGCTGTCTCCTGCCGACGCCGAGGGCGAGGTCTCCAGGTTCAGATAGGTCCGGCCGAGGACCTCGCGCAGGGGGCTCGCCGCGCCGCCGTCGTCGCGCGGGAATCGGGCCGGGCCCGACAGGACGGCCAGGTCGCGGCCGTCCTCGAAGTCGAAGGGCAGCAGGAGGTCGCCGGCGACGCCGCGCCCGAGGACCGCGGTGACCTCGACGACGGCGTCGCCGTCCGGCCCGACCGTGATCCGCTCGTGCAGGAACGCCAGCGTGTCCGGCAGGGCGGAGGCGTCGGATCCGGACGAGGTGACGGCGCCGAAGGCCTCGCCGTCGATGAGCGAGATGACGAAGAGCGTCAGCCCGGTCAGGGCCGCGATCGCGAGCATGATGGCGACTTTCCTGGCCGTCATGATCAGAATCCCGGCGTTATGCCGAGCACCCGGAACCAGGTGAGCCCGGCCACGATGAGCAGCACGGTGCCGATGGCGGTCATTATCAGCCCGTACTTGAGGTTATCGAGCACGGAATATTGGCCGGTCGAGAACAGGATCACGTTGGGCTTGGCGTTGATGGGCAGGCCGATCACCCAGTCGATCGTGAACGCCGAGGGCAGGGCCAGCCACAGCGGGTCGAAGCCCAGGTTCTGCGCGATGGCGATGACGAAGGGGATGAAGATCAGCGTGCGCATGGTCTTGCTGGTGAAGAACAGGTGGCTGAACATGTTCACGGTGATGATGACGCAGTAGACCAGCCAGAAGTTCACGCCGGGCTGGATGTTCATCTTGTCGAAAAGGGAGCCGACCAGCCAGCGGGCGGCTCCAGTGTCGTTGAGGGCCAGGCCTCCCGCGTAGGCGCCGCAGGAGAAGAGCATCAGGTGCCAGGGGATGTCGGCCTCGTTCCATTTGAGCAGGCCGATCTTCGGGAACAGGGCGATCACGGCCCCGATGAAGGCCGCCATGACCGCCGAGATCTCGAAGCCGAGCGCGTTCATGTGCAGCTTGTCCGTGACCCAGAGCACGATCACCAGGCCGAAGATCGCGGCGGCCCGCTTCTCGGCGGCCGAGATCGGGCCCATCTCCTGCAGCTTCTCCTTCATCTTGTCCAGGCCGCCCTCGACGACCGGTTGCTGCTGCTCGGGGGGGATCCTGAACACGAACCGCGGCCCGATGTACCAGCTGATCAGCATGGCCGCGATGACCACGGGCAACGCGGCGAAGAACCAGTCGGTGTAGTAGACGCGACTGCCGCTCATCGACAGGATGAAGGCCACCGCGATGAGGTTCGCGTTGCTGCCGGTCATGTAGGCGCTGCTGCAGAAGTTGATGCCCTGCAGGTTCTGCAGGAAGAGGTTCCGCCCGAAGTTGTTGGGGTTCTTGTTGCTCGCCCCGTAGATGCTGGCCACCACGATCATGATCGGCAGCAGGATGGCCGCGCGCGCGGCCGTGGCCGGGATGAGCGCCGCCAGGAACAGGTTGAGGCAGAAAAAGGCCAGCAGGATCCACTTGCTGCGTCGGCCGAAGCGCACCATCAGCGCCAGTGCGATGCGCTTGGCGAGGTTCGTCTTGACCAGCATCGAGGACAGGATGAAGGCCAGCACGTTCAGCCAGATGACGCTGAACCCCAGCACGCCCAGCACGCTGGTCTCGTCCCAGCCGTGGAAGAAGACGAGCAGGCCCATGAGCACGAGGCTGGTGACGTGCGTGGGGATGGGCTCGGTGACCCACCAGACCAGGGCCGCGGCGAAGGTGGCGATGACCACCTGGCCGGCGGTGGTCAGGCCGTCGGGGGTGGGCATGTAGTACAGGGACAAGAAGGCCAGGACGCCGGCGGGGAAGCCGAGGAGCCGCATCCAGCGCTCGCTGGGCGTCAGCTTCTTCTCGGGCACCTGGCTCAGCTTGCTCCGGCTGAGGTCGAGGATCTCGTCGATCCTGCCGAGGACGGCCTTGGCGTGGGCCGTGGCGGCGCCCGCGGTCACGTCCGCCCCCCGTGCTTTCCGGCCATGGATGCCATTGCGCCTACCACTTGGTGAAGGGCTTGGCGATGAGGTTCGAGTTGAAGTAACGGGCGTCGCCCGTGACCTCGTCGCCGACCCAGTCGGGCTTGGCGATCGCCTGGTCCTCGGATTCCAGCTCGCATTCGGCCACGACCAGGCCGTCGTTGACGCCGTGGAACTCGTCGATCTCCCACACCAGACCCCCGTGGGGGATCTTGTAGCGCGTCTTCTCGATCAGGGGCTGTTCGCAGAGTTCCAGCAGCTGGGCGGCGTCACCCAGGGGGATGTCGTATTCGAACTCCAGCCGGCTCGCCCCGGTGGTGATCCCCTTGATGGTCAGGGCCGCCCTGTCGCCCATGGTGCGCACGCGGACCACCCGCTCCTTGGCGCTGTTCAGGTAGCCCTGGCGGAAGAGGGTCCCTTCGGCGCCTTCGCGCCACCGATCGTCGGCGATCAGGAACTTGCGTTCGATTTCCTTGCCCATGGTCGACCCGTCCTCTTTTCCCGGGAATGTGGGATCGGTTCACATGGTGGAGAGCAACGCATGTGCCAGCGGCGACCATCCTATAAGCCGTTTATTTACAGTGTTTTACAGCACTGCCTGTGGGGGGCGGCGATGGTTCGCCGTTTTTCTGGCGAAATCTCGCCGCATGCGCTAAGGTTCGCCGCATGAAGCGTGTTATTACTCCATTATTCCTCATGACGGCCGTTTTGGCGCTGCTGGCGGTCAACGGGATGGTGTTGAACGATCTGCTGGGGATCGAAAGGACGCCGGACGCCGCCGCCGCCGCCGGCCCCTCGCCCCAGGGCGCCACGATCCGGATCGGGGTCGTTTCCCGCTTCGCCCCGAACATCATCTACGCCGGGTACCAGCCCATCCTGGACTATCTGAACCGCCATGGGACCTTCCATTACGAGCTGCGCCTGAGCAGGAGCTACCAGGACGCCGTGGACCGCCTGCGCGCCGGCGAGGTGGCGGCCTCGTTCCTGGGCGCGTGGATGACGAGCAGGCTCGATCCCGGGGGAGGACTCGTCCCGCTGCTGGCGCCCCTGAACGACGAGGGGAAATCCGAATTCCACGCGGTCCTGGTCACGAGCCCGGCCAGCGGGGTGGATCGCTTGGAGCATCTGGCCCACCGCCGCGTCGCCCTGCCTTCCGACCAGTCGTGGAGCGGGAACTGGCTCGAGACCTCGGGCCTGCCTCGGGTCGGCCTGACGATGGCCGACCTGGACTCCGTGCACCACTTCGAGCATCACCAGACCGTGGTGTGGCAGGTCCTGCGCGGGAATTTCGACGCCGGGGTCGTCAAGGAGTCGGTGGCCGAGCGTTATCGGAATGAAGGCCTGGTGGCCGTGGCCCGCTCCGAAGCCATCCCGGGCCCGCCCCTGGTCGGCAACCGCTCGTCGTCGGCCGAGGCCGTCGACGAGATCGTGCGCCTCCTGCTGGCCGTCGATCCGGCCTCGCAACGGGGCCGCGCCGTTCTCGACACCTGGACGCCGGAGTTCTCGCAGGGATTCGTCAGCGTCGACATGGACCAGTACAAGCAGGCCTTCGGCGACGCGGAGGGTAGAGAATGAATGGCCCCATCCTGCCGCTGGGCGGCCTGCGCGCCCGGATCCTCGTCGCCGTGGGCGCGACCACGACCCTCACCATGATGCTGCTGTCCTGGGGCATGATCTACAGCTGGCGGGCGTCGCTGGTCGCGCAGGAGGAGGGCAACGCCCTGGCCGTCGGCCGCGCCTTCTCCGTGGCGGTGATCGACGTCCTGATCAACGCCGACCAGGACCTCTACCAGACGGAGGGATTCCTCGACAACTACATCGCGATGTTCATGGCGGAGAACCCCCGCCTCGGCGCGATCACCATCCTGGGGCCCGACGGCGAGGTGGTCGCCCGCAGCTGGGACAGCCACGAGCCGCCCTGGGTGTCGGGCACGCTGGACGGGATCATGGCCGCCCGGGATCCCCTGACGGCCATCGCCCGCTCGAGCACGGGGGCCTGGGTGCTGGAAACGGTGCTGCCCATGAAGACGGGCGAGCGGAGCTGGGGCGTTCTGGTCCTGGATGTCGAGGCCGATTCCATCCGGTCCGAGATCAGGCGCCGCTTCTTCCAGCTGGGGCTGATCTCGATCTCGGTGACCTCGATCCTGCTGCTGCTGCTGTGGCTGATGCTCAGCCGCATCCTCAACTCGCTGCAGGTGCTGGTGACGGCCATGGACACGCTGGACATCAACGCCGTCGATGGTCCGGCCCTGCCCGAGCGGAGGGACGAGATCGGGCTGCTCTACAAGCGTTTCCGGATCATGCAGAAGCGGCTGGACCAGTCCCGCCGGGACCTGCTCGCCGCACAGCGGCAGGTGTGGCACGCCGAGCGGCTGGCGTCGATCGGCCGACTGGCCAGCGGCCTGGCCCACGAGATCAACAACCCCATCAACGGAGTCCGCAACTGCATCTACTCGATCCGCAGCGAACCGGACAACAGGCGGCAGACGGCGGAGTACCTGGACATGATGGACGAAGGCCTGGACAGCGCATCGAACGTCCTGCGCAAGCTGCTGGGCTTCGCCCGCCAGCAGCAGGCGGGGCCGGAGCCCGTCCGGCTCAACGAGGCCGTGGAGGCCGTCGAGCGCCTGGTCTCTTTCGATTTCGGCCGCAAGGGCGTCAGCCTGCGCCTCGACCTCGACCCGCGGCTGCCGCCGGTCCTGGCCGACGGCCAGCTCCTGCAGGAGGTCATCATGAACCTCCTGATCAACGCCGGCGACGCCTCGGACGAGGGGGGCGTCATCGACGTCCGCACGGCGGTCGACGGTCCGCGCGTCGTCCTTGTCGTCGTCGACCGGGGGCACGGCATCGCACCCGAGAACCTGGACAAGATCTTCGACCCGTTCTTCACCACGAAGAGGACCGGAGAGGGGACGGGCCTGGGCCTGTCCATCTGCCTGAGCATCGTGCAGGCCGCCGGCGGCGCCATCGACGTCGATAGCGTGCCCGGCGAGGGAACGACCTTCACCGTCGTCCTGCCCGCGACGGCCGCGGGCGGCAACGAAGGGGGAACGGCATGAGGATCCTGCTCGTCGAGGACGAGCGCATGACGCGCGTATCGCTGACCGCCACCCTGCGCAAGGAGGGCCACGAGGTCACCCCCTGCGCCGACGGCGACGTGGCGCTCGAGGCGCTGCGCGCCGGTCCTTTCGACCTCGTGCTGACGGACATGAACCTGCCGGGAGCCGACGGCCTGGAGATCCTCCAGGAGGCCTCCCGGATGTACCCCATGCCGCGCGTGATCATCATGACGGCCTATGCCTCGACCGAGACGGCGGTGCAGGCCCTGCGCATGGGCGCCCACGACTACGTCATCAAGCCCTTCGGGTCGGACGAGATCCTGACCCGGGTCCGCAACCTGAGCATCCTGCACGACGTCGAGCTGGAGAACCGGGCCCTCAAGGCGCGCATCGCCGAGGCGAGCGAACGGCGGATCGTCGGCACCAGCCAGGCCATCCGACGGCTCAAGGCCACCATCGACACGATCGCGCCCGGCGAGTACAACGTGCTCGTGCAAGGGGCCAGCGGCACGGGGAAGGAACTGGTGGCCCGCGCCATCCACGACCGCAGCGGCCAGCGCAACGGCCCCTTCGTCGCGGTGAACTGCTCGGCCATTCCCGACACCCTGGTCGAGAGCGAGCTCTTCGGCTACCGCAAGGGCGCCTTCACCGGCGCGGACCGCGACCACCAGGGCTACTTCGCGCGCGCCCACGGCGGGACCCTCTTCCTGGACGAGATCGACGACCTGCCGTTGGCCATGCAGGTCAAGCTGCTGCGGGCGATCCAGGAGCGCGAGGTCGAACCGGTCGGCGGCGGCGAACCGCAGCCGGTGGACTTCCGTCTGATCTCGGCCACCAAGCAGGACCTGCGGGCGTTGGCCGACGAGGGGCGCTTCCGCGAGGATCTGTACTACCGGCTGAACGTCATACCCCTGACGTTGCCCACGTTGGCCGAGCGCAAGGAGGACATCCCGGCGCTGGTCGAGCACTTCGTCGTCCTGCACGGCAAGCAGAACCAGTTCAGCCTGAGCGCGGAACGATGCGAGGCCCTGATGGACTACGACTGGCCGGGCAACGTGCGCGAGCTGGGCAACGTCGTCGAGCGGATGCTGGCCCTGCCGGAGCTGCCGGTCGAACAGGTGCTGCACGGCCTGCCCCGGGCGCGCGGCGGCCGGTCAGAGAGCCGTTCCGGACCGCAGCACGGGGATCCGGCGTTCGCCGGGACGACCGAATACCGCGAGTACATGCAGGGCTGCGAGGACCGGTTGCTGGAGTGGGCCCTGAGTCGTGCCGACGGCAACATAGCCGGCGCGGCCCGGCTGCTGGGCCTGCCCCGCAGCACGTTGCGCAGCAAGCTGCAGCGCACCAGGGATCCCGGCGCCGATTCTTCGGACCGGGTCTGATCCGAGGCCGACGCCGCTGTCCGCGTCGGCGCGCGCCCGGGGAGGCGCGGGTCAGAACCGGAGGACCATGCCGACGCCGAGGCGCCGGCGGTCGGCGACGGCGGCGGCCCGGGGCGGAGACGGCACGGGGACGCGCCGCCAGCGGTCCGTGACGTTCTGGTGGCCGATGATTCCCCCGAGGACCGTGCACCCGATCAGCACGGCCAGGCCCGCCGTCGCATCTCCCTGCGATTCGCCGTCCTCCACGTCGGGGGGGCCGGCCACCGGGACCGACAGGAGCAGGCCGAAGAGGAACCCGCCCAGGACGCCCTCGATCAGGTGCCGGCGCGTCCCGTCGGCGACGGATAGGCGGTCGAACCCGTCCAGGGGGCGGCTGATCAGGGCCCGGTCGGAATCCCGGCGGATGGCCACCGCATCGGCCGTGATCGCCACCAATTCCCCGGCGACGTGAAGGTGTTCGCGTTCCTTGTAGGGGATGATCAGGAAGAGCCGCTTCGTGACGACCTCCCGGTAGTCGATCCGAACGCGGTCGCCGGGCGCGGGCACGACGGCGTCGCCGGCGCGCGCCGGCGGCGAGGCGCCCGCGAGGAGAATCGCCAAAAGAAGACCGAGGCTGCGGATGCGGGTTCGATTCATCGCGAGGCTCCGGGTCGCGGGGGAACTGCCGATGCGATGACGTTAGCGGGCGGCCGCCGGCGGGGCAAGGGCATTGCGCTCCCCGGGCCCGGCTCCGGCGGCCTCTTGTTCGGGAACGGGGCGAGGCCCTATAGTGGCGGACGCGACGGTTGCACCCGCGGGGTCCGCCCACGCCGCGCGCCGGACCCGGCGCTCCCTTGCAGACGGAGGCCCTCTTGCCCTCTACTTCCTCAGTCCGCCGCGCCGCCCCGGCGATCCTGGGCGTCGTCGTCCTGGCCGCGGCGGTGCTGCTGGTCTTCTCCCGCGTCGGCGATTTCGGGTTCCTGCTCTACGACGACAACAAGTACGTCACCGACAACCCGGTCGTGCCGCAGGGGCTCACGGCGGGATCGGTCGGCTGGGCCTTCGGCTTCCACAGCGGAATGTGGCAGCCGCTGACCTGGCTCACCTACATGGCCGAGGTCTCGGCCTTCGGTGTCGAACCCGGCCCCATGCACCTCACGAACATGGTGCTGCACCTGCTGGTCGGGCTGGCGGCGTGGCGTTTCCTGGCGCGGGCTACGGGCCGGCCGCGGGCGGCCTTCGTCGTCGCCCTGCTCTTCCTGCTGCATCCCCTGCAGGTCCAGAGCGTGGCCTGGATCGCCGAGCGCAAGGGGTTGCTGGCGGCGCTGATGGGCCTGCTCGTCCTGGACGGGTGGACGGCGTGGGCGCGGGACCGCAGCCGCGGGGGCTACGCGCGCGCCCACCTTTTCTTCATCCTGGGGCTGATGGCCAAGCCGATCCTGCTGCCCCTGCCGGTGGTGCTGATCGCCCTGGACGCCTGGCTCTACCGTCGGCCGGTGGCGTGGCGCGAGAAGATCCCCCTCTTCTGCCTGTCGGTGATCGGCGGCGTGGTATCTGTGGCCGCGCAGGGGTCGGCCGGGGCCCTGCGCACGATCGAGGAGTCCGGACTGGTCCCGCGCCTGGAGAGCGCGGTCACCGCCTGGGGACTGACCCTGCGCCGCTTCGTGGCGCCGGTCGATCTGGCGGGCTTCTATCCCTTCCGCGACGAGCACGCGCCCGGGGCCGTGCTCGTCTGGGCGACGTTGCTGATCGTGCTGACCGCCGTCGCCTGGTCGCTGCGCCTGAGGCGCCCCGCCTGGACCGCGGGCTGGGCGTGGTGGTTGCTGCTGCAGGCGCCCACGGTGGGGCTGGTGCAGTTCGGCGCCCAGCAGACCGCCGACCGCTTCAGCTACCTGCCCCTGCTCGGCCTGCTGACGGTCGTGGTCCTGGGGATCGACTGGCAGGGCCTGGCGGCGCGGCTGGGCCGCGCCGGCGCGCCCGCGCTGGCGGTTTTGACTGTGGCGGCGGTGATGGTGACGGGCTTCGCCTCGGCGGTCGCCCTGGAGCCGTGGCGCGACACCGTGAGCCTCTTCGAGCACAGCATCGCCCGCGGCGGCGGCTCGGCCCTGGCGCACCAGAACCTGAGCATGGTCTACGCGCGGGGCGGCGACCTCGAGTCCGCGCGGAGGCACAGCGACCGGGCGGTGGCGCTGGAGCCCGCGGGGCCGCTGATCCTCTTCCAGCAGGCCAACCTGCGCTACGTCGAGGGCGACCTGGCCGGGGCCGAGGAGTTCTACCGGCGCAGCCTGGCCGTCGAGCCCGGCGCCGTCGAGGCCTGGATCCGGCTGGCGATGACCTGCGAGCGGGCAGGCGCCCCGCAGCGCGCGGCCGAGGCGTGGGAGCGGGCGGTGGCGCTGCGTCCCGACGATCCGGACCTGCGACGAAGGCTGGAGAACGCGCAGGCCGGCGACGAGTGAAAGCCTGTCCGGGCTACAACATCTCGTATCACTGACTCGTGTCCTGTTCGCGGCGCCGGCCGATCACCGGGCGGTCAGCACGGCCTCCATCAGGGCGCCGAAAATCGCGAAGCCCATCTCGTCGCTGTCGCTGTTGATGGACAGGGCGATGGTGACGTCGTGGCGGCTCAGGTGATAGACGCCGGTCCGGTAGCCGTAGATCGAGCCTTTGTGCCCCCACATGTCCAGGTCCCCCATGACGAAGTGCTCGGTGCCCAGGCCGTAGCCGGCAAGCCCCTCGTCCGGCAGGGGGCCGTAGAAGTCGAGCATCTCGTCGAGCGAGGCCCGGCTCAGGACCCTGCCGTCGTACAGCCCGCGGGACCACTCGGCCAGGCTCTCCATCGTCGAGAAGTAATAGATTCCGGACAGGGAGTTGATCCAGTTCCGGGACCACGAGAAGATGTCCTCCGGGGCGCCGTCGCCGTCCGTGTCCAGCCAGGGATGGGCGATCCGATGCTTCGGGGAGACCGGCTTGCTCATGTCCAGCAGCATGCCGTGGATGCCGAGGGGGTCCAGCAGGCGCTTCTGGATCTCCGCGGGCGCCGTCGACCCCGTGACTGCTTCGACGATCAGCCTGGCCAGCTGGTATCCGGCCTGCGTGTAGTGCCAGCCCTCGCCCGGCGCGAAGTACGGCTCGCCGCCGAGTTCACTGAACATCTCCTCCACGGTCCACCACCGATCGTAGTCGATCTCGTCGAAGGGCGTGTTGATGGGACTGTCGGGGTGCTCGACCCACATGAAGAGTCCGCTCGTGTGGTTGAGCAGCTGCCGGATCGTGATCCGTCCGTCGACGTTCGGGAAGGGTGGCAGGTACTTGCTGATCGGGTCCTCCAGCGAGAGCAGGCCGTCGTCCACCAGGTCGAGGACCAGGGCGGCCATCAGGTTCTTGCCGGCGCTGCCCAGATCGAAAAGCATGTCCGGGGTGATCGGGGCGCCAGGGTGGGAATACCCGCCCACGCCGGTCCAGCGCGCCCCGTCGGGCGTGATCACCGCGACCGAGACTCCCATTGCGCCGGTCGCCGCGAGGGCGCCGTCCAGCGCGGCCTGCAGCTTCGCGGCCAGTTCCGGAGCGACCGCGGGCCGGGATCCGGCATGGGCGGCGGCCGGTGCGCCCGCGGCCAGGAAGAGGGCGAGCGCCGCGGTGATCGGGAGCAACTTTCGCATCATTGATCCTCTCTTCTTTCCAGGTAATACATGAGGAACTCCAGGGCCGACGACTCGACCTGTTCCGCGGTCAGGCCGAGCACGTCCACGTAGACGTCCGTTTTGGAGAAGACCGTGTGCATGACGCCGTGCGTGTGGGCGAAGAACAGGACCAGGAACCGGTCGACGTCGATGTCCGCCCGGATGCTTCCGTCCGCCATCCCCAGCTCGAGGGCCTCCCGGATCCTGGCGAAGATCAGCGCGGCGACCGCGTCGCCCCTGGCCGAGAACGGGGTCTGCCGCTCCGCCCCCGGACCGCGGTGCTCCTGGTGGTTCATCGCCAGGAAGTGGGCGGGATGCTCCCTGTAGAACTCGAAGGTGGCCCGGACCAGGTCCAGCATCTTCTCCAGGCCCGTCGCCGCGTCCGCCTCGCGCCGGCGGAACAGCTCCTCCAGCATGAGGAGGCCCTCGTAGACGATCGCGTCGATGAGGTCGTCCTTGTTGCTGAAGCAGGTGTAGAGTGTGGCCTTGTTCAACTCCGCCAGCCGGGCCACCTGGTTCATGCTCATGCTCTCGACGCCGCTCTTGCCGATGACGCGTTTCGCCGCCTTCAGGATGTCGTTCCTGCGGTTCGCCTTCTCTCGGGCTTTTCTCGCGCTGACGACCATGTCGACCTCGGGTTGGTGTTAAACCAGTGGTTAGATAATTTTTCAATACGACCAGGCCGTCGATCTTGTTTCACGAATCGGTAAAAATCTAGATAATTCTCTGTTAATTAAGGTTTTGTGGCAGTCGCGAGGGAGGCGTTCCTTCTGGGGATTGTAACCGGTAGTTATAATTTAGAGCCAGGAGAAGGGGCGCGGGGGCTGCTCGCCGGGCGCGTTGTCCGGCGCGAGGACGATGTCGGGGTCTCGCGCCCGATCCTCCCGTCCTGCAACCGGCGGCCGAGAACTACGGCCGGTCGCTCGAACTGGATCCGGGCAACGGGAACGCCCGGACGGTGATCGGGCGGATCAACGGCGGCCTCGGCGCCGAATAGCCGGGGGTCAGGGAATCTCCGGCGCGGCGAACGGAGAAATCATCCTCCTCACGGGAACGAGACCGCGAACGCCTCGCCGGGTATCGCCGCCAGGGAGACCGGCAAGGGGATGAAGACCGCGAGCCCCCAGCTCGGGATCGTGTTGGCGGGATCGAGGCGCAGCGGGCTCTGCTCCACGCTCGAGCCGAGGCTGGCCACCGAACTCACGAAGGTCCGGCCGGGGTCGGCTATTCTGCTGAGCCGAACCTCGTCGCCGGGCTGAAGATCCCGGATTCGCCGCTCGGGAAGGTAAGTCACCAGCTGGGTCGAAAGAGGCTCGAGGATCGACAGCACCGGGTCACCCGCGGCCACGATCTCGCCCGGGCGACGGAGAATCTCCGCGACGCGGCCGTCGACCGGGGCTCGCAGCACGGACTTGTCGATGGCCAGATTCACCATCTCGATTCTTGTTTCCTGGGCCTCGATCGCGCTTTGCAGCGGCTGGAGCAGCAATGCGAGGTCGGGCGGATCCGTCATGTACTCGTCCATGAATTCCCGGTACCGGGCCTCGGCGGCGTGGAAGGCCGTGAGCAGTTCGGTGACGGTCGACTCCTGCCCCTGGATCTTCGCGGCTAGCGCCTCGTAGCCGATCCTGTCCGCTTCCAGCGTTGCGGCCGACACCAGGTCGCTGTCGCCCAGCAGGGATGTCCGGTTCAGGGTCAGCTCCAGTCCCTGCAGATCGATCCTGTCTTCGGCCAGTTCGGTCAGCGCGGCGAGGTATTCGATGTGGGCGTTCGCGGCATCGCTCGCGAAACGACGCAGATTCGTCCGCTGATCGACCAGCTCCCCGGCGGCGTCGAGTTCGCGCAGCGCCCGTTCGCGGTCCAGTTCGCCGGCGAGCTTCTCCTGCTCGGCGCGGGCCTCCTGGAGTTCCAGCAGCAGTTGCCTGTTCTCGAATGAGGCCACGATCTGTCCCTGCGCCACGTCCTGGTTCGGCTTCACCTCGAGTCGCTGCAGCCGGCCCGCGGTTTCACAAGAGACATCGTAGCGGACTTCGACGGCGAAACCGGTCACGGCGAGGCTGCGCTCCTGCCGCAGATACAGGGGGACGGCGATCAGGGCGACGCCCAGCCACACCAGCAACGGCAGCCGGCGTCGCAGGCGGATCTCCATGAGGCGCCGGGCCGGTATCCGCGGCGCCTCCGGTGATGTCGGGGATCCGTTCATCATGGCGCGACCTCCTTGTCCTGCAGCAGGAGCGAGAGCCGGCTCACCTCGTCGAAGGCCTCGATCTCCGCCACCATCCGCGCCGCGAAGGCCGGGTCGAGCATCTTGATCTGGTAGGACAGCTCCATCGTCGCACCATCCGGCGCCTCCCGGATGTGCAGCAGATCGAATCCGTCGCAGTACCGTTCCAGCACCCGGCCGACGGCTTCCTGCGGACCGTCTCCTACCGGAACCCGGAAGCACAGCAGGCCGTCGTGATCCAGCGGATCCCCGAACCCGACCTTCGCCAGGTAGAGGAGCGCCGCACAGATCATGAGCGTGCCGATGGCGCCGGACAGGATGTTCCCGGTGCCGGTGGCGATGCCGATCGCGACGACGAAGAACAGGTAGACGGTGTCGTGGGCGTCCTTGACCGGCGTCCGGAAGCGGATCAGGGCCAGGGCGCCGAAGAGGCCGAAGGCGCGGGCGATGTTGTTGCCGATGACCAGCATCACCAGGCCGACGATGAGTGACAGGATGATCAGGGACTGGGCCATCGTACCGGAATAGGAGACGCCCCGATGGGTCCTCAGGTAGATCCAGGCGACGGCGTGGCTGAAGAGGAACGTGGCCGTCAGGCAGAGGATGATCGACTGGACGGACAGGATACCGCCGCTTTCCCGGTAGCTCAGCATGCCGTCGAGGATTCCGTTCATGCGCCCACCGCCCGGGAGGAGAGGGTGACGCGCGACGCGTCGGCGAGTCCCCGCAGCACCGATTTACCGTACTTCGAGTACGAGCGCCTCTGCAGGCAGAAGCGCTGGATCAGCCGGGCCATCCAGTCGGGACAGGATTCGTCGAACTTCAGTTCCAGGATCACCATGCGGGTCTCCACGGGCAGCCAGGGGAACTCGGGCGCATGGCTGTCCGCATTGTCGGCGGGAGAGCAGACGAGGGTCCGGTCCATCGTGACCCGGACGTCGCGGTTGAAGATCCCCACGTAGGCCTCCCGGCGGTAGCGGACCCAGACTGCGGGCCGCGCCAGCCAGCGCGCCAGCCAACCCAGGAATTCCTGGTAGCAGGCCTGCTCGTCGTCGCTGCCGGGCAGGGCGTGGGTGACTCCGCCGGCCAGGATCGAATCCATGTCGACGCGCTCGATGCGGGCCCGGCTCTTGAGCACCAGGCTGTTGAACCGTCGCTTGATCTCCAGGAACACCGGGGAATCGGCGGTCTCGTCGTACGAGCGGATCCGCAGCTTGATCCGGTGCAATTGGCCGTCCCTGGACTCGTGGTAGAGCTTCAGGTCCGGAGTGTCGAGGTAGAGGCTCGTGATGTCGTAACTCCGGTCCGGACTCGCCTCGGCGTGGGGATCCGTCTCCACGTACGGCCGCACGTAGGCGCGGATCCCCGAGGCCACGGCCTCCGGAATCAGGTACTTGCATTCGTGGCGCCGAAAGCGGGTTTCGATGCGCGGGCTGTCGGAGTCTGTCGTCGCCATTGTTCCCGATCCGTTCTCAGGGAAGATCCATGGTGGAAATCGGACACCGGCCTCATTGGACGAGGGTCAATCTCTCGGTCAGGCTCATGCCGTCGTGCGTGAGGCGGGCGAAGTAGACTCCCGACCCCACCGAAGTGCCGTTGCGATCCTGCCCGCACCAGACGGCCTCGTGTGCGCCGGGCGCCATGGATTCATCCAACAGCCGGTCGACCAGACGGCCCTTGGCGTCGTAGATGTCCAGTCGGACCCGGCCGGCGTTCGGGATTTCGAAGCGTACGTGCGTGATCGGATTGAAGGGATTCGGGTAGGCCGGCAGCAGGCGAAGCAAGCCGGCCGCACCGGGGACATCGGTCGCGCCGCAGTTGCTGTCTCCCGGGGTCGGTGTGACGAAGGTCGTCCAGGTCGGCCCGCCGTCCGTCTCGCGGCCTTCGCTGACGTTGGCCGTCTGGGCGCCGAAAACGCGGCTGTCGATCAACTCGTTGCCTGCGGCCAGCCGTCCGAAAAGGCCGATCTCCTCGCCGCTGGCGCCGAGCTTGAACGAGGCGTGGAGCGGGCCGTCCTCAGGGTCGCTGTCGCACCAGACCAGCAGGAATGCTCCGGCGGAAAGCACGGTGTCGGGGAACATCCACTGCGTGGTCAGCGTCAGGTCGTCGGTCAGGAAAAGCCCGCTCATGTCGACCGCTTCGGGACCGGGATTGTAGATCTCGACCCAGTCCTCGTAGGAGCCGTTCTCGTCCTGGATGCCCGCATCGTTCTGGGCGACGAATTCGTTGATCCACAGCACGAGCGATTCTGGCTCCACGGGGTTCTGGTTCTCGGCGCCGGGCGTGGCCACCGACAGCATCCGCCAGGCGCCGTCGCCGTCGGGCCAGCGGCCCCAGCTGACGTTCGACGCGAGTTCGGGGAAGGTCACCTGGTCGATGATCACCGCGCCGTCGGTCAGGTACACGTTCTCGCCGTCGGCGTCCAGCTTGAACGGCGCGTGCAGGTCGCCCTCGGACGGCTCCTCGTCGGCCCAGACAATGATGTGTTCGCCGGGTGCCAGGGTCATCATCGGGAACAGGAAGTCGGGCGTTCCCTCCAGGTGATCGGTCAGCCCCAGGCCGCCCAGGTCGATGCTCACGCCGCTGGTGTTGGCGATCTCGATCCAATCGTCGTAGTCGCCGACACCGTCGGCCACGGTCGAGCCGTTGCTGGCCATCACCTCGTTCAGCACCAGCCCCTCGATCGGCGTCCAGGTGCCGATCAGGCCCGAGATGTAGTTGTAACGGGCCGTGACGAAGGTTCCGAGGGCCGGAATCAGGCGTCCGGGAGGCGGCCCGCCCGAGGCGTAGACGTTCGAGTACATGCACGATTCGAACTGGGAGGACGTGAACATCGTGTTGGGATCGTCGTAGACGAACGGCCGGATCAGGTCGCGCAGTTCCTCCATGCGTGCGATCAGGGTCGTCGGCTCGGCCGCGCCGGCCATCAATTTCTTCATGTGCCCGAGATAGACGTCCTCGTAGCCCTGGACCTGCCAGAGCTGCTCGGCCAGGGGCCGTTCCTCGCCGTACTGGGGATTGGTCCAGTAGGGACTCAGCTGCTGCTGCTGGGTCACGGTCAGCTGGTACATGTTGAAGATGCCCCAGGCCTCGTTCTGGTCCCACTTCGTGAAGACGAAGCGGTCGTCCAGGTCCCGGTGGTAGAAGTAGTAGTTGGCGCAGCGGCCGACGTAGCAGTCCAGATTGACCGTGTAGTTGTCGACCGCCATCATCGCCAGCGCCGAGTTGACGTCCAGCCGGTTGTGCAGGCTGTCCTTCAGGACCGACACGGGGGTGTTGTTGATCTGGTCGACGAGATCCACCAGGTCGGACCAGTCGTTGGCCGTCTCGTTGGTCTTCAGCTCGTAGTCGTCGTAGTAGGACGACTCGACCGGACCCAGGTATTCCATGGTTCCATAGGGCTCGCCCTTCCAGAGGTTGCCGTCCTCGGCGGAGCCGTAGCGGCTCTCGATGAATTCCTGGTCCTGCTGTTCGACCAGCAGGTAGAGGCCCCAGTAGGTGCCGTTGATGTACAAGGCCGCGAAGTTGGTGCGGCAGGTGGCCATGCCCAGCGCCTCGCACAGTTCGTAGTTCGCCTTCTCGCGAACGTAGCTCGGGTCCAGGTAGCAGTTGTTCAGGGTGAGCTTGTCCAGGCCGTCGATCTCCTGGCCGGCCACGAACTCGTCGATGTCCAGCTTGAACGACTTCTTCAGGCCGTAGTAGCCCCAGTAGCTGCTGTTGCCCTTGAAGCGGACGCCGATGGTTTCCAGGTGGGTGGAGCCCCAGTCGAAAGTGGCTTCGATGTAGGGCGGATCATCGTAGTCCTCGAAGTTGTCGGTCAGCTGCGTCCAGTAGTCGGCCTGATCGAAGGTCAGGTGGATCTCGTGGACGACGTCGCCGTCGAAGAGCGGGTGGGTGGGCGGCGCCAGCGCTGCACCGGCGGCATCGCCGAGGCCTGCGACGGTGAACGCAACGAGAACGAGGATCGTTACCTGCTTCATGATGGAGTACCTCGATTGCGGGGTGCGTGCCGGGTTCGTGTCGGGACTTGTCCGGCCGAACGCGCGATCCGCGAATCCCTTTCGATGATTTTTTCAAAACTTTCGGGGGGATGCAGGAAAGGGGTCCCTCCGGTCGGAGACCCCTTCATCTCATGTCATGGGTGGTTCACCCTGGACGTCGGAGGGCCGTGTCGGTGATTCGACGATCGGCCCGCTCGCTACCTGGGCGGCGGTCCGCCCTCGCGCGGCGGTCGCTGGGGCTGGCTGTGGATCGTCGGCGCGACCGCGGCGAACTTCCGGCGCTGTTCCGGGGTCAGCACAGCGGCCTCGGCCACGAGCATCTCCGCCGACAGGGAATCCAGCCGGGAGCGGACCATGCCGGCTTCGGCGGTCAACCGCCTGAACTGCTCCGGGTCGAACTCGGGAGCGGCGAAGGCGTCGGAAAGACGCCGCCCGACATCGCCCACGTCCATCTGCAGTTCGACCAGTAGCGACGAATGCCGCTCCAGGACGAGGCGGACGGCATCCTGTTGCGCCGCGTCGAGATCCAGGTGCCGGGTGATCCCCCGGACATGTTCCTCCACGAGCCGGTTCGGATCAGGCGGCGGTCCCATGTCGGGGCCCGCGCCTCCGTCCGGCCCCGGCGGCGGCCCCGGCGGCGGCATGGAGGCTCGATGGACCAAGGTGGTGGCGATGACTCCCGCGTTCAGGCCGAGCGAGACCGCCAGCAGCAGATAGATGATCCGTTTCGACATGACTTGCTTCCTCACTCCTGTCCGGGTTGGTAAACGTCCAGCAACGTGGAGGACGCGCCTCCGTTCCAGACCGTCACCGTCTCCGTCCACGCCACCTGGGTATCGACGGCTTCCGCGCTGAACCGGACCGGGCCCAGCAGGATGCCCAGGACGACGCCGGCCGCACCGGCGGTTATGGCGAAGACGGGCTTGAAACGGGGTTCCCGGGCACGGCTCGGCCGCACACGGCGCCAGACCGAAGCGGGAAGTTCCGGCGCCGGCGAAGCGGCCAGGAGCAGCGCAGTGTCTGCGAGCTCCGCCAGTTCGTTTCGGCATTCGGCGCACCGCTCGCAATGGGCCTCCACGGCGGCGGCTTCGGCCGCGCCCAGCTCGCGGTCGTGGAAGGCCTGCAGCGTCTGGCCGGACGGATGTTTCGGTTCGGTCATGATCTACCCCTCCGGGATCCCAGATCCTTCCTCAACGCGGTCATCGCCCGGTGCAGCAGCATCTGCACCGACGAAACCGAGGTGCCCATGGCCTCGGCGATCTCCATGTAGCTCATGTCGTGATACTGCTTCAGGACCAGGGCCTGGCGCTGGCGTTCGGGAAGCCGGGAAACGGCGGCCTGGACCAGATCCTGCGTCTCCTTGCCGGTCAGGGCGTCGAGGGCGTCCGGTCCCTCGGCCGGGGCATGGTCGTAATCGTCGCCCAGGGGCAGCCAGCGCAGGATCTTGCGCCGGCGCAACCGGCTTCGGGCCTGGTTGCCGGCGATGCGGAAGAGCCAGCTCTGGAACTTGCCCTCGGGCTCGTACCGGCCCGACGCCTTGATCAGTTTCACGAACGTATCCTGGCACAGGTCCTCCGCCTCCTCCGGCGATCCGAGCATGCGGACGAGGAAGGCGAAAACGGGGCGTTCCCAGCGCTCGACGAGGATCCGCAGGGCGCTTTCATCGCCCCCGACGTAGTCGGTCATCAACCTGTCGTCGGTCCTGTCGGTCATGTCGTCGTTCCAGCCCAACCCGCGGGCGGGGAATTCCTTTCTCGAAAAGATCGGGGATACCCCGGGCCAGCGACCACCCTAGATCAAGCGGATCGGGCGGTCAAAGGTCACGGGGAAATTTATGCGAAAGGTTTCGCGGCCCGGCGGGTTTGGCGGGACGTCGACAGGATGGGAACGATGGAACGGGGAACCGAAAACTCTGGAGCGAGACCAATGAAATCCGCGAAGACCTGCCTCGAAATGGCGCTGATGCTGCTGCTCGCCGCGGTCGGACCCGTCGGCTGTTCCGACGACGATCCGGCGGCGCCCGCGGACAACGACGGCTACGTGGCGCCGGAGCTCGCCGGCAGCTACGTGATCGTCGATACCGACCAGAGCGTGTGTTACGACAACCTGGACGAGATCGCCGCCCCTGCCGCGGGCGAGTCCTTCTACGGCCAGGACGCGCAGGTCGACGGCGCCCAGCCCAGCTACGTGGTCGGCGACGACGGCCTGACCGTCTACGACGAGGTCACCGGCCTGACCTGGGTGAGGTCGCCCGACACCGACGGGGACGGCGTGCTGGAATCCCCCGCGGACAAGCTGACCTGGGCCGGGGCGCAATCATACCCGGCAGGGCTGAACGCCGCCGAGTTCGGCGGGTACGACGACTGGCGTCTGCCGACCATCAAGGAGCTCTACTCCCTGATCCGGTTCAGCGGGGAGGATGTGGCCCCGGAGGCGGCTTCGGGCGGAGTGCCCTTCATCGACAACGATGTCTTCACGTTCGTCTACGGCAACACGGCGGCGGGCGAGCGGGTCATCGATTCCCAGTACGCCTCCAGCACCCTCTACGTCGCCGATTCGGCCGAAGGGCAGCTCCTGTTCGGGGTCAACTTCGCCGACGGGCGGATCAAGGGCTACGGGCTGTTCATGCCGGGCATGGGGGACAAGACCTTCTTCGTCCAGTGCGTGCGGGGCAACACCGACTACGGGATCAACGCCTTCATCGACAACGGCGACGGCACCGTCACCGACGGCGCCACCGGCCTGATGTGGGCCAAGGACGACAGCGGGGTGGATGCGCCCGACGGGCTGAACTGGGAAGAGGCCCTGGCCTGGGTCGCAACGCGGAACGCAGCCGGGTATCTCGGCCACGATGATTGGCGTCTGCCCAACGTCAAGGAACTGCAGAGCATCGTGGACTACACGCGCTCCCCGGCGACGACCGCATCGGCGGCCATCGATCCGGTGTTCAACGCCACCGCCATCACCAACGAGGCGGGCGCGGCCGATTACGCCTTCTACTGGAGCGGCACGACCCACGCGAGCGTCATGGGCGGCCCCAGCGGCGCCTACGTGGCCTTCGGGCGGTCGCTCGGATATATGAACGGTTCCTGGGTGGATGTGCATGGGGCGGGATCCCAGCGCAGCGACCCGAAAGCCGGCGACCCCGCGAACTACCCCGTGGGCCACGGGCCCCAGGGCGACGCCATCCGCATCTACAACTTCGTCCGCCTGGTCAGGTGAGGACCCTGTTTTCGTCGGCCGCCCCCTATTTGCCGGGGGCGGCCTTTTTTTCCGCCCGTATTCGCGGCTGCGGTTCGCCCGCCGTGCCGCTCCATCCGCTCGCGAACGAAGCTCTCGCCGATTCGATGCCAACCCTCCCGGTTCTTCGCGCGTCAAACGCCAGGGTGCTTTTTCGGGGGCCGGGGCGGCCGGCGGTCGTTCACGACGGGAGAGGGAGGGATACCCATGAGGATGCTGTTGATCACGATGTTGCTGGGGTTCGTCTCGTTTGCGGCTCCGGCCCGGGAGCCGGTCGATCTCGCCGAGGTGTACTCCGCTGCGGAGAACGAGATGGAGGCCTTCCGGGAGCAGGGGCGGGACGAGGAGGCGCTCGCCGCGTTGAAGTCGGCGCACGATGCGTTTCGGGCCGCCGATCCGTCCGTCCGCAAGAAGGGCGGGAATGCCCGCAGGTTCGAGATCCTGACCTACGACCTGGCCTGCGCCTACGCCCGGTCGGGCCGGACCGATTCAGCGCTGGTCCATCTCGAGGACTATTACGGCCAGGCCTACGGAACCTACTCCACCGCCTACCGCCGCCAGGACTTCTATCACATCGCGCGCGACCCCGACCTGGACCCGATCAGGGGCGACGATCGATTCCGGGAGCTCCTGGCCAGGTTCGAGGAGGCGGGGTGGGAGAGGATCCTCGAGCAGCACGGGAACTACGCGGCGATCGAATCGAAACTGCCCTCCTTCATCTATGTCGACGCGGACTGGGAGGGCCTGCCGGAGCTGAGGGAGAAGTACGGCCTCGAGGCGATCGCCGGGCCGGGCGACGACGTCTCGAGGATCCTGAACCTCCTGCACTGGGTGCATGCGACGATCCGCCACGACGGCAATGCGGGGGAGCCGACGGACAGGCACGCCGCGGCCCTGATCGAGCTCTGCCGGGAGCAGGACAGGGGGCTCAACTGCTGGATGCTGGCGACCGTGCTGAACGAGGTCTACCTCGCCATGGACTACCGTTCGCGGATCGTGTCCTGCTATCCGATGGGCGACCCCTCGATCACCCACGAATGGCACGTGATCACGGAGGTCTACGTCCCGTCGCTCGCGAAATGGATCTGGGTCGACCCCACTCTGGACACGGGGGTCAGGGACGACGAGGGCGACCTGCTGGGCATCGCCGAGGTGAGGCGGAGGCTCGTCGACGGACTGCCCGTCCACGCCTCGCCCGGGATGAACTGGAACGGCCGGCCCTACGACGGGGGGAGCGATCGTTACCTGCACGACTACATGACCAAGAACCTGTTCCGTCTCTCGATTCCCCTGTTCAGCATGCCGGCCTACGAGATGATTCCCCGCAAGGCCAGGATCTACGTGGAGCTGCTGCCCGACGGGTACAACCCGCGGGATGTCGATTTCCACGAGATCACCGGCGCATTCTCGAGCACGATCTACACGACCGACGACAAGCAGTTCTGGGCGGCGCCCGAGGCCATTACCAGAAAGTGACCACGTCGTCCGGCCGGAGATTCGTCGGCGTCGCCCGACCGACCCCTTACTTGTGATAGGATCGCTCCATCGATAGTCGATTGTCGTTTTCATCGCATGGAGGGGTGAACCCGGGAGGGGGGGCGTCATGAGATTCGAGATTCGGGCGGGCCTGCTGCTGGCCGCGGTGCTGATCGGCTGCGGGGGCGGCAACGGCGCCGATTCGAACGCGCGGGCCGAGGATCTGTCGTACGGGCGCTTCGACAACGGAGCGGTGTCGTTGGAGTATCCCGAGGGCTGGCGGCTGCACTGGGCCGGGGAGGGCTCGACCTTGGCCTTCGTGACCCGCGATCCCGATGATCCGCGACGGCAGGCGTTCCACTTCGCGTCGGTGGGCCCCGTCTACGCGAGCTGGCAGCAGAAGCAGATTGACCAGGAGTACGTGCGGATGGGGGGCTATCCCCATGCGTGGCTCGAGATGCCGGTGGTCGAGCCGCTGACTCCGGAGAACTTCCTGGCGGTGTGGCCCGAGATCGCCCGCACCTCGGTGGCGCAGGCCTTCATGCCGCAGGTGCCGACGCTCGATCAGCTCACGGTCGTGTCCAGCCGGCCGGTGCCGGACCCGCTCGGGACGGGGGAAAGAGCGATCGTGCGCGCCGTCTACGAGGCCGGCGGCTGCGTGGCCGAGGGGCTGTTCTGCGTGACCGTGGCGCCCTTCATGCCGTTCACGGGCGCGCCGGGCGGCGGCAACGCCTACGGTTTCCTGCTCTGCGGCGTCACGGCGCCGGCGAGGGAGTTCGCGGACCTCCACGACGACCTCGTGCACGTCCTCGAGAGCTTCCGCGTCAGTCCCGAGTACGCGCGGATGTACATCGAGAGCCAGCAGGGAGTGTGGGCGGGCTTGATGGAGCGGGGCCGGACCCTGTCCGAGACGTCGGACATGATCATGGAGAGCTGGCAGCGGCGGAACCGCTCCGACGACATCGTCGCCGCGAAGCGCAGCGACGGGATCCTCGGACACGAGCGCCTCTACGATCCCGACACGGGCGAGGTCTACGAGTTCGAGAACGGATTCTACGACCGCTACGACCTGGACCGACAACGCTACGACATGAGCAACCTGCAACCCTTGCCCGACGGCGCCCACGACCTGTGGACGCGGGCGCCGCTGGACGGCGCGAACGAGCTGCACTGACCGGGGGGGTGTCCGGAACTCGATCTAATGTGATATCATCTGGGTTGTTTTCAATTCCATCGTGCCGGCGCTTCCCTGCGGCGGTTCGCGCTGCGGAGCGACGGAGCAAGATCCAGGGAGTACGCCATGCCGAACTCCATCCGCCACGTCGCCATCCCCATTCTCGTTCTGCTGCCACTGCTGGCCGGCGTCGTGCCGGTCGATCGGGCCGTGGCACAGGAAGCCACCGCCACGATCGTCGACGACTTCGAGTCGGACCTCTGGACCTTCGGGTTCCATTCTCCGGAGTACAACGCCAAGGTCGCTGCCTACGACACGCAGGACGCCCACGGAGGGAGCCGCTGTATCCGCACTTGGATGGGGGCCGGACCCGGCTACTACAACGACGCCTGGGCGACCCGGACCTTTCCCCTGGCGACGGGCCAGACGCCGGAGGCCCTTTCCGTGTGGTTCTGCCGCGAGACGCGGCTGGACGACTGGCTGGAATACGCCGCCCTTGTCACCGTTCGCGCCCTGGACGCCTCGGGGGCCGCGCTGGACGAGCAGACCTACGACGTGATGGCCTTCTGTGGCAGGCCCGCCTCTACCTTCCAGTGGTCGAACCAGCCCGGCTGGATCTACCAGGAGCAGCGGCCCGGAATCTACGAGACAGGCGCCCCGGACTATGGGCGGGCTCCCGACGGGGACATCGATCCGCCGGCGGAGTGGTGGTATCGCCTGCGGGTCCAGCCGGTGGACGACCTGGCCGTGGACTGGTCGCAGGTCGCGTCGCTCGAAATCCGGCTGACCCTGAAGACCATGTGGTTCTCCACCTGCTCCGGCGGGATGCGCTGGGACGACCTGGAACTGACCCTGGCGGGGGGGGCGGACGACGCGGAATCCGACACCTGGGCCTTCGACCACGCCAACGCGGCCTTTCCCGGCACGTGGATCGCCGGCTACGACGACGCGGATAGCCACTCGCCGGACCGCTCGCTGCTGACCCGTTTCCAGGACGTGGGCCCGAACAACGACGTGGACACGATCTTCGCCGAGCGCGCCTTCACCCACGTTCCGGGACTGATCCCGGGCGAGATGGGCGTCTGGTACTGCATGCAGGAGATCGAAGGGGGCAGCTACCTGCAGGTAGCCGCCCTGGCCACGGTCACGGCCCTGGGCCTGGACGGCCAGCCGCTGGACGAGCGGATCCACTGCCTGGCCGTTTCCGACAACACTAACGGGTCCTGGGAGGGCTTCGCGAACTGGGCCTATCAGGAAGGGCGGCCCGCCGTGTACGAGCCGGGCGCCCCCGACTACGGACGCAACCCCGACGGCAGCATTTTGCCCCCGTCCGGCTGGTGGTACCGCTTCGCCGTCGATCCGACCGAGGACCTGGACGTGAACTGGGCGCACGTCGGCGAGGTGCGGCTGCGCCTGGCCGTCTACGGCGCTTGGGCGGCCGGAAATGCTGCCGGCGTGCGCTGGGACGATGCGCTCTTCGCCGAGACCAACCCCTTCGTCGACCACTTCGAGGAACCGCTGTGGGCCTTCGGACACGCAGGCTCCGCCAGCCCGGTCTACTGGACGGCTGGCTACTGTGACCAGGACGCCCACTCCCTCGACCAGTCCATTCGCTTGACCATGGCGGACGCCCAGATGCCTCCGGGAAGCGACACCATCCACGCTGAACGGATCTTCCCGCTGCCGGAGGGGCATGTTCCCGGAGAGATGGGCGTGTGGTACAGCACCTGCCAGGTCGACTGCGCCATGGGCTTTCTTGAAGGGGCGGCCCGGGTCACCCTCGCGGCCCTGGACGAGGCGGGGGTCTCCCTGGATGAGCATGACGTCTGCCTGCTCTGCCGCGGGGGAACATCCTGGACCGCCAATCCGGCTTGGGCCTACCAGGATACGTCTCCGCCGGAGCGGGAGGAGAACGCTCCCGACTACGCGCGCGACGGCAACGGGTGGATCGTCCCGCCGGTCGGCTGGTGGTACCGGTTCGCCTGCTCTCCGGTGGAGGTCCTCGACGTGGACTGGGCGGAGGTCCGGTCGCTGAAGGTGCGACTGTCGCTGGGCGGCAGCTCCCTCTTCGCGAACGCGCTGGGCTTCAGATGGGACGATCTGGCCCTGTTCGACAACCACCTGACGACCGTGGAAGACGTGATCGCGCCGCACATGCCGGCCGTCCTGGGGGCCCATCCCAATCCCTTCAACCCGGTCACGACATTCTCCTTCCGGCTGGAAGCTCCTGGCGCCGCGACGCTGGACGTCCATGCCCTGGACGGCCGTCTCGTCCGGCGCCTGCTGAGTGGGCGGCTGCAGAAGGGCGAGCATCGGGTCGTCTGGGACGGGCGGGACGACGCGGGGCGAAGGGCCGCATCCGGGGCCTATCTCGCGCGGTTGGTCGCGGGAGGTCGTGCCGCGGCGGGAAAGGTCACGCTGATCAAGTGAGGCCGCACTTGCGCTCGCCGGGATGGGCCTATTCCACCCAGTAAGCCGCGCCGTCCCGCGTCCGCCCCAGGAACCCGTAGTCGACCATGTACCGGCAGAGCGTCGTGTAGTCCTCGGCCGCGGTCGCCAGGATCTCGTTGACTTCCTTCTGGTCGTAGCGCCGGGTCGCGTCGAAGCGCTTCAGGATCTGCACCAGCACGGCCACCTTGGCCTTCTGCTTCTTGGGGAAGCGGGTCATCGCGCCGTCGGGTCCTTCCGGGAAGAACTTGGCGACGATCTTGCCGAACTCGGCCTGCGTGATGGCGAAACGCTCGTCGTCGGCGGATTTCCGGCCGGGGATCTCGATGAAGCGGGATCCGGGATCCTGCCGGCCGCTGTCGAGCAGCGCCATCAGCGCCAGGAACACCCGGGCCTGGCGCGCCTTCTCGCGCAGCGCGAAGCGGTGGTTGCGGATGGTCGACAGGCTGACGCCGCCGGCCAGCGGCTGGATCTCCTTGTCGGACAGTCCGTCGTGGAAGAGGCCCAGCAGCGTCCGCTGGGTGTCGGACAGGCCCGTGCCCTTCTTGCCCAACTCCAGCAGGGCGCGGAAGGTCGAACCGTGCGCGGCGATGATGTGCTTTCTCATGGCCAACTCCGCCTCCACCAGGTCCTCGCCTATCCGGTAGACATGCCCTTGCGCGACGGTCTCGTCGCAGAACAGGCAGGCGAAGCCGGCGTCGGTGGCTTCGTAGCCGGCGATCAGTTGCTCGAGAGTGGCGGAATCCAGGCTCTTGCGGTCCATGGGGCATACCTCCTAGGCCGCAATAATATGATTAATCACGAACAATGTCCATTAATGAATAGACGAAAATGCAAAATGTCTATAGAAATGGCCCCGCCGGCATCCCGGCGGGGCCATCCATCAGCTTGGCGGGCAGGCCTGGGCCCGGCGGATCGAGGTCCCCGGCCCGGGCAGGCGCGTCGGCGCCCCGCGCCTAGTCCAATTCCTCGCTGAAGGCCGCGCGCGTCCGCTGGCGAACCTGCTCGAAATCAGGCCGCCGCGGCGGATTCTCGCGGTGCAGGCGGAGCACCTCGTCGATGCTCCGGTCCAGCTGCGCGTCCTTGCCCGCCGCCAGTTCCTGGGGCAGGTTCTGGACCTCGATGTCGGGGATGACGCCCCGGTTCTCCAGCCCGAAGCCGTCCTTGAAGTCCCACCAGGCGACCTGCGGGTTGGTCACCAGGCCGCCGTCCACCAGCGGCCGCATCGAGCTGATGCCGACGACCCCGCCCCACGAGCGCGCGCCGATCACCGGCGCCAGGCCGGCGAGCTGGATGGCCTGGGGGAAGATGTCGCCGTCGCTGCCGGCGAACTCGTTGGTGATCACGACGAAGGGCCCGTTGAGCACGCGTTCGGGGTAGGTGCCCCGTCCCGAGGCGCCCCGGCGCACGCTGAAGGCCAGCGGCTTCCGGCCCAGCCGTTCGACCAGCATCTCGCTGACCGCGCCGCCGCCGTTCCAGCGCACGTCGACGACCATGCCCTCGCGGTCGAGCTGCGGGTAGAACCACTTGTTGAAGGCGACCAGGCCGTCGGTCCACATGTCGGGCACGTGGACGTAGCCGATCTTGCCGCCGGAGATCTCCAGCACGTGCTCGCGGTTGCCGCGCACCCAGTCGCAGTAGCGAAGGCGGCGCTCGCTGCGCAGCGGCACGACGACGACCTCGCGGGACTCTTCCGGATCGCGGCTCTTGCCGACCGTCAGCATGACCTCCTTGCCGGCCCGGTCCTGCAGCAGGGCGTGGAAGGACAGCGTCCCGGCGACGGACCTGCGGTTCACGGCCAGGATGAAGTCGCCTTCGGCGACATCCACGCCCGGCTCGAGCAGAGGCGAGCGCACGCGGTCGGCGGCCCCGCCGCGGTAGATGCGCGTGACCCGGAAGGCGTCGCCGTCGCGCGCGAAGTCGCAACCCAGCAGACCGGATCCCACGCGATCGACGTCCACGGCGTTGTCGCCGCCCCAGACGTAGCTGTGGCTGGTGTTGACCTCCCCGAAGAGCTGGCCGAGCAGGTCGCTCAGGTCGGTGCGGCTCGCCAGCCGGGGCAGCAGCGAGGCGTAGCGGTCGCGGATCGCCTTCCAGTCCAGGCCGGCCATGTCCCGGTCCCAGTAGAACTCGCGCAACTGGCGCCAGGACTCGAAGTAGATCTGCCGCCACTCCTCGCGCGGGTCGAGCTCGACGACCACGTCCGAGAGGTCGACCCGGCCCTCGGCCAGGTCGGCGCCCGGAGGCGAGGCGGCGCCGACAACGGAGAGCTTGCCGCGACCCTGGAAGACCAGCAGCTTGCCGGCCTTCGCGTTCAGCTCGTACCCGGTGACGCCCTCGACGAAGGGCTCGGCCTCGCGGTCCTCGAGGCTGAAGGCCATCAGCACGGCCTCGGGGCCGGCGTCCTGGAAAAGGCCGGGTTGTTCGGCCATGCCCTTCAGCGGCTGCTGCACGAAGAACAGATGCGACGAGGTGGCCGCCAGGCCGCCGTAGTCGCCGCGGTCGACGGGCAGCTCCACGACGCGGTCGGCCAGGCCCTCGAGGTCGATCTCCACCGGCGCCGGGGCGTCGTCGTCCTCGCCGTCCTTCCCGTCGTCCTTCTTCTCTTCCTTCCCTTCGTCATCGTCCTCGTCGGCCGGCGGCAGGCCGCTGCGGTCGGCGAGCGGGTTCTCGACGTCCTCGCGCAGCAGGACCATGTACAGCATCTCGTTCCGTGTCTCGACGTTGTTCCAGTCGACCTGGCCGAGCACCGGATTGGTGGCCCGGTTCGAGACGAAGTAGAGGTAGCGTCCGTCGGGATCCCAGGCCGGGGAGTGGTCCCCGGTGAAGGAGTCGCTGACCAGGCGGGTCGCGTTCTCCTTGGTGTCGTACAGGTAGACCGAGGAGAAGCCGTTGGGGTCGGTCTTGACGTAGGCCAGCCAGCGGCCGTCCGGCGACCAGGCGTAATCCTCGATCTCGTAGAGCTCGCCCCGGTCGACCTCGCGCTCGGCGCCGCCGTCAGCCTTGCGAACCATCAGCCGGTACTCGTTGTCGCCCCAGGCCAGCCACGCGCCGTCGGGCGAGAGGCGCGGCGCGTAGTGCCACAGTCCTTCGCGGGGCTTCTTCACCGTTTCGGAATCGCCGCGCCCCCAGGCGTCCATGATGCGGAAGCATTCCTCGCCGGGCTCGTCGGTGACGTAGAGCAGCTTTTCGCCTTCGGCGTCGAAGGAGACACTGCGCTCGCGGGCTCCGCTGCCGTGGGTCAGGGGCAGGGTCACCCCGTTCTCGACCGCGACGGAGAAGAGCTCGCCACGGGCGACGACCGCCACGCGCTCACCGTCCGGGGCCAGGGTCGCCTCGCTGATCCAGCGCGACGCGTCGGGGTAGCGTAGGCGGGTCAGCACGCGATCGCTGGGCAGCTTGACGTCGATCGTCCGCACCTCGCCCGTGGCCGGATCGAAGACGTGGAGGTCGGCGGCCAGGGTGAAGACGATGCGGCCGTCGGGCCCCATCGCGGGCCAGCGCACGTCCCACTCGGGGAACTCCGTGTGCCGGCGGCGGTCCGTCCCGTCGGGGGCGATCGACCAGATGTTGGCGGTCCCGCCCTGGTCGCTGAGGAAGAAGATGCGGCCGTCGTGCCACATCGGGAACAGGTCGGGGCCCGGGAATTCGGTGACCTTGCGGAAGTCCCCGCGGGCGGGGTCACCGACCCAGATGTCGCTGGCGGTGCCGCCGCGGTAGCGCTTCCAGGTGGCGCGCTCGCGCTCGGTGCGGTTGAAGGCCCAGCGCCCCGACGCGGGATCGACGGCCAGCCGCGCTGCCCAGCCCAGGGGCAGTTCCTCGGGGTCGCCGCCGTCCACGGGGACCGTGAACAGGTGCCAGGTACCGAAGGGATCCGTGCGGCCGGAGCGGAAGATGACGCGGCCGCCGTCGGGCCACCAGCCTACGACCTCGTCCGCCAGAGGGTGCCAGGTCAGGCGCTGCGGTTCGCCGCCTTCGGCGGGCACGACGAAGACGTCGCGGTTGCCGTCGTACTCGCCGGTGAAGGCGATCGCCGTGCCGTCGGGCGAGAAGGCGGGGAAGTACTCCGCGCCGGAGTGCGTCGTCAGGCGCCGGACGTCGCCGCCGTTCCCGTCTGCGGTCCAGAGATCGTTCTCGGCGCAGAAGACGAGCCGTTCGGAGTGGATGTCGGGGTAGGTCAGGTACGCGGCATCGGAAGCCGCGGCGGCCCCCGCGGCGGCGGAGGCGACGAGAAGCGCGATCGCGAGGACGAACCTGGCGGATCGTGAGCTTACTGGTCTCATGGTGGTCCTTTCCGTGGGATGGGTGGACGTGGAGCCTGGCATCGTGGCGGCATACGGTGAATCGCTGTTCAGGGTTGCCGGCTCGGCGCGGGTCCGGCGCGATTGTAGACCCGGGCACGCCGCAGCCCGAAGAGAAAATAACAGCGGGCCGGGCCCGCGCCCGCCTGCGCAACCCGTGATGCAACTCTGCGTACGTCCAGGTCGGCAGCCGGGATCAGTCATCAAGAGGGAGAGCCGTGATGAAAAAACGTATGATCGCAGCGCTCGTTCTCGGTGCGGGGCTCGTCCTGCTCGCTTCGTGCGCGCGGACTCCGACCGAGGCGCAGATGGAGGCCGAAAGGGAGGAGGTCGCCCGGACGGTCAGCTCGTGCATCGGCTGGTTCAAGGACAAGGATTTTGACCTGCTGTTCAGCGTGGTCGCGCACGATTCCAACTATGTCAGCGTGCATCCGACGGCGCGCGTGGTCAGAGGCTATGACGAGTTCGTCGCCAACGCCGAGATCTTCAGGAACCCGCAGTTCACCTACGTCCGGCACGAGCTGAAGGATCTGAAGATCACGTTCTCGCGGTCGAGGGACGTGGCCTGGTTCTACTGCATCCTGGACGACATCAACGACTGGGGCGGGCAACCTGCGAGCTGGGAGAACGCCCGTTGGACGGGCGTCGTGGAGAAACGCGACGGCCGCTGGGTCCTCGCCCAGCAGCACTTCTCGTTCGCGGCCGAATGAAGGCCGGCGGGAGCGCGGCCACGAGCGGGCTGATGCTGATCGGGTAGGGATTCCTTCATCCCGCCGTGGAAAGGGCCGCCCTCGCGGGCGGCCCTCGTTTCTTTCCCGCTTGAAAGCGGAGGCTACTGGAACAGCGTCTTGATTCCGCCCCAGCTGGTGTCCTCGTTGGGGACGGCGTTGCCCACGACGATCGAGATGGCGGTGTGGGCCACCTCGACCCCGTTCAGGAAGGCCTTGAGATAGATCTCGTAGACGCCGTTATCGTCGGGATCGAAGGTGTCGTAGGGAGCGTTGTTGAAGAACTCGTAGCTCCACGAGTTCTGGGCCACGCTCAGATCCGCCAGGTAGGAGATGTAGGAGGCCTCGTCGCCGGCGACCCAGTCGGTGGCGGCGGTGGTCGTGTTGTTCCCGAGGGAGTGATCCCAGTAGGGCTGGGCGGCGCCGGCGGTGATCGGGTCGAAGATCAAGTAGCTGGTCCCGCCCGGGCTCGGATCGAAGTCCAGGCCCAGCTCGTAGGTGAACTGGTCGAGCAGCCCGCCGTCGACGCCGGTCTGGTCGACGTTCACGGCGAATTCGAAGTTCCAGACGGGCGTTGTCGGCGAGCCGGGCTCCCACGAGAAACCGACGGGCGCGGCGCCGGCCTGGAAGTAGTAGGCCCCGTCACCGGTGCTGTTGAAGATGTTCTGGGGCTGGTTGGCGGCGTCGAAGCGCAGCTTGCCGCGCAGGCCGAGCTCCACGGTGGTGGAGCCCGCGGTCTGGGTGTCGACCGTGAAGGCGCCGTTGGCGTTGCCGGAGCCGAAGATCACGTCCGGGGTGACGTTCTGGTCGTAGTCCAGGGCCAGGGCCGGAGCGGCCAGCAACAAGGCGGCGAGCATTAACAAGGTGGTTTTCATGGGGACCCCGCTCTCCATCAGGAACAATGATTCGAATACTCCCGAAAGGCGTATTCAACGGATATGAGCGCGCAGCATATCAAGAATGCGGACTTTTTTCAACCAGTTGTAGCGAAACCACAAAAGCATTGAATTGATTTGAAGGCGCCTTTAGGTCTCCGGTCATCATCCTGATCCGGCAATGCGCGGTTCATCGGGCCTGCTTGGAGCGTGGGGGTTTCCGCCGAGCCGGCCATTTGCGCGTCCCTGCATATTTTGACATATTGTTCGTGGAGCTTGGTTCGCTTACCGAACTTAGTGTATAATTGTCCAATTGTTGACGACTTCGAGCGACGGGGTTTCCAGCCTGCGGTTCCTGTGGCGGCGATCCTCGACCTTGCGGCCCGCATCGGGGGACAACCGAGTGACGCAAAAGAAGATCAGCACGGCAATCTGTTGCATGGCTCTCGCGGTCGCTGCGGTCATGGTTATCGCCGCTCCCGCATCCGCCGCCTATTCGCTGGTGTGGTCGGACGAGTTCGACGGCGCGAGCCTGGACGCCGCCAACTGGACCCCGGACATCGGCAACGGCTGCCCCTCGCTCTGCGGCTGGGGCAACAACGAGCTGGAGTACTACCGGGCCGAGAACGTGGCCGTGACCGGCGGCAACCTGGTCATCACGGCCAAGGCCGAGACTTACGGCGGCTGCAGCTTCACCTCGGGCAAGATCCACACCCGCGGCAAGCGCAGCTTCCTCTACGGCCGGATCGAGATGCGGGCCAAGCTTCCCACCGGCGGCGGCATGTGGCCGGCGTTCTGGATGATGCCCCAGGACGAGGTCTACGGGGGATGGGCGTCCAGCGGCGAGATCGACATCATGGAGGCGGCGAACGGCACGACCGAGGTCGGCGGCGCGCTGCACTACGGCGGCGGCTGGCCGGACAACGTGTCGACCAGCTCGTCCACTTCCCTGGGCGGCGCCAACTTCGCCGACGACTTCCACATCTACGCCGTCGAGTGGGAGCCCGACGCGATCCGCTGGTACGTGGACGGCGCGCTCTTCTCGACGCGGACCAGCGCCCAGTGGTACTCCGACGGCGATCCGGGCAACCCGCGCGCGCCCTTCGACCAGGAGTTCTACATCATCCTGAACGCCGCGGTCGGCGGCTACTACACCGGCTGCACCAGCCCGAGCTGCGTCACCGCGGACCTGCCCCAGCAGTACCTGGTCGACTACGTCAGGGTCTACCAGGACATCGACAACTTCGCGCCGACGGTGACCATCACCGCGCCGGCCGCCGGCTCCAACCCGCCCGCGGGCGACATCGTGATCACCGCGGACGCCGCGGACGCCGACGGCGCCGTGGCCACGGTCGAGTTCTACGACGGCGCGACGCTGCTCGGCGCCGACACGACGGCGCCCTACGCCTTCACCTGGTCCGCGGTGCCGGACGGCTGCTATCGGATCGTCGTCCGGGTGATCGACGACCTCGGCGGCGTGGGAACGGACGAGGCCGACATCACCGTCGGCGCAGGCTGCGGCCAGACCGGCTACTACGGCGATCCCTTCGTCCTGCCGACGCGGATAGAGGCGGAGGACTTCGACGTCGGCGGCGAGGGCGTGGCCTACCACGACGCCGACGCCGGCAACAGCGGCGGTCGGTACCGCACCGACGAGGGCGTGGACCTGGAGATCTGCTACGACACCGGCGGCGGCTACAACGTGGGCTGGATCGAAGCCGGCGAGTGGATGGAGTACGCGGTCGACGCGCCGCTGACCGGCGAATACGTCGTCGAGACCCGCGTCGCGTCGCTGTCGTCGGGCGGCGTCTTCCGCCTCGAGTTCGACGGCGTGGACCGGGCCGGCGACGTCCAGGTGCCCGGCACGACCGGCTGGCAGAACTGGGCGACCGTCTCGACGACGGTGAACCTGACGGCCGGCGTGCAGACCATGCGCTTCGTCGCGGTGACCGACGGGTTCAACCTGAACCGCTTCGACTTCGTTGATTTCACCCCGACGGACGTGCCCGGCCCGCGGGCCGCGGGCCACGTCCTGCATCCCTGCCATCCCAACCCCTTCAACCCGGCGACGACCATCGTCTACGAGCTGGGTTCTCCGGCCACGGTCGACCTGGACGTCTACGACGTGTCCGGCAGATTGGTGCGGACATTGGTCGCCGCGGAGGCCGTCGGCGCCGGGCGCCACGAGGTGCGCTGGGACGGCCGCGACGAATCCGGCAAGGCCGCGCCAGCCGGAGTCTATTTCTATCGTCTGGATGCCGACGGGTATTCGGAGACCCGGAGGATGGCGCTGGTGAAGTAGGTCCGGGCCCGTTCCGGAAGCCTTTCCCTTCATCGACCGGACGACCCGGCCGAGGCTGCGAACAGCGAAAACTGAGTTATATTCCGTCTGACTCCGGCCGCCGCGACTGCGGCGGCCGGCCAGTTCCGTGCCTTCCGGACCAGGGGAGAGATCCGATGCCCGCCGAATTGAACGCCGTCGTCGTCAACCGCACCGAGGTCGCCTCGGGCCTGATCATCCTCCGTGTCGCGCCCGAGGGCTGGGAGCTGCCGGAGTGGCGGTCGGGGCAGTTCGCCGTGCTGGGCCTGCCCGGGTCGGCGCCGCGGGCTCCGATGACCGACCCCGAGACCGAACAGCCGGACCCCGACAAGATGATCCGGCGGGCCTACAGCATCGCCTCGGCGCCCGAGGACAGCGACCACCTGGAGTTCTACATCACCCTGGTGCGGTCCGGCGCCCTGACGCCGCGGCTCTTCGCCCTGCAGCCCGGCGACAGGCTGTTCCTGGGCAAGAAGATCACCGGCATGTTCACCCTCTCCGAGGTTCCCGAGGGCCAGCACCTCGTTCTGGTGGGCACGGGCACCGGACTGGCGCCCTACATGAGCATGCTGCGCAGCGAGCTCGGCGAGCGCGCCGGCTCGAAGACGGTGGTGCTGCTGGGCGCGTACCACAGCTGGGACCTGGGCTACCGCAGCGAGCTGACCACCATGCAGCGCTTCAACCCGGACTTCCGCTTCATCCCGGTCATCAGCCACCCCGGCGACGAGATCATCGAGTGGAAGGGCGAGACGGGCTGGGTTCAGGACCTGTGGGAGCGCGGGCTGGTGGCCGAGGCCCTGGGCGAGACGCCTACGCCGGAGAACACCCACGTCCTGCTCTGCGGCAATCCGGGCATGATCGAGGGGATGATCGAGCGCCTGGGCCGGGACGGCTTCGCCGAGCACAGCAAGAAGGAGCCGGGTCAGATCCACGCCGAGAAGTACTGGTAGCCGCCCCTGCCGCCGGACGAAGAGCAGCCCTGGACGCCGTCTCCCGATCGACGCGCAGGGCAGGAGCCGGGGATCGGCGAAGGGCCCTCTACGGCTCGGAAAAGCTCCGCGGCGGAGGGAGGGCCGGGGGCCGATCGCTCCCATCCCTCATTTCAAGGCCGAAAACAAATGATCATGGCCAAAACCAATAAAGGGCCTATCTTGTGCCCACGAGCAAGCGCTGCCGTGGGGCGGCGGTATGCTCACCATATCTGCTCGACGGCGACTCCGTCATGGAGTCCCGCGGGCCACGGGATTCCCCCGATCGACGGGGGATCTGGTGCGGCGGTCGGTAGGATTGCCAAGCCAATTTGAAGCGAGAGGAATTTTCCAGAATCAGCTGGAGATTCTCATCGCTTGGTTAAGCCGGAATGCCGGCACATGGAGACAAGATCTTGAAGAAACTGTACGTGGGAAACCTGCCCTTCACCGCGACCGAGGATGAGCTCAAGCAGATGTTCGGAGCTCATGGAACCGTTCACTCGGTGGCAATGATCAACGACCGCGAGACGGGTCGCCCCCGCGGCTTCGGCTTCATCGAAGTCGATGACGAGGCCCTGCCCGCGATGATCCAGAACCTTGACGGCAAGGAGCTGGGCGGTCGCACGCTGAAGGTGAACGAGGCCCAGGATCGCCCCCGCGGTGGCGGCGGTGGCGGTGGCGGCGGTCGCTGGTAGGCAGGTCATCCAGCCCACGGGTTGATGATTGAAGCCCCGCCACCGGAAGGTGGCGGGGCTTTTCTGTGCCTGCGAAGGCGGCCTTCTCCAAGCGATGCGGGGCGATCGTCGGCAGCGAAGAACGAGTCCCCCGGGAAGCTCAGGGATCGAGGTCCCGTACGCAGCGCACGCTCAGGCCCAGGGTCTTGGGACAGGTGTTCCGGACGATCCCGCTCGAGTCGTCGATGACCTGGCGGGTCACGGCGCGCTTCGCGTCGTGCTCGGTGGAGGACCAGAAATCCCCGCTGGCGTCCCGGTATCCGAATGCGCCGTCGGGGCCGCGGTGGCCGGCGAGCAGGGCGTCGAAACCGGACCCGCCGCCGGCCTTCAGCCGGGCGCCCTGCTCCGATCCGCGCGATCCGTAGGGCCGGTCGATCTCCGCCTCCTCCATCCCGAGCGCCCGCTCCAGATTCCGCCAGTCCGCGTCGGAGGGCAGACGCCAGCCGGGCGGCGGCGCTTCGAGTGCGCCCTGCCAGTCGTACAGGCGACCGAGAGGGCCGCAGTTCGCAGGGTTGTTCCCGAAGCACCACGATCGAGGATGGTCGTAGCGCAGGTTTTCTGCGAACCATTCCCTGGTCCCGATCCGGACGGTTGCGTAGATGCGGCCGTCGCGGGGATCGGCCGTCGCGCCGGGCCTTCCGAAGTCCGAATCAGGCTCCAGGTCGGCCTTCAGGTTGATGTTTCCGTTCACTATGCTGGAGGGGCCGCCGACCGTTTCCAAACCGCCCGTGACGGCGTGGGGCTCGGCTCGAGGGATGGGCGCGTCCCGCCCGGCCAAGCCCGGGACCGGCATCCACGCGGCCAGGCAGATGAACGCGACAATCATCAGGCGATTGGGGTGGCGCATCACGACTCTCTCCAGGCCGGCTAGGGCGTCCAGGCGTAGCCGATCTTGGCGAAGACGGTGTGGTCCGTCTGCTCGGGGTCGGCTCCGTCCTCACCGTAGTAGTTGTCCGAATAGCCCAGGAACAGCACCGTCCGCGGGTTCAGCTTGTACGACAGCAGCAACTGGCTCAGCAGCGAGATTTCGTCGACGCCGGCGGCCGCCGTGTAGACCGCCGCGTTGCGGTCGTAGTCGGCCCGCTGCAGGATGGCGCGCAGGAAGGCCCGGCGGTTGAACTGGTAGACCAGGCGCGCCTGCGTCACGTTCGCCGTGTACAACCTGCCCTCGTCCACCTCCAGCTTCTCGTGGATGTGGGCCAGGCTCGCCTGGATGTGGCGGCCCAGCTTGAAGTCGATGGTCGGCTCGACACGGACCCGGTCGGCGGCGCGCGCGTGCGCGAAGTCCACGGCGTCTCCGATGGTCAGGCCCAATCCCAGGGTCGCGCCGCCGGTGGGGCTGATCGACGAGGACATGCTGTAGAAGTTGAGGTCGAACTCGCGGCCGTCGTAGGTGCGGTCGCCGAAGGTGATCCGGTTCGACACCCACGACTGCATCAGGCCGGCGTAGTTGAGCCAGGTGTTGAACATGCGGTGCAGGGTGGGCCCGCCGTCCAGCTTCTCGTTGATCTCGTAGCCCATGTTGATCGCCAGATAGTTCCACCAGTGGTCGGAATCGTTCAGCCAGGCGTACTCGCCTCCGCCTTCGAGCTGGTAGAAGCCGGTCTGGGGGATGAAGCCCAGGTCGGCGCGGAAGTCCGCCTCCAGGCGCCGGTACAGCAGGTACAGGTCCAGGTTCCGGGCGTCGTGGTAGTAGAGCAGCTCCTCGGCGCGGCCGCCGAAGCCGCCGCCGGGCTGGCCGTTCGCGCCCGCGGTCGCTTCGTCGTAGCGGGTGTCCGAACGCACGACCTGGAAGCTGACCTGGTCCTTCGGCGTGATCCGGATGTCCCCGTCGATCCCCGCCAGGCGGTTGTAGTAGCCGCCCTCTCCCTCACGGTCGGTCATCAGCACGCCCAGGGTCGACGACCGGCCGAGGTCGCGCCGGTAGCGGGCCACGGCCCCCGTCGAACGCGAGTCCAGCCAGGCCTGGCCGGTGCCCTCCGCGAAGGGGAAGACCAGGTTCGTGATCTCGTCGCGGACGACGAAGGCGCCCACGGCGTCGGCGCCCTCCTTGCCGGCGACCTTGACGCCCCAGACGGGGTCGGCCAGGGCGCGCGTGTGCACCGTGCGCAGGCGGGTCGAGAAGAACTCGGCGTCCTCCACGAAGAAGGGCCGCGACTCGGGGTAGTAGAGGGCGAACTGGTTGTTGATCTCGAGCTGCGCCGCGTCCGCCTCGACCTGCGAGAAGTCCGGGTTCGCCGTGAAGCTGGCGTTCAGGTTGGGCGTGAAACCCCAGCGTCCGGTCAGGCCCGGCTCGTAGCTCTCGTCGGTGGTCTCGGGATCGGTCTTCGTCGTGGTGGCGACCGCCGACATCGTCGGCGTGATCTCGATGTTGCGGCCCGGCGTGGCCGCGGCGAAGCCGACCAGGCTGTCCGACTGGCACATGTAGCAGTTGTTGTCGCGCTCGCGGGGGAAGAGGGCCAGACGGTGGTCGACGCTGCGCGGGTAGCTGCGCACCACGTCCACGCCCCAGACCTGATCGCCGCCGCTGCGGGGGAAGCGCAGGGAGCTGAAGGGGATCGAGAACTCGACCACATAGCCCTGCTCGTCGATGCGGCCGCCGGCGTCCCAGATGGCGTCCCACGAATCGCCGCCGCCCTGGTTGCTCTCGACGGCGTCGGCCTGCACGCCCAGCGGGTTGACGAAGAAGTCGAACATGCGCCGGTTGTCGTCGAAGGTGTCCAGCACCAGGGCGCACCAGTCGTCGCCCCACAGGTCGTCGTGGTCCCGGTAGTTGGCCCGGATCTGCGACGGGTCGGGATCGAAGGCCCGGACCGCGGCCAGCAGGTGGCTGTCGTTGTAGGCGAAGTAGGCGACCGTGCGCACCGGCGCGGGCGTGTTCTCGCCGGGGCTGACCTCGAAACCGAGTTCGACCTGGACCGCCCGGCGCCAGATCGCCTCGTCGAGGCGTCCGTCCAGGTGGAGTGAGCCCTCGACGCGGGGAACCCGGTGCGTGGCGGCGAATGCGGGAAGGGCGAGGACGAGGGTGAGCAGGAGCAGCAGGAAGCCGCCCGCGCAGGTGTTCATCCTGGACATGGGGTCTCCATCGGTTCGCAGTGATGTCGGACGCCGGCGGGGAGGGACAATGGTGAAGTCATACGATGCGGGCGGTCCCGGGTTGCCCGGCTTTGCCGTGATGCGCCCGATACCGGCAGGCGGGGGCATCATCGATGACTATCGCTAGCAAGGCGCCCTGATCCTCTTCATGCTAGACTCCCCGGCGTCCGGTTGACGCCGCGCGGCGCCGCCGGGCATACGCCCCACGCCGCAGAGGAGGCCTCCATGCCCAAGAAGACCCCCTGGATCGAGCGCGGATTCGCCTTCGATCTGCCGGTCTCGATGTTCCCCAACATCCTCGAGCGCCTGCGCGGCACCCCGGCCCGCGTCGAA
>CAZLHO010000021.1:0-48099 GCA_964559455.1 uncultured Fibrobacteraceae bacterium | reverse complement strand
CAGAGCATCGGCGGCGCCAGCGCGCGCGGCTCGGCGCCGGGCAGGATCGCGGTGAGGCCAGCTCCGTCGCCGCCGACGAAGCGCATCGCAGCGCCGCCGGCAACCACCAGGCAGGCCATGACCTGTCCCGGGGCGCCGTCCCGGTCCGGCACCAGCACCGGCGGCTGGGTGCAGCGGTCCAGGGTGACGAAAAGCCCGTGGCTGTCAGGGTCGCCGTCGCCGTCGGCCAGCTCCGTCCCGTCGGGACGGAAGACATAGAACCCGGTCGCCGCGGTCAAGACGATCTCGGGCGCGCCGTCGCCGTCCAGGTCGCCGGCGGCGGGCGGTCCGAGCCAGGCCACCGGGTCGCCGGCGGCGTCGGCGCCGACCGCCAGCAGGCCCTCGGCGTCGGCGCCCGCGGCGGGTTGCAGGGCGGCGTCGAAGACGAAGACCCGGCCGCCGTCGGCCGCGGCCACGATCTCCAGATCGCCGTCCGCGGGCGCGTCAAGATCCAGCGCCAGCAGGTGGAACCCGGTCAGGTCGACGTCCGGCAGATCGCGGAAGGCCGCGCGCTGCGGTCCGGCGGGAGGGACCAGCCGGCAGCGGAAGGTCATCGTCTCGGCGTAGTCCACGATCGCCCCGGAGGCGTCCAGGGCGACGGTCGAGATCTCCTCGAAGGCCACTCCGGTGGCCGCGCCGCCGGCGGTGATCGTGGCCGGCCGGGTGTCCGGGCCGAAGCGGTCGGCGCCCTCGCCGCGGAAGCTGTCGTCGTCCCCGCCCAGGAAGACGTTCGAGGGCGTGCCCGAGTCCAGGTCCTGGATCCCGTCGGCCTCCTCCAGGTCGACGGCCTTGCGCGCGGCGTCGGAGTTGAAGAGGTAGCTGCCGTCCGCGATCGCGTCCAGCACGACGCCCTCGTCCACGTGCCAGACGTAGAGGCCGCTGCCGGCGCCCTTCTCCCCCGGCTCGCGGTCGGCGTTCTCGCTCATGAAGAAGTCGAACTCCGCTCCGTCCAGCCACTCGCGCTGGTCGGTCGCCGGATCGAAATAGCTCGTCGGCGTCCCGTCGCCGTAGACCGAGTCAGCGTCGTAGAAGTCGGGGATGTTGTTGCCGTTGAGGTCGCCGGGAAACGAGAAGATGCGGTTCCCGTCCGGATCCTGCAGCCGGTACTCCAGCAGCCAGTATTCCCGCCCCCCGATGTCGACGCGCGCCGCCGCCATGGCCTGGGCGGGGTCCTCGGAAGGATGCAGCGTGTGCACGGCGCCCGCGGCGGGGTCCACCCGGTAGGGATCGAGCCAGCCCATCAGGGCCTTGTTGAAGGCGCAGGGATGGGCGGGGATGAAGCCGGCACCGACGAAGAGTCCGTAGCCCATAAGCCCGAACTCGCCGATGCCCTGGCTGTCGGGACGGCCCTCGGGCGTGAAGTCGCTCAGCGAGAGCATGCCCAGGCGCAGGCCCACCTCGAAGCAGTAGACCCCCAGCGAGCCGAAGTAGCCGCCAAAGCCCTGGAAGGCGTCCTGGAACTCGACCTCCGGCAGCACGAGCACGTGATCCAGGCGCACGGGCTCCTCGCCGGGACCCGTGTCGTCCGTCTCCAGGTAGGGCGTCTCGATCAGCGAGTCCTCGACGGCCGCGGCGAAGTCGTCCGGGCTCAGGTAGCCGCTGTAGATCTGCTCGGGCGAGTCGCTCAGGATGTCGGTCTCCTCGCCGGCCCCCGCATGGATCAGCACGACGGTGTCGTAGGCCGAGAAGTCCACCGCCGGGTCGGCGGCGGCCACGACCTCGGCGGCCAGCGCGAACTTCTGCTCGCCGAATTCTGGATGGTCGCCGTACCAGGCCATGCCCCGCGGCAGGTTCACCACCTCGGGATGGACGGTGAAGTCCCAGGTGAAGCGGCCGCCGCTCGCCGACCGGAAATAGGCCGCCACGTCGCGCATCTGGTGGTCGAAATAGACCGAGTCGTGGGCCGCGTAGGGGAAGAAGGGCAGCGTGCCCTGCATCGGCGGCGGGAAGTCGCCCGGCACCTCGCCGTAGCGTCCGTAGAAAAGGCTGTCGGCGAAGTCGCAGAGCAGGACGACGGCGTGCAGGGAATCGGGCGCCGCGGCCCCGGCCAGCCGGGCCGCCTGCTCGGTCGAGACGCCGCGGCGGGCCAGCCCCTCCGCCCGCGCGGCCAGCCGCTCGCGCACGGCCTCGGGCATGGTTCCGGGGACGAGACGGCCGGCGGCGACGGCCGGCGGCGACGGCGCGGCCAGAACGGCCAAGGCGCACACCGCGCCCATCAGGATCGTGAGGCGTCCGGTTCGGGATGTCGCCAACTGCGGACCTCGGGGGGTGAGTGGGCCGGTCAAGGGATACGAATGCGGATTATAGGTTGCGCCAACGAGACCGTCAATGCGGCGACGCCCCGACCGGGAAAGGCAGTGGGGCCGAAGCACTCGACATCGCCGCCCCTGATCGGCGACGCCTCGTCTTCGACCCCACCAGCCCGTCGATGAGATCCTGGCGGCTCGGGTCGGCGTCCCGTTCCCTGTCCGGCTGCCAACCTCTTCAAGGATCCGGACCTTCCCTCCCCGCCAGGCTCGATGGAGCGATCAGCCCCACCGACTTGCACCATGGGCCCGCCTCAACGGCGGACGGGCTGCTTCGATCCTCCCGATTTCTTGCCGCTGTCCCCGCTCTTCTTGACGGGAGGCGGCGAACTCTTGCGGACCGGCGCGGGCTGCTTCTTCGGGGCCGCAGGCTTGACCTGACGCGGCGTCGTCTTGGGCGTCGAGCGCGTCGAAGGCTTGTTGGATTTCACGGTCGGTGCGGGGCGCTTGGCGGCGTCGTCCCGCTTGGGGGTCGTGCGCCCGCCCTGCCAGATCCGCGAGCTGCGCTTGTTCGGCTGGACCGGCTTCACCGCCCGCGTGTCGCCGCGGTCGCCCGATCCGGGCCTCGGCCTGATCGTGCGATCCGGCGCCGCCGGCGACTTCGAGCCGCCGCGGCCGGGCACAGGCCTGATCTTGGAATCGCCCGCCCCCTTGGCGTCGCCGGTTCCCGGCACCGGGCGCACCTGCTTGGCGTCCCGGACCGACTGGAAACGATCGCCGGTGGGAATGCGCAGGCCGGACTTGCCCGAGGACGTCCCGGGCCTCGCGATCGGCACCGCCGTGCGCAGCGTCCGGTCCCGGTCGACGTAGGCCGCCGTCTTGCCTGGAGCCCGGACCGCCCCCTTGACAGCGCCGTCCCGGGGCATCGTCTTCTTGGAACTCATGGCCTCGCGCATCTCGGCGGTGGGCCGCCCGTCCTTGGACTTGACCATCCCCGACGGCACCCGATAGGGCGACTCGGCGGTCAGCGAGCTGTAGCGCAGGTCCTTGCTCACCGGACGGTAGCGGCGATCGCCGCTCTTGTGGCGGACCCAGAAGTCCCCGTCCCAGTAGGGCGAGTAGTTCCAGCTGTAGTAGTCCCAGTTCCAGGCGTAGAAGCTCGAGCTCGGCCACGCGTACCACGGCCGGTACCAGTAGTTGACCCACGGCCGCCAGGTCCAGGGATCGACGTAGTAGTAGGCCGGGTAGTAGTAGACCGGGTAGTAGCCGTAGCGGTCGTACCAGGACGTATCCCAGCCGTAGTCGTAGTGGATCTCGACGGTGCAGGTGTCACGGTAGGGTTCGTAGACCGGGTCGTCCGCGTGGCACTGGCCGCAGAGATAGCGGGGATGGGCCACCTCGCGGCCCACATAGTAGCTGGTGTAGTTCGTCACGGCGTAGTCGGCGGGATCTTCGAGGCCGGTGACGGCGAAGTTCACTTCGTTCATGGCCAGGAAGGGATCGCCGGCGACGTAGTAGTCGAAGGGCGTATCAACGCGCTCGTGGTGGAAATCGGCCTCGATGGCGCGCAGGTCGAAGGGGTAGAGCGAGACCACGGCCTCGACGTATTCGACGCCGTCCGCGGCGCCGGCCTGGACGCGGGCGGCGCCCGGAGCCGGCAGGTTGTAGGTGTGGGCGCCGAAGACGAAGCCGTCGTCCTCGCGGCTGCGGGGCCAGAGGATCGTCACCCGGCCCTCGGCGTCGATGCGGTAGACGACGGCGTAGGCGTCCTGGTTCGTCTCGAAATGAATGCGGATCGATTCGCCGCGGCTGTAGACTTCGTCGTCCTCGCGGTCGTGCCAGATGTTGACCCGCAGTGGCTGCGCTTCGTAGCCGGCCCACTCCTCGGTGGCCAGGGAGCGGGACACGCGCCCCGGCTCGGCGCGGACCAGGGCCGCCCCGACGAGGATGACCAGGGCGACGAGGGTGAGCGACAGGGCCAGACGGGGACCCGATCCCACCCGGGCGCCGCGGCCGCGATCGTTCGTTCTGGTTTCAGCCTTGTGTCCCATGTCTCTCCTCCTCGATACCGGAGACGCCGCGGCGCCCCGCGCTAGAACCGGACGACCTCGGCCTTGCCGATCTCATCGGCGGCCGGGGCGGGCGTCTCGGGGACGCTCAGTTCCGGATTGTCGTCGTCGGTCTGGTAGGCCCATTCGATGGTCACCGCCGGGGCGGCGGCGCCCAGGATCTCGAACTTGGCGAAATGCTCGACCCAGAGGCCGGGAACGACCTGGGCGCTGATCTTCACGATATAGGAATGACCGGTGATCAGTTCGAGACGGCCGGTCGCGGAGTAGCCGCCCACCGGCGCGTAGTCGACCCAGACCAGGGGGATCGTCCCGTAGTCCTGGATCTTGACGACGTCGGGGCGGGCGCTGACCACGTAGGGCACCCCGGCCTCGAATTCGACGAAGATGTCGGCCATGGGCGAATCCCAGTCGGTGCGCCCCGCGTCGAGCATGCTGAAGTCGAAGCCGCTGCGGTCGGGCGAGACGGCCCGATCGTAGAGCACGACGCCGCTGCCCTCGGGCCGCGGCGTGTCGAAGACGAACTCGAAACTGAGGTCGCTCTCGTTGCCGGCGGAGTCGTAGGCGAGCACGGCGTAGTAGTAGGTATGGCCGTTCGTGACGTCCGCGTCCTGGAAGTAGTGCTGCAGCGTCTCGACGATGAAGTTCTCGTCGTAGGCGACCGAGCCGAGGTAGTAGTAGTCGCCTTCATCATGGATCTGGGGGTCGTTGCGGTAGACGTCGTAGCCGGCGAGGTCGCCGATATCCTCTTCGGAGTTGTAATTCCAGAAGACGGTCACGACCTCGTCACCGGTGACGCTGTAGACCCCCGTGGGCACGGCCGGCGGCAGGTCCACGGCCACCAGCGTCTCGTCGTCGCTGCACCCGCCGGCCAGCAGCAGCCCGGGCAGGACCGCAGCCAGCGCCAGGACCGTCAGGAGGGAAGAACGGCGATCCTTCTCGCTGCAGCGGGGGCTCCGCCCCTCTGCGGCGCCAGCGCTCTTGTCGATGGTTGCGAATCCTCTCATGACCGTCCTCCTGAATCGAGGCTCTGCGGGTCCTTGTCCACGCCCGGGACTACGCACGGGCCGTGCCAGGCGTCGCCTGCCGCCGGCATCGCCGAGCGGGATCTGCCCCGCCGGAAGATCAAACGCTTCAAGGCCATAATATACAAGGAATTGTCGAGATCGGCCTCGGGAGGAGAGCCTGAGCCCCGCTTTGAGAAAAAAGGCGGCGGCACGGGCCGCGTCGTCCCCCTGCGTCCAATCCGTTACCCTATTGGAGACAGTGGAGAACGAACAACGGGGGGCGACTTTCGTCGCCCCCCGCTTGAGAGAGGAAAGAGCCCGCCCCGCAATGGCTCCACCTGCCCTGAATCTCGCCTTTCAGAACCGGCTCGGCTCTTTCCCTTTCCGAAGTTGGGGCTGGGAACCCCGGGCGATCCGAGTTCTTTCGGGAGGGCGGCCGGATCGAAGTTTTCTCAGCCTGCCGTCATCGATGATCGGGACCCCACCTCTCGACCACCGCGCTGCAAGCACATCAGATGAAAACTTCTCATTACAGCCGGTTAGCAAAAATGAGTTTTCGAACCGGCTCGGCCTCCCGAATGTCAATTCCCAGCTACGTGTCCAGGCCCAGAAGTTCCCTGCAACTGGCCCCTTCCGCCCAGCAATACAGCACGTCCCGTACCATGAATGCAACCCAAGTGTTATTATCGTAACCTCAATGTTTACAGCAAACTACGGATTGCATACCATAGCCCAGGGCTTGCCGCACGGGCCACAAAGGCGAAACCATTGTTCCAGTACGGCGATGAATTCTCTAAGTCATTTGTTTTTAATGTTTTGGACTATAAAGAAAGTTAATAGCCGCGGGCGCGGCCTGCAGGAATGTTTAGGAAAAGGAAGATCAGGAAAGGCGGATGCCGTAGAGGCGGATCTTGCGCAGCAGGCTCGGGTAGCTGATGCCCAGCATGCGGCAGACCTGGGATTTGTTGCCGCCGGCGGCCTTGAGGGCGGCCGTGATCTCGCGGCATTCGACGGCGCCGACGGTCTCGCGCAGCGGGGCGATGTCGCGACCGACGGAGTCGCCGAAAGCGTAGGCGGAGACCTCGGTCGGCAGGTGCTCGGGCCGTAGCATCTCATCGTCCTGGGCCAGGACGATGGCGCGACGCAGGCTCTTTTCGAGCTCGCGGACGTTGCCGGGCCAGTCGTGGCCGGTCAAGGCGTTCATGAACGCCGCCGTGAAACCGGGCACCGGACGGCCGCTCTCGCCGGCGAAGCGCGCGATGAAATGCTGGACGAGCAGCTGGATGTCGCCGGGGCGCTCGCGCAGAGGCGGCACGCGCAAGGGGAAATCCAGCAGCCGGTAGTAGAGATCCTCGAGGAAGAGGCCCTGGCGCGACATCTCCTGCAGGTCGCCCTTGGTGGCGCAGACGATGCGGACGTCGACGCGGCGGTCCCGGGCGGATCCGACCGGCCGGATGACCTTGGTGTCGAGGAAATGCAGCAGCTTGGCCTGCATGGGCAGGGGCATCTTCCCGACCTCGTCGAGGAAGACAGTGCCGCCCTCGGCTTCGACAAGCAGTCCGGGCTTGTCGGAGACGGCGCCGGTGAAGCTGCCGCGCACGTGGCCGAAGAGCTCGCTCTCGAGCAGGGTCTCGGGAATCGCAGCGCAGTTCACAGAGCTGAAGCGCTGACCCATGCGAGGGCTGAGCGCGTGGATCGCGTAGGCCAGCAGGCCCTTGCCGGTGCCGGTCTCGCCGTGGAGCAGGACGGTCAATTCGCTGGGCGCCACCTTGCGGATCAGGCTCAGCAATTCGAGCATCCGCTCGTCGCCGGTGATGAAGTTCTCGAAGCACTCCTGGCCGGGGGGCACGTCGGGCCGCGGCGCGGAAGCCGGACCGCCGGCGCCCCGCTCCTCGAGGAAGAGGGCGATGAAGCCGAGGTAGGCGGCGAGGAACTCCAGCGCTCCCGAAGCCAGGGCGGCGTCGGAATCGTCGCGACGCGCCAGGAACATCATGCCGAAGAGACGTCCGTGCAGCGCGACGGGCAGGAAGACGCAGCTGCGGGCGGCGTCGGCCAGGGCCGGCACGTCCTTCACGAGAGCGTCCGAGGCGGAAAGGCGGGTGAAGACCAGCGGCGCAGTCGGGGAATCCGTACCGCGACGGCCGTCGAACCATTCGGCCAACTGCCCCGCCAGGTTCTCGCTGACGCCTTCGCGGGCCACCAGCGAGAAGCCTGTGGCGGCGGCGCGCTGGTCGGCCATGGCCAGGAAACCAGCAGTGGCCCCGGTCCGGGCCATGCCCGCCTGGAGCACGGAAGCCAGGGTGTTGGGCCGGGCGGGACCGCCGGTGAGCAGCGCCGGCACGGACGAGACGGCCTGGAGATGGTCCTTGGCCCCGACGAGGCTGCCGACCAGGATCTGCTCGATGCTCTGGCGAAGCTCCTGGACCACGGGGGCGAAGGAGTTGCACACGCCGCTGCCGATGAGACGCTCCAGTTCGCTGACCGTGAGCAGGGCCTCATCGTTCTGGCCCAGCCCCAGCTGCACTTCGGCCAGCGACTGGTGGAGGCGGCAGACGAGGTCGTCCTCGATGGATGTGGGCGGCGCGTCCAGGACCTCGATCAGGAAACGGCGGAGCAGCAGGAGCTGGGAACGCCCGGCCTTGCGGCGTCGAGCCTCATGGAAGGCGAGGATCGACTCGCACATCTCCGCGTTCAGGTTCTGCTTGCGGAAGAGGGCGATCGAATCGCGGAAGGCGCGGTCGCATTCGTCGATATCGCCGCGGGCGGCGTGGGCCATGCCCAGGGTGCGGTGGCAGAAGCCGAGCTCGTACTCCTCGCCGCAGGACTCGCAGACGGCCACGGCCGCCTCCGCCGACGAGACGGCCTTGTCGAGATCGCCGCGACGGCGGTAGGCCTCGGCGCAGCGGCGCAGGAGTTCGCCCTCGAGGTCGGTGACCTTGCCGATGGCGCGGGTCTTCTCGAGGCCCTGCTCGTAGTTGTACAGCGCCTTGTCGACATCGCCGCGCACGAGCAGGATATCGCCCATGTACTCGTCGGCGATCGTGGCTTCGCGGACGTAGCCGGCGCTCTCGGAGATGGCCTTGCCCGCGAGGATCAATTCTTCTGCGCGCAACTGGTGCCCCTCGTCCAGCTCCAGGTAGCCCAGGGCCAGGGAGGCCCGGGCCTGCCGGGAGGCGTCACCCAGGCTGATCGCCAGGCGGAGGCACTTCTCCAGGCTGGAGCGGGCCTCGCCGCGACGGCCCATCTTGCGCAGGATGATCCCCTGGTTGAGATGCATCCTCGAGAGCAGGTGCGTCGCCCCGTGACGCGAGGCCACGGCCACGGCCTTCTCCTGCAGGTTCAGGGCGCGGTCCCAGCGGCAGAGGTTCTTGTGCAGCAACGCCAGGTTGTTGTAGAGGATCGCCGTGCCGATCTCGTCGCCGATGCGGCGATAGGTGGCCAGGGCGTCGGTGTAGAACTCCTCGGCCTTGCCGAGGCGTCCCAGACGCTGATGGCAGACGCCCATGGTGACCTGGAGGTTGGCCACCTCGTTGTGGGAGTCGGTGATCGCCAGGACGGCGAAGGCGTGCTTGGCCAGCCGCAGGGCCTTGGCGTAGGCGCTACGGTGGGTGAGCAGGGCGGCGCGGCGGCCCATGATCGGAGCCAGCAGCTGGGCGCGCTCCTCGGAGTCGAGATCGACGTCGGGACCGGCGATGTCCGAGGCGCGGGCCAGCAGCGACTCGGCCAGGGCCAAGTCGCCGATGTTCAGGGCGGCGTCGACGGACTTGCGCAGGACGCCGAGCAGGCGCGGAACGCCGACGACGGCCCCGGAGCCGTCCAGGAGCCGGCGATAATAATCGAGGGCGGAGGTATAGGCCGAGGCCTCGAAGTGGAGATCGCCGATCTCTTCGAGTCGCAGCAGGGCGGACTCGCTCACGGCGAATCGAGGATCTGGCCGCTCGGAACGCTTGCGGTTGCGTTCATTGAAAGGCTGCGGCATCGTTTTTGTCCCCTGGCGAGTAGGCGGGCAAAGACGATCAACGGCTGGCCTGCGTCAAACCGTGGCTGTACCGACATCCCCCGGCGCCTTCCGGGGAGAAATCAGTCCAGGCCCACGTCCGACAGGCCCGCCAGGATTTCCTGGTAGCGCTCCATGAGGTAGGACGCCAACGCCTCCGGCAACAACGACGACACATAGTCGTCGAGGGAGAATCTTCCCCGGTTGCCGATGATGGTGTCGTCGGGATCCCCATCGGTCGTGTACTGTCCGTCCCCGTCGTCTGCGGGTTCCACAGCGACGGTCGCGCACTGATCATCGATCAGGGCGACCCGCTGGAAAGCCGCAGCCGAGACGGACCCGGCCATCGCGACCAAGAGCAGCACCAGAAGGCACGGAATCCAAAGTGTCTTCTTCATCATCACTACCCTTTCCAACCCACACCGCCCCGGGTAGGGTACGTAGGCGGTGTCCGAATCGGGAATTAGCCCGCCTCAGGGATCGGCGAGAGATTCCCCCGAGAACATTATAGCAAATTAGGGCGAACCGAACCAACTGTCAATATTCCTGGGCCTCCGGGGTCAGGATTCCGGCTCGGTGCGCAGGTCGTACTTGGTGATCTTCTTGTAGAGGTTGCTGCGCTGCATGCCGAGCCGTTCTGCGGTTCGGCTCACGTTATAACGGTTTTCCTTGAGCTTGTGTTGCAGGAACAACGACTCGGAGCGGGTCTTGAAGTCCTGGAACTCGCCGCAGGCGAGCAGCGCGGAGAATTCGTCGCCGGACCGGGACGGGGCCTTAAGCCCCGGCAGGGCCGGCAGATCGGAGGGAACAACGGTGTCGCGGCTGACCAGGATGAGCAGGCGCTCGACCAGGTTGCGCAGCTCGCGCACGTTGCCCGGCCAGGAGTACTCGCGGAGCAGGGCCAGGGTCTCGGGGGCGAAGCGCCGGGGCCGCCGCTTGAGCTGCACGGCCAGGGTGCCCATGAAGTACTCCAGCAGCAGGTCGATATCGTCGCCCCGCTCGCGCAGCGGCGGCAGGTGGATGGACAGGACGTTGAGGCGGTAGAAGAGATCCTGGCGGAAGCCCGAGTCCGGGTTCGAGAGGTCGCGGTTGGTCGCGGCGACGATGCGGACGTCGACGTGGATCGTCTCGGAGCCGCCGACCCTTTCGAAGCGGCTCTCCTCGACGGCCTTGAGCACCTTGGCCTGGGCCTCCTCGCTCATGTCGCCGATCTCGTCCAGGAAGAGGGTGCCGCCGTCGGCCTTCTCGAACTTGCCGACGCGCATCTTCTCGGCGCCGGTGAAGCTGCCCTTCTCGTGCCCGAGCAGCTCGCTCTCGACCAGCTCGCGCGGGATGGCGGCGCAGTTGACCTCGACCAGGGGCTTCTCGCGGCGGGCGCTGCCGGCGTGGAGGGCGCGCACGACCAGTTCCTTGCCCGTCCCGTTCTCGCCGGTGATCAGCACGGTGGCGTCGGTGGAAGCGACGCGCTGGATGAAGGCGCGCACGTCCCGCATCGGCGGGCATTCCCCGACCAGGGGGGCGTAGAAGCCGCTGGTGTCGCGGAGGTCCTCGGTGGCGTCCTGCAGCCGGCTGTGCTCCAGGCAGTTCTCCAGAGTGACCAGCAGGCGGGAGCGGTCGAGCGGCTTCTCGAGAAAGTCGTAGGCGCCCTGGCGCACCGCCTCGACCGCCGTCTCGACGGTGCCGTGGCCGGAGACGACGATCACCGGCGGGCGCCGCTCCAGTTCGGCCATCCGGGCCAGGACCTCGAAGCCGTCCATCTCGGGCATCTTGATATCCAGCAGGACGACGTCGACGCGCCCCGCCTGGAGCACGGCCAGGGCTGCGGGGCCGTTGGCGGCGGTGAGCACGCGGTACTTCTCGTAGGTCAACAGCTGCGAAAGGGTTTCGCGGATCGCGGCTTCGTCGTCGACGACCAGGACCGTCCTCATGGGCCTCCCTCCGGTCCGTCCCGCTTGCGCGGGCACGGCGGGTGCGCTATCTCTGGGACCGCCGGCGCGGCCGATCCCTGCGACCAACTTGCAGGGGCTCCGGCGGGAGTGTCAAGTCCCAACGCCCGCCGCCCCGGCCGGCGGAACCGACGAACGGAAGCGCGAGCCATGAAGCCCCTGATCCGCGATTCGAACCCCGGCGAGCTCGCCCGACACATCTTGGCCAGGGGCCTGCCCCGCTGGCGCGCCGATCAACTGGCCCGCTGGCTCTTCACCGACGGCGCCCTGGATTGGGCGGAGATGACGAACCTGCCGGCGACGCTGCGCGACGAGCTGGCCGCGGACTTCGACCTGGCGGGTCTCGCCCTGCGGGAACGCCAAGTCTCGACCGACGGCACGCGCAAGTTCCTCTTCGGACTGCGCGACGGCCAGGTTGTCGAGAGCGTCATCATCCCCATGGAAGGGCACGCCACCTTCTGCATCTCCTCCCAGGTCGGCTGCGCCATGGCCTGCGCCTTCTGCGCCACGGCGCGCGGCGGGCTGGCCCGCAACCTGACGCCGGGAGAGATCCTGGAGCAGGTGATCCACCTGCGCGCCGATCTCGCCGCGGCGCCCCTGCCCGAACTCGGCGACCGTGGGCACAACATCGTCTTCATGGGGATGGGCGAGCCCCTGGACAACTTCGACAACGTGGCCGCGTCGCTGGATGTCTTGGTCGACGAGGCGGGTTTCGGCATGTCGCCGCGACGGATCCAGATCTCGACGGCCGGCCCCGCCGCGGGGCTGGCGCGCCTGTCCGAGCTGCCCCGGCCCGTAGGCCTGACCCTGTCGGTCAACGGCTGCGACCCCGACCTCCGGCGCCGGCTGATGCCCGTGCCGGGGCGGACGCCGCTGGCCGAGCTGCTCGGCCACGGCGAGCGCCACGCCCGTCGCATCCGGCGGCCGGTGACCGTGGCCTTCGTGCTCATCGACGGCGTCAACGACACTCCGGCCGAGGCCAAGGCGCTGGCCGCCCTGGTGCGCGGCCGCCCCTTCAAGGTCAACCTCATCCCGCTCAACGCCATCGACGCCCGGTGGCGCCCCTCCCCCCCCGAAAGGGTCGCGGCCTTCCAGCGCGCGCTCGACGACGCCGGCGTGCGCGCCTTCGTGCGCATCAGCGGCGGCGAGGACATCGACGCCGCCTGCGGCCAGCTGCGCCATCGCCGAAAATGAAGATCCCGCCGCGATCGGAGCCGGCTCCAGGCCGGGCTCGGATCGCGGCGGGATCGCGCCCGCGGAAGGTCGCTACCGCTCTACATCAGGTCGCGCAGGGACGTTCCGTCCAGGGCCGCGGTCAGGGCCTTCTGGGCCTGGACCCATACCTTGCTCATCTTGCAGTCGCCGCGGCGGTTGCAGGGGTCGACCTTGCGCAGGCAGTGGTTCAGGGCGATGCCGCCCTCGCAGATGTCCACGATCTCGCGCAGGGAGATCTCGGACGGGCTGCGCCCCAGCGAGAAGCCGCCCTTCACGCCGCGATGGGACTTCACGATGTTGTGTTGGGAGAGCATCTGGAAGATCTTGGCGAGGAAGGCCTCGGAGACCTCGCATGACTCGGCGAGGGATTTCAGGCGGACCGGGGAACCGTTGTCGCGTTCCGCGAGTTCCATGAGGCCACGGATGGCGTATTCGGTCTGGCGAGTGATCTGCAGCATTGGGACTCACCTCTGAGCTAGGCTCGATGTTGAAGCGGCAACCCGGCCGCAACCCTCCCCACGTCTCTCCCCACCGACAGGTCTACCAGGATATGATGGAAATCAGGACTCAAGAAGTCAAATCTCAATCCGCCAAAAATTGCAGGGAGTTGCCGCCGCCGCGCTACATTGCGCGACGGTACTGGCCCCCCACGGCGTAGAGCGCGTTCGAGATCTGGCCCAGGGTGCAACAGCGCACGGCGCTCATCAATTCGGCGAAGACGTTGTCGCCGGCCAGAGCGACCGCCTGGAGCCTGGCGAGGGCCTGCGGGGCCTCGGCGGCGTGACGCTCGCGGAAGGCCGCCGTGTCGAGGAGCCGCCGGTCCTTCTCGTCGGCCGGGCACCGGGCCAAGGCCAGACCGGTGGCCGTCGTCGGCGGCGCCTCGGGGTCGAGGAAGGTGTTGACCCCGACGATGGGCAGCTCTCCCGAGTGCTTGCGGTGCTCGTAGAGCAGGCTCTCCTCCTGGATCTTGCCCCTCTGGTACTGCGTCTCCATCGCCCCGAGAACCCCGCCGCGACGCGACAGTCGCTCGAATTCCTGCAGCACCGCCTCCTCGACCAGATCGGTCAGCTCCTCGATCAGGGCCGAGCCCTGCAACGGGTTCTCGCTCTTCGCCCAGCCCAGTTCGCGGTTGATGATCAGCTGGATGGCCATGGCCCGGCGTACGGACTCCTCGGTGGGCGTCGTGATCGCCTCGTCGTAGGAGTTGGTGTGCAGGGAGTTGCAGTTGTCGTGGATCGCCATCAGGGCCTGCAGCGTCGTGCGGATGTCGTTGAAGTCGACCTCCTGGGCGTGCAGCGAGCGACCCGAGGTCTGGATGTGGTACTTCAGCTTCTGGCTGCGCTCGCCGGCGCCGTAGAGGTCGCGCATGGCCACGGCCCAGATGCGGCGGGCGACGCGGCCGATCACGGTGTACTCGGCGTCCAGGCCGTTGCTGAAGAAGAAGGAGAGGTTGGGGGCGAAGTCGTCGATCGCCATGCCGCGGCTGAGGTAGTACTCCACGTAGGTCAGGCCGTTGGCCAGCGTGAAGGCCAGCTGGCTGACGGGGTTGGCCCCCGCCTCGGCGATGTGGTAGCCGCTGATCGAGACGGAGTAGTAGTTGCGGATGCCGTGCTCGACGAAGTAGGCCTGGACGTCCCCCATCAGCTTCAGCGCGAACTCGGTGGCGAAGATGCAGGTGTTCTGGGCCTGGTCCTCCTTCAGGATGTCGGCCTGGACCGTGCCGCGCACCGACTGCAGGGTGACCGCGGCCAGCTCGCGCCGCTCCGCCTCGTCCAGCGGGGCGCCGCGCTCGGCCTCGCGCCGGGCCGTTTGCTGGTCGATCGCCGCGTTGAAGAACATGGCCAGGAGAATGGGCGCGGGACCGTTGATGGTCATCGAGACGCTCGTGGCCGGATCGCAGAGATCGAAGCCGTCGTAGAGAGCCTTCATGTCGTCCAGGGTGCAGATCGAGACGCCGCCCTCGCCGATCTTGCCGTAGATGTCGGGGCGTTCGGCGGGGTCCTCGCCGTACAGGGTCAGGCTGTCGAAGGCCGTGCTCAGGCGCTTGGCCCCCTCGCCGCGGCAGAGGTAGTGGAAGCGGCGGTTGGTGCGCTCCGGGGAGCCCTCGCCGGCGAACTGCCGCTTGGGGTCCTCGTCGGTGCGCCGGAAGGGGAAGACGCCGCCGGTGAAGGGGAAGCCCCCGGGCACGTTCTCCAGGCGCAGGAAACGCAGGCGGTCGCCGGGGTCGGTCAGGCGGGGCAGGACCACCTTGGGCAGGCGCGTCCCGGCCAGGGTCTCGTGGAAGGCGGCGAAGGTCCGCATGCGGCCGCGGACCGATACCGGGACCTCCGCCCGGCGATACAGCTCGGCGATCCCGTCCCAGGCCTCGGCCTCGGCGATGACCGGCTCGCCGGCCTCGGCGCGGGCGGCCGCGGCCGTCTCGGCCAGCCGGCCCGGGTCCTCGCCCGCTTCCTTCAGCTCGGCCGCGGCCCGCTCGAGGGCGTGCCAGCGGCGCAGGCGCGCCGCGTCCTGCTCGGCCCGGAGCCGGTGGTCGCGCACGGCGTCGGCCACCTCGGCCAGGTAGTTCTGGCGAAAGGCCGGGATGATCTCGGCCCGGCCGTCGGTGATCGGGGACGTCCCCGTCGGGGGGTCGGCGTCGTCCAGCCTCGCCTCGATGGCGGCGAAGAGGGCGTTGACCCCGGCGTCGTTGAAGTGGCTGGCGATGGTGCCGAAGACGGGCAGGGCCTCGTCGGGCGTCGCGAAGTCGTCGCGGCTGCGCCGGAGCTGCTTGCGGACGTCGCGCAGGGCGTCCTCGGAGCCGGGACGGTCGAACTTGTTGACCACGATGAAGTCGGCGAAGTCGATCATGTCGATCTTCTCGAGCTGGGTCGCGGCGCCGAATTCGCTGGTCATGACGTAGAGGGAGAGATCGCTGACGTCGGCGATCGCCGAGTCGCCCTGGCCGATGCCGCTGGTCTCGACGATGATCAGGTCGAAGCCGCGCGACTGGGCCAGTTCCAGGCCCGGCGCCAGCGCCGCCGTCAGCTCGCCCCGGACGCCGCGGGTGGCGAAGCTGCGCAGGAAGCAGCGGTCGTCGTAGATGGCGTTCATGCGGATGCGGTCCCCGAGCAGGGCGCCGCCGGTCTTGCGCTTGCTGGGATCGACGGCGAAGAGGGCGACCCGCCGGTCGGGGCCGCCGCGCAGGAAGCGGCGCACCAGTTCGTCGGTGAGCGAGCTCTTGCCCGCCCCGCCGGTGCCGGTGATGCCGATCACCGGGGCGCGGCGCGAGGGCTCCGCCGGCGGAGCCGCGCCGCGCTCGGCCAGGGTCAGGGCCCGGGCCAAGCCGACGTCCTCGGCCACGGGCGCCGTCCCGGGCGCGACGACGGGCGCGTCGTCCCGCGCCGCGGCCCGCGCCGAAGCGCGCGCGTTCATGTCGTCGATGATGCCGGTGAGCCCCAGTTCGCGCCCGTCGTCGGGCGAGTAGATGCGGTCGACGCCGTAGTCCTGCAGGGCCGCGATCTCCTCGGGGATGATCACGCCGCCGCCGCCGCCGAAGACGGCGACGTGGTCCAGGCCGCGACGCCGGAGTTCGTCGGTCAGGTAGCGGAAGAACTCCACATGCCCGCCCTGGTAGCTGCTGACGGCCACCGCGTCGGCGTCCTCCTGCAGCACGGCGCGGACGATCTCGGGGACCGAGCGGTTGTGCCCGAGGTGGATGACCTCGGCGCCCGACCGCTGCAGCAGGCGGCGGATGATGTTGATCGAGGCGTCGTGGCCGTCGAAGAGGGCGGCGGCGGTCACGTAGCGCAGGCGCGTGTCGGCGGCGGTCGGGGCCATCATTCCTCCGGATGGGGACGGGGATGCCGGGCGGCGGCGAGCATTCCATCCCATCATAGCAGCACGCCGGGAACTGCGGCAACGCGAAGATGCGCGTCATCGAAACCCTTTGACGGAACGGGGATGTCCGGGATCAACCCGCGCCGGATCCCTCCGCCGCGGACCGGGCCAGCCGGATCGCCTTGCGCGCCAGGGAGGAGAGCGGCAGGTCCGCGTCCGGGTCGGCCCAGCGGCCGCCCAGGCCGGCGGGATCGGCGGCGCCGCGGGGCAGGCGGCGGCTGAAGACGTGCAGCTTCAGACGGTAGCGCGTGACGGCGTGGCGAAGGACGCCCGCGTGGACCAATCCTCCCTCGCGGTCGCCGCATGTTCGACGCCAGGCCGCAGCCGCCGTCGCCGGATCGGCCGGAACGCCGCCGGGCGTTGCTGCGGGGTACCACGGCGTGGCCGGCAGGCCCCAGAGGCCGCGCCAGAGCCGGGAGAAGTCGTCGCGGACGGGATCGCCCCAGCCCGGGCAGACGACCGCCGGCGCCGCGCCGGGTTCGGCCAGCAGGACGCGGCCGCCGCGCCAGAGGACCAGCAGGGAGCCGGCGGAGGGCACCGGAGCGGCCGAAGGACGCGCTGCGGGCAGCGACGCGGCCGTTCCCGCGGCGCGGGCGCGGCAGACCTCGGCCAACGGACAGTCCCCGCAGCGGGGCTCGGCGGGACGGCAGACGCCGGCGCCGAGCTCCATCAGGGCCTGGTTCCACTGCCCCGGATCGGAGCGGTCCAGCCAGGCCCCGGCGAGGCTCTCGAGCGCCGTCGGTCCCAGCCCGTCCGCCTCGACGATGTCGGCGCAGCTCAGGCGGGTCAGCACCCGGGCCACGTTGACGTCCACGGCGGGAACCGGCCGGCCGGCGCCGATGCTGGCGATGGCGCCGGCGGCGTAGGCCCCCACGCCGGGCAGGGCCCGCCAGCCCTCCCGGTCCCGGGGCAGGACGCCTCCGTTATCGGCGATGATGGACCGGGCCGCCGCGTGCAGCCGGCGCGCCCGCCGGTAGTAGCCCAGACCGGTCCACTGCGCCAGCACCTCGGATTCGTCGGCGGCGGCCAGCGTGCGGACGTCCGGGAACCGGGCCAGGAAGCGCTCCCAGAAAGGGACGACCGTGGCCACGGTCGTCTGCTGGAGCATGATCTCGGCGATCCAGACGCCATAGAGCGACGGCCGCTCCCGCCAGGGGAGCGGCCGCGCCTCGCGTCGATACCAGGCCCGCAGGCGGCGGCGCGCCCGTTCGGCGGCCGGCGCCGGGGGCGTCACGGCCTCAACGGGAACGGTCCCTGTCCTTGTGCTCAATTCTCTTCTCGCACTTCTCGGAGTTGAGCAGCGCCTCGCGCTTGTAGTCGCCGTCGTTGGGATCGTGTTCGGGCAGCTCCGCAACCTGGGCGAACTGGTCGAGGGCGTTCTGGTACTCCCGCATGTCCATGTAGGTCACGCCGAGCTCGAGGTGGTGGTTGATGTGCCCGGGATTGAGCTCGATGGCCTTCAGGAAGTGTTCGACCGCCTTCTCCCTGGTCGCGCCCTTGGGCACGCCGCCGTAGACGACCTTGGCCGCCAGCTTGAGGATGGGGCTGAGGCCGGCGACCTCGCGATTCCAGCGGCCCAGGATGTGGTGGGACTTGTCGTTCGTCGGATCGCAGGCCAGGGCCCTCTCGGCCTCCTCGCGAACCTCCTTGGACAGCTCGATCTTGCGCTTGCCCCCGGCGCTGAGGGCCAGCTTGCCGATCGCGGCGGCCAGGTAGTGATGGCCCCAGGTGTCGTCCGGCGCCAGTTCGACGGCGCGGCGGGCGTTCGTCTCGGCCTCGGCGTAGAAGGACTCGGCGACCTTCTTGTCGTCCTCGCGGTTGCCCAGGTCGATCAGCACGCGCGCCAGCATCCAGGACGCGGGATAGCTGTCGGGCGCCAGCGCCAGGGCCGACTCGGCGGAAGCGCGGGAGCCGGCCAGGTCGTCGGCCTCGTAGGCGCTGCGGCAGGCGTCCAGGTGGGCGTCGGCCGTGGCGGGAGCCTGGGCGGAGGCCGCGGTCGCGGCCAGGGTCAGGAGCGAGATCAGAAACAAGCGGGTCGGTTTCATCGCGATCCCCCCGGAATCGTGGTGCCGGGATAGTGTTGACACATCCACCCCGGCGTTGCTAGAAGATGGGCTGAGGATACCGTCGGATCGCGGCGTCGGCAAGGTCGCTTAATGTTTCGCCGCGCACCCGACGGCATTCTTCCATCCGGAGGCTGTCACCCCAGGATCGCCCCTGTCCGCACGTTCCCCGCCGGGAGCGCCGAGGAGTCCCCATGCGCGCCGAAACCCTTCCGCAGCTCTTTCTCGAGACGGTGCGCGATCATCCGCGCCCCGACATGTACCAGATCCGGGACGAGGCGGGCGGGTTCACGCCCGTCGCCAGCGAGGAGGTCCTGCGCCGGGTGAAGGCCCTGCGCCTGGCCCTGGAGTCGCTGGGGATCGCCGGCGGCGACCGGGTGGCGATCCTCTCCGAGAACCGGCTGGAATGGATCCTGGCCGACCTGGCCACGCTCTGCTGCGGAGCGGCCGACGTGCCGATCTACCCCACCCTCGAGGAACGGGACATCGCCTATATCCTGGGCGACTGCCAGCCGAAGGCCATCTTCGTCTCGAACGCGGAGCAGGCGCGGAAGGTCCGCTGCATCCGCGACCAGGCGCCGTTCCTGCGCGACGTGATCACCTTCGAGCCCCTGGAGCTGCCGGGCACGATGAGCTTCTCGCGCCTGATGGAGATCGGCGAGAACCTGCTAGCCAAGCAGCCCCTGGAAGGGACCGAAATCTGCGGTCCGTCGGCCCCCGAGGACCTGGCCAGCATCCTCTACACCTCGGGCACGACCGGCAACCCCAAGGGCGTCATGCTCTCGCACCGGAACTTCGTGGAGAACGTGCGCCAGTCGCTTGAGGTCTTCCCGCTGCTGCCCTCGGATACGGCGCTGTCGTTCCTGCCCCTGTCCCACGCCTTCGAGCGCACCTGCGGCTTCTACGCGATGATGGCCGCGGGCATGGGCGTCTCGTTCGCGGGCGGCGTGGACACCGTGGGCCCGGACATGCTCACGGTGCGGCCGACGGTCCTGGTCTGCGTGCCGCGCCTGCTGGACAAGATCTTCGACCGGGTCAACACCGCGGCGATGGGCGGATCTCCCATCAAGCGCAACATCTTCATCTGGGCGAAGAAGGTCGTGCACGACATCCGCGAGGCCCACCAGCGCCACGAGAACCCATCCTCTTGGACCCGTCTGCAGCACGGCATCGTCGACCGCCTGGTCTTCAGCAAGCTGCGCGCGCGCACCGGCGGTCGCCTGCGCTTCTTCGTCTCGGGCGGCGCGCCGCTGGCGCCGCACGTCAACGAGTTCTTCAACGCCGCCGGGCTTCCCGCCTACGAGGGCTACGGCCTGACCGAGACCACGCCGGTGCTGTCGGGCAACGTGCCCGGCCGCCAGCGCGTGGGCAGCGTCGGGATCCCCCTGCCGCGCACCGAGATCAGGATCGCCGACGACGGCGAGATCCTGGCCCGCGGCCCCCAGCTCATGATGGGCTACTACAACGACGAGGCCGCCACCCGCGAGGTGATGACCGACGACGGCTGGTTCATGACCGGGGACATCGGCCGTTTCGACGAGGACGGCTACCTGTACATCACCGACCGCAAGAAGGAGCTGATCGTCACCGCCGGCGGCAAGAACATCGCGCCGCAGCCCATCGAGGGAGAGTTCGCCAAGAACAAGTTCATCACCAACGCCGTGGTCATCGGCGACCGGCGGCCCTTCCTGATCGCCCTCTTCGTCCCCAACTTCGACAACATCGAGAAATGGGCGAGCGAACACGGGATCGCCTGGAGCGACCACGACGACCTGGAGAAGCATCCGAGCGTGCAGGAGAAGTACCAGCGGGCCCTGGACTACGTGAACGAGAAGCTGCCCCGCTTCAGCACGATCAAGAAGTTCGCCCTGCTCCGGGACGAGTTCACCCTGGAAAGCGGCGAGCTGACCCCGACCCTGAAGATCAAGCGGCGCGTGATCCAGAAGAAATACCACGACCTGATCGAGGACCTCTACCAGGATTGACCATGTCCGTCGTCGACGCCCCGAGGGAGCCCCTGCGCACCGTGCTGCTGCGGCCGCTGGTCTGCACCGCGGTCGGCCTGGCCGGCAACGTGCTGCTGGCCGGGCTGAAGCTGCTGGTCGGGCTCGCCGCCCATTCGGCCTCGCTGGTGGCCGACGCTTTCCACTCGATCTCGGACCTCGTCGGCGACGTCGGCGTGCTGTTTTCGCTGAAGGCCAGCGCCAGACCGCCGGATTCGAGCCATCCTTACGGACACCATCAATTCGAGACCCTGGGCGCCTTGGGCGCCGCCCTGCTGCTGCTGCTCACCGGCTTCCTGCTGGGCGAGGACGCGATCGGCAAGATCCGCTCGGGCGGGCATGCCGAGCCGGAGGCCATGGCCCTCTGGGCCGCCGTCCTCTCGATCGTTGTCAAGGAGCTGATGGCCCGCTACACGGCGCTGGCGGCCAGGATCCACCACTCGCCGGCGATGCGCACGAACGCGGCCCACCACCGCTCCGACGCCCTGTCCTCGGTGGCCGCGGTCGTCGGCATCGGCGGGGCGATGCTCGGCCTGACCATGCTGGACAGCGCCGCCGCCCTGGTCATTTCCCTGCTGATCGTGAAGATGGGGTGGGACCTGCTGCGCGAGAACGCGATGATCGTGCTCGAGACGATGCCCGACGAGGAGTTCGTCGCCGATGTCCGCCGGACGGCCGCCACCGTCGACGGCGTCCGCGCGGTCTCGCGGCTGCGCATCCGGCCGCGGGGCTCGGTCTATTCGGTGGACATCTCGATCACCGTGGATCCGGAGCTGACCGTGGCCCAGGGACACGCCATCGCCGATCGGCTGGAGCGGGCGCTCGAGGAGAGCGTGCGCGAACTCTTCGAGGTCGTCGCCCACGTCGAGCCGCACCGCGGCGGACGGGACGAAGACGGCGCGCTCAGCGGGGACGATCCCGCAGGGTGATCCGGAAGTCGCGCCGCTCCCCTTCGCGCAGCACCGTCACCGTGACCGTCTCCCCCGTGCCGTGGGCGTAGAGCAGGCGCGTCAGGTCTTCCAGGTCGGCCACGGTCTCCCCCGCGAATCCGACCAGCACGTCCCCCTTGGCCAGGCCGGCCTCGGCGGCGGGACTGCCGGGCATCGTGCCGGCCAGCCGGACCCCCTCGACCCCCTCGACGAAATCGGGAATGCTGCCCAGCCACGAGCGCTTCCGCCCGTCGGCCGGACGGGCGGCGGCCGGACCGGGCGACGCGGCGTCGGTGAAGACCGGCGCCCCGGGACGCTCCAGCAGCGCCGCCGCGAGGTCGCGGGCGAAGGCAGCCACCCGCGCCAGGCCCTCCGGGGGCACCAGATCCCAGACGTCGGCCGGAGAGTGGTACTCGGGATGCGGCCCCGTGAAGAGGAAGAGGACGGGCACGCCGGCGGCGGCGAAGGAGACGTGATCGCTGGCGTCCCAGTCGCGATCGCTGAGTTCCAAGACGAGATCGTGGCCGGCCGCGACCTCGCCGATCAGGGGGCGCCAGACGTTCGAAGTGCCGAGACCGCCGATGTAGAGCCGGCTGTCGCGCAGCCGACCGACGGAATCCAGGTTGAGCATGGCGACGACCCGTCCGCCGACGGTTCGCGGCGCTTCCGCCAGGGCGAGCGAACCCTGGCGGCCGATCTCCTCGCCGGCGAAGGCGGCGAAGAGACAGCCGCGGCGCGGGCCGGCGTCGGGATCGGGACCGGCCGCCAGCAGGCGGGCCAGTTCGCAGAGCACCGCCACCCCCGAGGCGTTGTCCTCGGCGCCGGGATAGTGGTCGATTTCGCCGGGGGCCGGATCGTCGCGCCGGCCCAGGTGGTCATAGTGGGCGCCGAGGATCACGACCTCGCCCGCCAGGTCGCCGCGACCGGGCAGCAGGCCCAGGACGTTGCGGCCTTCGCGGCCGGCGCAGTCCTCTCCCGTCAGCGGGAAATCCTGGAACCAGCCTGCGGCGGAAGCCGGCGCCAGGCCGGCGCGCTCGAACCAGGCCCGGATCGAATCGGCGGCCGCCAGGGCCTCGGGCGTGCCGTTGCCGCGGCCGGCGAAGTCGGGGGCGGCGAGCCGGCGCACCCGCGCGATCATCGCCGCAGGGTCGGGAGCGTCGGCGGACGCGGCGATCCCGGCGAGCAGGAGCGTGAGAAAGGCAAAAACCGGAACCGCAGCCCGCGGGCCGGGACGACGACGATGGCTCACGACGGACCCGACCTCCTTGCGCGAGGGCGGGGGTCGCCCTGGCACGCGGAACGGATGTGTGGAATACTGAGTGCGTCGAATGCGCAGCATAACCCCAGCCCCGGAAGCCGGCAATCGCCATGAACCCGCCGCGGCATCCATCACCAGCCCCTCTGCCCGAAGCCGCGGCGCCGGCCGTCGCGATCGTGCGCCGCCTGGCCGAGGCCGGACACGCGGCCTACCTGGTCGGCGGCGCGGTGCGGGACCTGATCCTGGACCTGCCGCCGGGCGACTTCGACGTCGCCACCGACGCCTCGCCGGACCGCCTGGTCGAACTCTTTCCCGGCGCCAAGCTGGTCGGCGCCGCTTTCGGCGTCGTCATCGTCCCCCGGGGAGACGCCCGGATCGAGGCGGCCACCTTCCGCCGCGAGGGCGCCTACTCCGACGGACGGCACCCCGACCGCGTCGAGTTCGCCCGGACCCCGGAGGAGGATTCCCGCCGCCGCGACTTCACCGTCAACGCGCTCTACCTGGACCCCCTCGACGACTCGATCCTGGACCCCCAGGACGGTCTCGCCGACTGTCGGCGGCGGCGGTTGCGCACCGTCGGTCGGCCGGCCGACCGCTTCGCCGAGGACGGGCTGCGCCTGCTGCGCGCCCCGCGGATCGCGGCCCAGTGCGGGCTGACGATCGATCCCGGGACGCGGGACGCGCTGGCGGCCTGCGCCGGCGGTCTGCGCGCGGTCGCCGCCGAGAGGGTCGGCCAGGAATTCGCCCGCATCCTGACGGGTCCCGACCCGGCCGGCGGGCTGGAGATGCTGCTCCGAGCCGGGCTGCTCGAGATCTTCCTGCCCGAGGCCGCGGCGATGCACGGCGTGCCCCAGCCCCCCGAATTCCATCCGGAGGGCTGCGTCTGGACCCACACGATGCTCATGCTCCGCGCGGCGCCGTCACGCTCCCTGCACTTCGCCCTGGCCACGCTGCTGCACGACGTGGCCAAGCCGCAGACGATGACCCGCACCGATCGCATCCGCTTCCACGGCCACGCGCGGCTGGGGGCCGAGATGACCCTGGAGATCGCCTCGCGGCTGCGCTTCGCCCGCGAGATCGGCGAGCGGGCGGCCTCGCTCGTGGGCCAGCACCTGCGCTTCATCGACGTGCGGAAAATGAAGCCCTCGACCCTGAAACGCTTCCTGCGCCAGCCCGACTTCGCCGACCACCTGGAACTGCACCGCCTCGACTGCCTGGCCAGCCACGGCGACCTCTCGAACCACGCCTACTGCCTGGAGAAGACGGCGGAATTCGCCGCCGAAGAACTGGCCCCGCCCCCCCTGCTGCACGGTCGCGACCTGCTGGCGATGGGCTACGCCGCCGGTCCCCTGCTCGGCCGCATCCTCGATGACCTGGAGACCGCCCAGCTGGAAGGTGAACTCGCCGACGCCGAGCAGGCGCGAGCCTGGGTCCGTGCGCGCTTCCCTGACTAGGCGGGCAGCTGACCCGTGAAGGCGACCGCGCCGCCGCAGTACTGCGTGAAGAGGGCGCCCAGACGGGCGACGTGGGCGGCCATGGCCGCGGGCGGATAGCCTCCGGTAGCCATGACCACGGCGAGCAGGCGGACGGTGCCTTCTCCGACGCAGGTGCGCAGGGAATCGCTGGTCGGCGAGCCGAAGCCGCCCGCGGCGTCGAAGAGGGCCAGCCTCCCGGCCAGGTGGACCGGCCCCTTGCGGATGCCGGGATATTCCTCCCCTTCCCGACCGACGCGGATCGTCACGTCGCCCTCGACGCGGTCCAGATCGTACATGCCGATCGGCAGCAGGAACTCCAGGCTGGCCAGGTTGCAGACGTCGACGGCGTTGCCCAGGCGGTAGAGGTCGCCGCCCTTGAGCACGCGGCGCAGCAGGGCCTCGCTGCTGGGCCGGTGACGGGAGGGGTCCATGCCGTAGCTCTTGTAGAGGTCCCGCGCTTCGCGCAGGCCGGGAATCGCGCTGGGCACCTTGCCGGCGTGGGCGTCGCGCAGACGCGCGGCGATCGCGGCGGTCTCGTCCCAGACGGCGGGCTCCTCGCGGACGCCGACGCCGTCGACCAGGACAACCCCCGCGCGCAGGCCGTCGCGGGTGGTCTCGTCCAGGCCCAGGGCCCGTCCGTCCGGCAGTTCCAGTCCGGGGTTCATCGCCGTCGGCCTCCTGCGCTCGCGCGGCCGGGCTCAGGCGCCGCCGTGGCGGCCGCCGTCGCCGTACATGCGACGGTAGTAGTCCTGGTAGTCCCCGCTGCGGATGCGCTCCCACCATTGGCGGTTGTCCAGGTACCACTGCACGGTCTCGCGGATCCCCTGCTCGAAGGTGTGCGCCGGCTCCCAGCCCAGATCGTCGCGCAGCTTCGCGGCGTCGATGGCGTAGCGGCGGTCGTGGCCGGGACGGTCCTTGACGAAGGTGATCAGCGATTCGTCCCGGTCCAGCAGCTCCAGCAGCAGCTTCACGATCCGGATGTTCTCCATCTCATTGTCGCCGCCGATGTTGTAGACCGATCCGGGCTCGGCCCGGCGCAGCACCAGGTCCAGGGCCCGGCAGTGGTCCTCGACGTAGAGCCAGTCGCGCACGTTGCGGCCGTCGCCGTAGATCGGCAGGGATTCGCCGGCCAGGGCGTTGGCGATCATCAGGGGGATCAGCTTCTCGGGAAACTGGTAGGGACCGTAGTTGTTGCTGCAGCGGGTGACGAGCACCGGCATCCCGTAGGTGTGGAAGTAGGCGCGGCAGATCAGGTCGGCGGCGGCCTTGGACGCGGCGTAGGGCGAGTTGGCCTGCAGCGGCGATTCCTCGGTGAACCGGCCCTCGGGGCCCAGCGAACCGTAGACCTCGTCGGTGCTGACCTGGAGGAAGCGGTCGACCCCGGCCCGGCGCGCTGCCTCGAGCAGGGTCTGGGTGCCGAGGATGTTCGTCTCGAGGAAGAGCCGCGGCCCGTCGATCGAGCGATCGACGTGGCTCTCGGCGGCGAAGTTGACCACGGCCTCGATGCTCTCTTCGGCCAGCAGGCCGCGCACGAGCTCGGCGTCGCCGATGTCGCCGCGGACGAAGCGGTAGGCGGGATCGTCCTCGAACCCGGCCAGGTTCTCTAGGTTGCCGGCGTAGGTCAGCAGGTCCAGGTTCACGACCCGGTCGCCGCCCCGCTCCAGCAGGTGCCTCACGAAGTTCGCGCCGATGAAGCCGGCGCCGCCGGTGACCAGGATGCGCATCGCCAATCCCTTCGCGGGTCGGGGTCGATCAGGTCCGGGTCGCGCCCCGGACGGCCGCGGCCACGAAGGCGGCCGCCAGTTCGGAGTCGACGGCGAGGCGTCCGCCCGCGGCGGGGCGCTGCAGCGAAGTGCCCACGATCCAGCCGTCCGCGGCGCCGAATTCCGCCAGGTTCTCCACCCTCATGCCGCTGCCCACCAGCAGGGGACAGTCGGGCAGCGCGGCGCGGGCCGCCTCGAGTTCGCCGGGGTCCGCGGCCGCTCCGGTGGCCGCGCCCGAGACGATGACGGCGTCGGCCAGGCCGCGGTGACGCAGGTCGCCGGCCTCGTCGGCCAGGGGCCGGTCGGCCAGCGGGGCCCCGTGCTTCACGAGCAGGTCGGCGAGGATGCCGACCTCCCCCCCCAGCTCGCGACGCAGGCGCAGGGTCGCGGCGGCCTCGCCCTGGATCAGCCCCTGGTCGGTGACCACGGCCCCCACGTGCACGTTGACCCGCACGAAGGACGCCTCGCAGACCCGGGCCACGGCCAGCGCCGCGGCCACGTCGTTGCGCAGCACGTTCACGCCCAGGGGCAGGTCGGGATGACGGTCGCGCACGGCGCCGACGGCGCGCGCCATGGCCGCGATCGTGGCCGGCGGCACGGGGCCGCGATAAAAGGGCACGTCGTGGTAGTTCTCGATCATCAGCGCGCCCACGCCGCCTTCGACCAGGGCGTCGGCGTCGGCCAGGGCCGCCGCGACCACGGCGCGCCAGTCCCCCCCCCAGCCCGGAGAGCCGGGCAGGGGCTGCAGGTGCACCATCCCGATCACGGGCGGCGAGACGAGCCGGCGGAAATCCTCACGTGTCCACATGGCCACGATTATGGGGGGGCGTCCGGCGCGGCGCAAGGAGCAACGCCCGGCGACGGGGTTTGGACTGGCCATCGCCGTCGCCGTTGCGTACATTCGCCAACCTGGCGCCGGCGTGGGCGCCGTGACCCCCATCCCGGCGGAGGGACCATGCAGATCATCCAGGGCAAGACGGGCTGGATCGAGGTCATCTGCGGCCCCATGTTCAGCGGCAAGAGCGAGGAGATGATCCGACGCGTGCGCCGCGCCGAGATCGCCCGCCAGCGCGTGCAGCTCTTCAAGCCCGCCCTCGACGATCGCTACGACGACACGGACATCGTCTCGCACAGCCAGCAGCGGCTGCCGAGCCGGCCGGTGGCCTCCAGCGACGAGATCTTCACGCTGGTCGAGGACAAGACCGAGATCGTGGGCATCGACGAGGCGCAGTTCTTCGACGCGGGGCTGGTGGACGTCTGCGAGCGCCTGGCCAACCTGGGCAAGCGGGTGATCGTGGCCGGCCTGGACCAGGACTACCGGGGCCGCCCCTTCGTCCCCATGCCCGAACTGATGGCCGTCGCCGAATACGTCACGAAGCAGCTGGCCATCTGCATGCGCTGCGGCAACCCAGCCGGGCACACGCAGCGCCTGACCGACAGCCGCGACCGGATCGTCGTCGGCGCCCAGGGCACCTACGAGGCCCGCTGCCGCCGCTGCTTCGAACCGCCGCTGAACGACGAAGAGCCCGGCGCCGACTGAGCGCCCGCCATCCCGAGGAAAGACCATGCCGACCCGGATCTCGAAATCCTTCAGCTTCGACGCGGCCCACCGTCTGCCCAACGTGCCCGCCGGTCACAAATGCGCCCGCATGCACGGGCACACCTACACCGTGACCCTGACGGTGGAGGGCCCGCTCGATCCTGATCTGGGCTGGGTCATGGATTACGGCGAGATCTCGACGGCCTTCCGCCCGCTGCGCGAGGCCTTCGACCACCACGTCCTGAACGAGATCCCCGGCCTGGAGAACCCCACGGCCGAGATCATGGCCCGCTGGATCTTCGAGCGGCTGAGCCCCGATCTGCCGCTGCTGGTCGAGGTCGCCGTCTGCGAGACGCCCCGGACCGCGGCCGTCTACCGCCCCTAGCCTTCCGGATCAGGGATGCTCCTCGAGCCACTGCCGGACCCTGGCGTCGCCGGGATTCAGCCGCAGCAGTTCGCGGTAGGCCCGCCGCGCCTCGTCCAGACGGCCCTGGCGCTCGCGGATCCCGGCCAGATTCCCCAGCGCCTGCCAGTAGCCGGGCTCGCGGTCGAGCACCTCGATGAAGGTCCGCGCCGCCTCCTCGTCCCGGCCCAACCCGATCAGGCAGAGGCCGGCCCCGAAGAGCTTCCGCGCGTCGGGCTCCTCCCTGTCCAATTGCCGGAATCGCCGCAGGGCGGCGCCCAGATCCCCGTTGTGATAGAGGATCCAGGCCGCGCCCGTCAGGGCGCCCCGATCCTGGGGATCCTCGCGCAGGGCGGTTTCGAACTGGACGGCGGCCTCGTCCACCCGCCCGGCCTGCAGCAGGGCGTCGCCGAAACGGACCCGGGCGGCGGTCGAGCGGGGCTCGGCCCGGACCCACTGGGCGAAGGCGGCCAGGGCCTCGTCGGCGCGTCCCCCGCGCTGCTGCAGATCGCCCAGAGCGGCGTAGAGGTTGCCGGCGATCAGGTCGAAGTGGGCCTGGGGATAGCGGCGGTTGATCTCCAGCGCGCTGCGGTACTCGCGCTCGGCCGCGGCGTCCTCGCCGGCCGCGGCGTAGGAATTGCCCAGGGTGAAGTGGTGGAAGGGATTGGCGTCGGTGCGGTTCTCGCGGAAATCGGCGAAGTCGGCCAGCGAGAGGGCGCAGAGGGCCGCGGCGATCACCAGCGCCCAGACCCCGTGGCCCCATTTGCGGGTGCGCACTGCGGTCCAGGCGGCGTCCAGGCCCGCGCCGGCGGGAATCGTCAGCATCGCGGCCACCGGCAGCCGGAAGCGGGAATTCACGAAGAAGAGCAGGATCGAGAGGGCGTAGAGCGCGGGCGCGCCCAGCAGCAGGATCCGCGCGCGGCCCGGCAGGTCCCTCCGGAAGAGTCCCAGCGTGGCCAGCAGCAGCACCAGGGCCCACCCCGGCCAGACCGGCAGACGCAGCAGGGGCGACCATTCCCGCCAGCAGTAGATGAACTTGTTGTTCGAGCGCTCCCCGGCCCCGACCAGCATCCGCAGCTTCCGAGCGTAGAGCCGCAGGGCCGCGCCGGGATCGTCTCGCCAGAAGGCCAGGCCCTTCTTCCAGTAGTAGCGATCGACCTCCGAGGGCTTCAGCGAACGGCCGCTGTCGCGTTCGGCCAGGGCGATCGCGTCCTCGAAGCCGCCCTGCCACGAGGGCCGGGTGCCGGGCACGATCGCCGTCCGGCCGTCGGAATCCGGATTGTTCCCGATGTAGAAGTTCACCCCGCCCTGGCTGGCGATGAGCACGGCGTCGCCTCCGCGCACGACGTTGTGCAGGGTGACCGGCAGGATGGGCAGGACCAGCCCCGCGGCCAAGGCCAGCCAGGCCGCCGGCCGCGGGCGCGGCGCGCAGCGGGCCAGATACCAGGCCACCGCCGGCAGCACGATCAGGATGTTGGGCCGGGCCACGGCCGAGAGGCCCAGGGCCAGGCCGGCCAGCAGCAGTCGGCCCCGCCCGGGTGCGGCGCCCGGATCCCCGGGCCGGTCGAGCAGCAGCCACAGCGCCAGCAGGTCCAGGGTGACCGGCAGGGTGACGATCAGCAGCTCGGCCGAGAAGTAGATGCTCGTCCAGAGCCCGGCGAAGAGCAGGCCGGCGGCGTAGCCGGCGCGCCGTCCCCAGATCCGCGCCGCGGTCAGGCCGGCCAGCCCCGCCCCCAGGGCCGAGACCAGGCCGTGCACCAGCTGCACCGGCAGCCGGGCGGCGTCGAAGATCGCGTAGAGCCCGCCCAGGAAAAGAGGATAGAGCGGCGCCCGGAAGAAGGGGGCCGCCGGGGGCCAGCTGCCGTCCAGCAAGCCGCGGGCCCAGTCGTCGTGGATCGCGGCGTCCATGATCGGCCGCGCGAAGAGGGGATTGTCACGCATCAGCAGGATATGGACGACGCGGAGGGCCAGGGCCGCCGCGGTCACGATCCAGAACAAGCGCCTGCGTTCCGCTCCGGACATGCCTGCCTCCATGATGCCGGCCGCGCTCCCTGCACGGCCTCCCCTAAGCTTAGCGCCCCGATTATTCCTTGCCAAGCCAAGGGAAAAGAAGTTCTATGGACCTCGATTCCGGCGCCCGAAGCGACACCATCCGGAGGACTCCGTGAGACTCTCTCCCAACAAGATCGACTACCTCGCCGAGAGGATCCTGCATCTCGTCGAAGGTCACGAGCGGATCCACGTCCAGACCAACAGCGACCTGGTCTTCCGGGCCGTAGCCGACGTCATCTTCGACAACATGCGGACCGAGGAAGAGATCGACGCCGAGGTCGACGAGATCCTGGAGAAGCATCGGATGGAGATCAGGGCCAAGGAGATGGATTTCGGCGCCCTGCGCCTGAAGATGAAGCGGGAAATCGCCAAGAATCGGGATTTCACGCTCTAGGCGGCGAAATCCCCGGAGACGTGACGACATGAGACTCACCGAGGAACGCATCCAGGTCCTGGCCCGCTCGATCGTCGACGCCCTGCTCGACGAGGAGCACGTCGATCTGGAGATCGACGAGGACCGCTTCCGCACGCTCGTCGAGGGCGTCATCCTGAACGACTTGCGCATCGAGGACGAGATCGACGAGGAAGCCACCGCCTGGGTCCACAAGAACAAGAGCTTCCTCGAGGACGGCTCCCCCGAGTTCGAACTGGAACTCGACAAGGTCAAGAAGGATCTGGCCGCGACCCGGGGCTACGTGATGTATTGACCCCCCGCGGCGCATCGGGAACGGAAGCCCATGCGCGTGCTCGTGATCAGCCCCTACCTGCCCCACCGCGAGATCGGCCACGGAGGCGGCGTTTCGGTGCGCAGCCTCGTCGCCGGCCTGGCCCGCCGCCACGACGTCACCCTGGTCGCGCTGATGCGCCCCGGCGAAGAGGACCTGGCCGACGGGGTCGCCGCCGACCTCGGCGCCACGGTCGTGACCGTCCCCTTCCTGGATGCGCGCGCCCGCGGCCTCGACCGCCTGCGTCTGGTCGGACGCCGCCTCGCCGCCGCAGCGAAGAGCCTGGTCAGCGGCTATCCCCTGTACATGGAGAAGTACGGCGAACCGGCGGTCCTGCGCGCCGTCGCCGCCGCCGTGGCGGCCGCGGACCCCGACGCCGTGCAGGTGGAATACCTGCAGCTCTTCCGCATCCTGCAAGACCTGAAACGGCGCCGCGACGCCGGGGACGGCCCCGGTGCAGCCCGCCCGCGCCTTTTCCTGAACACCCACGAGCTCAGCTCCCTGCCCCGGCGGCGGCGCATGGAACAGACCGGCAACCCATTGTTGAAGATGAAGTTGCGTCTCCAGGCCGACAGCTGGCGCCGCCTCGAGCGCGCGGCGACCCGGGAGGCCGACACCACGCTCTGCGTGACCGAGCAGGACCGCGACTTGCTCCTGGCCGCAGGCGGCCGCAACTGCGCGGCCGTGCCCCTGGGCGTGGATACGGACAAGGTGCGTCCCGTTTGGCGGGAGGACGGTCCGGACCGCCTGCTTTTCGTGGGCAGCTTCGGGCATCGGCCCAACCGGATCGCGGCGAAATTTTTGATTGACAAGGTATGGCCGGTGGTTGCCCAATGTACCGAAACGGGGCAACTTGTGCTTGCTGGGCGCGGCTCCGAATCGTTTATTAGGGCGCTCGGCACGACCGATGAATCGGTCGTCGCCTTGGGCTACGTGGAAGATCTGGAGGACCTCTACCGGCAATGCCGCCTGTTCGTGGCCCCTCTGGCCGAGGGCGGCGGCATCAAGATCAAGATCCTGGAGGCCATGGCCCGCGGCATCCCCGTGGTGACCACCGAGATAGGGGCCGAGGGAATCGTGAAGCCGGGTGATGACGCGCTCACGCTGGCGCCCCCCGACGAGACTTTCGCCGGGGCCGTCATCAAGGCGCTCGAAGATAGAGAGACCACGAGAGCAAGGGCCCGCCGGGCCCGCGAGGTTATCGACGAGAGGTTCAGTTGGTCAGCCATTACGGAACGGCTGACGCTCATGTACGAGGGGAGGTGATATCGATCTGAAAACTGCGTTGGAGTGGTCTCTCGCCCGACAGCGAAGACCATCCACTGATGTGGAACTAAAGATCGATAGTTTGCTGAATCTTGTCCTTTCATGGAGGAGCTTTCAAATGATGAAGCGACTGATGCTGCTTATCTTCGCCCTGGCCCTGCTCGTGGGCATGGGTCTGGCCACCAGCGCCGCCACCGCCGGCGACGTCAACGGCCAGATGTGGTGGCGATGGACCGGCTGGAATAACCTGGACGACTACGACGGCGACAACGACGACAACTTCGGCTACGGCGAGATGCGCGCCCGCATCATGATGAAGGGCGAGTTCGAGGGCGGCTACTACAAGCTGGGCCTGCAGGACTACTTCGAGTTCGGCACCTGGGGCGACGATCCCTACGATTGGTACTATGGCCCCGAGGCCGAGGACTTCGACGTCTACGAGGCGAACTTCACCCTGACCGACTTCCTCTTCGACGGCTTCGACGCCACCGCCGGCCGCATGCGCCTGGCCTACGGCCGCGAGCGCGTGATCGGCCCGAACGACTGGGTCCTGCACGAGACCAAGTTCTTCGACGGCTTCAAGGGTCACTACGCCTTCGAGAAGGGCTGGCTGGACCTGCTCTGCCTGAAGATCCAGGAGACCTACTGGAACAAGTACTTCGGCGAGGGCGCCGGCTACGGCGACGTCGACATGCGCGGCCTGTACATGCACTACGACGCCATGCCGGACGAGCTCTTCTTCGAGCCCTACGTCCTGATGCTCACCCAGGAGATCTGGGAGGACGACGAAGCCGATTCGATCGACAACGACAGCCAGATGACCTTCGGCGCGCTGGTCGACTACCAGCACGAGGGCTTCCACGCCTACGCCGAGGCCACGATGAACAAGGGCACCGTTCACTACGGCCCGGACACCGAGTATGACATCAACTCGAAGGCCTTCTACGCCGGCCTGTTCTACGACTTCGACGCCGAGGTCGAGCCCTTCCTGGGCTTCGAGTACAACTACGCCAGCGGCCAGCCCGAGGACGAGGACAGCGACGACATGGAGGAGTACTACGCTCCCTTCGCCTCGTACCACGACTTCATGGGCATGATGGACCTGGCGCACCAGTACGGCGATATCATGTGGACCGACATGACCGCCATGCGCTTCGCGGGCGGCTTCACGCCGACCCCGGGCCTGGACGTCTCGATCGACTACTTCATCTTCAAGGAAGCCGAGGTCGAGGAGGACGAAGAGGACGCCATCGGCGCCGAGTTGGACCTCAAGCTGAACTACATGTACCGCGAAGGCGTGAATTTCGAGGGCGGCCTGGGCATGTTCATGCCCGACGAGGATGCCTTCGGCGAGGATGCCGACAACGTCATGTTCGTCTTCATGGGCACCAAGGTCTGCTTCTAGGCTGACCTGAACGATTCGCCGCCCCGCGCGGCGAAGCCCCGAGGGGGGAGCTTCGGCTCCCCCCTTTTTCATGCCCTCCCCCCAGCCCATATCCGCTCCCGAACAGCACCTGCCGGCGCCTGGGCGCGCACGGGAATGCGCCCGTGGGCGTCCGGTGCTCGATGTCGGAGGGAAAAGGGGGATCAGTCTTGATCGCCGCGCATCGCGCGCAGCCGCTGCAGGATCTCCGGCGGCAGCGGTACGGGCCCGCCCAGGGCCGCGGCCAGCAGGGCGACCTGGGCCAGCCGCTCGACCGTCTCCAGGCGCTGGCGGGCCGTCTCCAGGTCCGGACCCCAGGCCACCGCCCCGTGGTTGGACAGCAGCAGGGCGCGGCGGCCGGTGAGCAGGGGCCGCACCGAATCGGGCACATCCTCGGTGCCGGGGGTCGCGCAGGGGGCCAGGGGCACGTCCCCGAGCAGCAGGACGGCCTCGGGCAGCAGGTCGGCGGGCAGGCCGCGGCCGGCGCAGGCGAAGGCGGTGGCGTAGGGCGGGTGGGCGTGGCAGATGGCGCCGGCGTCGGGCCGGCGGGCGTAGATCTCGCGGTGCAGGGCCCACTCCGAGCTGGGCCGCGGGCCCTCGGGGTAGCGGGGCCGGCCGGCGGTGTCCACCAGGACGAGATCGTTCTCGGCGAGCTCGCCCTTGCAGGCGCCGGCGGGGGTGGTCAGAAAGAGATCGCCGCCGAGACGAACCGAGAGGTTCCCTTCGGCGGCGACGATCAGCTGGCGGTCGTAGAGCAGCCTGCCGGTGCGGACCAGCTCGCGGCGCATGGCCTCCTGCGCGGGCATGACCCCTCCCGGCCGACGGCTACCAGTTCGAGAAGACGTAGAGGTGGCTCATCACCCGGGCGAAGAACTCCAGCTGCGTCCGCTCGCTGGCGGCGCGGTCGGCCACCACGATGGGGTCGAGCTGCGGGTTCTCCTGCGCGATCCTCTCCAGGGCCTCCAGCTCCAGCCGGTCCAGCATCTCGGTCGGGAAGCCCATGGCGCTGGAGAGCACCAGGGCGTCGCTGCGGCCGGGCACGAAGGACGGATCCACGTCGTCGTTGCGGCTGAAGAAGAGGATGCTGGCGGGCAGACTGGCGTCCGGCGGGATCGACCAGATGTTCCGCTCGTGCAGAGTGATCGTCGGCGCGCGGCGGTCCGAGACGAAGACGATGCGGGAGCCGTCGGGCGCATAGGTCGGATTCATGTTCCGGATGGCGATGGGGTTGCCCGCCTCGGGCGGCGAATCGGTCAGCTGCAGGATGTTCTTGTTGAGCTCGACCGCGCCGTCCTGGGCGAAGCCCGTCGTGTCGAAGTCCACCGTGAAGAGTTCCACCGAGAAATAGGGCGAGCCGTCGCCGACGATGTCCGGAGTGGCGTGGAAGGTGATCCGGCTGCCGTCGGGCGACCAGGCCGGCGCGTCGCAGATGGCGGCGCCGTCGGTGAGCTGGATCATGTAGTCGGCGCGCTCCCCCGCACCGGGAACCGGGACCACGCAGATGGACTGCTGCGTATAGCTGCTCAGCGAGTCCACCATCTCGTAACCGAAACGGCTGAAAGCGATCCAGCGCCCGTCGGGAGAAATCGCCGGCGAGCGGTGCATCCAGTACCTCCAGCCGATGATCTTGCCGTCGTCCGGCTCGTAGAAGAGGACCTCGGGGAAGATCTGGCTCTCCGCGCCGTATCCGGCCGGGACGGGGAGTCGGAAGAGGCGCGCGCCGCGCGGCGTGTCCATCCAGCAGACCAGGTTCTCGTCGTCCAGCCAGGTCGGGCTGCCCTTCTGGCGGATGTTGCCCGGGCTCTCCTGGATCGGCGAATCCCCGGCGTCGAAGAAGTAGGTTCCGAGCCACACCAGCGCGGCGCCGGTCTCGCCCAGCTCCTCGGTGGGCTGGAGTTGGGCCTCCACGGGCTTGACGACGAGCGAACGGATCAGCGGCACGGGATCGGGAAGATCGCCCTTGTAGATGGCGAGCCAGTCGGCCGTGAAGGCCACGCGCTGGCCGTTCGGGGAAATCTCCGGCTCCAGATAATGGAATCCGTCGGAGGTGGTGTCGGAGGTCACCATGATCAGGTCGCCGGGCGAGTGGTTGCCGGCGAGAGGAAGTTCCTCGGAGATTTCGGGGCGGGTCGAGCAACCGACGGCCAGGGCGCCGACGGCCAGGCCCAGGGCCACGAGGGTGACGACACGGTGATCAAGGCGCTTCTTCAAGACTGAACCTCCGCAGGCGGGCAGATTGCCACGGACATCATCGCATGGGCATCGTTCGCTTGAGCCATGATATGGCACCGGATCCCGGGGGGGCGGGAACCTCCTGTAAGATAAGGCCCTGCCCCCCGGGAAATCAACCGGGAGTTGCCGGCCGGAACGGCGGACGGTCAATCCGCCGTCAAGTTGAACGAGGATTCGACCCGGACCCAGGACCAGATCGGATACTTGCCGATCCTGGCCGGGCGGTAGCGGGCCCTGCCGTGGGCCGCGGCGGCGGCTCGCCCGAGGGCCCCGTTCGGAACCGCCACGCCGACGACCTGGGCCACCCGGCCGCCCGGGGTCACGAGCAGGTCCTGGACGACCACGCCCTGCACGCCCCGGCGCGCCGCCTCGTCGGGATATTCCGGAGCCGGTCCGTCCAGGAAGACCGCCGCATGCCGCCCGAGATGCTGGTGCAGGTCGAGCACGGCGAAGCTCGAGGGGAGTGTGCACAGCGTCAGGGCCGCGTCGTGGTGAGTCCTCGCCGAGGCCGTGTCGCCGCGGGCCCGGCAGGCGTCGGCCCACAGGTACTCCACGACGGCGTCGTCGGCGCGCAGCACGCGGGCCTCGTCCAGCAACGCCTCCGCCCGCGCCAGGAAGCGGCGGCGGTTCTCGGGCCAGTCCCCGGTGTCGGCGGCCGGTCCCTCGAAGGGAACCAGGTCGGGAGCGCCCTGGCCGGCCAACACGTAGAGCTGGGCCAGCGTCAGCAGCAGCATCCCCTCGCGCCGCCCCCCTCCCTGCAGGTAGAGCTCCAGGGCCACGATGGCGTCGCCCCCCTCGCCGAAGCCGAAGAGTTCGTTCGACTCGCGCAGGGCGGTCGCGGCCCGCCTCGGCAGGGAGTCCTCCGGCCCGGCGCAGCGCAGCAAAACGTGGGGCCGCCACGGGCCGTCGGGAACGGGACTCTCGATGAAACGCTCCGGCGCGTCGCCGACGGCGTCGCCGACGGGCGATGACGGCGGCGACGTCGCGCATCCTGCCAGGATGGCGACGAGGCCGAGCAGGACCAGGCGACCGCGGCGCGAAGCCGTTCGACGCTGTGGATTCACGGGGCCTCCCGGAATGGAACGGGGGTTCGGTCCGAGAACGAGTTCCGGGCCAATCTACGGCCCCGGCCGGCGGGGATCAACCATGGACGCGACGCCGCCGTCGCGGCGGCGCGACGGCGGCGTGCGGGCGATGCGGATGGAAGCTCAGCGATACTGCTGCTTGACCGCGCCCCAGGTCACGGTGTCCGCGGGAATGCTCTCGTCGACGATGGCGGTCACCATCGATCCGGTCTCGATCTGGCTGCCGAGCACGACCTCTCCGCCGGCGATCTCGACGTTGAAGGCCGTGTACCAGTACTGGGCCACGTCCGGCGTGCTGTGGATGACGTTGTAGCGTCCTCCCTCGACCGTGGGCATCAGCACTAGCAGTTCGCCGTCGTAGACCGAGTGCGGGTGGATGCCGAAGGGAAGGAAGCGGATCATCGTGTAGTTGCCCTCGCCGGCCGTCCAGCTCAGGCGGGTCGGCGTGAAGCCGCTCTCGAGCACTTCGAGATCCAGGATCGCCGGCAGGGGCTCCGGGCAGAGAGCCGGCTGGCAGTGGTAGGGGTCGTCCGCCCCGGCGAAGGCGCCGTGATGGGGCGACACGGCGGGCAGGGCCCCGCGGCCGTCGATGTTCACCTCGGGCAGGGGGGCGCCGTCCTTGCCGGCGAGGTCGACCCAGACGCCGTCGGCCCCCTCGGCCGCCTCTACCTCGACGAAGCCCAGCAGCAGGGGGCCGGCCAGGCCGAAGCTCAGGAGCTGGATGTCGTCCCGCCAGATCCCCGCCTCTTCGACCGGCGAATTCCCGGCCGTGAGCACCAGCGCCGCCTCCGGAACGAACTGCAGGATCCGCGCCGACGAGAGGATCCTGAACCTCGCCCCCAGGAGATCGCCGTGCAGATTGTAGGCGTAGAGCGGGAAGGACAGGGTCGCCGGCAACGACTCCGGCAGGGGCTCGCCCGCGCCGAAGACCTCGGCGTCCACGGGCTGGAAGCCGATGCGGGGGCGGTAGTCGACGCCGAAGAGCGCCAAGTTCTCGCTCGCCGGCGACAGGTCCTCGCAGGCGCCGGCCAGTACGGGCGCGGCCGCGGCCGCCAGCAGCAGGAAGACGAGCGGGAGAAGGGTGGTGCAACGATGCACGATCTTCCAGGGAAGACCCATGGGTGTGATTCCTTTCATCATCCTCTTCACTCCCGGCTTCCCGGCCGGAAGGCGGGAGCGATGGCCTGATCCTTGGCGAGATATGATGATTATATCACAAAACTGTAGGCTCATACATCATCTGCCTCTGCGAAAATTACAATTCATTCCTGTTTATGCAAAAAAATTATCTCCGCTAGGGAGTCTCGGCGCCTTCCCCTACATCGCGCGAGGGATCGATTGCGAGCAGCGCCTCCATCTCGCGATCGGCCTCCTCGCTGCGGCCGAGACTGGTCAACAGGACGACCCGGTTGTTGCGGTAGGCCGCGTTGCCGGGATCCAGGGCGATGGCCCGGTCCACCAGCAGCAGACCGTCCTCGGGCAGACCCTGTTCGTGGCAGATCAGGGCGGCCAGGGCCCAGAGCTCGGCGGGATAGTCGCCGCCGCCCCCGCCGCGGGCCACGGCCACGAGTTCCCGCGCCCGCCCGGCGTCCCCCAGAGCGCGGTCGGCCTCGAGCAAGAGACGGACCTCCCAGGCAGTCGTCGCGGATCCGGCCGCGATCAGCAGCGTCCGGGCCCCCGCCGGATCGCCGCTGCGCACCAGCGACAGCGCCAGATTGCGGGTGATCTCCGGGTCGTCGCCGGAAAGCTGCAGGCGACGCAGCGGCGGCACGGCCGCCTCGTAGTCCCCCTGCAGCATGGCCAGACGGGCGCGCGCCCGATCCGACGCGGAGCAGTCCCCGCAGAGTCCGGCGGCGATCTCGATCTCGCGGGCCGCCCGCGGGTACTGGCGGTAGTCCATCAGGGCCTGGGAGTACTCCAGACGCATCGCCACGTCCTGCGGCGCCAGCGCGACGGCCTCGCGCAGTTCGCCCAGGGCGCGGCCCTGCCGCCCGAGAGCCATCAGCACGGCGGCCAGGCTCCGATGGTTCTCGGCGACCCGCGGCGCCCAGGCGGTCGCCCGCTCCAGATGATCCAGGGCGGCCTGCGAGCGGCCGAGAGCGTGCAGGGCAACGCCGAGACGCTGCTCGACCTGCCAGAGCAGATCGTCGCTCATCCCCCGGCTCTCGCGCAGCGCGGCGGCCTCGCGCGCCGCCGCCTCCGCGTCGCCCGCCGCCAGCAGGGAATCCACCGACGCCAGACCCGCCAGCAGCGCGGCGCGGGCCCGCTCCACGCCGGGCGCGCCTGCGGCCGCGGACGCGACGACGACCGTCGCCGCCAGGACGGCGAAGCAACGCGACAGCATCGAACACCAACGCCCCAGGAACATGCTCGGCTCCGCAGGTGAAAGAACTTCAACGCGACAATGCTAGCAAGATTCTTGCATCAGCCCTCCCGCGCAACCATTCTCATCGGCGGATTCTGATGTTCCTTGAACATCGTGTTGTTGGAATGTTATAATAATTGCAGGATAACTTCTTAAGCTAAGGGGCTCGCGCGTCAAGCCCAGGAGTGGAACTCCATGATTTCCTTGCATATCCAGCGAATCGTTCGCCAGGCCCGTCCCTCGGGTGCCCGCTTCCTGACCGCTGCCACGATCCTGATCGCCGGGATCGCGGCGGCGACTCCGGTCGCGGCCTTCACCAGCGCCCACGCCGCCCTGGATCTGGTCTGGGGCCCCGGTGCGGAATGCGACCACGAGCCCATGGCGCTGTTGGAAGATTTTCTCTGGTCCTGCGATGTGGCGGTGCCCGCCGCGGGCCGCTACTATTTCCAGGCGTGGACGGGCGGACTGGACGACCCCAAGTACGGAGCCGATCCTTCGATCCCGGACGGTGTGCTGCTCGCGGACGATCCTGCTGCGATCCCGTACGACTTCGCCGCCGCCGGGCTTCACGCCTTCCGGATTCTCGAAGCCGAGAACCGCTTCGAGATCATCCCGGCCCCCGGTGCGATGTGCGCTACCGTGATCTTCGCCGACGCGCCGCAGAACGCCCCCGCCGACCTCGCCGTCCGGGTCCATGCGCACGACGGCGGCGCCCTGGTCGGCGGCTATGTGCCCGTCGGAACGCCCGACGTGATCGATATCGTGAACCTTTGGCCCGGTCGCAGCTACGACCTGACATTCAGCGCCTCGGGCTATGCGGATCACATCGAGACCCGGGCCCTGCCCGACGCGACGACTCTGGCCTTCACGGTGACCCTGGAGCCCTTGGTGCCGAACGAGGCGCCGACCTGGGGCGCCGTCAAGAGTCTCTATCGCTAGCGCCGTCACCGTCAGGCAGGAGGCTCCCTTGGTTCCGAAGTCCCTCTTTCTGAACCTGATCCCGCTGCGCCGCGTGCTCGGTCCGGCGATCGCGGCCTGCCTGATCGGCCTCGCGCTCGCCGCGCCGCCCGCCCACGCCCTGCTGCGCATCGACGGCGAGCAGCCCTTCTTCGTCCACCCGGGCAAGGACATCAGGGACTTCTGCATCGTCCAGCAGGACTCGCTATACCACATCTTCTACATCCAGTACGACAGCGGCGGCGGCGACAACGTCTGCGAGGCCCTGGGTCACGCCCGCAGCCCCGACCTCATCCACTGGGAGATCCTGCCGGCCGCCCTTTCCGCCGGCCCCGACGCCTGGGACGGCATGGATGTCTGGGCCCCGGACGTGGTCTGGGACCCCGTCGCCAGGCAGTGGACGATGCTCTACACCGGCACCGACAACCTGCGCGTGCAGCGGACCGGCGTCGCCTTCTCGACGGACCTCGACGTCTGGACCAAGGCGCCCTCGAACCCCGCCTTCGAGCCGGACACCACGGCCTACTTCTGGCATCCCGACATGGCGTGGAGCCCCTTCCGCGATCCCTTCCTCTATGAGCAGGACGGGGTCTGGAACATGCTCAACAGCGCGCGGGTGCGCATCTCCGCCGACTACGGAGTCGCCATCGTGCACCGGGCCACGTCTATCGACCTCGTCAACTGGACCGACGCCGGCATCCTCTTCGAGAACGACTCCGGCTACAAGCCATGGCACGAGCTCGAGAGCGTGCAGTACATGGTGCTCGACGGCCGCCACCATCTCTTCTTCACGGAATACGACCTGGGCGGAATCAGCTATATCGCCGCCGATTCGACCGCGGCCTGGACCATGGACAACCGCCGCTTCCTGGAGATGAGCCTGGCCCCCGAGGTCGATGAATTCGATCCCGGCCGTTACGTCTTCTCGCGCTACACGCCGATGACCTACAACACGAACTTCGTCGTGCGCATCGACTCGCTCCGCTTCCACGGCGACGACCTGCCCGAGATCGTCTTCACCCCCCCGCTGGACCGGAACTGGGCGCTCTACGAGGGGGCGATGGCGACCCACCAGCCCACCTTCGGCGAGAACCCTGCGGCCCGCGGCGAGGACTTGATCGGGGTGGTCGGGAACGGCTACATCGGCACCGCCGAAGCCTATCGCGGCCCCCTGGGCGGCAGCGGACCGCCGGGCTCGGCCCTGGGCGACACGGCGACCGGCCGCATGGACGGCAAGCCCTTCGTGCTGGTCGGCGACTTCATCGACCTGCTGGTGGGCGGCGGCGACTACCCCCAGACCTGCTGGGTGGGGCTGGTCGACGCCGCCGGCGACTCCGTGCTGATCCGCCAGTCCGGCGACGGCGACGAGACCCTCAAGCCCTATCGCTGGAACGTCCGCGCCTGGCAGGGGCGCACGGTCTTCATCCGCATCCTCGACCAGGAGCAGGGGCCCCAGGGCCACCTGAACGTGGACGAGATCGTCGAGGTCGTCGACCCGGTGACGGACGTCCCGACGGCCGCCCGGGCCCTCCGGTTGCGCGGCTCCTGGCCCAACCCCGCCAACCCGGCGACGGCGGTGGGGTTCTCCCTGGACCGACCGGGCCGCGTCAGGCTCGAGGTCTGGGATGCGCGCGGCCGGCGCGTGTGGCGCTCGCCCGACCGCAGCCTGCCCGAAGGCGACCACGCGATCACCTGGCGCGGCGACGACGAAGCCGGCCGCGCCGTCGCCTCGGGCGTCTACGTCTTCCGACTGCTGCTGGACGACCGGAGTGCCGGCGGCGGCAAGCTTTCGCTGGTCCGCTGATCTCCTCCCGGGCAAGAAAAAGGGGCGGCCGCGCCGCCCCGCCCCCGCCCCGATTTTCCCCACCCGCTCAGCGGACCACCGTCAGCGCTCCCTTGCCCTGGGCGCTGCCGCAGGAAATCCGATACAGGTAGCGCCCGGTCGGCACCCGGCGTCCGCCGTCGTCGCGACCGTCCCAGGTGATCGCCAGGCGCCCGCTATCGAGGCTGCCGCCGGCCACCGCGCGGACGCGACGCCCGCGCGCGTCGAAGATCTCGAGACGGCCTGCGGCGGCCGGCGCCACGGCCCCGGCCAGATCCAGGGCCACGACGGTCCGCGGGTTGCACGGGTTCGGAGCCGCGCTGCTCCGGGCCAGCGGCGCGTTGCCCGGCCGGCCCCTGAGGCTGGCGGCCAGGAACTCGTTCAGACCGGCGACCGCCTGCGGTACGGGCAGGTTCGGATTCTCGATCGTGCCGCCGGCGCGGGCCGTCACGCCCCCGAAGAGGCAGCGCAGGTCCTCGGCCAGGATCTCGCGGGCGCGATCGGCGTGGGCGGCTGCGGGACCGTTGTTCTGCTCATCGAGCCCCCGGCGCAGCATATAGGCGGCCCAGAGATCGGGCCGCGGGTCGAAGTAGCCCCAGGTCAGGACATGGCCCAGTTCGTGGACGACCAGGGGCGCGATCGCTCCCTCGGGGACGGGGCCGAAAGCGGGCGACAGGAAGATGGCGTTCCCCCGGGAGAAGCTGCCCGCGGCGGCGACAGGCGGCGACGGCAGCAGATAGATCTCGACCGCCATGTTCGGCTCGATGCCCCGGACCGCCGCCAAGGCCTCGACGACAGGAGCGGCCGCCAGGGGGCTGAAGGCATCGACGCGCCGGAGCAGCCGGGGATCCTCGGGCCCGGTGAAGAGTTCGACCTCGCCGGCGCCGTCGAGACGCAGGAAGCAGCGGTCCATCCGGAACTCGAGGCGGGCGGCCAGCTCCACCCCGTCATGGATGCGCAGGGTCAGACCGTTGTCCAGGCCGACCGTCCGTGCGGCCCCGGCCGGCGACGCCGCGAAGCCCAGCGCGGCCAGCAAGAAGACCACTGCCGACCTCGAGATCGCCATTCTGGGGAATTTCGCTCCACTGACGGCCTTCATGAGCCCCTGGGCCCCTTCCTGGTCAATCATGCACCTCCGCCGGATGTCGACGCGGCGTTCCCCTATCATACCGCAGGGTTCATGCCGCGGCGCCCCGAGCCCCTCCCCGGGACGCGCGACGAAGATCCAATCGAATCATCATTATACCATGGAAGGAGATACACGGACAAGGGGGGCGGAGGACCGGAAGCGTCCGGGATGAGGCCGAAACAGAAAAGGAGGAATATTCCCCATGCCCTGATGGGTAAAATCACCCACAGCGAGACGAGGACGTCGGCGCTCGCGACCGCGGTCAGGCGACGGTGGCCCGACGCCGGGCGCGCGCCGCCTCGGCGCCGAAGCGGCTCCCCAGCAGGGCGCCGGTGCCGTAGGCGTAGACGGCGAGGTGCAGCAGCAACGAGATGCCGCGGAAGAGGGCCGCCAGGGATCCGCCGACGACGCCGTCGATCTGGCCGAGCAGCAGCGAAAGCGCTCCCGGCAGGAAGATCACGACGAGGCCCAGCAGGATCCTCAGCCAGGCCGCCGGCCGGCCGGCGCCCGACCGGGCCGCCAGCATCTCGCCGATGCGGTCGGCCACGGTGCCCACCGAGATGAATCCCAGCAGCAGGTAGCCCAGCAGCAGGAGCAGGGCCACGGGGATGCCGATGACCGTCAGCACGAGCACGGCCACGAGCAGGACGAGCACCAGGTGGCCGATGAAGGTCCACAGGATGCCCAGGCCGAGACAGCGCGAGGGGTGATCCCTGAGTTCGGCCGCCACCCCGGCCAGCCGGGCCGTGGGCAGCAGGACGAAGACCATCAGCATCAGCAGGACGAAGACCAGGAAGAAGGAGATCTGGGAGAGCAGGCCCGAGCGACCAGCCAGCAGGGCGTCGACGCCGCGGCCCCGGGTCAGCCGGTCCAGATCCAGCGAGACGACGCTGCCGGAGACCTCCGCGTCCACGTCGCGGTCGACCAGGCCGAAGACGGAGATGACCGAGCCGTGGACCTCCGCGCCGGCCTCCAGATCGACGTCGCCGCCCACGGCGATGACGTTGTCCAGGACCTCGCCCTTGATCGTGGCGTTGCCGAAGATCACGACCACGTCGCCGCTGACGTATTCGCCTCCGTCCACGTCGACATCGCGGCCGAAGCTGTAGATCTCGGTGCCGACGAGCCGGCGATCGGGCTCCTCCCAATCGTCGAAATCGGCGTCGTAGACGTCGTCCCAGTTCTTCTCGAGCTTCTTGATCTCGCGCAGCTTCTCGTGGAAATCCAGGGAGTCGGGCAGGTCGTCGAGGATCTCCTGCGTGATGGCGCTCAGGCCCTCGCTGATGCGGGCGCCGAGATCCTCGGGGATGTCGATGGTGAAATCGCCGTCGGGTCCGGTCAGCTGGATGGAGTTGTCGTCCAGCTCCAGCTGGAGTTCGCCGAGCTCGCGCCCGATGTTCGAGATGGCCTCGCCGAGGCCGCGGAACTCGAGCCGCACCCCGGAATCGGCCAGGGCTCCGTGGAGGGCCTCGCCGGCCTGGTCGAGGGCCCGTCCCAGTTCGTCGACGTCGGCGGCGGACCGCCGGCGCTGGGCGTCGTCGCGCAACCGGGCGGCCGGAGCGCGGCGGGCGGCCTCCTGGCGCAGGGAATCGCGGATGGCGGTGAAGCGGTCGACGCGGCGCTGGAGTTCGACGCGCAGCGAATCCTCGGCCGAGGGCGAGGCCGGGGGCGACGGCGGCAGGGTCTGGGCCTGCGCGGAGCCGACCGCGACCAGCAGCATGAACAGCAGCCAGGCGGGTCTCCCCCGCCTGGCCGTATCGTAGCGGTCCCCGCAAGGACCGTCAGCGCTGTGTCGACTTCTGGGTCGCCTCAACATAGAGCCTCCGCGAGAAGCGCTGCAACTGCACGACCGCCTCGGGCAGCGCCCCGATGACGAGAACCGCGGCCGCGGCGTCGGGAAGGCTCCCGGCGGCCAGTCCGACCGCACAGACGACGGCGGCGACACCGCCCACCAGACGCGTGGCTCCGGCGCGGACGAAGGCGGGCAGCGACTCCTCCTCGAGGAGGACGGGCACCCGTTCGCGGCGCAGAGGCTCCATCTCCCGATATGCGGCGTACGGGATCGAAGCAAGGACGCGCTGGTCGAAATCGGCCGGCGCCTCAGTTTGGGGCAAGGTGCCGAGCATTGTAAAGAGCCCTTTCATCTCCTCCAGCTCGTCGCGGCAACTGTCGCAGCCCCGCAGGTGGAGGAAGAGCTCCATCGACGCCTTGCGCGGAAGGGTCTCGTCGAGATAGTCCTGGAACTGCCCGCGGCAGCGGCTGCAGTCGTCCTGACGGCCAGGGTCTCGGGTGTTTTCGTTCTTCATGACTGGTACCTCCGGGGGTGGGATCCCGCCGCGATTCCTATCGGTGCGGCGAGGTGGTTCCCGGCCAGCCAGGATGTCGGCCTGGCTTCCCTGCCTTGGGGTGTACCGGTACCGCGATCAGGGAAGGGCCGCGGCGCCGGAACTACTATCGATGCAACACCCCTACGGGCCTCCAGGGGGAAAGTTTCACGTTTATCTGGATTTTTTTCGTCCTATATGTCGTAGTCCCTAGCCTTGAGCATCTGCTGGATCTGGGCCCGGGCCCGATGGATCCTCGCCTTCACCGTGCCCAGGGGCAGATCCAGGATCTGGGCGATCTCCTCGTAGGACAGTTCCTGGTCGTGGCGCAGCAGGATGATCGCCTTGTAATGCGGCGGCAGCTCGGCGACGACCTCCTCGAGCCGCTCCATGGCCTCGCGCCGCTCCAGGACCCGGTCGGGCTGGGGTCCCTCGTCGGGCAGCGGGATCTCGAACTCCTCGCCGTCGGCGTTCGTCTGCCCGTCCAGCGAGAGGAAGCGCAGACGGTTGCGTCGCAGGTGGTCGATGCAGTGGTTCGTGGCGATGCGGAAGATCCAACTGGAGAAGGCGAAATCCTCGTCGTAGCGGTCGAGCAGCGAAAAGACCTTGATGAAGACCTCCTGGGCCAGGTCCCGGGCGTCCTCGGCGCTGTGGGTCATCCGGTAGCACAACCCGTAGATCGGGTTGCGATAGACGGTCAGCAGCTTGGCGAAGGCGTCTTCTTCGCCCCGCTTGCAGCGTCGGATCAGCTTGAGGTCCTGGTGGCGGTCGAACATCCTGTCCTTTCCGGGGCCGTGACCTTGACGGCTCCGAAGATAAGTTTCGCCTCCCGCAGCGGTCAACCGCGCATCTAGCAGACTGTTGAAAAACCGGCCCGCGCTTGACACTTCCGCCGCGGCCTCACTAAGATTCGCCCGAACATGGAAAAGATACCGGCTCCGGGCGGAGCCCACCGAGAAACGAGGAAACCGAGATGACGAACATCGAGATGATCCAGGCCCGCCAGATCCTGGATTCCCGCGGCAACCCGACGGTCGAGGTGGACGTGCTGCTCGAATGCGGCGTCGCCGGCCGGGCGATGGTGCCCAGCGGGGCGTCGACGGGCGAGCACGAGGCGATCGAGCTGCGCGACGGCGACAAGGACGTCTACCTGGGCAAGGGCGTGCTCAAGGCGGTCGAGCACGTGATGGAAACCATCGAGCCCGAACTGGTGGACATCGACGCCACCGACCAGATCCTCGTGGACCGCATCCTCTGCGAGATGGACGGCACGCCGAACAAGGCCAAGCTGGGCGCGAACGCCATCCTCGGCGTGTCGCTGGCCGTGGCCCACGCCGCCGCCGCCGCCGTCGAGCTGCCCTTCTACCAGTACCTGGGCGGCGTCGCGGCCCGCACCCTGCCCGTGCCCATGATGAACGTGCTCAACGGCGGCTCGCACGCCGACAACAACGTGGACATCCAGGAGTTCATGATCATGCCCGTCGGCGCCGGCAGCTTCGCCGAGGCGCTGCACATGGGCGCGGTGACCTTCCACACCCTGAAGAAGGTGCTGGGCGAGAAGGGGCTGTCCACGGGCGTGGGCGACGAGGGCGGCTTCGCGCCCAACCTGAAAAGCAACCGCGAAGCCCTGGACATGCTGATGACGGCGATCGAGAAGGCCGGCTACCGTCCGGGCGAGGACATCTGCCTGGCCCTGGACGCCGCCGCCAGCGAGTTCTGCGAGGAAGGCAAGTACGTGCTGGGCGCCGAGGGCGGCGAGCCGTGGGACGCCGGCCGCATGGTCGAGTTCTACAAGGACCTGGTTGACAGCTACCCCATCGTCTCGCTCGAGGACGGGCTGGACGAGAACGACTGGGAGGGCTGGCGGCTGCTGGCCGCGTCGCTGGCCGACCGCATCCAGATCGTGGGCGACGACCTCTTCGTGACCAACCCGGAACGGCTGCGCCGGGGCATCGACGAGCGCTGCGCCAACAGCATCCTGATCAAGCTGAACCAGATCGGCACCCTGACCGAGACGCTCGAGACGATCGAGATCGCCAAGCGGGCGGGCTTCACCAACGTGATCAGCCACCGCAGCGGCGAGACCGAGGACACGACGATCGCCAGCCTGGCCGTGGCCACCAACGCCGGCCAGATCAAGACCGGCTCGCTGTGCCGCAGCGAACGCATCGCCAAGTACAACGAGCTGCTGCGGATCGAGGAGGAGCTGGGCGACCTGGCGGTCTACCCCGGCCGCGGCTGCTTCTACAACCTGGCCTGATCGCCTGCGGGCGTCGTCGCGCCCGCGGATATCACACGGGGCCGGCCGTCGGCCGGCCCCGCCGGACCGTTTCAAGGAGGAAGCGTGTCCCCTCGCACCACCCCGCGGCTACAGGGCGAGAGTCCCTTCCTGCGCGGATCGCCGCCGGCGGCCGGGCGTTCGCGACGCCCGCTGTTGCTGATCGCGATCGCCGCGGGTCTGGTGATCGGCCTGAGTTCGATGCTCGGCGAGAACGGCCTCCCCTCCTTCCTGAGCCTGCGCGGCGAACGGACGCGCCTGGAACAGGACGTCGAGGCGCTGCGCGAGCGCGAAACGCGGCTGGAGAACGACCTCGAGGCCCTGGACGAGGACCCCGAGGCCCTGGAGAGCCTGGTCCGGGAGAAATTCCGTATGCGCCGCCCCGGCGAGACGGTGATCGAGGTCGTGGGCGAGGATCTGCTGGACGATTCCGACGCCCCGGACGCCGACCGCCCCTGATCGCGGACACGATTTCCCCCGTCCCCTTGACACCTCCGGGGGAGCCGCCTATATTTGGCCCCACTTCCGGAAGGAAGTGTTTCAAAAATCATGATTTCTGGATGCGGGGTGGAGCAGTCTGGTAGCTCGTTGGGCTCATAACCCAAAGGTCGC
>CAZLHO010000020.1:0-48439 GCA_964559455.1 uncultured Fibrobacteraceae bacterium | reverse complement strand
CGCTAGTAATCCTGGACGGTGATCTCGCGGCGGTTCGGCCACTGATGGGGCCAGCCCCAGGCCAGGACCTTGTCGTCCTGGACGTAGATCCAGAGCTCCTGACGATCCAGGCGCACGCCGGGCCGGCCCTCGGTCTCCGAGAAGGCCAGGTTCGAGACCCCCTCCCCCCGCACCACGTACTGCCGGACGCGCACCACGCGCCAGGCCTGCACGCCCTCGCGCGAGGCCACGTATTCGGCGTCGGGCAGCACGTCGCGCAGGCGGTGCAGCGGGGTGCCGGGCGCCAGGCGCAGCAGCTCGTCGGCCAGGACGTCCTCGATCGACGGCAGTTCCGCGGGGTCGTCGACGATGATCACGCGCGAACGGTCCGGGGCGCAGCCGGCCAGCAGCAGCAGGGCCAGCAGCGGCGGCAGAAGGCGGGCGACGAGGTGTTGCGGATGCTCGATCATAGGGGAATCATGCCCCCGCGACCGGCTGAGGGCAAGGGGGCGATCATGAAATTCCACGATCATACCGGGCTTTCCATGAAGATGATACTTTGCTAGAATCGCTGCGGGTTGGGAGCCCCGCGTCGCCCGGAACGGATTCCATCATTTCCTGTCGCCCTTCCAGCGAAACATCGGAGAGGTGTCCCCATGTGCCGACTCGCCCTGCGGTTCTTCGTCGTGCTGCTCCCCCTGCTGGCCGTCGCCTCCTGCGGCGGCGATTCCCCCGGCACCCCCGATCCCGGCCCGCCGCCGCTGGCCTTCGAGACCCGCGAAGGCGTGCTGGAACTGCCGGCCGGCAGCGCGCTGGCCGCCGAGGACCTGGTCGTCACCAGCTTCGCCGGCCAGGCGGACGTGGGCGCCGACGGCGCCTTCTCGGTGCGCTCGTGCGTGGCGACCAAGCACCAGCTGCTCTTCTTCCGCGACCGGACCAGCGGCCGGCCGGTGATGATCGGCGTCTACGATCCGGCGCTGGGCACGGTCCAGGCCGACGTCCACTCGACGGCCGACGCCATGGTGCTCCTCAACCCCTACCTGGTCTACGCCACCCAACCCCAGCGCGCCCAGTACCTGGCGGCGGCCCGGCTCACGAACAGCTACGATCTGCTGTTGGACAAGCTGAACGCGGCCTGGGCGGCCGACCCCACGTCGGCCCTGGACTACGACGCCGACCCCACCCTCTTCCAGGCCGCGGTGCAGGCCATGCGCGAGGCCATGGAGTCCCTGGGCGGCGCCGGCGCGCCCGGGCTGAAGCGCATCGGCATCGACCGCAGCCCGCCGACGATCGAGGACCGCGACGGCGCCGACGTGGCCTTCATCAACCCGCGGCACTGCAACTACGCCGCGGGCGTCTACCCCGTCCCCGGCGACCTGGACCACGTGCTGACCGTGAACCGGCGCGAGACGATAGTGTCGCTGCAGCTGTGGCCCCCGGACTTCACCACCGACCCCGAGGAGACGCTGCACGCCCTGGGCGACGGCCTGTTCAAGATCTTCGTGACCCGGGAGATCGACTACGGCAAGTTCACCGAGTGGGACGACCCGGTCGGCCGAGCGACGATCACCAACACGGCCCAGGTCGCCCTGTACATCATCGAGCTGGTCGTCGGCGAGGTCCCCTGGCCCAACATCGTCACGCTGCCGCGCTACATACACATCGACGTCGCCGACGTCGCCATCTTCGCGAAGGCCACGAACGAAGGGGACGTGATCGGCTACCTGACCCAGTTCTGCAAGCTGCTCGTCGCCAACGCCGAGGGCTTCGCCTACTGGATCTGGCAGGAGTACAACGACGGCGCGGCGCACCTCTTCATCAGCCAGGCCGCGAACATCCTCTCGAAGGTGACCCTGGTGTTCGAGCTGCTGGGAGCAGCCAACGACGAGGGGCCCTTCTTCTGGGACCTGCTCCTGGCCGACCGCGAGGTGACCTACACCATCCGGCAGACGAACGGCGTCATCGTCAGCAACGAGGTGAACGCGCCGCCGACCGCGGCGTTCACGATCTTCCCGCCGGCGGGCATCGTCGAGACGGTCTTCGCCATGGACGCGGCCGCGAGCGCCGACGACCACGACGAGCACGCGGAGCTGCAGTTCCGCTGGGACTGGGATAGCGACGGCGTCTGGGACACCGGTTGGTCGTCGGCCGACGAGGCGACCCACTCCTGGAGCGAGACGGGCTCCTACACGGTGACCCTGGCCGTGATGGACACCGGCGGCCTGAGCGGGACCGCGAGCCACGTGGTCAACGTCGGCGGCGGCGCCGGCACCGCCGACCACGTGAAGATCTTCCAGGACCAGCTGCCGTGGAACACGAACGCCCTGGTGCAGAACGTCCAGGCGCTGGGCTTCACGCCCGGCACCGGACCGGACACCTACGAGATCTTCTCGTCCGCCCAGATGGCGACGACCCCCCTGGTCCCCGGCGAGGATCTGGTGATCATCGCCAACGACCAGGCGCAGCTCTTCTACAACAACTACGCCGCCAGCCAGGTGCGCTTCACGAACTTCGTCCACGGCGGCGGCGCGCTGCTGTGGGAGGCCTGCGACGAAGGCTGGGCCAACGGCTCGCTGGCCGCGGCCGGCGTCATGCTTCCGGGCAACCTGACCACGCAGGTCGACTTCGACTACACGAACTTCGTGGCGAACCAGGCCCTGCCGGTGGTGGCGGGCCTCCCGGCGAGCATGGACCACAACTTCGCCAGCCACGAGGCCCTGCTCAACCTACCCGACGGCGCCACCGTCTACTGCGTGAACGAGGAAGGCGAACCGACGCTGGTGGAGTTCAACCTGGGCTCGGGCTGGTGCGTGGTCACCGGCCAGCCGCTGGAGCACCAGTTCACCTACATCTACGGGGCGTCGGACATGGAGCACCTGTTGCCGCGGCTGGTGTCGTACTTCACCGGGCGGATGGCGGCGAAGGGGCTGCCGGCGCCGGTCCGGACGCTGCGGACGGGGCCGGACAGCCGGGGGCGGTAGCGTCGTCGGCGATGACGGATTGATCGCGTGATCGAGGTGTTGGCTCGACGCGAGAAAGGGCCCCGGCGGAAGTCGGGGCCCTGGGTTTTGGGGGGGACTTCGGCGAGAGGGAGCAAAGTCGACAGGAAGCGCAATGTCCCCAAGAACTGCGGCAGGATGAATCCGGTTGTGCTGGACCGCGTAGCGTCAGTATCCTGAACAATGTGGAAGGTCTGCCGCGGGGAGGGTCGTATGCGCCGTTTCGGGTTGCTGCTGCTGGCCGGCTTGGCCGTATTCGCCCAGGCGGCGGGCGCCTACACTGTAGACTACACCCCGGCCCGCATGGCCACATGCAAGATCATCGTGGTCGGAGAGATCGAGTGCATAGAGCCCATCGAACCCCGGTCTCTGAACCCGAATGGCCCAGAGGCCCGGTATCCCCACGCAATAGCCCACTTCAACATCAGCGACGTGGTGCGCAACGAGGACGGCCCGATCATTCAGGCCGGCGATATCATCCCCGTGGTATTCTGCTCGTCCGGCAACTCGGTCTATCCGCCAAGGGCCAGCATCACCGACATCCCCCAGAAGTTCTCAGAGGGTGAAACCGGTGTGGCCGGTCTGTACCTGAGGAATGGGGAGTGGCGAATCGTGAATTGGTCTGTTTCGGGTTTAAAGCCCGTGGCCGATCTCGTCCGCATCCGGGAACTGATCGCCCTGGCGCGCGAGGACTCCGCGGCGTGCAGGGCCATCTTGGAAAAGGATCGCGGCGAATCGCGCTGAAGACGCATGTCAACGAGGCCCTTTGTCATGCGGACACTTCCGGTTGATCCTCCCGCCCCCAATTGACCTGAATCTGCTTGCTGGGAATCTTGCTGTCGACCGTCAATCCCCCATAGACCGCCTTGCCATGAATTGCGAACACCCACACGGCGGACATCGGTGAATCTTCAGCGGCATTCCAGACATAAGAAAAAGCGCCGCCGCATGCCGTCTTGACGGGTTGCCCTCGTAAGTACCTCAAGAACCTACCGGCCAAATCACGGTTGCGATCAACGCCGATGGCTGCGCCAACCCTGACTCTTTCAGGTACCCTGTAACCGTATTCGGTGAAAAAAAGACCCCGTATGATCCGCCGTACGAAGAAAGCCAACCGCCCACTGTCCACCACGAAGGCCATTCCCGACCCCAGGAAGATGCCGGCCGCGGTGTTGACATCCACGCGCTGAACAGTATCGAGCAAGCGGTGCGACAACCCTGCGGCCGAATCGCGGCCAAGGGCCCTCATCATCTTGTCAACAGTGTCGCCGACAGAAGGCTCGTCTTGAATCTCCCGACGCATCAGGATGGCATTGCCGATATATTCGTCGTGCAACTGATACTTCCGATTGCACTCGACGCACGACGGCACAGTGAGCATGTCCGAAGGGAGGGGCTTCGCGAACAATATCTTTGGAGGGACGTGATCTCTTGTGGTCGCGCGTTGACCGCAATATGCGCATACTGTCTTCTTCTTCGCCACGCAATATACTTTCTTCTGCCAATTGAGCGCCCGCATTGGCCCTCATCCGGCCCTGGCCTCGTCACGGACGCCATTCTTCGATCTCGAATCCCCGACCGCCTTCCCGCTCATATTCGCGCGCGACGAGAATTCTGCCGTCGTCGATCATGGCCGCAGGGGCATTCAACCATTGGACGCTCGCCGTCTCCCCCCAACTCACGACCAGCGCTTGAGGGGCGATCCGGTCAGGATTGTATCCTCCCCCGATTCCTACCGGTACGAGGGATCGGATACCGTCAGGAGCCGTGACCACGTGCTTCGGGACGTACGCATGGAAGTACCAGCCCTCATGATTCGCGATCGCCCTCCGCAGCGCGAATGTCGACTGGTCGAGTTCCATGATATGCCCGCGGCGTCCGTCGTTGAGGAATGCCAACAGGCGATCACCTCCGGGCTCGGCCACCAGTGAGACCCTCCTGATGGGGAGCCTGACGGCAGCCGAGACTCGTCCGCCGGCGCGATCGAGACTGACGAGGACGGCGTCGCCGTCGGAAACGCCGGAGAGGATGATGTGATGATCGGTGACGGCGGCATCGAAGAACTCCCAATTGGCGCCGGAGGCTATCGGTCGAACTGATTCCTCGGGAGTCAATCGAAACCACGTGGTGTCCAACGTGGAATCCAGCGAAGCCATGCCCGCGAGGTCGACGGGCGTCGGAGCAAATCCCCCCTGCATGTGAAGCTCCCAGAGAGGCGAGTCCTCGCCGATATCCTGGGCGCTGATGGTCACCTTCTCGCCGTCACGATCGGCCATGACGACGAGGCCTGCATCGGATGCGAACAGATCACCATTGCGATAGATGGGACACCCCCGGGAATCCCGCCGATCCGTCGGCCAGCTCAGATAACCCTTCTTCGATTCGCCCGTCGCCGCGCTCAGAACCTCCGGGGGCTTCGCCAGGTGCCGGCTAGACACCACGACCAGGCTGTCACCGGGCAAGGAATGGAGCCGCACCTCTTCCTCCTGTCGGCTCCGCCGCCGAAAGAGCCGCCGGCCTTCGGGATCGAAGCCGTAAACGTCGACGGGCACTTCGCCGGGGTTGGCCGCGACGACCACGGTACCGGCTCCGGCGAACCAACGCAGGTCCGCGATGTAGGTGCGGTTGGGCAGCAGGACGACATGATCGTCCGGCAAAGACTTCATCCCCATGAAGTGGAGGACGACGCCCTCACTGCACGTGCGGGCGATCAGGTTTCGGCCCTCGCCGAGATTGACGAGACGGACCGTATCCTGGGCCAGGACCGATCTGACGCTACAACCAGCGATGAGCAGCATCGCGATCGACAAGACCGCGATCAGTCGGTTGCCTCTGTGCATGGGGTTCACCTCAGATCGCTTGAGATCGATAGGTTCGGCGCAAGGCGCTCATACAGTTCCGTGATGATCCAAGGCTACCATATCCCGAGAAAAATCAAAGCCGCCAGGAGGTGGAACAGGGGTGGAACACGACCCCTCTCCCCCAAAAGAACAAGCCCCCGACGAATCGCCAAGGGCTTGTTTCTCTTGTATTTAAGTGGTGGAGCCAAGGGGGATCGAACCCCTGACCTCATGACTGCCAGTCATGCGCTCTCCCAAACTGAGCTATGGCCCCACCGGTCTGGTCGCGCAGGCGCATAATATGGGAACAAAGCCGCCCGCTGTCAACCGCTTTCGGCCCCCCGGCGCCCCGCCTTGACTTGGCCCGGAACGGGCACTACCATCGTTGCTCGCTCCGGTGCCGGAGTGGCGGAATTGGTAGACGCGACGGACTCAAAATCCGTTGTCCATTAGGACGCGTGGGTTCGAGTCCCACCTCCGGCACCAGCGACTCCCCCGACGACACAGGGGCGGCGCCACGCGGCGCCGCCCTTTTCTTCGAATCCAGCCCACCCACCCCAAGCGGAAGGGGCGGCGCCACGCGGCGCCGCCCCTTCTTCATCCTATCCTGCCGGCCCGCCCCCTCCGGGGCGCGGGACCCTACTTCTCGGTCATGTACGGGTACCGGAAGTCCGTGGGCGGGCAGAAGGTCTCCTTGATCGTCCGCGGGCTGGTCCAGCGCACCATGTTCAGGTACGAGCCGGCCTTGTCGTTCGTGCCCGAGGCCCGGCTGCCGCCGAAGGGCTGCTGGCCCACCACGGCGCCCGTGGGCTTGTCGTTCACGTAGAAGTTGCCGGCGGTGCCCACCAGCTCGCGCTTGGCCAGCTCGACGGCCGCCCGCTCCTGGGCGAAGACGGCGCCGGTCAGCGCGTAGGCCGAGCCCTTGTCGCAGATGCGCAGCGTCTTCAGGTACTCCTTCTCGGGGTAGACGTAGACCGTCAGCACCGGGCCGAAGAGCTCCTCGCGCATGGTCACGTAGTCCGGCTTCTTGGCCTGGATGACCGTCGGCTCGATGAACCAGCCCTTGCTGTCGTCGAAGCCGCCGCCGGCCACGATCACGGCGTCCTTGTCCTTCTTGGCCTGCTTCAGGTAGCCGGTGATGCTCGCGAAGGCGGCCTTGTCGATCACCGCGCCCATGAAGGTGCGGCAGTCGGTGACGTCGCCCATGGTGATCTCGGCGATCTGCTCCTTCAGCATCTTCTTGACCCGCGGCCACATCGTGTCGGGGATGTAGGCCCGGCTGGCCGCCGAGCACTTCTGGCCCTGGTACTCGAAGGCGCCGCGGATCAGCGCCGTCACCAGCGCCTCCTCGTCGGCCGAGGCGTGGGCGAAGACGAAGTCCTTGCCGCCGGTCTCGCCGACGATGCGCGGGTAGCAGCCGTACTCGTGGATGTTCTCGCCGATCGTCTTCCACATGCCCTGGAAGACCGCCGTGCTGCCGGTGAAGTGCACGCCGGCCAGCTCGGGATGCGACATGACCGGGTTGCCCACCTGGCCGCCGCTGCCGGGCACCATGTTGATGACGCCGTCGGGCAGGCCGGCCTCACGCAGGATCTGCATGATGAAGTAGGCCGAGTAGACCGCGCTCGAGGCCGGCTTCCAGATCACGGTGTTGCCCATCATCGCCGGGGCGGTGGGCAGGTTGCCGGCGATGCTGGTGAAGTTGAAGGGCGTCACGGCGAAGACGAAGCCGTCCAGCGGACGCTGCTCCAGCATGTTCCACATGCCCGGAGCCGAGTAGGGCTGCTCGCCCATGATCTCGTACATGTACCAGACGTTGTAGCGGAAGAAGTCGATCAGCTCGCAGGCCGCGTCGATCTCGGCCTGGAAGGCGTTCTTGCTCTGGCCCAGCATGGTGGCGGCGTTCAGCACCGGGCGGTACTTGCCGGCCAGCAGCTCGGCGGCCTTCAGGAAGATCGCGGCGCGCTCCTCCCAGGGCATGGCGGCCCAGTCCTTCTTGGCCCGGGCGGCGGCCTTGGCGGCGGCCTTGACTTCCTTCTCCCCGCCCTTGTGGTAGCGGCCCAGCAGCTTGGCGTGGTCGTGGGGCATGCGGCAGTCGGCCAGGTCGCCGGTGGTCAGCTCGGCGCCGCCGATGTACAGGGGGATCTCGATCTTCGAGGCGGCCTGGCGCTTCAATTCGGCCTTCAGGGCCAGCTTCTCGGGAGACCCGGGCAGGTAGCCCAGGATGGGTTCGTTCTCGGGCATGGGGGGATTCAGCATATAGTCGGCCATGACTATCCTCCGGGGTCGGCCGTCGAGGCGGCGGAAGGGGGTTCTGGTCGGCGCCGGCGGGGGCCGCGCGCGCTCGCGGGCCCGGCCGGCTGGCCGTGATCGAAGATGCGACGCGGCCTGCGCGAAGGCAACCCCAAACACCCCTCGCCCGGGACCCCCGCGGATGCTAGAATTGAGGGTCGTAACGGATACGCCCCCGGGAGGCCCCATGCATCGCAAGTCGCTGTCGAACCTGATGACCGTCGAGGAGCACATCCTCGACCTGCAGAACCTGCACCCCAGCGCCAGCGGCGACTTCACCAGCCTGCTGAACGACATCTCCTTCGCCTGCAAGATCATCTCGCGCGAGGTGTCCCGGGCCGGCCTGGTGAACATCCTGGGCACCACCGGCGAGCGCAACGTCCAGGGCGAGGTGGTGCAGAAGCTGGACGACTTCGCCAACGCCACCCTGATGCGCTGCGTGGGCCGGCGCGGCCAGGTCTGCATGATCGCCTCGGAGGAGCTGGCCGAGGCCGAGATGCTGGACACCGGCGAGGGCAACGGCAAGTACATCGTGGTCTTCGATCCGCTGGACGGCTCGAGCAACATCGACGCGAACGTCAGCATCGGCACGATCTTCGCGGTCTACCGGCGGCGCGCCCCCCTGGCCGACGTCGACGAGAACGACTGCCTGCAGCCCGGGCGCGACCTGCTGGCGTCCGGCTACGTGATCTACGGCTCCTCGGTGATGTTCGTCTACACCGCCGGCCGCGGCGTCCACGGCTTCACCCTGGACCCCGGCATCGGCGAGTTCCTGCTCAGCCACGAGGACATCCGCACCCCCTTCGTCGCCCCCACCTTCTCGGTGAACGAGGGCTACGAGGCGCTGTGGAGCGACAAGGTCCGCGACGTCGTGCGGCAGCTGAAGCGCGGCCGGGACGGGGCCGCCGGGCAGCAGCCGGCCGGCCGCGGCATGAACGCGCGCTACGTGGGCTCGCTGGTCTCGGACTTCCACCGCAACCTGCTCTACGGCGGCGTCTTCCTCTACCCGCCGACCACGAAACGCCCCGAGGGCAAGCTGCGCCTGCTCTGCGAGGCCGCGCCGCTGGCCTTCATCGTCGAGAACGCCGGCGGCTACGCCAGCGACGGCCGACGCCCGATCCTGGACATCGTGCCCGAGCGGCTGCACCAGCGCGTGCCCCTGTACATCGGCAGCCGCGACGCCGTGCTCTGGATCGAGCAGCAACTGGCCGGAGAAGGCCCCGTCGCCTGACCCCCGCCCAAGCCGCGACGCGAAAGAGGCCGGCCCCCGCGGGGACCGGCCTCGTCGCATCGGTGTCGGGCGCGGCGGACCTAGCCGACCTCGCCCGACAGGTACTGCAGGCCCTTGCGCTCGACGATCAGGGCCAGGGCGTAGTCGCGGCAGCGGGGCTTGTGGAGCACGCCCGCGGGCACCCGCAGGGACTCGCCGGCCTCGAGTTCGATGTAGTGCTCCTCCATCTCGACGGCGATCGAGCCCTCCAGGATGTGGATGAACTCGTCGGCGGGATGGCTGTGGTGCTCGTACTCGCCCTCGTAGCGCACCACGAAGGCGTGGTACTCGCCGTCCAGGTCGGCGACCTCCACGGGCCGGAAGGGTTCGGTGAGCTGGCCGGCGAGAACGAGGGTCGGGCTCTTGGCCATGGGCGGCTCCTTCAGTCGCGGGCGCGCTGCGGCGTCCTATTGATCCCCGGACAGCCTCTGCGCGGCTAGGGCTGCGGTCTCGGAGCCGGGGAACTCCTCGACCAGGCGCTCCAGGGTGGCGCGGCCCTCCGCGGCGTCGCCCTCGGCCAGCAGGCAATACCCGATCTTCAGCAGCGCGTCGGCGCGCCACTCGGTCTCGGGATTCTCCACGAGCAGCCGCCGGAAGTTCGGCAGGGCGGCCTCGTGATCGCCCTCGCCGTAGTCCAGCTCGGCCCGCCAGTACAGGGCGTCGTCGGCCAGCTCGGTGCGGCCGTACTTGCCCAGGAACTCGTCGAGCCCGGCGCGGGCGGCCTCGACGTTGCCGCGGCTGCGATCCAGCATGGCGGCCTGGTAGATGGCGCGGCCCTCCTCGGGCAGGGCGTCGAGGGGGGCCGCGTCCACGCCGGGCGCGGCCCCCATCGTCTTGAACTCGCCGACGGTGGGCACGCCGAGCCGCGTGGCCAGCATGTCCACCCGCGCCGAGATGCTGCGCATGAACTCCTGGTTGTCGTCCTGGCTCAGCAGCAGCTGGTCGATCTTGCGCTCGACCTGGCCCAGGCGGGCCAGCAGCCGGGCGTCGGACTCCAGTTCGCCGCCGGAGCCCTGGCGCAGCAGCGAGTTCAGGGATTCCAGCTCCTGGCGCAGCAGCTGCTGCTCGCGGCGGGACTCCTCGAGCTCGGTCTGGTTGCGGGCCACGGCGGTCTCGATGCGCTCGAAGGGCGCACCGCAGCCCGCGGCCAGCAGCAGGATCGGCAACAGCCAGGTCAGGCGGCGCATGACGGCTCCTTAGGGGCGCGCGAAGTGGCCGCGTCGGTTCAGGGCCCAGGCGCTCTCGTTGCTGCCGTGGGCGAAGGGACGCTCCTCGCCGTACGAGGTGATCCGCACCTGCGTCGACGGCACGCCCAGGCTGGTCAGGTAGTCGCGGACGGCGGCCGACCGCTTCTCGCCCAGCGCCAGGTTGTACTCCACCGTGCCGCGCTCGTCGCAGTGACCCTCGACCAGGTAGACCAGCTCGGCGTGCTCGCGCATGATGCGCGCGTTCGCGGCCAGGATCGTCATCGCCTCTTCGGACAGCGAGAACTCGTCGAAGGCGAAGAAGACGTCCTCGATGCCGTACTCGGCCGGGTCCATGGACGCGTAGTCCAGGACGACGGGCTCGACGGTCTCGGCCTCGACCGGCACCTCGGGCACGACCGGCGTCTGTTCGACGGTCTCCGCGGGCAGGGTCGTGGTGTCGTCGGCCATCTCGGCGTCGCCGCCGCCGCAGCCGGCGCAGAGGGACAGGGCGCCCAGCATCAGACCGAGCAGCAACAGGCCGCGCATCCCGGAATTGGAAGTACCGATGACGGTGCTCATGATCAGCCAGCTCCTTTGCCGTGGGTTTCTCCGCGGGCCGGATTCCCTTCCGTCCGCGGGAAGCGTCATGGGGACCAGTCGGGCGTCGTGTCGGGCTCGTCGCCGTGAGTCAGCTGCCGGGCCGTCCCCTCGATCACGTCCAACACATAAAGCTTGAAGACCCCGGTGCGGTCCGACGCGAAGACGACATGCCTTCCGTCGGGCGCCCAGCGGGGATCCTCGCAGTTCCGCCAGCTCGGCTCGGTGAGCACCCGCCGGTCCTCTCCGGTGGCGTTCATCAGCACCAGCTGGGTCAGGTCCTCTTCCCGCCAAGCGTAGACGATCTGCTCGCCGCTGGGAGACCAGGCGGCCGCGTCGTTGTAGCGGCCCTCGAAGGTCAGCCGCCTCCTCCCCGATCCGTCGGCGTCCATGATATATAACTGCGGCGTGCCGGTCCTGTCACTGGTAAAAACGACGTCCCGGCCGTTGGGAGACCAATCCGGGGAGACCTCGATCGCCGGCGAGACGGTCAGCCGCCGCTGGGACTTCCCCCGCAGGTCCATCCGGTAGATCTCGTGCTGGCCCGACTTCGACAGCGACAGCAGCAGTTCCCGGCCGTTCGGATGCCAGCCGGGCCCCAGGTTCGAGCCGGGGGTCTCGCCGACCAGGCTCACCCGGCCGTTGTGCACGTCCAGCATGTAGGTGCCCTGCTGCCCGTCGCGGTAGGACATGAAGGCCACCCGGTCCCCCTCCGGCGACCAGGCCGGGAAGAGGTTCAGGGTGCGGTTGGCCGTCAGCCGGGTCAGATTCTCGCCGTCGTAGTCCACGCACCACAGGTCCCGCCGGTCGCCGCTGCCGCGCGAGAAGACGATGCGGGTCAGGCAGATGCCCGGCTCCATGGTCAGGAACTGGACGACCTCGTTGACGAAGTGGTGGGCCGAGACGCGCAGCTGGTCGGCCGTGGGGCGGTAACGCTTGCCCAGCAGCAGCTGGCGCTCGGGATAGGACAGCAGCTTCAGCGAGAGCACCGGCGCCGCCTCGTCGGCGGTCACGGCGGTGCCCGGCGGCCGCCCCTCCAGGGTGCCCTCGATGCCGAAGCTGGCCTGCAGGCTGTCGGCCTGGGCCTCGCCGGGCGCGGCGGCGCGCAGCACGTTGAAGAGCCCGCTGTAGTGCAGGTCGTCGCGGACCACGGCGTCGACCAGCTCGGCGGCGCGCTGGGCCTCCTCCCCGCCCGAGAAGACCAGGGGCGCCTGCACCCGGATGTCGATGCGCTCCCAGGCCACCTTCTCGGTGCCCAGGATGATCTCGGGATCGGCGGCGGCGGCGAGCGCCGGCAGCAGGGCCATGACGAGCAGGACCGCGCCGGTCGTCGGGGTTCGTTTCTTCATCGGCATCGGTATCACAATCCGGACCTCAGGGTGAAGACGAAGGTGACCCCCAGGGCGCGCGTGGCGAAGCCGGAGGGCAGCGGCGGAAAACTGCGGGTCGTCTTGACGGCCTGCAGGGCCTCGCGGTCGAAGAGCGGGATCCCGGACGAGCCGACGATGGTCTCGCGGGTGATCGTGCCGTCCCGCTCGATGAAGAAGTGCACGGTGCAGGTCCGGGCCGAACGGTCCCGGAAGCCGAGCTGCTTGGGATGCCAGTTGCGGTTCAGGGTCCCTTCGATCAGCGAGGTGTAGTACTGGTACGGGAAGGGCTGATCGACCGCCGTGATCTGCGAACGCTCGGGCGCGGGCGCCGCCACGGCCGGCGTCTCGGCCGGCGTCTCCTCGGGCTCCTCGCGCTCCGGCTCGGGCGGCGTCTCCTCCCGCCGGCGGACCGGCCTATCCTCGGGCCGGGCCTCGGGGGTCGGCCGCGGCCGCTCGGGCGGCTTTTCGGCCGGCGGCGGCGTCGCCTCCGGCTGCGCGACGGGCTGCTCGACGGGCGTCTCGGGCGCCTGCTCCTGCGGGGCCGGCGGCCGTTCGCGGGGCTCCTGGCGCAGCGTCACGCGCACCACGCGCTGCGGCGTCCGGCGCGGCGGATCGACGAAGGTGCCGAACCAGACCATCACGGCCAGCAGCACCACGTGCAGCAGCAGGGAATAGGGTACCCATCGCCTCACGACGCTTCCGTATCCACGATCTCCTGGTCCGCCACCAGGCTCAGGTTCAGGAATCCCTGGCGCTCGACGGCCGCCATCACGCGCAGCACGAAGCCGTAGGGCAGCTCCTGGTCCGCCCGGAGGTAGATCGGCAGGGTCTCGCGGTCGGGCAGGAACGGCGCCAGCCTGTCGGTCATCTCACGCATCGTGACCGGATCCTCCTCGAAGAAGATCTGCCGGCTCTTGGTGATCGAGATGATCGGGCCCTCCTCGACGATGACCTCGCGCGTCTCGGTCTCGGGCAGGTTCACCTCGACGCCGCCCTGGATGTAGGGCGCCGTCAGCATGAAGATGATCAACAGGCAGAGGGTGACGTCGACCAGCGAGGTGATGTTGATCTCGGAAAGGCTGCGATAGACCGACTTGCGGCTCATCGGATCCGCTCCTTGTCGTGGATCTCAGGCCGGCGGGGCTGCGGGCGCCGCACGCCCTCGCCGTCGCCGGCATCGGCCCTTTCCTGCTCCATCACGGTGCGCAGACGCTCCATCTCGTTGCCCACGAGGTCGATCTTGCGCACGAACATGTTGTAGAAGACGACGGCGGGGATGGCGGCGAGCAGGCCGGCGATCGTGGTGATCAGGGCCTCGGCGATGCCGGGGGCCACCACCGTCAGGTTGGCGCTGCGCATGGCCGACATGTCCCAGAAGGACTGCATGATGCCCCAGACCGTGCCCATCAGGCCCAGGAAGGGGGCGATCGTCACCGTTGTCGAGAGGATGATCACGTAGCGCTCCAGGGCCTCGACCTCGGCGTAGGCGATGCGCTCGGCGGCGCGCCGCACGGCCGAGACGCCGGCGGCGTCGGCCGTCTCGAGCCAGAGGTTGCACAGCGGCAGGTCGGTGCGCCCGCGGCACCACTGGGCGAAGGCCTCGCGATCCAGCCGTCCGTCCAGCCAGTCCTCGCAACGCTCCCAGAACTCCTGATGTCCGGACCGGATCCTATTGAGATTGCGTGACTTGTCGAACATCACGGCCCACGAGAGAACCGAGATGACGAAGAGGGTCAGCAGCACGAGCTTGCCGAGCAGCGTGGTCTCGAGCACGAGTTGCAGGAGATCCTGGGGCCCCATGGCCGCCAGGAAGAGGGGGTGCGTCATTACGGCTCCTTCCGGTCCCAGGGCCGGTCCTAGGGAATATCGTCGCGACGGAAGTCGCCGCTGCGGCCGCCGCTCTTGGCCAGCAGGCGCAGGTCCGAGACGACGGCCTCCCGGTCGACGGCCTTGGCCATGTCGTAGATCGTCAACAGGAAGAGGCAGGCTCCGTGCAGCGCCTCCATCTCGACCCCGGTGCGCGCGTGGCAACGGACCTCGACGCGGACGTCCACCGCCCGCGCCGCCTCGTCCAGGGTCCAGGCGACGTCGATCCCGTCCACCGGCAGCGGATGGCAGAGGGGCAGCGCCAGTCCGGTGTTCTTGACCGCCTGGATGGCGGCCAGGCGGGCCGCCGCCAGGGCGTCCCCCTTGGGCAGGGCGCGCGCCGTCAGCAATGCGAAGGCCCGGTCGCCCAGGGTGATGCGGCCGCCGGCCACGGCCCGGCGGTCGGACGGCTCCTTGTCGCCGACGTCGACCATGCGGAAGTCGCCCGCCGCGTCGACGTGGCTCAGCTCCGCGCCCGGAGCGTCCCTGCTGTCCCGTGGATCGCCCATCGCCTTCCTAACGGCCCGACGCCCGGGAAGTTCCGGCGCATCGCGCGCCGCGCCCTCCGGCAGCGGGCCCAGGCTAGACCTGGAAGTAGTTCTCGGCAAAGACCTGAGCGAAGTCGAACTTGTCCGCGAAGTCGGAGAGGGAGTCCTCGGACGTCTTGCGCAGGAGGCCGTCGTCGACCAGTTGGAAGACGATGTGCCCGAAATCGAGGGTCTCGTGAATGCCCCAGGAGACGAAGACATCGCCCGCCATGGGACCGAAGCGCTCCGCGGCCAGGATCTTGACCGTCTCGAGCAGTTCTTCCCCAGACAGGTGGCGTCGTCGGGACATCCCGTCCATGGCCGCGCGCACCGCGCCCAGGACGAAGAGATACGCCTCCGTGCCGTAACGTTCGTGCCGAACGGCCAGCGATTCGATCCGGGCCAGCATGAGTGCGCTTTCCGACAAGGCGGCTCCTCCGCGTCGGGTCTGAAACTGAGCCTAGAATGAGAAAATCGGCCCCTGCTGTCAACAGGCTTCGCGATCAGCGGTCGGCCAGCAGCCGCTCGTAGAGGGCCAGATAACGGGCCACCACCTTCTCGGCGGTGAAATCGGTCACCGCGCGCCGCCGCCCGGCTTCGGCGCAACGTCGGTGGAAATCGGGGTTTTCGAGCAGGCGCAGCGCGGCGGCGGCCATGCCCTCGACATCCTCGGGGTCGCAGAGGAAGCCGTGCTCCCCGGAGATCAGGAATTCCCGGGTTCCGCCGCGGTTCGTGGCCACGACGGGCGTCCCGCAGGCCAGGGCCTCGAGGGCGACCAGGCCGAAGGACTCGTGGCGCGACGGCAGCAGGAGCAGGTCGGCCAGCGGCAGCAGCTCCTCCAGGCGGTCGACCCGACCCAGGTGAATGACGCGATCCTCGACGCCCAGGGCGACGGCGTGACGATCGGCCGTCGCCAGTTCCGGCCCGTCCCCCATCAGCAGCAGGCGGCAGGGCAGCCGCTCGGCGACGCGCGCGAAGACCTCGACCACCGCCGAGACGTTCTTCACCTTGCGGTAGTTCGAGGCGTGGACCAGGAGCTTCTCGTCCGGCGACGCGAAACGGGCCCGCTGCTCGGCGTCCTCACGCGGCCGAAAGCGCTCCACGTCCACGAAGTTGGGGATCACCTCGATGTCGCGGGTCACGCCGAAGACGCTCTCGGTCTCGTCCCGCAGGAATTCGCTGACCGCGGTCACGGCGTCGCTGCGGTCGATGACGAAGCGGGTGATCGGGAAGAAGGACGGCTCCTGGCCGACCAGCGTGATGTCCGTGCCGTGCAGGGTCGTGACGGTGCGCGGCGCCTTGTCGCCCAGCATCTCGCAGGCCAGGAAAGCGCTGGCGGCGTGCGGGATGGCGTAGTGGGCGTGCAGGATGTCCAGGTCGTGGGCCTGGGCCACCTCGCAGAGCTTCGTGGCCAGCGACAGCGTGTAGGGCGGGTGCTGGAAGACGGGATAGGTGGGCGCCTCGACCCGGTGGAAGTCCACCCGCCGGCAACAATCCTCGGTGCCCGTCAAGCGCATGGGCAGGGCGCTGGAGATGAAGTGCACCTCGCAGCCCGAACGGGCCAGCGCCAAGCCCAGCTCGGTCGCCACGATGCCGCTGCCGCCCTGGGTCGGGTGGCAGGTGATGCCCACGGACGGAAGACTGCTCATGCCCAACGCTCCTCGGGAAGATCGGTCAGCACCGGGGCGGCGTCGGTGCGCAGGGCCTCGGCTTTTTCGACGCCGGCCCGGAAGCCCCAGCCTCGCGCGCGGCGCTCCACTTCCTCCAGGAAGGCGGGATCGTTGATCATCGTCGGCCGCGCCCCGGGCGCGGGCGTGAACTGGGTGGCGTAGCAGGCCAGGGCCTCGCGCTTGGCCTCCCAGACGCCGCCGATGTCGAAGATCAGGTCCGGCGCCTCGTCCGGGGGGCAGACCGAGAAGACGGCCTCGACGGCCCAGCGGGCAGCCGCCGCCGGCAGGTCGGCGTCGGCGGGCCACAGCCGCGGCGCGGGCGGCGGCGGCGCGTAGGCGGCCAGACGGGCCATGAAAGCGGCCTTGGCCGCGAGCGCGACGACGGCCCGGTGGTCGGGGTGCCGGCGCGGCGTGGGCGCGGAGACCAGCCAGCGCGGGCGCAGCGACCGGATCAGCATGCTCAGCCCGGCGACCTGCTCCGGGTCCTCGGCCGAGACGAAGCCATCGGGAAAGTCGAGCTGCAACCGACCGGCCAGGCCCAGCACGGCCGAGGCGCGGGCGGCCTCGGCCCAGCGCTCGTCGGGACTGCCGTTGGAGCCCAGTTCGCCGCGGGTGAGGTCGGCCACCCAGACGCGGCGGCCCCGGTCGGCCAACAGCCGCAGGGTGCCGCCCAGGGCGATCTCGGCGTCGTCGGTGTGGGGACAGACGCAGAGCAGGTCGCAGCCGGGTCCTTCGAGGTTCACGCGCTCTCCTTCGATTCGTGCAGGGGCGGCACGGTCATCAGCATGTCGCGCCACTCCCCCGCGCCTCCGGCGACGAAGGCGCTCGCCGCCGCATCCAGGCAGGCGCGCGGCAGGTCGTCGCCCCAGAGGGCGGCGGCCCAGCCGACGGCCAGTTGCCGTTCCTGACGCGCTCCCGGCGGATCCTCCCACGGCTCGCCGCGGGGCGCCGCGCCGCGGGCGGCGGACAGGCGCCGAGCCAGATCCCGCTCCCAGGCGGCGCCCACTTCCCCGGCCAGCTCCGCCGCGCGCGCGTCGGTCCATCCCTCGGTCCGGACGAGGCCCGCGGCCAGCGCCTCGACCAGGCCCGTCATCGCCCGCCGCGCCGACTGGCGGGGTTCCGGGGAGGCGGACGCCCGCGCGTCGCGTTCGGGATCGGTGGTCAGCCGCGCGAAGAGCCGCGGCAGCAGCGGCGGCCGCGGCACGCCCAGGGCCTCGTGGACGGGCCGCAGCTGTTCAAGGTAGGCCTGCTCGCCCGGACCCACCACCACGGCGGCGGGACGGAAGAGCCAATCCTGAACCAGGGCGCGCAGGGCGACCCCGGCGCGACGCGCTTCCGGCGGGCAGGCCGCGGCGCCCGGACCGTCCAGGGGGCGGCGGCGCCCGCCTTCGACACGCCAGACCGGATGCTCCAGCGCGGGATCGGCCAGCTGGGCGTGATAGCCCAGATCGACCAGCTCCCGGCCGCGCGCCGACGCCAGAGCGGCCAACTCGGTGCGGCGGCCGCCGTGCTCCGCGTAGAGCGGGGCGGCCAGGGCGTGCAGCCGGCCGTCGTTGCCGGAGACGGCGATCAGCCCGCTGCCGGGCAGCAGGCGCATCAAGGCTCGCCGCTGCAGGCGCCCCCAGTCGGGTGACGCGCCGTCGACGCCCGCGCGCCAGATGCGGCCGAGATCGTCGGCCAAGGCGTTGCGGTCGCGCCGCTCGGCCAGCCAGGCGGCGGCGCCCGCCCCCCAGGCTGCCGGCGCCGCGCCCACCATCGCGCCCGGATCGGCGGCGGGGTGACGCGCCTTCAGGAAGGTCCGGCGCCGGGGATCGTAGAGGCGAGGGGCGAAGGCCTCGCGCAGGTCGTCGTCGTCGTCCCCGAACCAGAAGAGCGGCACGGTCGGCCGCCCGGCGGCGGTGCGGGCCTTGGCGTAAGCCACCGCGGCCGCCGCCTTGTACAGCGTGTAGAGAGGACCGCCCAGGAAGCCGGGCTGCTGGCCGGTGACCACGACGCGGGCGCGGCCCGCGCGCAGCAGGGCGATATTGACCGCCGCCGCGCGACGCGACTCCGGGTCCGGCATGTCGGCGTCCAGATCCGCCAGCCAGCCCTCGACCCAGGCGTCGTCGCGCCAGGCCGGGGCCGCGGGCTCGTCGGGCGCCGCCAGGAAATCGCGGCGGGCGGCGGCCGCATCGGCGACCCCGCCGCCGCCGCCGAGCCAGTCCCGAGCCAGCTTCCCGAAGCCCGGCAGGTCGGCCAGCGGTATCCCGTGAGTCGACGCGATCATCTTCATCCTTCCCGACGGCGGAAGACCAGGATCCAGCGGGGCGATTCCGCTTCGACGAAGGGTTCGCCGCCGTAGCCGCCCGCCGCCGCGGCCAGGTCGAGGCCGTGGTCGGCGGCCAGGACCTGCAGTTCGGCGACCGAGAACAGGGCCACGCTCTCGGTGTAGGCCAGGCCCGACGCGGGGACGCCCGCGGCGGCCGCTTCGGTCTCGCGTCCCGGCAGGGGGCTCAGCCGGACCTGCTTGCGCACCGTCGCGCCGTCGCCGGACAGCGACCGGGTCTCGTCGACCCGGCAGGGCCCCACGTCGCGTCGGCGCGCATCGCTGCGTCCGGCCAGTTCGGCGCGCACCAGCGACGGGTTCAGGTAGTCCAGGTACCAGTGCCCGCCGGGACGCAGCACGCGGGCGATCTCGCCGACCATATCACGATGGGCGGCCAGCCTTCCGAAATATCCGAAGGCCGTGAACAGCGAGAGCACGCCGCTCACCGTGGCGTCGCCCAGGGGCAGGCGGCGCATGTCGCCGCGCACCAGCGGGAAAACCGCCGCCGGGCCGTCGCGGCGCCGGACCGCATCCGCCAGCAGGGAGGCCGAGAGATCCAGGCCCAGCCCGGCCGCGCCGCGCTCGGCCAAAAACGGCAGATGACGGCCGGCGCCGCAGCCCAGGTCCAGCAGGGGGCCGGGCGCCAGGGGACGCAGGGCGTCGAGCACGGCCACGCAGGCGCGGGCCTCGTCCTCGTCCCGGTGGCTGTAGAGGGCCAGGTAGTGGGCGCCGAAAGCCGTCGTGAACCAATCCGGGGCGGAGTCGCGCGGCGGCGTCACGACACGTCCCGGGCCGGCGGCATGAAGGGCGACAGATCGCCGCCGGGGGCCACGCAGGTGTCGCGCGGCGGATCGGGATCCTTGGCGGGATGATCCAGCGTGTAGTGCAGGCCGCGGCTCTCGCGGCGGGACTGGGCGCAGAGGATGATCAGCTCGGCCACCAGGGCGATGTTGCGCAGCTCGACCAGGTCCGGACTGGGCGGGCTCTGGCGGTACTGCTGCTCCACGGTGCCGCGGATGCTGCGGATGCGGTTGCGCGCGATGCCCAGGCGGCTGTCGCTGCGGACGATCCCCACGTAGTCCCACATCACGCGGCGCACGACGTCCCAGTCGTGCTCCAGGACCACCGCCTCGGAGGGCCGCTCGTTCGCGGCGGCCAGGATGTCCCGGGGCGGCACGACGGGGCGGTCGGGACCGAAGAAGCGGGAGGCGGCCGCGGCGGTCGCGGCGGCGGTCTCGGCGAAGTAGAGGGCCTCGAGCAGGGAGTTGCTGGCCAGGCGGTTGCCGCCGTGGACGCCCGTCGAGGCCACCTCCCCGATCGCCAGCAGGCCGGGGATGTCGGTGCGGGCCCCGGCGTCGGTGCGCACGCCGCCGCATTCGTAATGGGCGGCGGGCACCACGGGCACCGGCTCGCCGGGCATGTCGATGCCGAAGCGGGCGCAGGTGGCGCAGAGATTCGGGAAGCGCTTCTCCACCCTTTCGCGGGGCAGGTGGCGCAGGTCCAGGTAGACGCAGGCCGCGCCCGAGAGCTTCATCTCCTGGTCGATGGCCCGCGCCACGACGTCGCGGGGCGCCAGCTCCCGCATCGGATGGTAGCGCTCCATGAAGCGTTCGCCCTTCTCGTTCACCAGCCAGGCGCCCTCGCCGCGCACGGCCTCGGAGATCAGGAAGCTCTTGGCCTCGGGATGGAAGAGGCAGGTCGGGTGGAACTGGACGAACTCCAGGTTGCAGAGCGTGGCGCCGGCGCGGCAGGCCATGGCCAGCCCGTCGCCGGTCGCGATGTCGGGGTTCGAGGTGTAGGCGTAGACCTTGCCGCAGCCGCCGGTGGCCAGAACCACGACGTCGGCGAGGTAGGGCCGGCGGGCCAGCGTCTCGCGGTCCAGGATCCAGCAGCCGACGACCCGGCGGCCGTCTTCGCCGTCGTAGCCCAGGTCGCAGCCCAGGATCAGGTCCAGGCCCATGTGGTTCTCGTCGATGGTGATCGCGGGATCGGCGCGGCAGGCCTCGAGCATGCAGCGCTCCAGCTCGCGTCCGGTCAGGTCGCCGGCATGGACGATGCGGTGGCGGGAGTGGCCGCCCTCGCGGCCCAGCGAGAAGGGGGCCTGCGCGTCGTCCTCGCTTTCCCGCGAGAAGGGCACGCCGTAGTCCAGCAGGCGCTCGATCAGCCGGGGCGCGGCGGCGACCATGCCGCGGATCACGTCCTCGCGGCAGAGCCCGTCTCCGGCGCGCACGGTGTCGCTGACGTGCAGCTCGAAGTCGTCCAGCGGCGACAGGACGGCGGCGATCCCGCCCTGGGCGTAGTTCGTGTTGCTCTCCTTGGATTCCTTCTTGGTGGCCACGCGCACCTCGCCGTGCGCCGAGGCCAGCAGGGCGAACTGCAGACCGGCGATGCCCGATCCGACGACCAGGAAACGGCTCTGGACTGGATCCGAAACGAACATGACGCCCTCCTCAGGGAAGCCGCAGCCGCGCGCCGGGATCGCCGCGCAGGCGGGCCTCCACAAGATCGGCAAGGGACCGGCCGCCTGTCCAGTCGAGGATCAGGGAAGGGACCGCGACCGGCACCGCGGGCGGCCACCAGTCGCGGAGCTTGATCCAGTCCTTCTCGGTGACGAACCAGGCGGCGGCGCCGTGGGCCTCGCCGGCGGACAGCAGGGCGCGGACGGTCGCGGCGTCGTAGCGGGCGTGGTCGGCGCAGCGCACGCAGAGCCGGGGAGCGGCGCCGGCCAGGCGGGCGCACTCGGCCTCGAAGCGTTCGGGACGGGCGATGCCCGAGACCACGGCGAAGGCCTTCCCGGCGGGCGGCAGATCCAGGTCCGGGCAGACGGCGCCGCGGCGGTAGGCCAGGATCTCGCGGCCGGCGCCGGGAGGCGGCAACGCGACGTCGCCGTCGTCCTGCGCCAGGGACAGCAGCCAGCAGGCGGCGCGCTCCGCGCCCGCGGGACCTTCGCGATAGGGTCCCCAGGGCAGACGATGGCCGGTCTCGGGGACCACGCGCCCGTCCGCCAGGCGCCAGCGGTCCAGGATCAGGACGTCGAGGTGACGGGCGACTGCGGCCGTCTGATGCGCATCCTCGAGCACGATCACCGCGGCGTCGGGGGCGGCGCGCAGGGCGGCGACCACGCCGTGCTCCCGGCGGGGAGCCTGGACCACGGTCCACGCGGGCAGGCGGGACGCCATCAGGCGCGCCTCGTCCCCGGCGTCGCCGTCACCGGCGGCGACGACCCGCGTCGACGGGCGGCGGGCGCCGTAACCGCGGGTGACGACGGCCCCGGTGATCCCGCGGCGGGACAGGGTCTCCCCCAGGTCGATCACCACCGGCGTCTTGCCGGTGCCGCCGGCGGCGAGGTTGCCGACGGAGATCAGGAAAGGCCGCGCGGGCGGACGGCCCCGCGACCGCAGACGGCGCGCCAACAGGGCGTCGAGGACGGGATCGGTCAGCCGCGCCGCGCCCCGGATCCACTCCGGCTCCTCGGCCTCCCAGCGTTCCCAGAGGGACGACAGGCCGCGGACGGCCGGCCCCCGCCAGTCGAGGATGGCCGGTCGGCCGCTCACGCCCGGGCCTCCCTGGCGACGGCGACGGGCACGCCCAGCGCCTCCTGCAGCCGCGCCTTCCACGACGCGACGCCGGCGGCGTCCAGCTTCTCCGGCACCTGCAGCGGCTCACCCTCGCTGATGTCCACGCGGCTCAGCGGCAGGGGCACGATCGTCCGGTCCCAGGTCCCCAGGGCCAGGTGTCGGCGCGGGCTGCAGCGCAGGGGAACGATCGGCGCTCCGGCCAGGGACGAGAGCCGGATCACTCCGGCATGCACCGTGCCGAAGGGACCGCGGGGCCCGTCGACCGCCAGGCCGACGTTGCGGCCGCGCCGCAGCAGCGACAGCAGCCGCAGGAAGGCGCCGCCGCCGTCCGCCCCCGTCGAGCCCCGGACGAAGACGAAGCCTTCGCGTTCGAGGGTGCGGATCAGGATGTCGCCGTCGGGGCTGCGGCTGACCATCAGGGCGGGACGGGCGGGACGGACGTAGAGCAGCGACGGGATGATGTCGCGATGCAGGCAGGCGTAGATCACCGGCCCCGGTCGCGGGACGGCGCCGGCCGGATCCAACCGGATCAGCCGCGAGACCACGGCGTAGGCCGGCGGCGCCAGGGTCAGCTTCAACGGCTGGAGGTGGCGGTAGCGCACGGTCTCACCTCCCCCCGGCCTCTCCGGAGGCGAAGGCGAGGACCGCGGCGGCGGCCCGGTCCCAGAAACCGCCGCCGCCCAGCCGCTCGCGGAGTCGAGCGACCCGGTCGGCGAATTCGGCGCGGCGACGGGGCTCGGCCAGCCAGGCGACGAGGTCGCCGGAAAGGGCCGCGGGCGTAGCCTCGCCCTGGATGTACTCGGGCACGACGTCCTCGCCCAGGACCAGGTTGGCCAGTCCGATGCGATCGACCTTCACCAGGCGACGCGCCAGCCAGTAGTTGAAGCCGGAAGTGCTGTAGGCCACCGCGTGGGGCACGCCGGCCAGGGCGGTCTCGAGCGAGGCCGTGCCGCTGCAGACCAGCGCCAGATCGAGTTCGGGCAGCAGTTCCGGCAGGGGCGCGCGGCTGACGGCGCAACCGGCGGCCTTGGCCATGTCCACCAGGTCGTCGGGCAGTCCGGCGCCGGCGCTGACCACCGGGCGCCAGCCGCGGGCGGGTCCGGCGGAGCGCAGTCGGGACAGGGCCTCGAGGAAGAGCGGCAGCAGGCGCGAGGTCTCCTGACGGCGGCTGCCTGGCAGCAGCCCCAGGACGACGGGACGCGACCGGTCGGCCAGGCGGGATTCCCGGGCGCGGGCGCTGCGCGCCGTGGCGTCGTGGGGGTAGTCGTCGACCAGGGGGTGCCCCAGCTCGGCGACCGGCACGCCCCGCGACGAGAAGAACTCGCCCTCGAAGGGCAGCACGACGCCCAGGCGGTCCACGCTGCGGCGCAGATTGCCCAACCGCCAGCCGCCCCAGGCCCAGAGCTGCGGGGCGATCAGGTAGAAGACCGGGATGCCCAGCCGGCGGGCGCTTCGCGCCAGCGACATGTTGAAGCCGGGATAGTCGATGGGGATGCAGAGATCGACGTCGCCGGCGGCCAGGTGGGCGCGCAGGCGGCGGCGCGCCGCCGCCAGGCGCGGCAGGGCGGCCACGATCTCGCCGAAGCCCATCACGGCCAGCGGTCCGGCATCGACCACGATCTCGACGCCGGCGGCGGCCAGGGCCTCCCCGCCGAGGGCCGAGAAGCGCAGGTCGGGGTTCCGCCGGCGCAGGGCGGCCACCAGGGCGGCGCCGTAGCGGTCGCCGCTGGCCTCGCCGCAGGACAGGAAGACATGGGCGGGAGCGGAGGCCGGGTCGACGGTCACGTCACGCCTCCTCGAAAAACGGCGGCGGCGGCGCCGCGGGACACCGCCGCCGCCTGCAGGCCGGCCGGATCAGCGGACGATGCCCCGTTCGCTGCGCCGGATGAAGGCCATGAGATTCTCGACATGGGTGTCGAGCTTGCAGTCCGTGGTGATGCGCTCCATCGCCTGGCTCACGTTCAGCCCCGTCCGGTAGAGCAGGCGGTAGGCCCGCTTCAGGTTGAACAGGGTCTCGTCGTCGAAGCCGCGGCGCTTCAGGCCGACGCTGTTGATGCCAGCGACCTCCACCGGATTGCCCGCCACCCGGATGAAGGGCGGCACGTCCTGGGCCACGCGGCTGCCGCCGCCGATGAAGGAATGCTGGCCGACGCGCACGAACTGGTGCACCGGCGTCATCCCGCCCAGGATCGCCCAGTGGTCGATCTCGACGTGCCCGGCCAGGTTCACCGCGTTGGCCAGGATGCAGTGGTCCTGGATGTGGCAGTTGTGGGCGACGTGCACGTAGGCCATCAGCATGTTGCCGTTGCCGACGCGCGTCTTCTCGCCCTCGCCCGTGGCCAGGTGGATCGTGACGTACTCGCGGATCGTGTTGTCGTCGCCGATCTCGATGAAGGTCTCCTCCCCCTGGTACTTCAGATCCTGGGGAGCGGTGCCGATCACGGCGCCGTGGAAGATCTGGTTGTTGCGGCCGATCTCGGTGCGGCCGTCGATCAGCACGGAGGAACCGATCACGCAGTCGGGACCGATCGACACCTCGGGGCCGACCACCGCGTGCGGACCGATCCGCACGTTGTGGGCGATGCGAGCGTCCGGATGCACCACGGCGGTGGGGTGGATCTCCGGCTTGCGCAGGGGGCGCGGCCCGCTGGCCCGGTTGATGTTGGTGGGTGTCACGATCTCTCTCCTCCTCCGGACCGGATTCACCGGTCCACGATGGTCGACATGAGCACGGCCTCGGCGACGAGGTCGTCGCCCACGTAGGCAACTCCGCGCATCTTGCAGATGGGCCCGCGCAGCTTGAGCATCTCCAGCTCGAAACGCAGCTGGTCGCCGGGAACCACCGGCTTGCGGAATCGCGCCTCGTCGATCCCGCTGAAGTAGACGAGCTTGCCGTCGGGACTGTCGACGCTGCTCAGCAGCAGGACGCCGCCGACCTGGGCCATGGCCTCGATGATGAGCACGGCCGGCATGATCGGATGCCCGGGGAAATGCCCCTGGAAGAAGGGCTCGTTGATGGTCACGTTCTTCAGGCCCGTCACGCGCTTGCCGCTCTCCAGGGCGATGATCCGGTCCACGAGCAGGAAGGGATAACGGTGCGGCATCATCTCCATGATGCTGGCGATGTCCCAGACCTCGGGCTCCCGCGGCGGGTAGATGGCGGCCGAGCGGCGCTGCCGGTCGGCCAGCAGGCGCGTGAAGGCCACGTTGGAATCGTGCCCCGAGCGGCGGGCGATGATGTGCCCCTTGATCGGCATCCCGAGCAGCGAGAGGTCGCCGAGCAGGTCCAGGATCTTGTGCCGCACGAACTCGTCGTGGAAACGCAGGCCCGCCTCGTTGAGCAGACGGCCGTCGTCCACGACCAGGGCGTTCGAGAGCGAGCCGCCGCGGGCCAGGCCCAGGGCCTGCAGCTTCTCGATGTCGCGCTTCAGCGCGAAGGTGCGCGAGGGGGCGATGTCGCGCCGGTAGATCTCGGGCGTGATCTCGAAGGTGGCCTGCTGACGACCGATCAGGGCGTCGTCGTAGTCGATCTCGAAGCTCAGCAGGAAGCGGTTCGCCGGCCGAGCCTCGATCGAGATGTCGCCCTGCCGCCAGCTGATCGGCGCGCCGATGCGGTAGTAGGGCGCGGGCAGGCCCTGGTCCACGACGCCCGCGCGCTCGAAGAGGTCCAGATAGAGCAGGGTGCTGCCGTCGGGCGGCTCGGGCGGCTCCTCGCCGTCCAGCTTGACGAGGCAGTTCGTGACGCCGGCTCCCGAAAGGGCCGAGAGCACGTGCTCGACGGTCTGGATGCGGGCGCCGCCGGCGGCCAGCGAGGTGTTGCGGACGCCGGCGTGATCCTGCGGCACCATGTCGACGCGCGCAGGGATGCGGACCTCGCCGTCGGGGCCGGGCACGGCGAAGACGATGCCGGTGTTGGGCGGGGCGGGCAGGAAGGCGATCGTCGCCTCACTGCCGGAATGCAGGCCGACTCCCTTGAATTCGACCTGTTCGCCCAGCGTCCGCTGCAGGATGAGCATCGCTGACTAGTCCTCCTCCGACCGTCCGTCCGCCGCCGCGGATTCCAGACGGGCCACGCGCTTGAAGAGTTCGGGCAGGCGGTGCGACAGCGCCACCAGCCGGAAGGCGCGGTTGAACTCCAGCGCCGGATAGCCGAAGACGGCCTGTCCGGCGGGAACGTCGCGCGTCAATCCGGACTTGGCGGCGATCCGGGCTCCGTCTCCCAAGGTCAGGTGGTCGGCGCAGCCGACCTGTCCGCCCATGACCACGCCGTCGCCGAGCACGCAACTGCCCGAGATGCCGGTCTGGGCCGAAATGGCGCAGTGGCTGCCCACGACCACATTGTGGGCGATCTGCACCAGGTTGTCGATCTTCGTGCCCCGCTTGACGCGGGTCTCGCCGGCGGTCGCGCGGTCGATGCACGAGTTGACCCCGACCTCGACATCGTCCTCGAGGACGACGATGCCGATCTGCGGGATCTTGACCAGGCCCTCGGGCCCGGGAACGTATCCGAAACCGTCGCCGCCGACCACGGTCCCCGCGTGCAGAACGACCCGGTCGCCCAGGACGCAGCGTTCGCGCACCACGGCGCGGGTGTGCAGCAGGCAGGACGCGCCCAGGCGGGCGTCGGCCTCGACCACGACGTGGGCGCCCAGCCGGCAGCCGGCCCCGATCACGGCGCCGGGCCCGACCACGGAGTAGGGCCCCAGGGCGACGTCGGCGGCCAGCTCGGCGGTCGGATCGACCACCGCCGTGGGATGCCGCTCCAGGGGCAGCACGCGGTCCAGCGAGGGCGCGAAGAGTCCGAGCAGGCCGGCGAAGACCTGCCGAGGGCTGTCGCAGCGCAGCGCGGGCACGGGGCAGGGCACCCCGGGCCGGACGACCACGGCGCCCGCCCGGATCCCTTCCAGTTGTTTCTCGAGCTTGCGGTCGTCGACGAAGGTGATCTGGTCCGGACCGGCGTCACCGAAACCCGCCGCGCCCCGGATCAGGGGATCGCTCTCCCCTTCCCAGGGAACCCCGGCCAGCTGCGCCAGCTCGCTGAGACGTCGCGCCTCCATCCGCCTCCCGAAATTGTGCAAAGCCCCCGTCCTCAACCCTGCGGTGAGGGGGGGCTCATCTGTTATTTAGTCAACAGCCAAAAGCTGACGGCAGCGCCGGACGATGTCAACAGAAACCTACCGGCGCGTCTACTCCTCGGCCCCGCGCACGAGCTCGCCGAGCACCTTGTCGGTGAGGTCGACGTCGGGATCGATGTAGAGCGCGGTCAGGGCGGCCACGTCGATGATCAGGCCGAAGCCCTCCTCGCGGCCGAGCCGTTCCGCTATCGTCTTGACCTGGTTGATGATCGGCTGGATCAGCGACTTGTACTCCGATTCGGCCCGGCTGTCGGCCGAATTCCGGAAGTCGTCGTAGGCCTCCCGTTGGCGCTGGAACTCCTCCACCCGCGCGTTCAGGGCGTCCTCGCCGAGCAGCAGCTTCTGGCTCTCGATCTCCTCGGACAAGCGCAGGAGGTCCTTCTCCTTCTGCCCGATCTCCCGCTCCAGCTCCTGCAGGAAGCGCTGGAACTGCTCCTGGGCGTCCTTGGCCGCGCTGTACTCCTCGACGATGCGGGCCGAATCGATGACCGCCAGGGGCTTGACGTCCGCGGCGCCGGCCGCGTCGGGCAGGACCGCCGGAATCAGGGTCGCGAGCGCGAACACGATAAGTATGGAGTGGAAAAGCCGCTGCCTGCTCATGGAAACTCCCTCGGTGGCCGAGGCCACCCGCTAGAAGAAGGTGCCGAAGTTGAAGTGCGGCTCCCAGGCGGGACCGCCGGAACGGTCGAAACCGTAGCCGTAGTCGAATCCGATCGTGCCCATCATGGGCACCTCGACGCGGACTCCGAAGCCGGCGCCCTTGCGCAGGTTCGTGAAATCCGCCTCGCTGAAGCTGTTCCAGGTGTCGCCCTGATCGAGGAAACCTAGCAACTGGACGGCCTGCGTCAAGGGATACAGGACCTCGGTGCTCATAATAGTGTAGAAACGGCCGCCGATGAAGCCCGGATTGCCCCGCGGGACGACCTCGAGGTCGCCGTAGCCGCGCAGGGGATAGATGCGGTTGCCGCCCAGGCGGAACTTCTCGTAGTCCGGCACGGCGTCGGCCGAGTCCAGGCCGTGGATCAGCCCCATCTGGGTGCTCACGCGCAGGGCGAATCCGGCCGGCAGCCTCTGGTAGAAGGCGTGGCTGAGCAGGTGCTTCTGGTAGTCGATGTCCGCGCCCAGCGGCCCGCCCGAGAGCTCCACGCTGTAGGAGCTGCGGGCGCCCTGGGTCGGGAAGAAGGGGTTGTCGGTCGAATTGCGGCTCAGGGTCAGCGTCAGGGCGCTCTTGGTGCGCGGCCAGTCCACCTTGTCCAGGCGCTCGAAGGGGATGTCGCGGGTGCCGAGCTGCTCCTCGAGGTCGTCCAGGTAGTTGACGTAGGCGCTGCTGAAGTTCGAGAGCCGGGTCTGCGAGAGCTCGTAGCGCAGGCCGACGCGGCTGTAGGTGGTGCCGGGGATGCGGCGGCCCAGGCGCAGGGCGCCGCCCTTGATGCGGCTCTCGTAGAAGTCGTCGTAGTTGTAGGTGTAGCGGTCGAAGAGGTTGGCGCCGACCAGCGTCGGGGTGCCGCGGAACCAGGGCTCGGTGAAGTTGAGGTCGACGTAGCGCCGCCGGCTGCCGAACTGCCAGGCCAGGCCGATGTTCTGGCCCCGGCCCATGAAGTTGGTCTCGGCCACCTGGATGAAGCCGGTCGCCGAGGTCTGGGCGCTGTAGGCCATGCCGAACGAGAACTGGCCGGTCTGCTTCTCCTTCAGCTTCAGCACGAGGTCGATGTCGCCCTCGGTGTCGGCGGGCTTGAAGTCGACCTGCACGTCCTCGAAGTAGCCGAGCTGGAAGATGTCGCGCTGCGACAGCCCGACCCGACTGTTGCTGAAGACGTCGCCGGGGAAGATGCGCAGCTCCCGCAGCACCACGCGGTCGTAGGTCTTCACGTTGTCCACGAGCTCGATGTTGCGGATGCGGGCCGGTTCGCCCTCCTGGAAGGTGAAGGTCAAATCGACGACGTCCTCGTGGATGTCGCGCACCGGCTCGATCGTGATGTAGATGTAGCCGCTGTCCCAGTAGAGCGAGTGCAGGCCCTGCAGCGTCTCCTGGAAGTCGCCCTCACGGAAGACGTCGCCCTTCTCGAGCAGGATCAGGCGGGCGACGGTCGCATCGTCGTAGACGGTATTTTCGCGCCAGTTGATGTCGCCGACGGTGTACTGCCGGCCCTCCTCGACGTGGATCGTCAGCGAAAGCTTCTCGCGGTCTTCGCTGAAGTCGCGGTCGACCTTCAGGATCGCGGCGTCCAGGTAGCCGTTGTCCCGGTACAGCGAGACGATCCGCTCCTTGTCCTCGTCGAACTGGTTCTTCTTGAAGGTCGAGCCGCGCAGGAAACCGCCGGTGCTCTGCTTCATCACCTTGCGCAGGCGCGAGGTCTCGAGGTTCTCGTTGCCCACGAACTCGATCGACTCGGTCTTGACCTTGCGGCCCTCGACGAGGGTGACGACCACCGTCTCCAGGTTGTTGGCGTCGACGAGCGAGGAGTCGATGTCCGCGGCAACGTTGAAGTAGCCCTTCTCGTAGTAGAGCTCGCGGATGGCGGCGAGTTCGCGGGTGAGCACGGCCGGATTGGCGAACTGACCCACCGTCGGCGGGTAGGCCTCCTTCAGCTTGTCCGCCTTCACCTTGTCGTTGCCGCGGAAGACGATGTCCCGGATGCGGGGGAACTCGCGCAGGTTCAGGACCAGGCGCACGCCCTCGGCCTCGTCCCGACGGTAGACGTAGATGTCCGCGAACTTGCCCGTGGCGAAGAGGCGGCGGATGGCCTCGGCGACCAGCTCCTCGGAGTAGGGCCGTCCCGTCTCGAGACCGGACCAGGCCAGGACCTGCCGCGCGCCGACGGTGCGCACGCCGACGACGTCGACGGCGGTCACGTCGGGAACCTGTGCGGCGGCGGGCGGGGCCAGGACCGACGCGAGCAGGGCGATGAGGATCGCCGGGAAGATTGTCCGGTTGAGCATGCTGCCTATCTCGCCTGGTTCCGTGGGTGGCGGCGCCCGCAGGGGGCGGAAGCCGGGGCATCCTAGCAAAGGGCGGCCGGACTGGCAACCGCCAACGCAGAACCCGCCCTTGTACAAGGCGGGCGCCGCCGGGTTCCCCAATTAGGGCGGCGGAGGGCCTCCGCGCAAGGACGGGCGCCGCAAGGCGGCGCCCGTCGCTGGGTCGGGGTCGAGCCGACCGCCCGGCGGCGGCCGGGGATCAGGAGGCGGGAGACTCCTTCGGTTCGCCGGAGGCCTGCTCGGGTTCCGCATCCGGCGCGGCCTCCCCCGCGGTCCGGGGCTCGCCGACGAAGGTGAGCTCGTCGTTGCCGGCGTCCACCTTCAGCAGGCAGTTGCTGCGCACGGTGCCCCGCAGCAGCAGCTCGCTCAGCGGGTCCTCGACGTATTTCTGGATCGACCGACGCAGCGGCCGGGCGCCGTGCTCGGGATCGTAGCCGACGCGGCAGAGGAATTCCTTGGCGGCGTCGGTGAAGTCGAACTCGATCTCCATGTTCTTCAGCCGCAGGTTCACGTCGCGGAGCAGGATCTCCACGATGCTGCGCATGTCGGTGCGGTCCAGCGAACGGAAGAAGATCAGCTCGTCGACGCGGTTCAGGAACTCGGGGCTGAAGGTCTTCTTGAGGTCGGTGTCGACCACGGCCCGGATGCGGGCGTCCGAGACCTGCTGCTCCTCGGAGCCGAAGCCCAGCGGCTTGCTGGCCTTGGCCTCGCGGCTGCCCACGTTCGAGGTCATGATCAGCACGATGTTCTTGAAGTCCACGGCGTGGCCGAAGCTGTCGGTGAGCACGCCGTCCTCGAGCACCTGCAGCAGGATGTTGAAGACGTCGGGATGGGCCTTCTCGATCTCGTCCAGCAGGACGACGGCGTAGGGCTTGCGCCGCACCTTCTCGGTGAGCATGCCGCCCTCGTCGTAGCCGACGTAGCCCGGGGGCGCGCCGACCAGGCGGGAGACCGAGAACTTCTCCATGTACTCGGACATGTCCACGCGGATCAGCGAGCTCTGGTCGCCGAAGAGGAACTCGGCCAGGCGGCGGGCGACCTCGGTCTTGCCGACGCCGGTCGGCCCCATGAAGAGGAAGGAGCCGATCGGGCGCCGCGGGTCGCGCAGGCCGGCCCGGTTGCGGCGGATGGCCTTGGAGACGGCGTTGATCGCGTCGTCCTGGCCGATGATCCATTCGCTCAGCTTCTCCTCCATCCGCAGCAGCTTCTGGGTCTCCTCCTCCTCGACCTCGGCCACGGGGATGCCGGTCATGTCGGAGATCACGCGGCAGATGAGCTTGATGTCGACGATCGCCGTGTTCTCGACCTTCTCGTCGCGCCACGACTTCTTCATCTCGGTCAGCTTCTGCTTCAGCTCCTTCTCGTCGTCGCGGAAACGGGCGGCCTTCTCGAACTCCTGGGCCTGGATCGCCGCCTCCTTCTCCTTGACCGTCTCCTGGATCTCGGACTCGATGTCGCGCAGGTCCGGCGGCACGACGGCCATCGACAGACGCGCCCGTGAGCCGGCCTCGTCGATGACGTCGATGGCCTTGTCCGGCAGCGCCCGGCCGGAGATGTAGCGGTTCGAGAGCCAGACGGCGGCGCGGATCGCCTCGTCGTCGAACTTGGCCCGGTGGTGGGCCTCGTAGCGGTCGCGCAGGCCGAAGAGGATCTCGACGGTCTGCTCCTCGCTGGGCGGGTTGACGATGATCGTCTGGAAGCGGCGCTCCAGGGCGCCGTCCTTCTCGATGAACTTGCGGTACTCGTCCAGGGTCGTGGCGCCGATGCACTGGATCTCGCCCCGGCTCAGGGCGGGCTTGAGCATGTTCGAGGCGTCGATCGCGCCCTCGGCGCCGCCGGCGCCGACGATGGTGTGCAGCTCGTCGATGAAGAGGATGATCTCCTCGGATTCGCGGATCTCGGCCATGATCTGCTTCAGGCGCTCCTCGAACTGGCCGCGGTACTTGGTGCCGGCGACGACGCTGGCCAGGTCGAGGGTGATGATCTCCTTCTCGCGCAGCGGGCCGGGGATCTGACCGTCGACGATGTGCTGGGCCAGGCCCTCGGCGATCGCCGTCTTGCCCACGCCGGGCTCGCCGATCAGCACCGGGTTGTTCTTCTTGCGCCGGCTCAGCACCTGGATCACGCGCTCGATCTCGCCGCTGCGCCCGATCGTCGGGTCCAGCTTGCCCTCGCGGGCCATCTCGGTCAGGTTGCGCCCGAACTGGTCGAGGACCGGCGTCTCCTGGTTCTTCTTCTTGCCCTCGGGGTCGACGATCGCCCGGTCGGTGGTGCCGAGCATCTTCATGACCTCGCGGCGGACCTTCTCGTGGTCGGCGCCCAGCTCGGCCAGCACGCGGGCGGCGACGCCCTCCCCCTCCTTGATCAGCGCCAGCAGCAGGTGCTCGGTGCCCACGTAGTTGTGGTTGTGCAGGCGCGCCTCGTCGATCGACAGCTCCAGGACCCGCTTGGCGCGCGGGGTGAAGGGGATCTCGCCGATGGTGATCGTGCCGGACTGGGGGGCGACCAGGTCCTCGATGGCCTGGTGGATCTGGTCGAACTCGATGCCGAGCCGCTGCAGGACCTTGGCGGCGATGCCCTCGGCCTCGCGGATGATGCCGAGCAGCAGGTGCTCGGTGCCGATGTAGTCGTGCTGCATCCGCCCGGCCTCGTCGCGGGCCAGGAAGAGGACCTTGCGGACCCTCTGCGTGAAGCGGTCGTTCATGCTCGATTCGCCTTCCGTGCATTTCGATGAGCGCACCGCCGCCCCGCGGGCGGTGGCGTGACGCACAATATACACCCCGCCGCCGCCGGGAACCACCGGCGACGGACGGCTCATCCTATTAATCGCGTGCCGGACGACGGACTTGAGCCCCGAGCGGGCCCGATCTCAGGCCAGCAGGTCCCGCAGGAAGGCGGCCCGGGCGAGGTCGGCCTCCCGCCGGTCCAGCACCCGGCCCTCGGCCAGGCGCAGGTGGGCTCCGCGGATCCCGACCAGGGCCCGGTTCAGCAAGGCGAAGGGGATCTCCGGCAGCATCCCCAGCGAGACGCCCAGCCGGACCTGCCCCAGCCGCTCGAAGGCCTCGCGGATCGACAGCAGGTGCCCGTGCCGCACGACGCCCCAGGCGCGGCCCGCCAGATCGCGCAGGACCGGCTCGTCCCGGGCCAGCAACGTCTCGCGCGCCATCCGCTCGTACTGGACCACCTTGGCCAGGTGGCGGACGAAGTCCTGCACGATGGTGTCCTCGGCGCGCCCCAGGGTGACCAGATTCGCGATCTGGAACATGCCGGCGCGGGCGGCCACGCCCTCGCCGAAGGGCGCGCGCACCGTCAGCTGCAACTGGCGCAGGGAGTTCAGGATCTTGTCGATGTCGCCGTTCAGGACCAGGCCGGGCAGGTGGACCATCACCGAGACCCGCAGCCCCGTGCCCAGGTTCGTGGGGCTGGCGGTGAGGTAGCCGAAGTCCTCGCTGTAGGCGAATTCCAGCCGTGTCTCCAGCTCCGACTCCAGGGCCTCGACGTCGCGCAGGGCCTGCACCGGATCGAAGCCGGCGCGGTAGGCCATCAGCCGCAGGTGGTCCTCCTCGTTGACCTGGACGGCCCGGTCCAGGGTCGAGGCGCAGACCAGCGAGCGCGCCCGGGGCTGGCGCACGAGTTCGCTGCTGGCCAGATGCGACTCCACCAGATAACGGCGTTCGTGGGGCAGGCAGTGCTCCAGCCCCAGGTCGAAGCCGCCGGCGAAGCTCGGGCAGTCCAGGATGCGCCCGACCGCCTTCTCGCGCAGTTCGCCCAGCTCGGGCGGGCCGCAGAGATGCGTGAAACGATGGCCGTGAACGTTGCGGGCCAGCCGCACGCGCGTCGAGACGACGATGTCGGCGTCGGCGCCGGTGGCGTCCAGCCAGGGAATCCCGCGCTCGAGGATGTCGGCGAAGGACACGGTCAGCCCTCCTCCCCCGGTTCGGCCGGCGGCGGCCCCGCGCCGGCGGCGGCCTCGGCCTCCAGGGCGCGGATCGCATCCCGGCAGCGCGCCGCCTCCTCGTAGTCCTCCCGCTGCACCGAATCCTGCAGCCGGTTCTTCAGGCGGACGATCTCGCGGCGGCGCGAGGCGACGGGGCCGGGGTCGTTCGGCAGCTTGCCCTCGTGGCTGGCGCGGCCGTGGAAACGCCGCAGCATGGGCTGCAGCTGGGAGCGGAAGGCCTGGTAGCAGACGGGACAGCCGAGCAGCCCGCTCTGGCGCAGGCGCCGGAAGGAATGGCCGCAGGCGCTGCAGCGCAGCTGTCCGGCGTTCCGGGCGTCGGCCTCGCGGAAGAGACCGCCCAGGAAAGCCTCGAAACCGTCGCGCGCGGGCGAGGGCGCGGGCGCGGGCGCGATCGGAATCCCCTCGCGCTCGGCGCAGGCGCCGCAGATCCACATGTTGACCCGCTCGCCGTCGCGGAGTTCGACGAAGTGAACGACGGCCTCGTTCTCGCCGCACATCTGACACTTCACGGGTTGACCTCCCCCGGGGCCAGCGGCCGGACGGCGCCGTCGCGGATCTCGAGCACGCGGTCGGCGCGGGCGGCCAGCCCTCGGTCGTGGGTGACGATGACCAGCGCGCACTCCCGCTCGCGCTGCAGCGAGAGCAGCAGGTCGGCCAGGTCCCGCCCCTTCTCGCGGTCCAGGTTGCCGAAGGGCTCGTCGGCCATCACGATGCGCGGCCCGTTCATGAAGGCGCGCGCCAGAGCCACCCGCTGCTGCTCGCCGCCGGAGAGCTCGCCGGGCAGATGGTCCAGACGGTCGGCCAGGCCCATGCGCCCCAGCAGGTCGCGCGCCCGGTCCCAGGCCGCGGCGGGGACCTTGCCGTGCAGCCGCACCGGCACCAGCAGGTTCTCCAGCGCGCTGAAGTCCGGCAGCAGGAAATGGAACTGGAAGACGAAGCCGAGCGTGTCGCGCCGCCAGGCGGCCAGGCGGTCGCCGGAGAGGTCCTGGATCGGCTCGCCGGCGTAGAGGATCCGGCCGTCGGTGGGACGGTCGAGGCCGCTGAGCAGGTTCAGCAGGGTGCTCTTGCCGGCGCCGCTGGGGCCGACGACGGCCACGGTCTCGCCCGCCGCCAGGGCGACGTCGCAGGAGTCGAGCACGACGATCTCGCCGTGCGCGGTCGGGAAGATCTTCTTCAGCCTGCGCGCCTCGAGCAGGGCCGTCACGTCGTGCCTCCCCGCGGCCGGTCCGCACCGCGCCGCATCAGGTGTAGCGGATGATCTCCATCGGCCGCAGCCGCGCCGCCTCGCGGCTGGGCAGCAGCGTGGCCAGCAGGGTGACGACCAGGGCCGAAACGGCGACGAAGAGGAAGTCCCCCGTCTGCGGCAGCACCGGCACCCGGTCCACGAAGTAGACGTCGCCGGGCAGACCGATGCCGACCCGGTCCAGGTAGAGCGTGCCCAGCCAGCCGAAAATGCTGCCGATCACCGCGCCCCAGGCGCCCACGTAGAGTCCGTCCAGCATGAAAATGCCCTGGATCTGCCGCTTGCGCGCGCCCATCGAGAGCAGGATGCCGATCTCGCGGCTGCGCTCGCTGACCATCATGGTCAGGATGCCGACGATGTTGAAGGCGGCCACGAGCACGATCAGCCCCAGCAGCAGGAACATCACGACCTTCTCGATGCGCACCCAGCGGAAGAGGTTCTCGTTGAGCTCGACCCAGTCGTTGCAGTGGAAGCGGTAGGGACCCAGCGCCTGCTCGATCGCCTCGGCCACCTCGGGGGCGCGCATCATGTCGGCCACCTTGACCCCGATCGCCAGCGCGCCGTCGGGCGGGTAGCCGAAGAAGTCCCGCGACTCGCCCAGCGAGAGGTAGGCGAAGCGGGAGTCGAAGTCGTACATCCCGGTGCTCAGGAAGCCGGCCACCACGTAGCGCCGGCTCTCGGCCCGGAGATCGTTCAGGTCCAGCTCGCCGCCGGGCGCGGTCACGACCACGGTGTCGCCGAGGCCGGCGTAGAGCGAGGCGGCCAGCTCGCCGCCGAGCACCAGGCCGGGACGGCCGTCGACGTCGCCGCGCAGGTAGCTCAGCGATCGCTCGCGCGGCAGCAGGTGGTCGGCGACCGGGGTCACGCCCTCCTGCAGGTCGGGGTCCACGCCCCAGACGATCGCGGCGCGGTGGCGGGCGGGGCCCGAGACCGAGTGGGCGGTGACGATGACCTCCTGCCGGATGAAGGGGGCCACGCCGGTCACGCCGTCCACGGCGCCGATGGCGTCGATGGTGCCGCCGAGGTCGGTGAAGCCCTCGGGGTCGCTGGTCAGCACGGTCACCATCGGCATGTTGTCGACGAAGGTGCGCCGCAGCTCGGCGTGGAAGCCGTTCATGATCGCCAGGGTCAGGTCGAGCACCAGCACGCCCAGGGCGATGCCGATGATCGCCGTGACGCTGACGCGGTTCAGGAACCGCGAGCGCCGCCGGCTGCGCAGGTAGCGCGAGGCGATGTAGGCGCTGAAGCGCACGTCGCTAGCCTTCCCGGCCGCCCTCGTCCGGCCGCATGGCCGGGAAGAGCAGCACGTCGCGGATGGAGTGGCGGTCGGTGAAGAGCATGACCAGGCGGTCCAGGCCCACGCCCAGGCCGCCGGTGGGCGGCAGGCCGTGCTCCAGGGCCTCGATGTAGTCCTCGTCCAGGACCTGGGCCTCGTCGTCGCCCTTGGCCTTCAGATCCATCTGGTCCATGAACCGGCGCCGCTGCTCGACGGGGTCGTTCTGCTCCGAGAAGGCGTTGCAGATCTCGAAGCCGGCGACGAAGCCCTCGAAGCGTTCGGCCAGGCCGGCGTGCTCCCGGTGGGCGCGGGCCAGCGGCGAGAGCTCCTGCGGGTGGTCGAGCACGAAGGTCGGCTGCACCAGCCCGGGCTCCACGAGCTCCGCGAAGAGGGCGTCGAGGATCTTGTCCGCGCCCATCGCCGGCGTGGTCTTCACGCCCTGGCGCTCGGCCTCGGCGGCGATCGCGTCGCGGTCCATCCCGGCGAAGTCGACGCCGGTCTTCTCGCGCAGTCCCTCCAGGAAGGGCAGGCGGCGGAAGCCCTGCGAGAAGTCGATCTCCTTGCCGCCGTAGACGATCTTGCCGTCCTCGCCGAAGGCCAGGGCCAGGCGCCGCAGCATACGCTCGACCAGGTCCATCATGTCGTTGTAGTCCCAGTAGGCGGCGTAGCACTCCATCATCGTGAACTCGGGGTTGTGCGTGCGGTCCATGCCCTCGTTGCGGAAGTCCTTGCAGAACTCGAAGACGCGTTCCAGGCCGCCGACGACCAGCCGCTTCAGGTAGAGCTCGTCGGCGATGCGCAGGTAGAGGGTCTGGTCCAGGGCGTTGTGGTGGGTCTTGAAGGGGCGCGCCGTGGCGCCGCCGTAGAGCGGCTGCAGGACGGGGGTCTCGACCTCCAGGAAGTCCTCCTCGACCAGGAAGCGGCGCACCGTGTCGAGCACGGCGGCGCGGCGGCGGAAGAGCTCGCGGGTCTCGAGGTTCATCGCCAGGTCGAGGTAGCGCTTGCGGCTTTTGAGCTCCAGGCTCATGTCGTGGTACTTCTCGGGCAGCGGCCGCAGCGCCTTGACCAGCAGCTCGTAGCCGGTCACGTGCACGGTGAGCTCGCCGGTGTTGGTGCGGAAGAGCGTGCCGGCGACGCCGATGATGTCGCCCACGTCCAGCATCTTCTTGGCGAAGTCGAAGGACTCCTCGCCCAGGTCGTCGCGGCGGAAGTAGACCTGGATCTTGCCCGGCCCGTCGTAGAGCGGGATGAACATCGTCTTGCCGGCCTTGCGCTTGGTCATGATGCGCCCGGCCACGCGCACCTCGACGGCGGCGGCGGTCAGGGCCTCCTCCTCGGCCAGCAGCTCCGCGCTGGTGTGCGTGCGGTCGTAGCGGTAGGGCAGCACGCGTCCCTCGGCGCGGATGGCGTCGAGCTTGGCCTGGCGCTCCTCGATCAGGCGATGCCGGGTCTTGTAGTCGTCGGTGCCGGACACGGAACCATCTCCTTCGCGGGGGCCGGCGGGCGGCCCGGTTCAGTCGGCGGCCTGGCTGGTCAGGCGCAGGTAGGCCTCGATGAAATCGTCGAGGTCGCCGTCGAGCACGGCCGTGGCGTTGCCGGTCTCGTGCTCGGTGCGGTGGTCCTTGACCTTCGTGTAGGGCTGCAGGACGTACGAGCGGATCTGGCTGCCCCAGGCGATATCCTTCTTCTCGCTGGCGATCGCCTCGCGCTTCTTCTTCTCCTCCTCGAGGGCGCGCATGTACAGCCGCGCGCGCAGCATCGTCATCGCGCTCTCGCGGTTGCGGTGCTGCGAGCGCTCGCTCTGGCACTGCACGGTGATCCCGGTGGGGACGTGCACCATGCGCACGGCGCTGGAGGTCTTGTTGACGTGCTGCCCGCCGGCGCCGCTGGCGCGATAGACGTCGATGCGCAGGTCGGCCTCGTTGATCTCGACGGTGACGTCGTCCTCGATCAGGGGGAAGACGAAGACCGAGGCGAAGGAGGTGTGCCGGCGGCTCTGGGCGTCGAAGGGCGAGATGCGCACGAGCCGATGCACGCCGGACTCGCTCTTGAGGTAGCCGTAGGCGAAGTCGGCGTCGATCTCCAGGACCGCGGTCTTGATCCCGGCCTCGTCCCCGGCCTGCAGGTCGAGGGTCTTGAAGGCCATGCCCTGCCGCTCGAGCCAGCGCGTGTACATGCGCAGCAGCATCTCGGCCCAGTCCTGGGATTCGGTGCCGCCGGCGCCGGGATGGATCTCGACCAGGGCGCCGCGGGCGTCGTCCGGGCCGCTGAGCATGAAGCGGGATTCCAGCTTGTCGACCGCGCGGCCCAGTTCGGCCAGGCCGGCCACGACCTCGCCGGCGACTTCGGCGTCGCCCTCCTCGCGGGCCAGCCCGGCGAGGATCATCAACTCTTCGGCGCGGGCCACGGTCTCGTCGACCGGATCCAGCCAGCGCTTCAGCTGCTTGGCCCGGGTCAGGGACTTCTCGGCCGCCTCCCGGTCCTCCCAGAAATCGGGACGGCCCTGGCGCTCCTGCAGTTCGGCGTGCTCCCGGACCAGGCCGGGATAGTCAAAGACCCTCCTTCAGGCGGGCCAGGCGAACTTCAAGACCGGCAAGGGCTTCCAGCTCTTCCTTGATATCGACCATGACGGGGCCTCCGGGCGGCGGTTCGCGCCGCGGTTCATCAGGGGCGGCGCAGCAGCGCCTCGAGCGATCGTGCGAGGTCGTCCTCGTCCCCTTCGTTCACCAGAATCACGTCGGCCCGCTCGAAGAGGGGCAGCAGGGGCCGCTGGGCCTCGATGCGGCGGCGGGCGGCCTCGGCGTCGTAGCGGCCGCCGGCCGTCAGCCGGCGCAGGCGGATCGCCTCGTCGGCGACCACGGCCACCACCAGATCGAAGTCCCCGACGGGCGGAAGCAGAAAGTACACGGCGGCTTCCAGGACCGCAAGCGCCGGCTTCGCCGCCGCGGCGGCCGCCAGACGCTCCCGCAGCCGCTCGGCCAGCCGCGGGTGGGTCAGCGCGTTCAGACGCGCCAGCGCTACGGCGTCGCCGAAGACGCGGTCGGCCACCGCCGCCCTGTCCACCGCGCCGTCGACCAGGATCTCGGGACCGAACTCGAGCGCCACGGCGTCGCGGACGTCCGGCTCCCGCAGCACCGCGTGGCCGACGGCGTCGGCGTCGACGACCAGGGCGCCCCGCTCGGCGAGCAGCCGCACGGCCAGGGATTTCCCCGCCCCGATCGGTCCGGTGACCGCCCAGCGGCGCATCGTCCCCTCCCCCCGGCTCATCCGTGGGCCTCGGCCCAGTTCGCTCCCGTATGCACGTCGACGACCAGCGGCACCGCCAGGTCGTGGACCCCCTCCATGCAGCGCCGCACCAGGTCGCCCAGGGCCTCGACGTCGCCTACGTCCACCTCGAGCAGCAGTTCGTCGTGCACCTGCAGCAGCATCTCGGCGCGCAGGCCCGCCGCCGCCAGCTCCCGCGCGACGGCCAGCATGGCCAGCTTGATCAGATCGGCCGCGGTGCCCTGGATCGGGGTGTTCACGGCCATGCGCTCGGCCGCGCTGCGCAGGCGCCCGTTGGGCGAGAGGATGTCGGGCAACGGCCGCCGCCGGCCCAGCAGCGTCTCGGTCCCGCCCTCGCTGCGGGCCCGCTCCAGGCAGCTCTCCTTGTAGGCCAGCACGCCGGGATAGGTCTGGAAGTAGCCGTCGATGAAGGCCTGCGCCTCGCGCAGCCCCAGCCCCACCTGCTTGGCCAGCGCCCGCGCCCCCTGGCCGTAGACGACCCCGAAGTTCACGGCCTTGGCCCGGCCGCGCATCTCGGCGGTCACCGCCGATTCGTCCACGCCGTTGATCAGCGCGGCCGTGCGCCGGTGCACGTCCCCGCCCGCCCGGAAGGTGTCGACGAGCGTGGGGTCGCCCGAGAGGTGGGCCAGCAGCCGCAGCTCGATCTGGGAGTAGTCGGCCGACAGGAAGACGCGCCCGGGCGCCCGCGGCACGAAGGCCCGCCGGATCAGGCGTCCCTGCTCGGTGCGCACCGGAATGTTCTGCAGGTTCGGATCCGAGGACGACAGCCGGCCGGTGGCCGCCACGGCCTGGTTGAAGGAGGTGTGGACCAGCTGCGTCTCGGGGTCGGCCAGCGCCGCCAGGGCCTCGACGTAGGTGCTCTGCAGCTTGGCCAGCTGCCGATGCTCCAGGATCAGGCCCGGCAGCGGATGCGCGTCGCGCAGGGCCTCGAGCACCGAGACGTCGGTGCTCCAGCCGGTGGCCGTCTTCTTGACCCGCTTGAGCTTGAGCTTCTCGAAGAGGATCTCGCCCAGCTGCTGCGGACTGCGCACGTTGAACTCCCCGCCCGCGGCCTCGTGGATGCGCTTTTCCAGGTCGTCCAGTTCGCCCGCGAAGCGGACCTGCAGATCGCCCAGGAAATCCGTGTCGACCTTGATGCCGCGGCGCTCCATGTCGAACAGCACCGACAGCAGGGGCAGTTCGACCTCGCGCAGCAGGCGCTCCAGGTCCGGCTCGTCCGCCAACTGGGCGGCGAAGACGCGTTGCAGGCGCAGGGCCATGTCGGCGTCCTCGGCGGCGTAAGGGCCCAGCCGCTCCAGGGGCACGGCCAGGATGTCCTTCGTGCGGTCGCCGCCCGCGAAGAGGTCGGCGTAGGGCATCGTCGTCTCGCCCAGGCAGTCCCGGGCCAATTCGTCCAGCTTCAGGCTGTCCCGCGACGGGTCCAGCACGTAGGCGGCGAGCATGGTGTCGAAGAGCGGGCCGCCCAGGGGCAGCCCGTGCCGCGCCAGGATCCAGGCGTCGAATTTCAGGTTCTGCCCAACCTTCTGTCGACCGGGATCGGCCAGGACCGGGGCCAGCAACGGGCCCAGCGCCTCGAGCCGATCGCATTCCCGGGGCGGGTCGAAGAGATCGCCGCCGCCCTCGCGCATCAGCAGGGGCACGTAGACGGCCACACCCTCGGCGTGGGCCAGCGACAGGCCGACCAGCCGGGCCGTATCGACCCGCAGCGCGTCCGTCTCGGTGTCCACGGCCAGGGGCGCGCCTTCGGGTATACTCTCCAGATATAGGCGCAACTCTTTCTCTTCGTGAATGATACGATAGTCGCGATTTGCCGGGGCCGATGAGGTCACAGGCGCCGATCCGGGCTCGGGCTCCGCATCGACCGGTTCGCCGGGGGGCGGCGGCGCGAACCCCGGAGCGGGCCGGCCGGCGGGCAGGCCGGTCTGACGGGCGACCTTCTCGGCCAGGGTCTCGATGCGGCGCAGCCCCAGTTCGCGCATCACCTCGCGGACGGCGTCGCCGGTCGGCAGGGTGGTCCCCAAGGCGTCCCAGTCCACGTCCATGGGCACGGCGTCGTCGATGGTGAAGAGCCGGCGCGAGAGCAGCACTTGCTCCCGATGCTCAAGGATGATGGCCCGCTGGCGCGGCGACAGGGGCGCCGCCTCCGGATCCGCCAGCAGCGCGTCCAGCGATCCGACCGCGCTGATGGCCTTCAGCGCGGTCTTCATGCCGATGCCCGGGGCCCCGGGGATGTTGTCGCTGCTGTCGCCGGCCAGGGCGAAGACGTCGATCAGCGCCGCCGGGGACAGCCCCAGGTGGTCGCGCTCCACCTCCGCGGGGCCGTACTCGGTCACCTCGTCGCCCCGCCGCCCGGGCTTGAGCATCCGGATCCGCTCGTCCAGGCACTGCATGAAATCCTTGTCCCCGGTGTAGATCCAGACCCGGTCGGCGACCGGCGACGACTCCCGGGCCATGGTCACGATCAGGTCGTCGGCCTCGAAGCCCTGCCGCTCCAGCACCGGGAGGCCCCAGGCGTCCAGCGCCCGCCGCAGCGCCGGCAGCTGTTCGGCCATGTCCTCGGGCATCGGCTTGCGGGTGGCCTTGTAGTCCGGGAAGATCTCGTGGCGGAAGGTCTTGCCCTTCATGTCGAAGACGACGGCCAGCTGCTCCGGCCGCCGCGTTTCGATCAGGCGCAGCAGACTGTTCATGAAACCGAAGACGACGGAGGTCGGGCGGCCGTCGGGACCAGTGAGCGGGCGGCCGGCGAAGGCGTAGTAGGCCCGGTAGATCAGGGCCGAGCCGTCGACGAGGATCAGGGACATGGGGCACCTCCGCTGCGGACCGGGCCGGGCTCAGTCCCGGGACGACGCGGCCCCGTAGAGACCGCGGCGGGCGATGTGGTCCAGGACGCCCGCGGGCAGCAGGTCGACCGGACGCTCCCCGCGGGCCAGGCGGCGCCGCAGATCGGTCGACGCCACCGGCATGTCGAAATCGGCGACCCGATCGACGGCCGCCGCGATCCCGGGCGGGACGGCGGAGGCCGCGCCGCGGCGGGCGAAGACGAGCAGGCGCGCCAGTTCCAGGATCCGCTCGGGCCGGCGCCAGCGGTGGAAACCGGCCAGGGCGTCGTCGCCGACGACCAGGCGCAGCGCGACGTCGGGTGCGACCGCGGCCAGGGCCTCCAGGGTGTCCACGGAGTAGCTGACGCCGCCGCGGACGATCTCGTCGTCGCGGACCTCGACGCCCGCCAGCCCCGCCAGGGCCGCCCTGCACATCGCCAGTCGGTCCGCGGCCGGAGCGACGGGCTCGGGCTTTCCCGGCGCCCGGCAGGCGGGCACCACGAGGACCTCGTCGGCCAGCCGACGGTCCAGCAGCGCGCGCACCAGGGCGAGGTGTCCGTTGTGGAAGGGATCGAAGGAACCGCCGAAGACCGCCCGGATCATGGGTCCGCGTCCGGATCGGGGGCGTCGTCCTCCCCCTCCCCGGCGTCGGCGCTCAGGTCGGCCAGGGCGTTCCGCGCCCTTCCCGCGAAATGGCTCTCGGGATATTCGCGGACCAGTCGCCGCAGCAGGCGCACGGCCGTCGCCGGCTGATCGAGGCGGCGGGCCACCTCGGCGCGCCGCCAATAGAGGCTGTCGCGGAGCTGGCTGTCCCTTTCGGTCTCGATCGTGCGGTCGAGCACGATGGCCACGGCCTCCCAGCGCTTGAGGCGCCCGTAGACATCGGCCACGCCCAGCTGCTTGCGGACGATGAGGTCGCTGATGCGGCGCAGGTAGGTCCGGGCCTCGTCGACGCGGGGCGAGTCGGGAAAGGTCTCGACATAGTTGCGGAAGATGTTGCGGGCGTCGTAGCCGGCGCTGACGTCGCGCTCGACCCGTCCCAGCTGTTCGTAATAGGCGACGCCCTCCAGGAAATAGGCCTCCTCGACCTCGTCGCTGGTGGGGTACTCCTGGCGGAGGATCTGCAGTTCGACAGCCGCCAGCGGGTACTCGCCCATCTCCATGTAGCTGCGGGCCTTCAGGAGCTGGGCCTGCGGCGCCAGGGAATCGCTGGGACTGCGGCGCAGGAACTGGGCGAAGGCGTCGACGGCGCGCTCGTGCTTGCCCTTCTCGAAGTAGACGGCGCCCCGCTGGTAGGTGCCGGCGCCGTGGGGGTTGGCGGTGCCGCAACCGGAGAGCGACAGCAGCGCCAACGCCAGGACCGTCAGGGCCGGAACGAGGAGCAGGGTGCATCGGGATCTGGTCAAGAAGCCTCCCGGCCGCCTCCGCGCGGCCTGTTCGCGCCGGCCTAGCCGCCGGCGTTGGCGAAGTACACGGCCACCATCCCCGTCAGGGCGCCGACGACGACCAGCTCCTCGAGGATGCGCCGCCAGCCGCTTTCGGAGACGTCGGCGCTGGTGAAGGGATAAGCCGTGGATTCGATCTCGGACAGCTTCCCGGCGGGGACGCGGTCGCCGAAGCTGCGGTTGATGCGCTCGTCCATGATCACGCGCCCATCGGCGGTGTCGAGCACCCTAACAACCATCGCCAGGTCCAGTTCCCGATCGACCCAGCGCCGCCAGAAGCCGAAGCGCCGGCCGACGCGGGGGTAGTTCAGGTCCACCCGCTCGTAGTGGAAGCGCACCTGGACGTCGCTCTCTGGAGGCGCCACGACCGTGCCCGGGGTCTTGGGCAGCTGCGACTCGTCCAGGTAGACGGAATAGCCGCGCTCGGCCAGCAGGCGGTGGGCCGCCTGCAGGAAGAGGTCGTCGCCGTCGTGGTTGCGGGTGGGCGCCAGGGCCACGCGGGCGGGAGCCGGGGGCAGGGCGGCGGCGACCCGGTCGGCCACCTCGGCGGCCAGGGCCTGCGCCACCCAGAGATTCGAGCGCAGGGTGTCGGCCGCGCCCGCCGCGGGGAAGACCGGCGTCGCCCCTTCGTCCTGGGCCGCGCCGATGCCGGCGAAGGTCAGCAGGAAGAGGGCCGCGAACAACAGGACAGAGCGCATGTCGTCATCCTTTCCGGATCGTCTCAGGGCAGGAGCGTCGCGGCGACATCGTAGGCGGACGCGGCCGCGAACCGTCCCCGGCGCCAGTCGCCGGGCGCCAGGCCCTCTCCGGGGAGCAGCACCACCCCGTCGAGGTCGTAACCGAAATGCCGGCTGCGCGCGCGGGCGACGGGCCCGTCGGCCAGCTCGTCCAGCAGGCGGCGCGCCTCGTCGGAGATCCCGTCCCCGGCGGCCAGGTCGGCCACGATCTCGGCCGCCTCTTCCGCCGGAGCGATCGCGTCGACGACCAGGTCGTGGACGGCGCCCAGGCGGGACTGCTGGCGCTCCAGCGAGATCCCGGCCTGGAGGTCGACGATCCGCGCCTCGCGGTCGGCGATCTCCTCGGGGTCGACGGCGTCCTCCATCGCGGCGGCCGGCGTGCCCGACTCCGGAGAATAACGGTATGTACCGACGTGGTCAAACCCGATGCGGGCCAGGAAATCGGCCAGGACCGCGACGTCCTCCTCGTCCTCCCCCGGAAAACCCAGCAGCACGGTCGTGCGCAGGACCAGATCCGGGCGGTCGGCGCGCAGGGTCTCGAAGAAGCGGGCCAGGGCCTCGACGTCGGACGGCCGGCGCATGCGGCGCAGGATCGCCGGCGAGGCGTGCTGCACCGGCATGTCCAGGTAGGGCACGATCCGCGGCAGGTCGAGGATGCGCCGCATGGCGTCGGTCGGGACCAGCCCCGGGTAGAGGTAGAGCATGCGGATCCAGCGCAGGTCGTCGACGCCGTCCAGGGCGGTCGCCAGGCCGAGCAGGTCCTCGCCGCAGTCGCGGCCGTAATCGCTGGTGTTCTGGGCGACGAGCTGGATCTCGCGCACCCCGCGCGCGGCCAGGCGCCGGGCCTCGTCGACGACGTCGTCGATGCGCCGGCTACGCTGGTCGCCGCGGATCATGGGGATGCGGCAGAAGGCGCAGCGGAAACTGCAGCCCTCGCTGATCTTCACGAAGGCCACGTGGCCCGGCGTGAGCAGGGGGCGATCCGCGAAACCCTCGTAGCAGGCCTGGTCGGGGCGGACGACGGGGGCCCGGGCGGCGCCGGCGGCCAGGGTCTCGACCAGCTGGGCGAAGTTGCCGACGCCGCCGATCACGTCCACGGCGGGGAAGTCGGCGGCGATGCGGTCGCCCTGCTCCTGCGAGAGGCAGCCGGTGACCACGAGCTTGCGGTCGCCCTTGGCGGCGGCCAGGTCCGCGATGGCGTCCAGGCTGTCCCGCCGCGCGGCCTCGATGAAGCCGCAGGTGTTCACGACCCAGATGTCGGCGGCCTCGGGATCGGCGACCGTATCGACGCCGTGCGCGGCGAAGCTGCCGAGCAGGGCCTCGGAGTCGACCAGGTTCTTGTCGCAACCCAGGGTGAGCGCGTAGACGCGGGGGCGGCGGGTCACGGCGCGTCCTCGTCCTCGTCGTAGACGGGTTCGAGGTCGTCGGGCTGCATCAGCACGTCGCGGGCCTTGCTGCCGATGAAGGGTCCGACCACGCCGGCGTGCTCCAGCAGGTCCATCAGGCGGCCGGCGCGCGCGTAGCCCACGCCCATCTTGCGCTGGAGCATGGACGTCGAGCCGTGCTGCGCGTAGACGATGATGCGCTTGGCCTGCTCGAAGAGGGGGTCGGATTCGATCTCGATCGGACCGGTCGTCTCGCTCTCCTCGGGCAGGGCGATCATGTCGGCGGGGCCGGCGTGGGTGCGCCAGTGCTCGCTGATCGCCTCGCATTCCTCGATGTCCACGAAGCCGCCGTGCACGCGCATGGGCTGGGCCCGGCCCGGCTGCAGGTAGAGCATGTCGCCGCGGCCGAGCAGCCGCTCGGCGCCGTTGGCGTCGAGGATCGTGCGCGAGTCGTTGCGCTGGATCACGCGGAAGGCGATCCGGCAGGGGATGTTGGCCTTGATGACGCCGGTCAGCACGTCCACGCTGGGCCGCTGCGTCGCCAGCACAAGGTGGATGCCCACCGCGCGCGCCTTCTGGGCCAGGCGCGTGATCGGCTGCTCGATGTCCGGCCCCAGCTGGACCATCAGGTCGGCCAGCTCGTCGACGATGCAGACGTAGTAGGGCATCGGCTCCACGACCGCCTCGCCCTCGGCGTCGGTGATGCGGCCCTGAGCCACCTTCTCGTTGTAGGCCTCGATGTTCCGCACCGAATGCCTGGCCAGGCGCCGGTAGCGGTGGTCCATCTGGGCCTCCATCCACTTCAGGGACCGCAGGGCCTCCTTGGGATCGGTGACCACCGGCGTCAGCAGGTGCGGGATGTCGTTGTAGACGTTCAGCTCCAGCATCTTGGGATCGATCAGCAGCAGACGGACCTGCGAGGGGCGGCAACGCAGCAGCATGGTGCTGATCATCGCGTTGACGCAGACGCTCTTGCCGCTGCCCGTGGCGCCGGCCACCAGCAGGTGGGGCTGGGCCGCCAGGTCGATGACCACCGGCTCGCCGAAGACGTCCCGGCCCAGGACCACCGACAGCGGCTTGCACAGCTGGTCGCCGGCCTTCTCGATCACTTCCTTCAGGGTGACGGTCTGGGCCTCGGGATTCGGGATCTCGATGCCGACGGCGGCCTTGCCCGGGATGGGCGCCTCCATGCGGATCGAGCGGGCGCGCATGGCCAGGGCCAGGTCGTCGGTGCGCTGGACGATGGCGTTGACCTTGATCCCGGCGGCGGGCTGGTACTCGTAGGTGGTGACCACCGGTCCGGGCCGGACGTCGACCACGCTGCCCTCGACGCCGAAGGAGCGCAGGGTGTCCTCGAGCAGGTCGGCGGCGGCGTGCAGGGCCTCGGCCGACACGGGCCGGGCGTCCGGCGCCGGGTCGCTGAGCAGGTCCAGGGAGGGCAGCGGCACGGCGTCGGTATCGGTGCCGTGGCGGGCCTCGGGAAAGACCTCGTTCCCGGCGGCGCGCTCGGCGGTGACCACCCGTCCCCCGCCGCGGCCGCGGCGGCCGCTGACGGCCAGGTCGCCGCCGGCTTCATCGAGAAGCTCGTTCGCTTCCGTCTCGACAGCGGCCCCGTGACCCGCGGTCGCGGCGACTGCGGCCGCCTCGGCGAGGTGCAGCTGGCGGCGCGTGGGAGCGGCGGCCGCGGCGGCGGACTC
>CAZLHO010000019.1:0-48464 GCA_964559455.1 uncultured Fibrobacteraceae bacterium | reverse complement strand
GCGCCTCGGTGCCGAAGATGCCGACCAGGATCTCCTTCATGGCCGAGGCCTGCGGGGCGGGAATCGCCGCGCTGCCGAAGCCGTCGCCCTGCTGCGACAGCAGCCACATGGCGATGCCGCAGAAGGTGGCGGCGACCAGGGTGCCGACGAACTTCAGGGCCAGCTGCTTCGCCGGCGTGGCGCCGATCCAATGGCCGACCTTCAGGTCCGAGGCCAGCGCGCCCGAGGCGGCCAGCGCCGTGCAGACCACGCCGCCGACCATCATCGTCACGAACATGCCCTGGGCGCCGGTCAGGCCCATCTTGGCCATCACCAGGCCGGTGACGATCAGGGTCAGCATGGTCATGCCCGACACGGGATTCGTGCCCACGATGGCGATGGCGCGGGCCGAGACCGGCGCGAAGAGGAAGGCGATCGCCGTGACCAGCAGGGTGCCGACCAGGGCGTAGCCGAAGGCCCGGTCGAGGCCGATGCCGAAGGAGAAGAACAGGAAGGCGCAGACCATGAAGATGACCACGCCGACGGCCGTGAAGCTGCCCGGCAGCGAGCGGTCCGTGCGCGGGATCGCCGTCGCGGCGCGCCTGTCCTGGCTCTTCATGCCCTTCAGGTTGGCGCCGATCGAGCGGATCATCGAGGGCATCGACTGCAGGATGCCCAGGATGCCCGCCCCGGCGATGCCGCCGACGCCGATGATCCGCACGTAGTTGCGGAAGACGGCGTCGATGCTCATCTCGCCGATCGGCACCGCGCCCGGCGCGATGACGTCCGGCACGAACTGGCCGATGGCGTGCACCAGCGGCACCAGCAGGAACATCGAGGTGAACGATCCGGCGCAGATCACCGCCGCGTAGCGCGGCCCGATGATGTAGCCCACGCCGATGATCGCCGCGTTGTTGAGCATCGACATCTTCATGAAGTGGGACTGCATGAAGGAACCGATCCAGACGGCTCGGAACTGGATCTGCTCGGCCATGGCGTGCAGCGTCATCACGACGCCGTCGTAGAGGGCGCCGACGCCGGCGGAGATCGCCAGGATCCTGGCCTGCCCGCCGACCCGTTCTCCCGAGAGGATGATCTCGGTTGTCGCCGTGCCCTCGGGCCACGGGAACTTGCCGTGCATCTCGACCATGAAGTGATGCCGCAGCGGGATCAGGAAGAGCACGCCGAGGCAGCCGCCCAGGAACGAGACGACGATGATCTGCCAGATCGAAGGGGCGGTCTCGATCACGCCCTCCTGCGCGAGCATGAACAGGGCGGGGATCGTGAAGACCGCGCCGGCCACGACATGCGAGCTGTTCGCGCCCACCGACTGGGTGATCACGTTCTCGAGCATCGAGCTGCGCCGCTTGGCCATCTGCGAGTAGCCGATGGCCAGGATCGCGATCGGGATCGCCGCCTCGATGCCTTGGCCCAGCTTCAGCGCCACGTAGGCCGCGGACATGGCGAAGACGGCGCAGAGCACCAGGCCGAGGCTCACCGAGCGCACGGTGATCTCGGGCACGTCGTCCCCGGGCACGACCGGGACGTAGCGCTCCCCTTCGGCCAGCGGCCGTCTCGCGTTGTCGGGCAGGCCTGCGATGTTCTGCTTGGGATCGTGGTCCAAGGTGGCCCCCTTGTCGGCTGCCCCCAGGCCGGGCGGAGAAACCCTGTCCGCCGGAACGCCGGGGTGTGGATCCGTGCATGGTGATCGGCTGGCTACTCTACAGGGAATCGGGCGGGAATCAAAGCGTGGAGGGAGCGTCGGGGAGGGGGAAAAGAAAACGGGGCGGCATCTTGTGGACGCCGCCCCGTGTCGCGGGGTTAGCGCTTGGTGCTCGTCTGAGACGACGGCTTGGCCGAAGCGCTGGGGCCCCCGGCAGGCTTCGCCGAGATGGGCTTCTGGGGCTGCTTCTTGGTCTCGGGCTTCTTGTTCTTGCTGTTCATCTGTGCCGCACTCCTTGTGTCGGACTTCTTCCCCCCGGGTCTTGCCGAGCCGCGGTTCGCCGGGGCGGCGTGGCCGCGTGATGATGCTCGTCGCTCCTATAAGGCATGGATCGTGCGCGTTTTCGGATTCCAGAGCCGATTTTGTAACTCCTTTGAATAAAGAATCTTGAACAAAAGCAACTCGGCCGGAAGCGAGGATGGCCGAGATTGAATCGGATTGAATCTTCCGATAGATTCGGTTATTGTAGACCGATCGGAGGTGATTGTCCGTGTTATTGCGCGTACTCGTATCCACCGCACAGACCGATCTGCGCGACCGATTGGTTCGCATTCTCGGCCGCCTCGAACTGGTCGAGCCCGCCGGCACCGACCCCGAGGGCCTTTGGGCCCGGCTCGATTCCGGCGATGTCGACATGATCCTGATGGACCGCTGGGGTCTGGCGCCGCGGCCGGGCGAGGCCCTGGCTGCGATGAGGCGCCTGCCCGAACAGCCAGAGGTCGTCATCGTCACCGAAAACGAGGATCGGGACGAGCGAGCCGCGTTCCTGGCCGCGGGCTGCATGGCCGTGCTCAACGCCGGCCTCGACGACGCGCGGATGGGCGAGGCCCTGCGGGCGCTGGTGCAGCGACGGCGTCGCGAATCCCAGCGCCAGATGCGCAGCGACCGGGTCCGCCAGCCGCCGAGCCTGCAGGATTTCATCTCCGAGAGCCCGGCCATGCAGCAGTTCATGAACATCGCGCGGAGAGTCGTCCAGTCCGACAGTTCGCTGCTGCTGCTCGGGGAGACCGGCGTGGGCAAGGAGCGGTTGGCCCGGGCCATCCACCAGGAGGGGCCGCGGGGCGCCGGCCAGTTCCTGGCCGTGAACTGCGCGGCGCTGCCCGAGACGCTGCTCGAGAGCGAGCTCTTCGGACACGAGAAGGGGGCCTTCACCGGCGCCACCCGCAGCCGGCGCGGCTACTTCGAGATGGCCCACGGGGGAACGCTCTTCCTCGACGAGATCGGGGATCTGCCGCAGCACCTGCAGGTCAAGCTGCTGCGGGTGCTGGAGGAGCGTGTCGTGCAGCGCCTGGGCAGCGAGGCGACGGTTCCCATCGACGTGCGGCTGATGGCGGCCACGAACCGCGATCTCGAGGACGAGATGGCCGCGGGCCGCTTCCGTTCCGACCTCTACTACCGGCTGGCCGTGGTCTCGCTCCGCCTGCCGCCGCTGCGCGAGCGGCGCGAGGACGTGCCCGGCCTGGCCCACAGCTACCTCGAGCACTTCAACATGAGCCTGGGCCGGCGCATCGAGGGCTTCGAGCCCGGTGCGAAGGAGGCCCTCGTCCGCTACGACTGGCCCGGCAACGTGCGCGAACTGATCAACGTCATCGAGCGCACCGCCCTGCTGTCCACCCAGGCTCTCATCCGGGCGGAGGATCTGCCCGCGGGCATCCAGCTGGTCGCCTCGGGCGTTCCAACCGGAGACGGCGGTGTTCGCGAGGGCGTAGGCGACGGCCCGGCGTCGCGGTCCTGGCGGGGCCGGCCTCTGCGCGAGGTCGAGCGGGAGGTGCTGGCGTCGTTGCGGCGGGACTATCTGGCCCAGGTCCTGGGTGAGGCGGGGGGCAGGATCGGCGAGGCCGCCCGTCTGGCCGGCCTCAACCCGCGCACCCTCTACGCGATGATGCGCCGGCACGGGCTGCGCAAGGAGGATTTCCGCCCCCGGGGCGGAGCCGACGGGAACCGGAACTGAAGGGAATCGGATTCATGCACCACGTCCTGATCTACGACTACGTCGAAGGCTATCTCGAGAAGCGCGTTCCCCTGCGGGACGAGCATCTGGGCCTCGCGAAGGGCGCGGTCGAGCGCGGCGAACTGGCGCTGGCCGGCGTCCTGGCCGACCCCGTCGACGGGGCGCTGCTCGTCTTCCGGGGCGACGATCCCGCGCCGGCGGAGCGCTTCGCGGCCGCCGACCCCTACGTCCGCGAGGGGCTGGTGGCGTCGTGGCGGATCCGGCCCTGGCAGCTGGCGCTCGGCGAGATCTGATCCCCGAGGCCAGGCTCAGCGCCGCACGCGGCAGCAGCGCAGCATCATTCCGCCCGCGTCGCCGGTCCCGTCGTCGGGCAGGCTGGCGCCGGTGAACTGCGACAGGGTGGCGTCGGCGAAGGCCGTCACCACGACCGCGCGCCCGTCGTCCAGGAAGAAGACCGCGTCGTTCTCGGGGTCGCCCTCGGCGTGCACCACCACCTTTTTCGCGTAGATCCCCTCGGCATCGAAGACGTCGAAGGCGGCGAGCACGCCGTCGGGCTGGTCGCGCAGGCCGCGCGCGGTCAGCACCCAGAGCGTGCCGTCGGCGTGCGCGCGCAGTCCGCGGTGCATGGACTGGACGACCGGCTCGACGTCCATCGGCTCGACCTTGACCTCGATCGGGGCTCCGGCGTAGATCGCCTTGACGGTCTCGACGAAGGCGGCCTTCTCGGCGCCGGTGCGCCGCACGGGCTCGTAGTCGCGTTCGATCACGCGCTCCAGGGCGCCGTCGGGAGCGTGGACGCGGATCTCGTAGCGGTCCAGGGCGGGGGCGACGTAGGCGCGGCCGTCCGCCGCGACGGCCGCGTTCCACCAGTAGCCGGCCAGGTGGCGGGACTCTTCGAAGACGAAGTTGCCGAAGTCGAAGACGTGGTCGTCGCGGCAGTAGGCGGCGGTCTCGCGGCCCTCGGCGTCGAAGGCCGAGAGGAAGCTGGTCTGCTTCAGCGTGTTGGGGGCGTCGCCGGGAGCCTGCTGGAAGCCGGCCATCAGCAGCACGCCGCCGCCGGCGAAGGCGCCGAAGGTCTGGCAGAAGTTGCCGCGGTCGGCCCCGGGGCCGCCGACGGTCAGCATGCCGGCCGGGTTGTTCTCGCGGTCGACCATGATCAGCCGGCCGGGCACCTCCTGGACGGCGCCGACGCGGCCGTCGCCCAGCAGCACGAGGTCGCGGGGGCCGCGGATTTCGCCGGGGCCGTCGCCTTCGCCGAAGAGGCTGCGCAGCCGGTTGCCGTCGCGGTCGTAGACGTGGGCCTGCGATAGCTGGCCGTCCAGCACGTAGAGGTTGCCCTCCGCGTCGGCGCGGACCCGGGTGATCAGACCGAAGAGAACGTCGTCGTCCTCGCCGCCGGCGCTCCAGATCTCGTCCAGATGGACATGCTCGACGCCGTCGCGGGGGACGGCGGCGTTGCGGACGTGGGGGACGCCGTCGACGACCGTAGTCTCGGCGGCGGCCGCGCCCGCGGCGAGCAGGAGGAGGGCGGCCAGGATCGGGACGATGGGCGTCGGACGGCGACGGGTCGGGTTCATGGTCGGCTCCAGCGGTTGGGGGATCGAGGGCAGCGCCGGAACCTACGCAGCGCGGGGGGGAAACGTTGCACGGACTAGGGCGCCCGTCCCGCCCCGCCCCGGTGGCGGATTCTCCAGACGATCCAGCCCGCCCCGCTCGCCAACACCATCGGGGGAACCAGGTACAGTCCGACGGGCACGAGCAGGTACATGCCGTCGAATCGCCAGAAGACGCTCCTGAAGACGGGGACGGCCCCGGCCAGGCCCGCGACCCAGGCCAGGCGGATCAGCAGAAGGTTGCGCCGGCGCAGGTCGGGGTCGCCGGGCCGGTCCTTCAATGCGAAGGGGGTGATCAGAGCCAGGACCACCAGCGGCGAGGACCAGTTGAGCAGCGACAGTCCCAGCAGGGGGAGGACGGATCCAGGCGCCAGGAAGTCCCGGACGGGATAGGTCGGCTGTCCCCGGGACTGCAGGTAGAACTTCACGCCCAGGCCCACCAGCCAGGGCGCCAGGGCGCCCGTCGCACCGATCAGCCAGGCCAGGCGCTTCGCCGAGCGGCGCGGGCCCTCCGGCGCGGCCTCCGAGGTGGCGTCCGCCGCTCCCGCCGAGAGCCGTCGCCGTCGCCACAGCAGGACGAGGGGGACCGGAAGGTTCGCTGCGATCCCCAACGGCGTCAGGGCTCCGCCGGGCAAGGCGGTCGCGATCACCAGGGCGGCGTGGAGCGCGGCGAGGCGCCAGGGCGGGGCGGAGCCGGGGGCCGCGGTCCTGATGCGCCGGGCCAGGCGGTAGACAAAGGTCGTCGTCCCGGCGAGCAACAGGACCGGGACGAACGGGGCGAGGTAGTAGATGGAGGCCCAGGCTTCGGCCATGCCGCCGCACTTTCCGATGACGTCCGGGGAACGGGCGTCCCGCAGTGGGCGGTCGCCAGGCCCGGAGAATACAGGAACCCGGGATGGCCCGAGAGGGAAAATCTGCGGACGAATGCTTGACGCCGCCCCCTCCGCCGATTGCATTGTCTGGACTGCCACCCGACGCCGGGCACGCACGGCGTCCCGGACGACAGCAGAGGGGCCTATCATGAACACCGCGGTCGTCTTCAACGTGCAGCGCTTCTCGATCCACGACGGGCCGGGGGTGCGCACGACCGTCTTCCTGAAGGGCTGCCCGCTGTCCTGTCCCTGGTGCCACAACCCGGAGGGACGGCACCCCGAGCCCGAGCTGCTGCTGGACCCGTCGCGCTGCCTGGCCTGCGGCGCCTGCCTGGCCGTCTGCCCCTCGGGGGCGGCGGGCCCGCTGGACCGTCCCTCCGGCGGAATCTGCACGCGCTGCGGCGCCTGCGTCGAGGCCTGTCCGACCGGAGCCCGCGAGCTGGCCGGACGCGCCGTGACCGTGCCCGAGCTGATGGACGAGATCCGGCGCGACGCCCCCTACTTCGCCGCCTCGGGCGGCGGCGTGACCTTCAGCGGCGGCGAGCCCCTGGCCGCGGCCAACGTCCCCTTCCTGCTGGAATGCCTGGAGGCCTGCGGCTCGGCGGGACTGCACCGGGCCGTCGACACCTGCGGCCAGGTCGACCCGGACGACCTGCAGGCCGTGGCCGCCGGCGCCGACCTGATTCTCTACGACCTGAAGGTGGCCGATCCGCAGCGGCGGCCAGTGATCCTGGGCGCGGACGGCGGCGACCTGATCCGCAGCAACCTGCGGGCGCTCTGCACGGCCGGCCGCCGCGTGTGGATCCGCGTGCCCCTGGTGCCCGGTCTGACCGACGGCGACGCCAACCTGGACGCCATCGCCGAACTCGTGGCGGAGCTTCCCGGGCCGCCCCCGGTGCAGCTGCTGCCGTACCACAGCATCGCCCGCGACAAGTACGCCCGCCTGGGCCGGAACTATCCGCTGCGGGATCTCGCGGCGCCGGATCCGGTGCGGGTGGAGGACGCCGCGGGGCGGCTGCGCGCCCACGGCCTCGACGTGGCGGTCGGAGGATCAGCATGAACGAACGCGTGCGCCGGCTGCGCGAGCGGAGCCTGGCCGACCGCCCCTCGATCTCCGCCGAACGGGCCCTGCTGGTCACGGAGTTCCATCGGGAGCACGCGGAGCGCCTGTCGCCGCCGGTGCTGCGGGGCCGGCTCTTCGCGCATCTCTGCGCGCACAAGACGGTGCACGTCGGCGAGGGCGAATTGATCGTCGGCGAGCGCGGCCCCGAGCCCCTGGCCGTGCCCACCTACCCCGAGCTGACCTGCCACTCGCTGGAGGACCTGGCGATCCTGGACTCCCGCGAGAAGACTTCCTACGCCGTGGGGCCCGAGGTGGTCGAGGCCTACCGCGACGTCGTGATCCCCTACTGGCGCGGGCGTTCGCTGCGCGACCGCGTCTTCCCGACCCTGCCGCCGGAATGGCGCGCGGCCTACGCGGCCGGGATCTTCACGGAATTCCTGGAGCAGCGCGCCCCGGGCCACACCGTGGCCGACGGCAAGCTCTACCGGATGGGCCTGCGCGACCTGCAGGCCGGCATCGACGCCGCCCTGGAGGCCCTGGACGACGCCGACCCGGAAACCGGCGCCCGCCGCGAGCAGCTGCTGGGGATGCGCGCGGCCGCGGAGGGCGCGATCGTCTACGCGCGCCGCCATGCGGAGCGGGCCCGGGAGCTGGCGGCGGTCGAGGCCGACGCCGGGCGCCGCGCCGAGCTGCTGGCGATCGCCGACGTCTGCGAGCGCGTGCCCGAGCACGCCCCGCGCACCTTCCACGAGGCCCTGCAGGCCTACTGGTTCCACCACCTGGCCGTGGTCACCGAACTCAACGGCTGGGACGCCTTCAACCCCGGGCACCTGGACCGCCACCTGCAGCCCTTCTATGCGCGCGAAATCGCGGCGGGTACGCTGGACCGCGAACGCGCCCGCGAGCTGCTGCAGTGTTTCTGGGTGAAGTTCAACAACACGCCGGCGCCGCCCAAGGTCGGCGTGACCGCGGCCGAGAGCGGCACCTACACCGACTTCGCCAACATCAACCTGGGCGGCTTGACGCCGGAGGGCCGCAGCGCCGTGGGCGAGGTCTCGTACCTGCTGCTCGAGGTCGTCGAAGAGATGCGCATCCTGCAGCCCAGCAACAACGTGCAGATCTCGCGCGAGACGCCCGACGAGTTCCTGGCCGCGGCCGCGCGGGTGATCCGCAAGGGCTACGGCTTCCCCTCGGTCTTCAACGCCGACGCCGTGGTCGCGGAGCTGCTGCGCCAGGGCAAGACGGTCGAGGACGCGCGCGAGGGCGGGACCAGCGGCTGCGTCGAAACCGGGGCCTTCGGCAAGGAGGCCTACATCCTCACCGGCTACTTCAACCTGGTGAAGATCCTGGAGCTGGCCCTGCACGACGGCTTCGATCCCCGCGGCGGCGCGCAGCTGGGCCCGCGCACCGGCGACCCGGCGGGCTTCGCGTCGTTCGACGACGTCATGGCGGCCTGGCGCGCGCAGCTCGCGCACTTCATCGCCGTCAAGCTGCGCGGCAACGCCGTCTTCGAGCGGGCCTACGCCGAGGGCATGCCCGCGCCCTACCTGTCGCTGTTGATCGACGACTGCATCGTCGAGGGCCGCGATTACAACGCCGGCGGCGCCCGCTACAGCACACGCTACGTGCAGGGCGTGGGCACGGGCACGCTGACCGACTCGCTGGCGGCGATCCGGCACCTCGTCTTCGAGCGGGAGGAGATCGGCCTGGGCGAACTGGTGGCCGCGGCCGACGCCGACTTCGCCGACGCCGAGCCGCTGCGCCGCCGGCTGCTGCACCGGGCCCCCAAGTACGGCAACGACGACGACCGCGCCGACGCGATCATGCAGGACTGCTTCGAGGCCTTCTTCGCCGCCGTGGACGGCCGGCCGACGGAATGCGGCGGCGTCTACCGCATCAACATGCTGCCCACGACCTGCCACGTCCACTTCGGGGCGGTCACCGGGGCCACGCCCGACGGGCGCCGCGCCGGCGCGCCGCTCTCCGAGGGCATCTCGCCGGTGCAGGGGGCCGACCGCAAGGGCCCCACGGCCGTGATGAACTCGGCGGCCAAGATGGACCACCTGCGCACCGGCGGCACGCTGTTGAACCTGAAGTTCACGCCCCAGGTGCTGGCCGGCGAGAAGGGCGTGGCCGCGCTTTCGGCCCTGGTGCGCGGCTACTTCGCCCAGGACGCCCACCACGTCCAGTTCAACGTCGTCGGCGCCGACACCCTGCGCCGCGCCCAGGCCGACCCCGACGGGCACCGTCACCTGATCGTGCGCGTGGCCGGCTACAGCGACTACTTCTGCAACCTGTCGCGGGAGCTGCAGGACGAGATCATCCGGCGCACGGAGCACGGCGCCGACTGATCCTTCCCGCCGTTCCGGGACCGACCTGAACCGAGGAGACCGCCGTGACCGCGAGCCGTCGAACCGTCTGTTCCCTGCTGCTGCCGATCGTCCTGGCCGCCCTGCCCGCCGCGGCCGGGGACCCCCTGGACGCCTTCACCGAACGCTTCTTCGACGAGACCCTGCGCATCGACTACCACCACACCGGCGCCGCCGGCGAGGAGATCGTCGCGCTGGACCGCGTCTACCGTCAGGGGATCTGGGCGGGCAGCCGCACCCGCCTGGTCGACGGCCTGGATCTGGGCCGCTACTACGCCCGGCTCCACGACGCGGCCACGGGCGAGCTGCTCTGGTCGCGGGGCTTCGACTCCTACTTCGGGGAATGGCAGACCACCGGCCCGGCGGCCGACGGCGTGCGCCGCACCTACCACGAATCGGTGCTGGCGCCCTGCCCGCGGGGCATGACTGACTTCGCCCTCCTGGTCCGGCAGGCCGACGGCTCGCTGCGCGAGATCTTCCGGACGACGATCGATCCGGGGGACTGGCGCGTGCGCCGCGAGCCGCCGCCGGCCGACGCGATCGTGGTCGACGCCGCGGTGCACGGCGACCCCCATTCGCGGGTGGACGTGGTCATCCTGGGCGAGGGCTACACGGCGGCCGAGGAGGCCGAGTTCCGCGCCGACCTGGCGCACTACGCCGCCGTGCTGCTGGGCCAGGAACCCTTCCGCAGCCTGGCCGACCGCTTCAACATCCGCGGCGTCATGCGCCCGTCGCGGGACAGCGGCTGCGACGAGCCCAGCCGCGGCCTGCACCGCGACACGGCCCTGGGCTGCACCTTCGACTCGCTGGATTCCGAGCGATACCTGCTGACCGAGGACAACCGCGCCATCCGCGACGCCGCGGCCTGCGTGCCCTACGACGTGCTCAGCATCATGGTCAACCACGAGCGCTACGGCGGCGGGGGGATCTACAACCTCTTCAACACCTTCACCAGCGACAACCAGTGGAGCGACTACGTCTTCGTGCACGAGTTCGGCCACGGCTTCGCCGGCCTGGCCGACGAGTACTACACCTCGAGCATCGCCTACGGCGACTTCTACCCCCGCGACCGCGAGCCCCGCGAGCGCAACATCACCGCGCTGCTGGACCCCGACGGCCTGAAGTGGGGGGAGATGGTCACGCCGGGCGCCGCCGTGCCCACGCCCTGGGAGAAGGCCGAGTACGACGCCATGGACGGCGTCTACCAGACGCAGCGCGGCGAGATCAACGAGCGCATCGCGTCGTTGATGCGCGGCGGGGCGCCCGCCGACGAGGTCGCGGCGGCCAAGGCGGAGGGCGAGGCGCTGTCCTTGAGCCACCAGCAGGAGATGGACGCCTGGTTCGCGCGCAGCGCCTTCGCCGGGCAAGTGGGCGCCTTCAAGGGCGCGGGCTACGTCAGCGAGGGGATGTACCGCGCCGAGCTGGACTGCATCATGTTCAGCAAGGGGCTGAAGCCTTTCTGCGCGGCCTGCCGGCGGGGCATCCGGGAGATGATCGACCGCTACGGGGAATAGGCCGCGCCGGCGCGACGACGGCGACGGCGAGGGGGGCGGATTCCGCCCCCCTCTTCGCGTCCGGCCGGGCTCAGCGCCCGGCTTCGAGGATGAGGGCCAGGGCGTCGTCGTCGGCTTCCAGGAAGCCGGTCGCCGCCAGCCGCGGCGTCAGCGTCCGCCAGTTCTCGCCTGCGGCGAAGACCGCGGCGAAGATGGGCAGGGCCCGCTCCAGCTCGCCGGCGTTGACCATGGCCACGGCGTGCCAGTAACGGGCTTCGAGGTTGCCGCCCAGGATGCGCTCGGCGTCGCCGTAGGCGGTCTCGGCGGCGTCCAGGTCGCCCTCTTCGACGGCCAGGTCCCCGGCGTTCATCCGCTCGTAGCCGCGGTGCATGTTCAGCAGGCGGGACAGCTCGACGACGGGGTCGGGATGGTCCTCGACGCGCAGGTCCACCAGCACGTCGTCCCACTCCCTGCCGCTGGGCTCGCCGCACACCACGAGCACGGCCGCCGACTGGCGGCCGCGGATGTCGCCGCCCTCGGCCTCGGCCGCCGCCAGGGCCGCCAGCATGCGTTCGGCCAGCGGGCCCTCGGCGTTCTCGAAGGCCGCGGCCATGGCGTCCGGCACGGTGGACGGTCCCATCAGGTTGGCTTGCACCGAATAGCCCTCGCCCACGCGGTGGCCGGCCTCGGGAATGCAGCGGCCGCCGGTGTGGGCGGCGGCGACGCCGGCGGCGTCGACCATCGCCACCTGGCGGATGTCCTGGGCCGAGTCGGCGAAGAGCAGGGCCTCCAGGGCGACGGGCGCCTCGATGCCGGCGGCCATCAGATCCAGGCCCAGCGGCCCGTAGCTGGGGTCGACCATCGACTGCGTGGCCACGGCGCCGACGCCGGCGCGGGCCCAGGGCACCAGCGCGCCGACGCTGAACCAGTGGGACTGCACGGCGACGCCCAGCTCGCCGGTGGCGGCGTCGCGGGCCACGATGGAATAGGTGGTGACCGGCCGCAGGGGCGAGACCTGAGCCGGGGAGGCGGCGGCCGCTCCGGCCAGGACCGCCAGGATCAGGACCAGGAAGGTGGTGCGCATATCGACCTCCGGGGACGCGGGTTCCGGCGGGGACGGACGCCCGGAATCCGTCCACCGGCGCGCCGCTCCCGTCGGCGCAGCCTAGCACGGGGGAAGCGCGCGGGCCATCGCTCGCCGTTACCCTCCTCTTCATTCTTCGCAGCTGTCTCGTCAATTCCCGGATCACCTGTTGATATTCAAATAACGACAGCATAGACTCGGTTGTGTGCGGGTTCACAGCGGTCCCGGGGGCCGGTCTGACTCATTCCATTCACGTCTTTTCTCGTCCGCGGACCCCGCCCGGCGGGTGTCCGACAGCACATGATCCTCGGCATCGGCATCGACATCTGCAGCGTCGCGCGCATGGCCCGGGAAATCCGCAGCCCTGAGCGCGGTTTTCTGTCCGCCGTTTTCACAGCTGCGGAGCTCGCCGCCGGGGAAGGTGACGCGCCCCGGGCGCTGGCCGCGCGCTTCGCCGCCAAGGAGGCCGTGGTCAAGGCTCTGGCCGGCGGCGGGGAGCGCGGCGTCTTCTGGCGGGACATCGAGATCGCCGGCGACGAGCGCGGCGCGCGGGTCGCCCTGCGGGGCCGCCTGGGCGAGGTGGCGACGGGCCTGGGGGTCCGCCGCGTGCACGTGGCTCTGTCCGGCGGGAGGCTCTACGCGGCTGCAACTGCGGTCGTCGAGAGCTAGGAAAGCGAGGAGACGCCAGAGCCGGAGGACGGCTTCGACATAGAGGTATCGATCGGTGATCGCCGGAGGAGAACCAGGGGAGCGACGATGAGCGAGACCTTGTCCTACGCGGAACTCAAGCAGGACTTCGACTGGGCCCAGGCCGAGAAGGAGCTGGACTACCGGGACGGCGACGTCCTCAACATCGGCTGGCACTGCACCGACCGCATCTGCCGGCGCGGCGACGGCGGGAAGCCGGCGCTGATCTGGGAGGACTTCCGAGGCGAGGGGCGCACCTACACCTTCGACGACCTGCGCCGCCTGTCGGACGCCTTCGCGGCCCACCTGCAGGGCCAGGGCATCGCCCCCGGCGACCGGGTCTGCCTCTTCATGGACAGGGTGCCCGAGCTCTACATCGGTTTCCTGGGCGTGCTCAAGATGGGCGGCATCGTCCAGCCGCTGTTCTCGGCCTTCGGCGCCGACTCGCTGTGGACCCGCCTCGACGACGCCGGCACCACGGCCATCGTCACCCAGCGCAAGCACGTGGCCAAGGTGCGCAAGATCCTGGGCCGCCTGCCCGACCTGCGCCGGGTGATCGTCGTCGACGCCGGCGACGGACCGCTGCGCGAGCGCGAGTCGCCGCTGGACCTGGACTCCCTGCCGCCGGCCGACGATTTCAGGATCTTCGCCTCGACCGCCGAGACGCCCTCGGTGCTCCACTACACCTCGGGGACCACCGGGCAGCCCAAGGGCGCCCAGCACGTGCACTACTCGGTCGTCTCGCAGTACCTCACGGCCCGGTGGGCGCTGGACCTGCGTCCCGACGACGTCTACTGGTGCAACGCCGACCCCGGCTGGGTGACCGGCACCTCCTACGGCATCATCGGCCCCTGGGTCAACGGCGTCACGCAGGTGGTGCTGGACTCGGGCTTCAACGCCGAACGCTGGTACGACTTCATGGCCCGCCGCCGGGTCACGGTGTGGTACTCGGCGCCGACGGCGATCCGGCTGCTGATGAAGGAGGGATCGGAACTGGCCGCCCGCCACGACCTCTCGGCGCTGCGCCACCTCTGCAGCGTGGGCGAGCCGCTGAACGCCGAGGCCGTGATCTGGTCGCGCGAGGCCTTCGGCAAGCCCTTCCACGACACCTACTGGCAGACCGAGACCGGCTGCATCGTGATCACCAACTTCCCGGGCATGCCGGTCAAGCCCGGCTCGATGGGCAAGCCCTTCCCGGGGATCACGGCCGCCGTCCTGGATCCCTCCACCTACGAGCCGATCGACGAGCCCGGCAAGGTCGGGCTGATCGCCCTGCGCCCCGGATGGCCCTCGCAGATCCGCGGCTACTGGAACAATCCCGCCGGCTACAAGGGCAAGTTCCGCAACGGCTGGTACATCTGCGGCGACCGGGCCAGCATCGATCCCGAGGGCTACTGGTGGTTCGTGGGGCGCGACGACGACGTCATCAACACGGGCGGCCACCTGGTCGGGCCCTTCGAGATCGAGTCGGCGCTGCTGGAGCATCCGGCGGTGGCCGAGTCGGCGGCCGTGGCCAAGCCGGATCCGGTGAACATGGAGGTGGTCAAGGCCTTCGTCACCTTGAAGCCCGGCCACGAGGCGGACGAGGACCTGGAGCTCGAGATCATGAACTTCATCCGCAAGAAGCTGTCGGCGCTGGCCATGCCGCAGGAGATCGAGTTCCGCGACAAGCTGCCGAAGACCCGCAGCGGCAAGATCATCCGCCGCGTGCTGCGGGCCGAGGAGTTCGGGGAGCCGGTGGGCGACCTGTCGACGATGATGGACGAGTGAAAAGAGGCCGCGGCGAGGGGCCGCGGCCGTGAACCTGAACCACGAGACGGGAGAAGCCGATGGAGGAACTGAAGCAGGCGATCCGCGAGTACGTGATCCAGGAATACCTCGAGGAGGAGGACGACCGCGAGGTCACCGACGACACCCCGCTGATCAGCGGCGGCATCGTCGACTCCTTCTCCATGGTCTCGCTCAAGCGCTTCCTCGAGAAGAAGTACTCGATCCGGATCCCGGACGCCGACGCCTCGCCCGAGGTGTTCGACTCCGTCGACAGCATCGCCGCGCTGGTGGCGCGCATCCGACAGGGCTGAGACGACGCGGCGCGGCCGCGAAAGGGGCGTTCATGGCATATGCGACCAAGGTCCGGGACTGGTACCGGGAGGAGCTCGCCGGCATCCGCGAGGCGGGCCTCTTCAAGGAGGAGCGGTTCATCCACAGCCCCCAGGGGGCGGACATCTCGGTGGAGTACCCCGTCGGCGCCGAGGGCCGCACGGTGATCAACCTCTGCGCCAACAACTACCTGGGACTCAGCAGCCATCCCGAGGTGATCGAGGCGGCGCGCAAGGGGCTCGACGCGCGCGGCTACGGCATGTCGTCGGTGCGTTTCATCTGCGGCACGCAGGACATCCACCGCCGGCTCGAGCGGCAGCTCACCGAGTTCCTGGGCACCGAGGACACGCTGCTCTTCCCGTCCTGCATGGACGCCAACGCCGGCGTCTTCGAGGCGGTGCTCGGCGAGGACGACGTGATGATCGCCGATCGCCTGGTGCACGCCTCGATCGTCGACGGCATGCGCCTGTGCAAGGCGATGACCGACACCTACAAGCATTCCGACATGCGCCACCTGGAGTCCAAGCTGCAGGAGCACCAGGACCGGCGCTTCCGCCTGATCATCACAGACGGCGTCTTCTCGATGGACGGGGACATCGCCAAGCTGGACGAGATCGTCGCCCTGGCCGAGCGCTACGACGCGATGGTCTTCGTGGACGATTCCCACGCCTCCGGATTCATCGGCCGCACCGGCCGGGGCACCCACGAGCACTGCGACGTGCTCGGCAAGGTGGACATCATCACCACCACCCTGGGCAAGGCCCTGGGCGGAGCGTCCGGCGGCTGCGTCAGCGGCCGCGGCGAGCTGGTCGAGATGTGCCGCCAGCGGGCGCGTCCCTACCTCTTCTCGAACACCGTGGCCCCGGTCATCGTCTCGGGCGCGATCAAGGTCATCGAACTGATCTCGCAGAGCACCGAGCGCCGCGACAAGCTGGAGGAGAACACGCGCTACTGGCGCGAGGGCCTGACGGCGATGGGGCTGGACCTCAAGGCCGGCGAGAGCCCGATCGTGCCGGTGATGCTCTACAACGCCAAGCTGGCCCAGGACATGTCCCGCGACCTCTACGAAGAGGGCATCTACGTCGTCGGCTTCTTCTTCCCGGTCGTGGCCAAGGGCCAGGCCAGGATCCGCACCCAGCTGTCGGCGGCGCACGACCGCAGCCATCTCGACAAGGGGCTGGCGGCCTTCGAGAAGGTCGGCGCCAAGTACGGCATCCTGGGCAAGGGCAAACGCGAGATCATCGAGGCTTTCGGAATGTGACCGGCCGCGACCGCAGCAGGGGGAAAAGGGGAGGAGAGACATGATCGAGACGCAGAGCATCGAGGTCGTCCTGCCGGACGAGTTCGCGGCCAGCGCAGAGGACCTGGAAGTCCTGCGCACCACCTTCCAGACCATCGTGACCATGGCCCGGGAATGCGGCGGGGCCCCCTGCCGGCCCCTGGAGCGCATGCGGGACGACGGCTGGGAGGTGAACTGGGGACTGACGTGGATCGCCAAGGCCAAGCGCGGCGGCGTCTACGAGGAGTCGACGGGACCGACCAAGGAGGAGGCCCTGAGCCGCTTGCGGCAGCATACGCGGCTGCACGAGGCGGACGGCTGTCCCTGAATCCCGTCCCGCCCGGTCAGGGGGCGCCGATGCGGCCGCAGCCGCCGGCGCCCGCCAGGCAGGGCGAGTCCGCCCGCAGCGTGAAGTCGCCGCGCTGCGGGTCGACGAAGAGGGGGTTGGTCCAGAGGTTGCCGGCGGCGTCGCGCTGCGCCGCCAGTGGGCCGACCCAGTCGCCGTCGCCGTTGGCGAAGACGAGGCAGCAGCTCAGCTCCGCCCGCCCGCCTTCGCGGCAGTAGACGCCTTCCCCCTGCACGCTGAACCCCACGATCGTCCGTTCCAGGACGACCGCTCCCTTGGACTCGCAGAAGACCCCGCCGCCGGCGCCGGCCGAGCCGGCCACCAGGGTGCAGCCGGCGAGTCGCGCCTCCGCGTCGGCAGCGTGCAGGCCGCCGCCCAGGATCGCCACGTTCCCGACCAGCAGGCAGTCCTCCAGGCGCGCGACGGCGCCGCCGGTGACGGCCAGGCCGCCGCCGTAGGTGCCCAGATTCCCGGCCAGGATGCAGTCCCTCAGCTGCGGCCGGCACGCCCGGACGCCCAGGCCGCCGCCGCTCTCGGCCGTGTTGGCCTGCAGGGCGCAGCCCTCGAATACGGCGTCCGAGCCCAGGCACATCACGCCGCCGCCGTGCTCGGCGGTCGAATCGCGGATCAGGCAGCGGACCAGCGTCGGGCGCGCGTCGAGGCAGCCCACGCCGCCGCCCAGGCCGGCCCGGCCGCCCTCGACGACGAGGTCCTGCAGCCGGGGCGAGCTCGCGGCGCAGAGCACGGCGCCGCCCAGCCCGTCCGGGATTCCCTGGCCCGGGGCGCGGCCGTCGCGGATCGTCAGCGCCGCCAGCAGGGTCTGCGGGCCCTCGCCCGACACGAAGAGGAAGCCGCGGTGCGCGGTCGCGCCGTCCCCGTCCCGACAATCGATCACGCAGCGTTCGGCGTCGCCGGCGGCCGAGCGCAGGGTGAGGGCCTTGCCGCGCAGGTCGACGTCGCGGTTGCCGGGGCCGGTGAAGACGCCGTCGGCCAGCAGGATGAGGTCGCCGTCCGCGGCGGCGTCGACCGCGGCCTGGATCGTGGCGGGGGCGGCGGCGCCTGCGGGGTCGACCCGCCACTCGCGCGCCGTCGTCGCGCCGGCGGCCGCCAGGACCAGGAGGGACGGAAGGACCGTAAGCAGCGGGTTCCTCATCGAACCGGATCCTCCAGGCGTTCGATCGCGCCGTCCGCCTCCCGGATCCGGTAGGCGGCGCCGGGGGCGGGGATCGTGTAGCGGCAGGTGGCGCCCGAGGGCCAGCGGACGGTCAGTGCGAAGGGGCCGGGGTCGCCGCCGACTCCGAAGTGGGCGGGCAGGATCGCGGCGTTGTGGGGCGCGGCGACGCAGCGGATCCGGCGCGTGCGCATGAAGCCGTCGCCGCTCAGCGTGAGCCGGGCGCCCAGTCCGTGGGGCGTGCTTCCGCCGGCCAGTTCCACGGTCAACCCATGCCGGACCGACGAATCGTTCCGGTGCAGCACGATTCCGCCGCTCTGGTCGGGGTCGTCGCCGCCGCCGTTGAAGGTGAGCAGGTCGAGGTCGCCGTCGCGGTCCAGGTCCATCGCCCAGGCCGATTCCGGGTGGCTGCCGGGCGGCGCCGTCCCGCCCCAGGCCGCGGTCGAGTCGGCGAATCCGCCCCGGCCGTCGCCGTGTAGCAGGGCGTTCGGGGGTTGTCCGTCCGTCCGGGGGGCCTCGACGACGTAGAGGTCGAGGGCGCCGTCGCCGTCCAGGTCGGCCAGCAGTCCCGCGACCGGATCCAGGGGTCGCGCCGCCGCCGGGGCGGCCAGGGGGCTGAAGATCGGGCCGACGGATCCGGGGTCGTTCCGCCAGATCTCGACGGGGCCGCGCCGCGGGTTCACGTCGGGGTCGGGCCGGTAGAGCAGGACGAGGTCCGGGTCGCCGTCGCCGTCGATGTCGCCGGCCACGGCGTGGTGGGGCATGTGCGGGAAGAGCGCGGGCTTGAGGCCGCTGCCGCAGGTGTGGTCCCAGAAGGAGCCTCCGGCGTTGATCCAGAGGCCGCAGACGCCCGGGCGGCCGAGCGTGAAGAGGTCGGTGCGGCCGTCGTCGTCGAAGTCGGCGGCCACGGCGGCGTGGACGTAGGCGGCGCGGCTGCGCTCGCGGTCGTCGGGAACCGGGGTCCGCAGGTTCTGCAGGGCGGGAGCCCGGGGAATCGGCAGGCGCCGGCTCTCGTCCCGCCACTCATTCCCGCCGCCGCCGAGCAGACGCGTCGGGCTCAGGTAGTTGAGCAGCAGCAGTTCGGGGGGGCCGTCGCCGTCGACGTCGATCCAGAGGGCGCCGCGGCCGCGGCCCAGGGGATCGGCGACGACCTCGTCGGCGACGGAGACGAAGCGTCCCGGCGCGGCCTGCAGCCAGAGGCGGTTGCGGCCCACGTCCAGGCCGCGGTGGGCGCCGTTGGTGATCAGCACGTCCCAGTCGCCGTCGCCGTCGGCGTCGCAGGCGGCGGCGCCGTGCTGGTCGGTCAGATCACCGGGGGGGGCACGGCCTTCGCCGGCGCTCTCCAGTTCCAGCCCGCCGCGGTTGAGCAGGATCTCCGCCCGGTCGCCGTGCAGCGAGACGAGCAGGTCGAGGGCGCCGTCACCGTCGGCGTCCAGGAAGGTACCGCCGAAGGTCTTGCCGCCGTCGGGCAGGTCCGGCACGGCGACGACGGCGAAGAGTCGCCCGGGATCCGGCGCATCGCCGGGACCGCATTGGGTAGCGGCGCAGAACAGCGCCGCCAGCAGGATGGCGGGCGCCCTGCGGAGCATGACGCGCATGGCGGGTCGCCTTTCCGTCGGCCGGTCAGCGGCCGACGTAGCCCAGCGAGCGCAGGGCCTCGATCTGCTTCGGCGTGAGCTGGATCTCGTCGGCGTCGAAGGTGCCCCGGCGCAGTTCGCCCAGCAGGCCGCTCATCACGGGCAGCATCCGCTGGACGACGTCGGAGCGCTCGGCGGCCAGGTCCCGGCGCTCGGTCGGGTCGTCGCCCAGGTCGAAGAGCTGGACGCGGCCGGTGGGGTCGTCCCGGATCAGCTTGAAGCGGTCGCCGATCAGCGCCTTCTGATAGGCGTTCTTGCCGCTGTAGACCTGGCGGATGGCCGTGAAGTCGACCTCGCTGAGCACGGCGGGGGCGTCGGCGTCGCCGCCGGGCTTCAGCCGCGGGACCAGGGAGGCCGCCTGGAAGGCGGGCGTCTTGGCGACGCCGGCCAGGTCGAGCAGGGTCGGCGTCAGGGCCACGGTGCTGGCCGGGCCGGGCACGACGTATCCCGGCTCCGCGCCGGGCGCGCGCACGATCAGCGGCACGTGCACCAGCTCCTCGTGCAGGTTCTGGGTGTGTCCGAGCCAGCCGTGGTCCATGAAGGCCTCGCCGTGGTCCGCCGCCAGCACGACGACGGCGTCGTCGGCCAGGCCCAGCGCGTCGAGGCGGGCCAGCAGGCGGCCGACCCCGGCGTCGGTGTGCCGGATCTCCTCGTCGTAGAGGTCGCGCAGGAATCCCAGTTCCTCGGGCGTCAGCGCCGGATCCATCTCGCGCAGCTCCAGGATCTCCTGCGTGCCGTCGAGCCGCCCGGCCGCGGGCGCCGCGAAGCCGACCTCGGGATGCCGGATCCAATCGTAATGGGGGTCGAAATAGTGGGTGAAGAGGAAGAAGGGCGGCCCGTCGGGATCGTCGCGCCGGTCCGCGGCGGCGCGCTCGAGCAGCTCGATCGCGCGCCGGGTGACGCCGGCCGTAGAGACGTGGTCGTGCTCCCCGGCCTCGTCCTGGAAATAGAGGTCGAAACCTTGGTCGAAACCGTAGCGGGTGCTGATCAGGGCGTGGCTGATCACGCCCCAGCAGGCGTAGCCGTTCGCCGAGAGGACTTCGGCGAGGGTGGTCAGCTCCTCGGGCAGACGGTGGCGGACGGTGCGGATGCCGTGGGTCGAGGGATGGAGACCGGTGAACATCGAGGCCACGGCCGGCATCGTCCACGGCGAGGTGGAGTAGGCCCGCGCGAAGCGGGCGCTCCGGGCCGCCAGGGCGTCGATGTTCGGCGTGGTCGGGCGCGCGGCGCCGTAGCAGCCCACGTCTTCCAGGCGCAGGGTGTCCACCACGATCAGCACGATGTCCGGCGGGCGCGTCCCGGAATGCGAGCCGCAGCCGGCCGTCAGCGCGGCGATCAGGAGGCAGCCGATGACGTAAGAGAACAGTCGCATTAGCATGACCCGAATGTAGCACAGGCGCAGGGCCTCGACAATCCGGGTCCGGCCCGGGACAACCGCTCCGGCGCGTGCTATCCTCGCCGCCGATCGTCACGCGGGTTTCCACCGAGGGAGAAGAGGACATGAAGGTGATCGTGCTGGGTGCGGGACTCGTCGGCGGGCCCATGGCTCTCGATCTGGCCGCCGACGAGGGCTTCGAGGTCACGGCGGTCGACGTGGATGAGAGCGCCCTGGCGGCGCTGGCTGCGCGGGGCCCCGTGCTGACCCGGGTCGCCGATCTCGCCGAGCCGTCGTCGGTCACCACCTTGGTTCGCGACTTCGACCTGGTGCTCGGCGCCGTGCCCGGCCACATGGGCTTCCGTACCTTGCGCGCGGCGATCGAGGCCGGCCGGCCGGTCGTGGACATCGCCTTCTTCCCCGAGGATCCCTTCCTGCTGGACGACCTGGCCCGCGAGCGCGGCGTCCCGGCGATCGTGGACTGCGGGGTCTTCCCCGGGATGGGCAGCGCCCTGATCGGCCGCGCCGCCCGCCGTCTGGACGCGGTGGATTCGGTGCTGACCTACGTCGGCGGCCTGCCCGAGGTCCGGTCCTGGCCCTGGGAGTACCGGGCCGTCTTCTCGCCCGTCGACGTCATCGAGGAGTACGTCCGCCCGGCGCGCTTCCGGCAGGGCGGAGCGCTCGTCACCCGTCCCGCGCTCTCCGAAGTGGAGCTGGTCGACCTGCCCGGCGTGGGCACCCTCGAGGCCTTCAACACCGACGGGCTGCGCACCCTCCTGCAGACGATCGACGCCCCGGACATGAAGGAGAAGACCCTGCGCTATCCCGGCCACGCCGCCCGGATGGCGGTCCTGCGCGAGAGCGGCTTCTTCGGGACCGAGGCGATCGGCGTTCCCGGCGGAAAGGTGCGTCCGGTGGACGTGACCGCGGCGCTGCTCTTCCCGATGTGGAAGCTGCGGCCCGGCGAAGGCGACCTGACGGTGATGAGGATCATGATCGAGGGGCGGGGCGGGGACCGGCGCGTGCGCTACGTCTACGACCTGCTCGACCGTTTCGACGAGGATGCCGGGATCACGAGCATGGCCCGCACGACCGGCTACACGGCGACGATGGCGGTCCGGCTGCTGGCCGAGGGGCGCTACGACCGGCCGGGCGTCTCGCCGCCGGAATACCTGGGCCGCGAGCCCGGCTGCACGAGCTTCCTGCTCGCGGGCCTGGCCGCCCGCGGCGTGAGCTACGTCGAGCGCGTCGAGGAGTCCGACTAGAGCACGTCGTCGAGGATCCCGATCAGCCGCTCGATCTCGTCGAGCGTGTTGTAGTGCACGAAGCTGACGCGCACGACCCCGTCCTCGGGATCCAGGCCCAGGGCCTTGCAGAGGTGCCAGGCGTACATGTGGCCGTGGCGCAGGGCGACCTCGCTGCGATCGATCGCGGCCGTGATCGACCGCGACGTCTTCGTCTCGTGCACGAAGCTGACGGTGCCGACCCGCGCGTCGTCGACGTTCGGACTGCCGATCAGCCGCACCCCCGGCCGCTCCAGCAGCCAGCCGATCAGCCGCTCGAGCAGCGGCCGCTCCCAGGCGGTCATCCTCGCGAAGGCCCGTTCGACGACGCCGCGGTCGCAGGGGGCGTCGTCCGAGGCGCCGGCCACCGCCTTCAGGTAGTCGCCCAGGCCCAGCAGCCCGGCGCAGCTCTCGTGGTTCGCGCCGCCCGGCTCGAAGCGGTAGGCGGTCTCCTGCTCGGGAACGAAGAAGTGGTTGGGGGAGGGCAGCTCGGCCAGGGCCTCGCGCTTGGCGTAGAGGACGGCCATGTGGGGGCCGTAGACCTTGTAGGCCGACCAGGCGTAGAAATCGACGTCCCAGGCCGCGACGTCGATGGCGCGGTGGGGCGCGTAGGCGACGCCGTCCGCCACGACCCGGGCGCCCGCGGCGTGCGCAAGGTCGACGACCGCCTTCAGGTCGACGATCCCGCCCAGCAGGTTCGAGGCGTGGGGCAGGGCGACCAGCGCCGTCCGCTCGTTCAGCAGCTCCTCCAGGGCGTCCAGCGGGCAGTCGAAGGTCTCCGGATCCAGGCGCCACCACCTCAGCTTCACGCCCTGGCCCTCCAGTCTTTTCCAGGGTCCGACGTTCGCCTCGTGCCCGCTCTCGGCGACCACGATCTCGCTCCCCGGCTCCAGCACCTGCGCGTAGCATCCCGCCAGCATGTTCAGCAGCGCCGTGGTCGACGGTCCCAGGATGGCCTCGCCGTCGCCGGCGCCCGCGAAGGTGCGGGCGAAGGCGTGGGCCGCTTCCACCTGGCGCGTACAGTGCTGCGACAGGGGATAGCCGGCGCCCAGCTGGACGTAGGTCTCGCGCAGGTAGCGGTGCATGCGGTCGGCCACGCGGGCGGGCACCTGCGAGCCGCCGGCGTTCTCCAGGAAGATCGTCCCGCAGTCCAGGGCGGGGAATTCGCTGCGGACGGCGCTCTGGTCGGGAAGGCGGTCGCTCAAGGGGATCCTCCCTGTATTTCGGTGGGCGATGGCGATTGCCGCGTTCACGCCGGGCATGATAGCATGGACCCGAAGAACAGACTCGCCCTTGTTCTCCCACCCTGCGGGGTCCGATGCGCATCCCAGTCGGCCGCGGCGCCCTGCTCGCCTGCCTCGCTTTCGGCGTCGCGGACGTGCCCGCCTCCGGCCAGGCGTCCCCGCTCCAATCGGGAAAGGACGAGCCGAACGCCGGGGCGCTCTTCCACCTCGTGCCCGACGGCGGCCTGCCCGACCAGGGCCTGACCTTCGGCGGGACCTGGGCCGATTTCGACGACGACGGCCTCGTCGACCTCTTCCTGTCGCGCCACGGCAACGACGACATGGAAATCCTGCTGAACCGCGGCGGCCTCCGCTTCGCCAAGCCCGACGACCGGCCCGCCTTCCCGACCGGGATCCTCGATCACCACGGTTCGGCGGCCTGCGACTTCGACGCCGACGGGGACTGGGACATCTTCCTGAGCGTGGGGGCCGATCGGGGCCGGGGCCTGGGCCTGAAGCAGCTCTGGCGCTGCGACGGACCGCTGGCCTTCGTCAACGTCGTGCCGGCGGGGCACCTGCTCGCCGACCCGCCGGGACGCGGGCGCGGGGCCCTGTGGTTCGACCTGGACGGCGACCCCCATCCCGAACTGCTGCTGACGAACTACATGTCGCCGCCGCGGCTCTTCAGCTTCGACGGCCGGGAGTGGTCGGATCTCGGCGCCGAACTGGCCTTGGCGCCGGTCTCCGGCGAGGGCCCGTCGGATCGGGAAAACCGGGCGCCGTGGTTCGGCGCCGCCGCCGCCGGCGATCTCGACGGCGACGGGCGGCAGGATCTCGTGGCCGCCGGCGAACGACTGCGGCTCTACCGCAACCTGGGCGGATCCCTGGCCGAGGTCGGCGCCGAGGTCGGCCTGCCCGCATCGATGCCCTCGATCAGCGACATCGCCCTGGGCGACATGGACGGCGACCTCGACGAGGACGTGCTGCTGCTGATGCGGGGCGGGGCGCTGTGGCTCTACCTCAACGCTTCCGAGCCCGGGACGATCATCCTGACGGGACCCGTCGCCTACCCCGACCTGCCCGCGCCGAAGGGGCCGATCGCGATGACGGTGGCGGATCTGGACAACGACGGCGACCTGGACATCGCCGTGGCGCGCTCGCTGCAGTCCGGCCTGGGGCCCGAGCTCATCCTGAACCGCGGCGACGGCACCTTCGGGGCCGTCAAGCAGCCGGAAGCGGGTTTCCTGCGCCGGCCGAGCAAGGCGCAGGAGATCTGGGCCCTGGACCTGGACCGGGACGGCGATCTGGAACTGGTCTGTCTGAACGGCGGCGGGCAGGGGCGCACGCTGCCCGGCACGACGCAACTCTACGAGAACGCCGCCGTCGCCGGCGGGCTGACCCTCGTCCTGACGCCGCGCTCGGGCCCGGTCCACGCCCTGGGGGCCCGGGTGCGCCTCGAGGGGGCGGCCCGGCCGCAGCACCGCCAGATGCGCTTCGCCGCGGCGCCGCACAATTCCTCGGCGCTGCCGCTGCACTTCGGCGTCGGCGCGGCGCCGGGGCCGTTCACCGCGCTGATCGACTGGCCTTCGGGCGCGCGCCAGCGGGTCGTCCTGCCGGATCCCGGGCGCGCCTATGCGATTCTGGAAGGGGAGTCGACGCCCCGGCCGCTGCCGGCCGTGACGCGCATCGCCCCCGAAGCCCCGACCCATTGATCCGTCCCCGTGAGCGGGGGCGCCCGATCCCCACCGGAAAGAGGATGCGATGAAGCCGAGGAAGCTGTGGGTCACGATGCTCGCGGCCGCCGTCTGCGTTCTGGCGCCCCATGGCGCCGCCGCCCAGCAGGACGAGCTGCCACCCTTCGGCACGGGCGACATCGCCGCCGCCGAGAAGCTGCTCGGGCTGGAGTTCACCGCCGCCGAGCGGGACAGCATGCTGGGCGACCTGGCCGAACAGCTCGAGGCCTACACGACCCTGCACGACCTGGCCCTGCCCAACGACGTGGTCCCGGCCCTGGTCTTCGATCCCCTGGCGATCGGCGCGTCGGCGACGGGATCCGACAACCCGCCGCGCTGGAGCGACCCGGGTCCGGTCGTGCGGCCCGATGATCTGGCCGCGGTCGCCTACTGGCCGATCGGCAGGCTGGCGGCCCTGATCGAGAGCGGCGGCGTCACGTCGGTCGAGCTGACGCGCATGTACCTGGACCGCCTGAAGGAAAACGACGCCCGCCTGGAATGCGTCGTGACCCTGCTGGAAGAGAGCGCCCTGGCCGAGGCCGCCGACCGCGACGCGGAGCTGGCGGCCGGGCGCTGCCGCGGTCCCCTGCACGGCATCCCCTGCGGCGTGAAGGACCTGCTCGCGGTCGCGGGCGCTCCCACGACCTGGGGGGCGGCGCCCTACCGGGACCAGACGATCGACGACACGGCGACGGTGGTGGCGAAACTGCGCGAGGCCGGCGTGGTGGTGGCCGCCAAGCTGACCCTGGGCGCCCTGGCCTGGGGCGACGTCTGGTTCGACGGCCGGACCCGCAACCCCTGGCGTTTGGAGCAGGGCTCCAGCGGCTCGTCGGCGGGGCCGGCCTCGGCCGTCGCCGCCGGCCTGCTGCCGTTCGCGATCGGCACCGAGACCTGGGGCTCGATCGTCTCGCCCAGCACCCGCTGCGGCGTGACCGGGCTGCGTCCCACTTTCGGTGCGGTCAGCCGCGCCGGCGCCATGGCCCTGAGCTGGTCGATGGACAAGATCGGCCCCATCGGCCGCACGGTCGAGGACTGCGCGCTGGTCTTCGACGCCATCCGCGGCGCCGACCCGCGCGATCCGTCGACGGTCGATCGCGCCTTCGCCTACGATCCCGCCGTCGACCTCGCCGCGCTGAAAATCGGCTTCGACGAATCGGCCTTCGCCGCGGACTATCCCGGTCGCGACCTGGATCTGGCCGCGCTGGACGTGCTGCGTTCGCTGGGCGCGGAACCGGTCGCCGTCGATCCGCCCGACGAGGGCGTCATGGACCTGGCCTTCATCCTCTCGGCCGAGGCGGCGGCGGCGTTCTCCGAGCTGACCCTGTCGGGCCGCGACGACCTGCTGGTGCGCCAGACCCGCAACGCCTGGCCCAACGTATTCCGCGCCGCGCGCTTCATCCCCGCGGTCGAATACATCGACGCCAACCGCGAGCGGATGCGGGTCATGCGCAGGATGGCGGCGATGATGGCGGAGGTCGACGTCTACGTGACGCCCTCGTTCGGCGGGAACAACCTGCTGCTGACGAACCTGACCGGGCATCCCTGCGTGGTCGTGCCCGACGGCTTCACGGAGCCGGACCAGCCGCACAGCCTGTCCTTCATCGGCCGGCTGCACGGCGAGGCGACGCTGCTGGCCGTGGCCAAGGCCTACCAGGACGCCACGGATTTCCACCGGCGGCGGCCGCCGGGATTCCGGGCGGGCGGGGATCAGTAGTCGCGGCCCCACTTCAGCTCGGCGCCGGAAGCGGCCTCGGGTCCCTGGCCGACGGTCGTCTCGAGCTGGAAGGTGCGGCTCAGCGTGTAGTCGAGGGTGACGAAGAAGGCGTTGGCCCGGTCCAGCCGCTGCTCGTACTTCAGCAGCACGCGCGGGCTCAGGTACTTGCCGATCAGCAGCGAATCCCCGCGATCCTGCTCGCTCGCCTGGTTGTAGGCGATCATGTCCACGCCCAGCGCGCCGCCCAGCTGCTGCTGCAGGCGGGCGGCGCCGTAGGCGGCGGCGATCTGCGTGGCGCGGTCGCGCAGCAGGTTCTGCTGCCCGCCGTCCAGATCGTTCAGCGGCTTCCCGAAGAGCAGATTCGAGACGATGTCGCCCTCGCCCATCTCGGGAGACGACGTGAGCGCCAGCGTCGGCCTGGCGGCGGGGCCGCTCAATTCCACGGCGTAGGTCACGCCTTGCAGGCGCGTGGTCAGCTTCAGGTCCAGGGCGGGGTCGCTCTCCGGATCCCCGACGAAGGTGACGCGCCCCCGCTCGATCGTGAAGATGCGGCCCAGGAACTTCAGGGTGCCTTGCTGCGCCTCGAGGTCGCCGACAACCACGGGCACGGCGCCCGACCAGGCCAGGCGCAGGTCTCCGGCCATCTCGACATCGAGCCCGCGCCCGCGCAGCCAGAAGTTGCCCGGACTGGAAAGCACGACGCGCAGGTCGACCGACGGCGGCGCCGTCCTTCCCGAGTCCGCCGCGGCGGGAGCGCCGGCGACGGCGGCAGGGCTGGAGAATCCTTCCGGCCGGAGCAGGGCTTCGCCGCGCACCGGCAGCAGGGTGGGCGGAAGTTCGGGCAGGTGGATCACGCCGCCCTGCAGGTCGATGCGGCCGCGCACCACCGGGGCCCGGGTCGTCCCCTCGACGGTCAGCGAGCCGCCGGCCTGCGCCCATGATCCGTCGTCGACGTCGACGCGGAGCTCGGGTACGTCGAGCGTGCCGGCGATGGCGAAGGCGTCGCCATCGCCGGCAAGGGAGCCTTCGGCCCGCAGCCGACCGCGCGTGGCCAGCGTCGGCGGCAGGAATCTCCGGAAGTCCTGCAGGTTCAGCCAGGCGGTGGCCAGGGTGGCGCGCAGCGAGTCGGCGTCGCCGACCGAGGCCGCGAAGGGCGTCAGGGTGACGGAAAGGGGCAGGCGCCCGTCGGCCTGGACGATCATGGTGTCGGCCTGGGTCAGGCGGGCCGAAGCCGTCAGACCCCTTTCAGGGGAGAGTTCGGCGTCGGCGGCCAGGGCCAGGGGGGCGAGGCGTTCGCTGCCGTGCAGCATCACCGAAGCCGTCGCCGTGGCCCGCGGCACGAGCCCGCTGCCCCGCAGGCGGGCCTGACCGCGGACCGTCACCTCCAGGTCGGGGTTCTCGGGCAGGGGGACGCCGCTCAGGTATCGGCGCAGGAACCCGGACGGCAGGCGCAGCTCGGTCCGGGCGTCCACCGAGAGGCTGTCCGGGGTCGCCGTCCCCGAAGCCGCCACATGGCCCAGCGTGCCGGCCAGATCCAGGTCGTCCACGCCCCAGGCCCGGTCGCCGACCCGGCCGATCCGGAAGGGACCCGCCGAGACGAGGTCGGCCCGGGCCAGGCGCAGGAAGAGACTGTCGACCGCGGCCGTCGGGTCGGGCTCCAGTCCCAGGCGGCCGCCCGCCCGCAGGCCCAGGTCGGGCCCGCTCGCGTTCAGCAGGAAGGCCAGATCCTGTCGCGCCGCCTCAGGTCCGGCGGACGCGGCCGCCAGTGAGGCCCCGTCGAGAGCGAGGGGACCCGCGACGATTCCTTCGGGCAGGTCGATCTTCACCGCGAGGGTGTCCGGCGAGACCGTCGCCGTCGCCGTCAGCGACGGCACGTTCAGGTCCTCGCTCCGGACGCCGGCGACGAGTTCGGCCCGGACGACGGGGCCGCGGACCGGACCGACGGCGTGCAGGTCCAGGTCGACCGCGAGATCGACGGGAAGAGCGAAGGCCGAGGGCAGGCGCGCCGGCAGCGAGGCGTCCGGCAGCCGGATGCGGGCGCGCAGGTCCAGATCCGCCGTGTCCACGACCCCCGAGGCCGCCAGTTCCAGGCCGGGCAGCGACAGGTTCAGCGTGTCCACGCGGGTGCGGCCGCCGGCGTGGCGCAGGTCCAGCAGGCCCGTCTCGATCCAGTCGGTCTCCGAGAGATCCAGGCGGCCGGCGATCGCGGCGCCGCCGTCGCGATCGGGCCGGAAGTCGGCGTCGATCCGGGCCCGGACCAGGCCGAGGTCGTCGACGGCGAGACCATCAGGAAGCAGGGGCTGGAAGCTGCGCGGCCCGGGCAGGCGCAGGCTCGCGCTCGCGCGGCCGCTGTCCAGCGGCCCCCCGGGACCCCGGCTGCGCTCGAGGTCGAGGTCGATCTCCGCGCCCACCGTCTCGCCGGCAGGCCAGAGTTCACCGATGCGCTGCGCCGCGCGGGCGGCGGCATCGTCCCCGGCCCGGCCGCGGGCGAGATGACGAAGGTAGGCGGGAGGCTCGGGCCATTCCCCCCGCAGGCGGCCGACGACGCCCGTTCCGTCCAGGCGCCCGTCCAGGCGCAGCGCGCCCAGGGCGCCGCTCAAGGCCAGATCCCTGGCCGAGACGACGATCCCGTCGCCGGGATGGACGACGAGGCGTCCCGCCAGGGCGCCGGGGTCGTGGTCCCGGTGCAGCGGCCCGTCGTCGAGGGCGAGGTCCAGCGGAGAGAGGGCGACGACCAGGCTGTCGCCGATTTCCACCCGCGCCCGGGCGGCGAGGTCGAGGTCGAAGGCCGCGACCCGGACCTGGGCGGTGAAGGGGCCGGCCAGCCCCGAATCGGATGCGGCCTCGACGCGCAGCCGCTGCAGCGTTCGGTCCCCGGGCAGCGCGCCGTGGGCCTCCAGCGCCAGGCGCAGGGGATCGGCCGGGCTCCAGCCCAGGAGCCCCTGCAGATCCAGGCCGGGGGCGGCCTCGCCGCCGGCCACGTGCAGCGTCGCGTCGTGGTCGGGCTTCATGTCAAGGGTCACGGACAGGCCGTCGTCGCGGAGCGCATCCAGGAAGAGCGCCAGGGTCGGGTCCGCGGGACGGTACTCGATCCCGCGGCCGAAGAGGGTCCAGCCCTCGGGGGCCACCCGGGCCCTCAGCGAATCGAGGCGCGCCCGAGCCGGCCGGCCGGCCCGCAGGTCTCCTTGGCCGCGCAGCGCGATGTCGCGTAGTCTCCGGCCGCCGTCGAGGCGGATTTCCCGCGCCGTCACTTCCAGGTCCAGCACTGCGGCCGAAGGCCAGGGAACCCATGCGCCTTCCCGCAAGAAGGGGACGGCGGCGGTGGCGCCGCCGCTGTCGGCGGGCGCGGCCGAAGGGGAGGGAAAGGCGGCGGCGAGGGCCGGCGCGTCCGCGCGCAACCCCAGCACCGCGAACCGCTCGACGATCAGGTCCCGGGCGCGCAACCCCTCCAGGTCCACGGCCAACTCCACCCGATCGGCGGCCAGCAGGGTGTCGCCGTCCACGACCCACAGGAAATCGTCCAGCCGCACGCTGCCCAGGTGGTCCCAGGCGACGGCGCCGAAGGTGATCCGGCCGGGCATGTCCGCCGTCGCCCGGACCAGCAGCGAATCCAGGAGCTGGCCGCGCACCGGCGGCAGCGAGATCAGCAGCGCGACGACCAGCAACAGGGACAGCAGCGCGAGAGCGACCGCGGCGAGCGCACGCACCCAGCGGGAGCGACGGCTCAACCAGCGGAATCGTTTCGTCGCGGCACTCACTGACTCCTCCTAGAAGGGATGGCCGATGGCCAGGTGCACCGCGGTCCGGTCGCGCCCCGGGGGCGGATCCGTGACCACGCGGCCGACGTCGAGACGCACCGGCCCCAGGGGCGTGCCCAGGATCAGGCCGGGGCCGGTCGAGATCTGCAGCGCGTCGAGCCGGGCCTCGGCGCGGGTGGCCCAGACCTGGCCGGTGTCCACGAACCAGGCGAGGCCCAGGGGACCGAAGAGGGCCGACCGCAGCTCGGCGCCGGCCAGCAGGCGCAGTTCGCCGCCCAGGGGGTTGCCGTCGGCGTCGGCCGGGCCCAGCTCCCAGCGTCCGAAACCGCGCATGGTGTTGGGGCCGCCGGCGTAGAAGCGGCGGTTGGGCAGCAGATCCTCGGCGTCCCCCAGGGGCCGCGCCGCGCCGGCGCCCAGGCGCCCGGCCAGCACCAGCCCCTCGAGCAGGGGGAGGTAGCCGGTGAGCGAGGTCTCCGCCGACACGAAGGGCGCCTTCGACAGCCGTCCCGGCGGAGACCAGGCCAGCGTCATCGTCAGACGATGGCCCCGCCGGGGGTCGAGCAGGTCGTCGGCGCGGTCGCGGTGGCTCTCGATCGAGAAGACGACGAGCCGGCCGTCGTCCGCGCGGAAGGCCTCGGAGTCTTCGGTGCGCACGTCCACGTCCACGTCGGCGAAGGAGGCTCCCAGCCGCAGGGTCGTCCGCGAGGCGGGGCGCAGCACCAGGGCGAGCTCGGTCTCCAGGTTCTCCAGCCGGTAGCTGTCTTCGTCCTGGAGCTCCCAGCGGGCGTGCAGATCGCTGCGCGAACGCGGGGTGAGCAGGGCGGGCCACCACACGCCGGCGCCGATCTCGCGGCGATGCCGGGAGAGGGCGCCGAAGAGCTCGCCGCCGCGGCCGCGGCGCAGCAGGTTGCGGTGAAGCCAGCGCGCCCGCACGCGCCAGGCCTCGTCCGTCCAGGAGCCCGCGCTCAGGCGCAGGGTCCGGAAGGGGGCGGGTCGCAGCTGGGCGCGGATCAGCAGGCTGTCGGCGCCGGCGTCCTCGGTCTCGACCCGGACCTGACGGAAGATGTCCAGCTCGCGCAGGGCCTCCCGGGCCTCGGCGACCTTGTCGGGGCTGTAGCGGCGGCCTGGTGCGACGTCCATCACCCGCACGGCCAGGGGCGCCAGGTCCGGCGGGGCGCCCTCGGCGACCGCGCCGGCCAGGATATGGCGAGGCCCGGGGACCAGGGCGAAGTCGACGTCGGCCAGGGTCGAGTCGCGCGGCGTCACCGCCGGCGTGACCCGCGGGTGAGCGTGGCCGGCCCCGCGCAGCGCCCCGGCCAGCAGCGAGGCGACCCGCTGGACCGCCTCGTCGGAAAAGGGCCGGGCCGGGGCCAGTCGGCGCCTCGCCAGCTTCCCGAGTCCCGCCGGCTCGGCGGGGGCGCCAGAGACAGTGACGGCGCCCAGCGTCACGAGCGGTCCCGGGACGACGTTGAAGACGACCGTGAGGCGCTCCCGCTCGCGGTCCGGCTGCAACTCGGTCACGATGGTCGCCCGGGGCAGGCCATGCCGTGCCAGGTAGAGCAGGATCCGCTCGCGGTCCTGGAGCAGGGACTTCTCGCTGAAGATCGCCTTGCGGGAGCGCAGGAAACCGCCGCGGGCGCCCATCGCCAGCTGCGAGACGGGCGGCGGCGGCACCGCGGCGGGCAGGCCCGTGATCCTGATCGCGTCGACGCGCCAGCCGGCGTAGGGGGTCGCCGCCATGGCGACGGGCCGCAGGCAGACGACGGCGGCGATCACGAGGATGGCCAGGATCTGTCCGCGGCGGAGTCTCAAGGGCGCGTCCTCGCGAGGGGCCGGGGGATAGGATTCCATCCGTCCAGGATAACACGGCGGCGGCCGATGAGCCGTTCCGGACATCGGGACGGGATCAGAAATCGAGGCTCAGGCCAGTCGACGTGCCCCAGTCGTCGCGGGCGACGCCGGCGGGCGGCCGCGAGTCGTGTTCCAGGCTCCAGCCGACCTTCAGGGACAGCGTCCGGGTGAGGGCCACGGTCAGCGTCGCGCGGCCCATCGCCCTCCGGTCGCCGAAGTCGGACCAGCGGGGCTGGTAGAAGGCGGCCGCGTCCAGACGGACGCCGTCGCGCAGGGGGCGGCCGACGTGCAGGAAGGCCGAGAGCCGGTGGGAGGTCCTGTCGCCCGCCGTGTCGGCGACGTGTTCGGTCTCGAGCATGTGCGCGGCGCCCAGCGAGACGACGCCGCGCGCGTCGGCGCGCAGGTCCCAGCGCAGGCCGGCGCCCCAGAGCCAGCGCCAATCCAGGCGCTGGAAGCGGTTGTTCTGCAACTGGACGAAGGCGAGGCTGTGCAGGGGGCCGGCCAGCCGGTGGTTGTGGCGCAGGTGGACCAGTCGGGCGCGGGCCGTCTCGCGCCCGTCGACCTCTCGCTGCCCGAGCGCGGCCTGCAGCCGCCAGCGGTCGCGCGCGCCGAGCCGCTGAGCGCGGGCGGCCACGACCAGGGCCAGCTCGTCGGTGTTGCCGCCGGAGCGGTCGAAGGAGGCCTCGGCCCCGCCCGACCATCCCGGCGCGTCGTCGTCGAAGCCCTGGAGCGTGTTCAGGATGGCGGCGTCCGCCGCGCCGAGGGCGGGCGGCAGCAGGGTGAGGGCGAGGATCAGGGCGAGGAGGCGCATCTCATTCCTTCCCGACGGCGGCCAGCCGTCGACCGGCGATGGTGGAGGCCAGGACGCCCGCGCCGAGGACGGTGCAGATCACGGCCAGCGACAGCAGGGCGGGGACGTGTACGGTGCCGGCGAGCAGCATCTTCGAACCCACGTAGGCCAGCACGACGACCAGGCTTTGCCTCAGGTAGCGGAAGCGGTCCAGCACCCCGGCCAGGGCGAAGTAGAGCGAGCGCAGGCCCAGGACGGCGAAGATGTTCGACGTGAAGACGATGAAGGGGTCGTAGGTGATCGCGAAGATCGCAGGGATCGAATCCACGGCGAAGATGACGTCGCTGCTCTCGACCAGCAGCAGCACCAGCAGCAGGGGGGTGGCGGCGAGCCGGCCCTCCGTGCGCACGAAGAATCGCGGCCCCGCCAGCGCCGGGGTGACCGGAAAGATGCGCCGCGCAGCGCGCACGAGGAGGTTGCGCTCGGGATCGACCTCGCCGTGGCCCGAGCGGAGCATCTTCAACGCGGTCAGCAGCAGGAAGCCGCCCAGGGCGTAGGTCATCCAGGCGAAGCGACGGATCAGGGCGGCGCCGGCGCCGATCATCAGGCCGCGCATGACCAGGGCCCCGATGATGCCCCAGAAGAGCACCCGGTGCTGGTAGGAGGCGGGGATGCGGAAGTAGGCGAAGATCAGGGCGATGACGAAGATGTTGTCGAGGCTCAGGGTTTTCTCGATGACGTAGCCGGTCAGGAATTTGATCGCGGCCCGCCGCCCGTCTGGCTCCTGCCCCGCCCCGAGTCCGGCCCCCAGCCAGTGGTGCTCGTACATCAAATAGACCAGGCAGCAGAAGAGCAGCGCCGCCGCCACCCAGACCGCGGTCCAGCCCAGGGACTCCCGCAGGCCGATGCTGTGGGCCCGGCGGTTGAAGACCCCCAGGTCCAGGGCCAGGAAGCCCAGGACCATCGCCACGAAGGCCGCCCAGGCCCAGGGGTTCATCGCGCCACCTCGTCGCCCAGGGGACGTTGCCGGGTGATTCCCCGCAGCAGCCGGCCCAGGATGTCGGCGCCGGTGATGATGCGTTTCCGCTCACCCCAGACCAGGATCACGTCCTGGTCGATCACGTCGTCCTCGGCGTGCTCGGCGTGCACGACCAGCAGCGGGAGGACGGCCCCCAGCGAGGTCTCCGGGTCGCGGACGACGACCGGAAGATGGGCGAAGCGGCAGGGGTCGACGGCGCGACGCCGGTAGAGGATCTCCCGCAGGAAGGAGTCGGCGTCGAGCACCCAGCGGGGCTCGCCGTCGCGATCGACGAGCACGACCCACTTCTGCCCGCTGGCCTGCACCGCGGCCACGAAGGGATCGTCGGACTCGGGCGCGAAGTCGAGCGCGCCCTGGCCGTCGCCGCAGTCGCGGACCAGCACGCTCCCCGGGTCCAGGGCCACGCCCTCGCGGCCCACGGGCACGTCGTCGAAGGCCAGGAAGTTCAGCGCGCCCTGGCCCTCCACCAGTCCGACGTCGGTCTCATGGTCCTGCATGTGGCGCTGGATCACCTCCCGGAACTCCCGCTCGGCGAAGAACTTGATGCCCTCCTGTCCCAGCCAGGCGTCGAGCATCGCCGCGCTCGGCCGTGCCACGGGGTAGAGCAGGATCTGGTAGAAGCGCAGGACGGGCACGAGGCGGGAGGCCATGGCCTTGGCGTGCCGCGAGAAGTAGGCCTGGGGTATGATCTCGCCGGCGAAGGTGATCAGGATGGTCGAGAAGAGGAAGGCGGCCACTCCGGCCAGGACCGACTTCGAGAGCAGCGTCAGCAGCACGTTGATCGCCACGTTCCCCCAGAGGATCGTCGTCAGCGCGAAGTTGGAGCGTTCCCGCAGGGCGAGGATGCGCCGGGCCTGGGCGTCGCCCTGCCCGGCCTCGACCTCCAGGCGCAGCCGGCCGATGCTGAACAGCGCCAGGTTCAGTCCCGAGAACATGGCGGACTGGGACAGGCAGAAGGCGATTCCGAGCCAGATGACGGTGTTGGACATCTTCCTCCTCCTCGGGGTCCGGGCGAATCCGGCCTCCTGCGGCCATTGTAGCGCCGGCCGCTCGGATGTCCTGGTGGAATTTCTGGAATTTATAGGGTCGGTGTCGGCGTGTCGGTGTATGATCCGTCGGTGCCGGCCGCGGCCGGCGACTGGAAGATTCGCCTGTTCTCCAGCCGAAAGGAGGCCCGTTCGTGGCGCAGAAGCATCAGGGATGCGTGCAGGCCGCCAAGGGGCCCATCGCGCCCGAGCATTCCGGCGCGAAAGAGAAGACCAGGACCGAGGAAGGGGTGAAGACTATGTCGGTGCGCGTGGGCATGCCGGCCCCGGACTTCGAGGCCAACGCCTATATGGACGGGGAATTCAAGACCCTCAAGCTGTCCGACTACAAGGGCAAGTGGGTGACGCTCTGCTTCTACCCGGGCGACTTCACCTTCGTCTGACCGACGGAACTGGCGGCGGTCGCCGCCAATCACGAGACGCTGGTCGGTCTGGGCGTGCAGGTCCTGTCGGTGAGCACCGACAGCCGTTTCACCCACAAGATCTGGCAGGAAGAGGAACTCTCGAAGATGGTGGAGGGCGGCGTGCCCTACCCGATGCTTTCCGACGCCGGCGGACGCATCGGCCAGGTCTACGGCGTCTACGACGAGGCCGGAGGAGTCGACGTCCGGGGGCGCTTCCTGATCGATCCCGACGGCGTGATCCAGGCCATGGAGGTCCTGACGCCTCCGGTCGGCCGCAACTTCGCCGAGATGACCCGGCAGATCCAGGCCTATCAGCTGGTCCGCGAGAGCGGCGGCGCCGAGGCCACCCCGGCGGGATGGCGCCCCGGCGACCCCACCCTGAAGGTCGGCCCCGACCTGGTGGGCAAGGTCTGGAAGGTCTGGAAGCCCAAGAAGGAGTAACGACACCGCAGGTTCCCGGCGGGGGCGGCGCGCCGCCGTCCCCGGCCGGCTGCGGACGCTGGGGGGAAGCGTGAATCTCTTCGAGCGCCTCGGCATGAAATCCCAGGTCCTGCAGGAGCCCCTCTTCCACCTGGGCGACACCACGGTCACTCTCGAGAAGATCCTCGTCTTCCTGGTCGTGCTGCTGGCGACCCTCGTCGCCTCGCGCCTGCTGCAGCGCGGGCTGGTCCGGGGACTGCGCATGCGCGGCGCCACCGACGAGGGGACCCTGGGCGTCGCGCGCCGCCTGCTGCACTACGTGATCGTAGCCGTGGGCATGATGCTGGCCTTCGAGAGCATCGGCATCAGCCTGGGCACCCTCTTCGCCGCCGGCGCCGTCTTCGCCATCGGCCTGGGCTTCGCGATGCAGAACATCGCGCAGAACTTCGTCTCGGGCGTGATCCTGCTGGCCGAGCGCACGATCAAGCCCGGCGACGTCCTGCAGGTCGACAACCGCTTCGTGCGGGTGGTCTCGATGGGCATCCGGGCCACGATCGCCCGCACGCTGGACGAGGAGGAGATCATCGTCCCCAACTCATTCATCGTGCAGTCGGTGGTCACCAACTTCACCCTGCGCGACTCGCTCTACCGCCTGCGCTGCCCGGTGGGCGTGACCTACTCGTCGGACATGGCCCTGGTCATGAAGACGCTGGCCGAGGCTGCCGCGAAGCTGCCCTGGCGCGTGCCCGAGCGCGATCCCGTGGTCCTGCTCTCGGGCTTCGGCAGCTCGTCGGTCGACTTCGAGGTCTCGGTCTGGGTCGAGGATCCCTGGCGGTCGCGCGGCTACCGCTCCGAGTTCAACCAGGAGATCTGGTGGGCCCTGAAGAAGGCCGGCGTCGTCATCGCCTTCCCGCAGCTGGACCTGCACCTGGACCCCGAAGTCTCGCGGGCCCTGTCCGGCAGGGCCGAGGCCGAGTCGTCGCCGACCCGTCCGCACGAGGAGGAAATGCCGTGACCCGCTTCTTCAGTTTCGGACGCAAGCCGGTCGGGCAGGCGCCCGGCACCATCGAGTTCCGCGGTCGGAAAATGCAGGAACACGTCCGCATCTCGGTCGTGGACTACACCGAGGACCGCTGCGACGAGCGGACGGTGGCCGACGTCGCCGAATGCCTCAACTACCGGGACACGCCCTCGATCACCTGGATCAACGTCGACGGCCTGCACGACACCGACATCCTGAGCACCCTGTCCCAGCATTACGGGCTGCACCCGCTGGTCCAGGAGGACATCGTCAACACCCAGCAGCGGCCGAAGGTCGAGGACTTCGGCGACTACCTCTACATCGTCTGCAGGATGCTGCGCCACGAGTCCGGAAAATCGCAGGTCGAAAGCGAACAGGTCAGCCTGGTCCTGGGCCCCAACTTCATCCTCTCGTTCCAGGAGATGGAGGGGGACGTCTTCGAGCCCGTGCGTGCGCGCTTGCGCGCCGGCAAGGGGCGCATCCGCAAGTGGGGGGCGGATTACCTCGCGTACACGCTGCTCGACGCCGTCGTCGACAACTACTTCCACGTGCTCGAGAACTTCAGCGAGGAGATCGAGATCCTCGAAGAGATGCTGCTCGACGATCCGGCGCCGGGGCAGCTGTCGACCATCCACGCCATGAAGCGGGAAATGGTGCTGCTGCGGCGCGCCGTCTCGCCCCTGCGCGAACTCGTCGGGCGGCTGGAGCGCGGGGAGTCGTCCCTGATCGACGAGCGCACGCGGCCCTTCCTGCGCGACGTCTACGACCACGTCATCCAGGTCTCGGACGGCATCGACTCCTTCCGCGACCTCCTCTCGGGCCTGCAGGATCTCTACCTGTCCAGCGTCAGCAACAAGATGAACGAGGTGATGAAGGTGCTGACCATCATCGGCACCATCTTCATCCCGCTGACCTTCGTGGCCGGGATCTACGGCATGAACTTCGAGCACATGCCCGAGCTGGGCTGGAAGTGGAGCTACGCGATCTTCTGGGGGGTCATCCTGGGATTGGGCGGGTTGATGTTCAGCTTCTTCCGCCGTCGCCGCTGGCTCTAGCGCCACCCCGGGTCGGCGACCAGCACGAGGTCGGTCTCGGCGCGGGCCACGTGCTCGAAGAGCGCCGTCGCGCCGTCGGGAGCGATCGACAGACGGGCGCCGCGGGCGCCGGGCACCGGGCGCAGGACCTCCGTGAAGTCGTCGGCGGTCCGGTGGCGGCCCAGGAAGGTCCGGCCGGTGAAAGTGCGGCCCAGGAACCAGATCTCCCCCTCCCGCCAGGCCAGACAGGTCCAGCCGGTGCAGGTCGTCCCCGGGACCAGCAGCTGGGGTTCGTCGTCGTCGCCGGCGCGGGCCCAGATCCCGGGCGCGCCGTGCCGGGTGTGGATCAGGCGGCCGGCGGCGTCCTCGCCCAGCAGCCAGGTCCCGTCTGCGACCAGGGCCGCCGACGCCTTCCCCTCCGCCGAGACCCGCAGGAACTCCCACCCCCGGGCCGAGGGCCGCTCGCAGTAGAAGCCTTCGCCGTCGTTCGTCCAGCCGCAGAGGCCCAGCTCGCCGATTTCCGGAGTGACGACGCGCACGGTGCCGGCGTCGACGGCCAGGACCACGATCCGCGACCGGCCGCCGCGGACGCTCGCCCAGGCCAGCCGGCTCCCGTCCGGCGACCACCACGGAGCCCGCGGCTCGGAGTCGCCGGCGTCGCTCACCCGTCGCGGGTCGGAGCCCTCCGCGTCGCTGAGCCAGACCTCGGCGCGCCCCGATCGGGTCGAGAGGAAGGCGATCCGCGCGCCGTCCGGGGAGTAGGCGGCTGCGTAGTCCCGCCGGGTCGATTCCAGCAGCGGGCCGGCAGTGTCGCCGCGGACATCGGCCCGCCAGACGTCGTCGGTGAAGTCGTGGTCGGCGAAGACCAGGGCTCCGGACAGCACCGCCACGCTGGGCGACGTCGGCGTCGGACAGAGGGTGGGCAGCAGCGAGAGCTCGCCGTCGGGATAGGCGATGCGCCACAGGCCGCTCCGCCCCGGACGCAGGATGCCGGCGACCAGGGCGTCGCCGCCGGGCAGCCAGTCCAGGCCCTCGATGCGCTCCTCGATGCGGGTCAGGCGGGCCAGGGGCCCGCCGCCCGACGGCACGGTGAAGAGGTCCTGCTCGTTGAGGGGCCCGGTGCGGATGAAGGCGATCACCGCGCCGTCGGGGGAGAAGGCCGGGTGATAGTCGCAGGTGGTCTGCGGCGTGTCCTCGGTCAGGGTCCTTTCCGCCAGCGAGTTCAGGTCCAGCAGCTGCAGGCGCGAGGTGCGGGATCCCCGGTTCGCCCCGAAGACCAGGGCCCCGCCGTCGGGTGACCAGTCCAGTCCGAAGATGAGCTCGTCGAGCGCCAGCAGGCGGCGCGGGGGGCCGCCCTCGGCGGAAACCACGTAGAGTCCCGTCTCGTCCCCGGCGTGGAAGAAGGCGATCCTGTCCCCGTCGGGCGACCAGGCCGGATAGGTCTCCCTTCCCGCCATCTCCGTCAACCGGGTCCGCCGTCCGCCGTCCGTCCGCAGGATCCACAGGTCCGGGCCGGATTCCGGCGACTCGGCCCAGGCGAAGGCGACCCGGCCGCCGTCGGGGGAAATGGCGGGCTGGGATTCTACGCCGGGATAGGCGGTCAGGGGCGTGCCGGCCAGGGGGCCGGGATCGGGTCGCAGCGCCGAGCCGAACTTCAGGACGGCGACGACGGTCAGGGCCACGACGATCAGGGTGGTCAGGGCCCCGGCGACCGCCACCGTGACGCCGCGTCGCCGGGGGGGCTGCAGGGCTTCGTCGCCGTTCCCGCCGCCGGTCAGCCACTCGGGCTTCTCCGCCAGCCGATACCCGCCCTTGCGGATGGTCTCGATGTAGCGGGGCGCCGCCGGCGCGTCGTCCAGGAGCAGGCGCAGGTCCGAGACGGCCCGCGTCACCGAATCCTCGCAGACCACGGCATCCCCCCAGACGGCCTCGAGCAGTTCCAGACGGCGGGTCACCGCCCCCTCGCGGGCGGCGAGGCAGGCCAGGACGTGCATCACCCGCGGCTGGAGCGTCGCTTCGCCCCGGGGACCGGCGACGAGGTTGCGCGCGGGCACGACCGTGAACTCCCCGATCCGGAAGGGGGGAAGATCGGCGCTGTGGGCGGGCAGGGGCGCTGAAGCTTGGGTCGACATGAAGTTCTCCATAGGGGGACCGGGGCCAGATTACCCCGATCCGCGGCCCTTGGGGAGCAAAAATGGAGCTTTTGTTCGGGGAGAGTGGAGGTCCGAAGAGCCCTTCGCGCCGTAGCATGGACCACGTCGAGCCGGTGCGCCCGAAGCCGGCCGTTCCGATTCATCCGCGCAGGAGGTTGCTCCCGATGGAATTCCGACATGCCCGACCTGCTCTTGATTTCACGATCCCGGCGCCGGCCCGCCGGGCCGCCGTGGTCCTCCTCGCCTGGACGCTCTCGCTGGCGGTCATCCCGGCGGCCGGCGTCGTATTCGCCCAGGAGGACAGCCCGCTGATGGCCGGGACCTACCTGGGCGGCGCCGACTCCGACGGCTTCTACGAGGTGCCGGCGGTGCGCGACGCCCAGGGCAACGTCTTCGTGGCCAGCCTGACCCGATCGGCGGACCTGCCGGTGCCCGCCGGCGCCTATCAGCCCGAGCCGGGAGGGATGAGCGACATCCTGGTCGCCAAGTTCGACCCCGACATGACGACGCTGCTCGCGGCCACCTATCTGGGCGGCGTCTACGAGGATGTCGTCTGGCCCGGCGTGGCCCTGGCCCTGGCCGCGGACGGCGGCGTCTTCGTGGCCACCGGCACCACGGGCCGCGATCTGCCCACGACTCCCGACGCCTTCTGCACCGCCTGGCAGGGGGGGCGGGACATCTGGCTGGCCAGGCTCAGCGCCGGCCTCGACTCGCTGGTCGCGGCGACCTATATCGGCGGCACCCGCAACGACGAGTACCCGCTGCTGGTCGTGGACGGGCAGGGCCGGCCCTACCTCGCCGCCTCGACCCTGTCGGGCGAATTTCCGGTCACGCCCGGCGGCTACGACACCATCGCCAACGGGGCCCGGGACCTGGGCGTCTGCCGCCTGGACCCCCTGCTGACGACCGTCGAATGCGGCACGCGCTACGGCGGCAGCAACGAGGACTACGCCGAACAACTGGCCTTCGACGGCCAGGGCCGCCTGGTGCTCGCGGGCTGGACGAAGTCGATCAACCTGCCCGTGCCGCCCGACGCCTGGGACACGGTCGCCAACGGCAACTTCGATGCTTTCGCGGTCATCCTCTCGGCGGACCTGTCCAGCCTGGAGGCGGCCACCTACATCGGCGGCGGCGACTGGGACTTCGGCTACGGCATGGTCGTGGACCCCGCCGGCCCGATCTACGTCGGGGGCCATACCGCATCGACGGATTTCCCGGCCACCGCCGGCGCCTACGATCAGACCTACAGCGGCGATGGCTCGGCCGACGTCGGGGACGACGCCTGGGTCGCGCGCTTCTCCGCCGACCTGAAGACGCTGGACGCGGCGACCTATCTGGGCGGCGCCGCCTGGGAGAACGCCGAGGCGATGGCCCTGGACGGGGACGGGACGGTCATCGTGGCCGGCAACTCCAGCTCGGCGAACTTCCCGACCACCGCCGACGCCTACCGCCAGACCTACGCGGGCGGCAGTAAATACGTCGGCGACATCTTCATCACGCGCCTGTCGCCGATGCTCGACTCCCTGCGGGCGTCGACCTTCTTCGGCGGCGCGAGCATGGACAACCTGGGCTCGCTGACGCTGCTGCCCGACGAGACCCTGCTGATGGCCGGCAGCACCGGCTCCGCGGACTTTCCGGTGCCCGCCGGGGCCTGGGACGATTCCTACGCGGGCGGCGTCTTCGCCTGGGGCGGCGATATCTGGCTGTCCAAGCTGCACTCCGGCCTCAGCTGGGGCGTCGTGCCGAACTTCCTCCAGGAATTCGCGGCCTTCCGCGGGGCGGAGGCCTGCCGCATCTGCTGGCGATTGGGAGAGCAGGTGCCGGCGGATCACCTCCGCCTCGTGGTTCGCGAGCCCGGCGGCGAGCGCGAACTGACGGTGATTCCGGGCGCGGGAGGCGCCTACGAGGCCGTCGACGGCGGGGAGGCCGGGGCGGCGACGCAGTATGAGCTCTACCTGAAGAACGGCGCGGACGGCTGGCTCCTGATCGGGACCCTGCGGGCCCCGGAGACGCCGTCCCTGGAGCGGACGGGCCTTTCGGCCTGGCCGAATCCCTTCAACCCCCGGGTCGAGATCCGCTTCACCCTGGAAAGAGGAGGTCCCGTCGGGCTGTACGTCACGGATCTCGCGGGCCGTCGCGTGGCGACCCTGGCCGCCGGCAAGCGGGTAGCCGGCAGCCACGGTGTCGTCTGGGACGGTACGGATGCCCGGGGGCGAGGGGCCGCCTCCGGCGCCTATCTGCTGAGCCTTGTCACGACCGAGAGGGTCTTCACTCGCAAGGTGACGCTGAGCCGGTGACGGAGGCGCCCCGGACCGGCCGGCGCGGGGATCTGCGCCGGCCGGTCGCCTCCGCCGTTGTCCCGCGACCCCGATGCCGCTATCTTCGGGGCTGTCCGCACGCCGGCGTCCACCCCGGAAAAGGCCGTCCGATGACGAGGGATCCCTACTTCCAGCACCCGCGTCCCGAGATGCTCCGCTACTGTCCGTCGTCCGCCGTGCGCATCCTGGACGTGGGCTGCGGCGCCGGCGTCTTCGGGCAGGGGCTGAAGCGGACGACCGGGGCCGAGGTATGGGGGATCGAACTCGACGCGACGGCCGCCGCGGCCGCGGCCGCTGTCCTGGACCGGGTGCTCGTCGGCGACGCCGCCGCCCGTGTCGCCGAACTGGCCGGCGAGCGCTTCGACGTCGTCTACTGCAACGACATCCTCGAGCATCTCGTCGACCCCGAGGCCCTGTTACGCGATCTGCGGCCGCTGATCGGCCCCGCAGGCGTGCTGATAGCCTCGATCCCCAACGTCCGCCATTTCCCCAACGTGCGCGATCTGGCGCTGCGCGGGCGCTGGGACTACGTCGACGAGGGCATCCTCGACCGGACCCACCTGCGCTTCTTCACCCGCAGCAGCATCGCCGCCATGTTCGCCCGCTGCGGCTACGGCCTGCGGCGCATCGAGGGCATCCATCCCACCCGTTCGGTCGCCTTCCGCCTGTTCAACCTGGCGACGCTGGGCCGCTTCGCCGAGATGCGCTGGCTGCAGTTCGCCTGCGTGGCTTCTCCCGCGGATTGACCCCCTTGCTCCCGGGTTCCGTGACGGGGTATGCTTAACCGAGTCCTCGCCCCGATCATCCGTCGGTCTCCGTCCGCGGCCCCCTGCCAGACCGTCCGCGGCCCCACGCCAGCCGGGAGCGTACCGCCATGAACCCGCGTCGATGGTCCTTTCTGATCCTCCTGCTCGTCCCGTCCCTGCTGATCGGCTGCAGCGACGATCCCGTAGCCCCCGATCCCGGCGGCGGCGGCGAGGGCGTGCTCGCGACCGGGGCGGCCGATTTCGTCGTGCGGATCGACGCCACCTCGCCGCAGTTGGGCGGTTCCATCCAGGGACCCTTCCTGCTTCTGGTCTCCAACCTGCGCTACGAAGCCGGAACCCTGGCCGCGGACATGGTGCTGCTCAACGCCGGCGCCGACGTCGCGCCCGAACCGGTCGGCCTGGTCTTCCGGACTCTGCTGCCCGAGGGGGCGGCCGTGCTCGGCGCGGACAACGGCGTGACCGGGCCCGGCGCTCTCTTCTGGTTCGAATTCGCCAACGACGACGGGATGTGGACTCCCGGCGAGAGCAGCTTCCCGCGCACCCTCCGCTTCGCCGTCGACCCGGGGGTCGCGGTGGGCTTCGCCGCGGACATCCTCGCCGGCGGCGGTCAGCTCCTGCAGGGCTCGATCTCCGGCACCGTCTGGAACGACCTGGACAGGGACGGCGTGCGCGACCCCGGCGAGCCCGGCATGGGCATGGTCACGCTGCTGCTCGAGGGCGACCTGCCCATCATGGCGCCGCTGCCCTTCCATCTCGAGGCCGTCACCGACTCCACCGGCGCCTACGCCTTCACGAACCTGCCCTCCGGCGCCTATGTCCTGGGTCCCGAGCCCTTGCCCGGGCGGGCCTTCACCACGCCGGCGCTCCTGCACGTGCTGCTGGGCGGCGACGACGGCGGCGTCTCGAACTTCGAGGGCGCGGACTTCGGCCTGGCCCCGCTGGTGGGTCCCAACATCACGGTGATCGCGGCCGAGGCCGACGCCATGGTGCGCACGGATCTGGACGCGCGCCGCAACGACAACCACGGCGCCGATCCCTTCCTGGGCGTGGGCGGCAGCCGGGGCGGCGGCGGCATTCCCTACGGCGGCGCCGACGGCATCCGCAGCTTCATCCGTTTCCCGATGTACGATTGCGTCGCCGTGCCCGGCATGGGCCTGGCCAAGGCGACGCTGGAGCTGACGATCGCCGCGTTCCGCGACGGCCTGCATCAGAGCTACGAGATCTCCGTCTCGCCGGTCATGGCGCCCTGGGGCGCGCCGGCCTGGCCCGAGGGGAACGGCTCCGAAGTCCTGCCCCACCCGCCGGGCGTGGTCTGGGTCGACGAGGCCGACGGCATCGCCTGGGTCGGCGCCGGCGACGGCGGCGACGCCAACAACGTCACCCAGCCTGATTTCTGGCCCCAGGTCGACGGCAAGGTGGAGTTCGAGCAGGACCAGATGGCTCCGGGCGACGTCGTGCGCATCGACGTCACCGCCTTGGTCGAGGGCTGGTGGTCGGGGATGCCCAACCACGGGCTCGTGCTCCGCGACATCACCAGCGACGGGCAGACCTTCAAGCAGGTCTGGTTCGGCTCGCGGGACGGCGTGGAGCGGGACCATACGGATTCCCGTGTCCAGCCCGGGCCGCGCCTGGTCCTGGAGTTCGAGGCGCCTCAGCCGTAGGCCGTCCGACGGGATCAGCGGCAGGAACGGGAGACGGCGGCTCAGGGAAGGGCGGTGCGGCCGGTGGCGATCCAGAGGGCCCAGTCGGGAAATCCATGCGCCTCGGCCGTCGCCGCGGCCTCGTTCCAGTCGTATTCCAGACTCACGGCCTCTATCTCCAGGTCGGATTCTTCGCCTCCGAGCAGGCAGTAGCGGGCGTGGGGGGAACCCGCGGCCATTTGGTGGGGGTGCGGCGCGTCGTCCACGTAGGCCGGGCAGCCCACGCTGCCTGGATTCAGGACCAGCGTGCCCTCCGGAGTCAGGGCCCGTCCGGGCAGGTGGTCGTGCCCGCAGAGCACCACCGAGGCCCGGACGCCCGCCAGCAACGCGGACAGCTCGGCGATCGGCCGCGGCCTGGCCCCGGAGCGATCGATCGTATGCAGCAGGTACTCGTCGTCCCGGTGCGGCGTGCCGTGGCACAGCAGGCGGTCGTCCTCCAGCCGCGTCAGGGGCAGCGAGGCCAGCCAGGCGATGTGACGTTCGGCGAGGCGATCGAGCGTGAAGCGCAGGGCCGGCGACGGGTCCGCGGGCGGGTCGACGACCAGCCGGTCCTCGTTGCCGGAGACGGTCGGGAGGTCCAGGCCCATCAGGATCTCGGCGGTGCCGGCGGGATCGAGGGGGCCATAGAGACAATCTCCCAGGTTGACGATCCCCGCGACTCCCCGGCCGCGGATATCCTCGAGCACGCGCTCCAGGGCCCAGCGGTTGCCGTGGACGTCGGAGATCACGGCGATCCTGCGATGGCGTGCGCTTCTTTTCACTCCGCTCTCTCCCTGCGAAGACCGGTCGCGGCGCGGTGAACTCCATCAAGCTCCGGAATTCCGCGGCCGGACACAAGTTCGGGCTCAACCGCAGCGCCGATTCGCCGATGGAATCGGAGACCCGGTCGAATGTCCCCGCGAACAGGGGCGTCGACCGCGGGGGATCTGCAGGGGTGCGGGTGCCCGGCGTGGAGCGCGAGGGGGGAAGCATGAAGGATAAGCTGAAGGTCCTGCTCGTCGAGGACGATGTCGAGGACTACCGGAAAATACGCGAGGCCCTCGAGGGGCACGAGGCGCTGCGCTGCGAGATCGAATGGGTGCCCTCGCCGGTCGAGGCGCGGCAGGCCCTGGACCGCGGCGGCTACGGCATCGTGCTGCTGGACTATTCCCTGGGCGATCTGACCGGCATCGATCTGGTCTGCACGCTCGACCTCTCGGATCCGGCGCTGCCGCCGATCATCATGATCGCCGGCGAGGACTGCCGCGACACCGATCTCGCCGCCCAGCACCTGGGCCTGGCCGATTTCCTGGTCAAGGACCAGATCACGCCCCCGCTGCTCGAGCGGTCGATCCGCTACGCCCTGGAGCGTCGGCACAACGAGCAGCGGCTGCATCATCTGGCCTTCTACGACGCGTTGACCGACCTGCCGAACCGCGGCCACTTCCGGGACGAGCTGACCCGCCGCGTGGGCGAGGCCGAGCTGGCCGGCCGCAGCTTCGGCCTGCTGCTGCTGGACCTGGACCACTTCAAGAACGTGAACGACACGTTGGGCCATCCGGTCGGCGACGAACTGCTGCAGCAGGTCGGGATCCGGCTGCGCGAAGCCATCGCTCCGGGCGAGTTCGTGGCGCGGCTCGGCGGCGACGAGTTCGTCGTGATCTCGGGCCATGAGCGGGGCATCATGGGCAACGGCGATCTGGCCCAGTCCATCATCGACAGCCTCGCCCGCCCCTTCGCGCTCGGCGCAGACGTCATCAACACGGGCACCAGCATCGGCATCGCCGTCTTCCCCAACGACGGCGAGGATTTCTCGGGTCTGCTCAAGAGCGCGGACCTGGCGCTCTACCGGGGCAAGGACGAAGGCCGCGGCACCTTCGTCTTCTACTCGGAGGATTTCCAACTCGTCTAGCCCGCGCCGGGCGGCAGGATGCCCGCTCCTCGCCTATCTTGATAACGTCAACGACATCGTCAGGGAGCGGTCCCCCGGGGCCGCTCCCGCGCGCAACGGGCCGGGATCGACGGCCCCGGCCGGGAGGAGAGGGCATGCGCGGCATCATCATCGCGCTGGCGGCGGGGCTGGTCCTGGCCGCGACGACGGCGGAGGGACAGGAAATGGACGCGACGCAGAGACCGGACGCGCGACCGCAGGCCGCCCTGGAGACGGCGACCCTGGGCGGCGGCTGCTTCTGGTGCCTGGAGGCGGTGTACGAGGAGCTGACCGGCGTGCGCACTGTGATCTCGGGCTACGCCGGCGGCGACGATCCGGATCCCAGCTACGAGGAGGTCTGCTCGGGCCGGTCCGGTCACGCCGAGGTCGTGCAGGTCGTCTTCGACCCCCGGGAAATCGCGTACGAGGAGATCCTGGCGGTCTTCTTCAGCATCCACGACCCGACCACGCGGGACCAGCAGGGCGCCGACATCGGCAGCCAGTACCGCTCCGTCGTCTTCTACCACGACGAGCGGCAGAAGCAGGCGGCCGAGGCCATGATCCGCGAACTGGACGCGCGGGGGATCTGGGACGACCCGATCGTGACCCAGGTGGTCGCCGATCCCGGCTTCCACCCCGCCGAGCGCTACCACCAGGACTACTACCGGCGCAATCCGGCCCAGGGCTACTGCCAGGCCGTGATCTCGCCCAAGCTGAGCAAGTTCCGCAAGGAGTTCGCCGAGCGGCTGAAGCGCTGAACAGGTCCGGGGTTGACGCGGGGGCGGGAAAATCCGCACATTGAGTGCGTCGTTTCATCCCATTCTCCCGGAGGATTTTCGATGCGCCACGCCGCCGTCCGTCTCTGCGCGCTCGCCCTGCTGGCTCTCCTGCTGCCTGTCGCAGCCTGCAGCCCCGTCCCCGAAGACGGCGCGGCCGCGGACTTCCCCCTTTTGCAGGGTCCCTGGCTCGGCCAGACGCTCCCGGGCGCCGAACCGGCGCTCTTCGCTCCCGGCGTGGTCAGCAACGGCATGGCCAACCGGGACGTCTGCTTCAGCCCCGACGGCGACGAGGTCTTCTTCGGGGTGACGGCGGGCGGCGTGAGCACCGTGCTCCACTCGCGCCTGGTGGACGGAGCCTGGACCGAGCCCGACATCCCGTCCTTCGCCCGCGACCTGGCCTTCGCCGTCTTCGAGCCGGCCTTCTCCGCCGACGGCAACACCCTCTACTACCTGACCAACCTGGCCGCGCCCGGCCAGGAGCAGCAGCCGGGCTGGGGCACCCAGAACATCTTCGCCGTCGATCGCGAGGGCGACGGCTGGGGCGAGCCGTACGCGCTGCCGGCGCCGATCACCAGCGACGCGGGCGAGTTCTATCCCTCGTTCACGGCCGACGGCACGCTCTATTTCTGCCGCCAGGATCCCGCCACCGGCCAGGTGGCCGTCATGCGCTCCCGGCCCGTCGACGGCGCCTACGGCGAGCCCGAGACGCTGCCCCCCGCCGTGAACTGCGGGCAGAACCGCTACAACGCCTACGTCGCCCGGGACGAGAGCTTCCTGATC
>CAZLHO010000018.1:0-48821 GCA_964559455.1 uncultured Fibrobacteraceae bacterium | reverse complement strand
TTCGCGGATGCGCTGCAGCGTGCTGTCCCAGGTCAGCTCGTCCTCCAGGATCAGGATCTGGCTGGAAAGGATGGCCGAATCCTCGGGCCCCAGATCCTTCTCCACCTTCTCGGCCAGGACCTGGATCTCGGCGCGGGCGGCCGCCACGGCCTCGCCGAAGCGGCGTTCCTCGGCAGGCAGCTCGTCGGCGGGCAGTTCGCGACGGGTGACCGTCGGCGCCTGCTTGACGATCCGGTGCAGGGGAGCCACGGCGTAACCGGGAGAAGCGGCGATGCCTTGCAGCAGCGGCACGGCGGATCAGGCCTCCTCGACGGCGAGTTCGATCTCGATCAGGCGGACCAGGGAGTCGAGGGCCTCGCCCTCGTCCTGTCCCACGACCTCGACCTCGACCCGGCTGCCGTGGTCGGCGGCCAGGCTGGCCAACCCCATGATGCTCTTGGCGTTGGCCACCCGCCCGTTGAAGCGGATGGTCACCTCCGAGTTGAACTGCTTGGCCAGCTTGACGATCCGACCTGCGGCGCGCAGATGGAAGCCGATGGGGTCGGAGACGATGGCATGCCTGGAAATCAAGTTGGTTCCTCTGTTGGTGACGGGCCCGCGAAGGCGCGGGGCCCACTCAAGGTAATAGGTGCGCCAGCGCCAGGGCAAGCAGCGCCAGCAGAAGGTAGAGGGCCTCGCCGGGCAGACGACGCCGGCCGAGGACGCACAGGACCAGCGCCGCCGCGAAGGCCGCCGGCGCGCCGGGGCGCAGGGAACCGTCCCCGCCGCGGACCAGCAGGACCAGGAAGACGCCGACGAAGATCCCCGCGAGCAGGGAGCCGGCGCGCTTGGCGATCCGGATCGCCAGGTGCCAGCCCGGGCTCCCGAGCAGGTCCGCCATGTCCAGGCCGAGCCGGTAGCCGACCTCCAGCGAGCACCGGCGCAGAACCAGCTGGCCGGTCGCGAAGACCGCAGGCAGGATCAGGGGCAGACGGGGATCCCCGCCCAGGGCGGCCAGGGCCGCCAGGGTCATCATCGCCGGCTGCAAGCCCAGCCAGAAGAGCTGGTCGCCGAGAGCGGCCAGCACCCGACCGAGCGACGACTTATAACTTTCAATCCTGCGAAGGCTTTCGCCGCTCGCCTCGCCTTCTTCTTCAAGCCGGAGCAGCCCCCCCAGCAGGAAGTTGGCGAAGTAGGGATTCGTGTTGAAGTAGCCGTAGTGGCGCCGGCAGAAACGCCGTGTCTCCTCCCGCGTCAGGCCTCGGCCGCGCAGCCAGGGCAGCATCGCGAAGAGCAGGCCGAGATTCTGCATCCGCTGCAAGTTCCACGAGGCCTGCAGCGAGAGCGATCGCCAGAAGACCCTTCCGAACGGCACGGCGGCGCCGGTTTGCCGTCCAACCCTCACGTCGCCAGCCTCCAAGCGGCGGCCGCGCCGGCGGCCAGGCCGATACCCAGCCAGCGCAGGCCCGAACGGGTGCCGTAGAGCTCCAGCAAGGCGGCCACGGCCAAGGGCCCCGTCAGCAGGGGCAGCACGGCCAGGGCCGCCTTCGTCGCCGTCGGCAGCCGCTCGAAGGCCGGCAGCCAGGCCAGGCGGAAGACGCCCAGCCACAGCAGAGCGCCCGCCGCGCCGCGCAGCGCGGTGGCGGCCAGGCAGAGCCGCTGGGCCCGTTCCAGCCTTTCCAGGCGACCGTCGCGCAGGCTGCGCAGGCCGGCGGTCATCCAGCGGAAGTGCAGCTGTCGCTCGGCGCGGATCACCCAGCGCCCGAGCAGCGAGACGCCGACCACGGCCAGCAGCAGCCAGCCCAGGCGGCCCGCCTCCGCTCCCGATCCGCCCTGGAAGAGCACCGGCAACCGGTGGCCGGCGAGCGCGGCGGCCCCCACGGCCGCCACCACCGGCGAGGTCCGCTCCCCGACCAGGGTCTGCCCGATGGGCAGGTTGCCCAGGGCGACCAGCTGCGCCGGCAGCCCCAGGGCCAGGCCGGTGACGGGATCCCCGCAGACCAGACCGGCGAGGATGGCGGCGGGCAGGGGCTGACTGAACCAGGTCTGCGCGAATGCGGTCTCGTCGAGCGCCAGCGCCGCACCCAGCAGCGCCAGCAGCCCCGCGACCGGCCACGGTCCCCAGGCGGGGTCGAAGAGGACCGCGAGCGGCGGCATCAGAACTCCTTTTCCATGGCGTCCAGGTCGGCCGCGTCGATCTCGTGGCGGCGGCTCCCGGGCACCTGCTGGGCGAAGAGCCGGACGCCCGCGTCCAGCAGCTGGCGGAAGGCGTTCAGGTCGCCGCGGTCGACATAGACGAACTCCAGCATCTCGCGCTTGCCCCGGGCGTGGTGCATCCCCCCCACGTTCACCTCGCGCACGCGCAGGCCCCGGCGCAGCAGCGCGAGCATGTCCGCGGGCGAGCCGACGAGCAGGATCACGCGCTCCCGCTCCCCGGCGCCGGCGTCCACCAGGCCCGCCGCCTCCGCCCCCTCGTCCAGCAGGGCGGCGGCGCCGCAGCAGTCCCGGATCGAGACCCTGACCGGCGGGGTCACCGAGCTGCCGTAGACCCGGCACTGCCAGGGATCGGCGGCGATCTCCTGGTTGCAGAGCACGATGTGGTCGGGACGCAGGCGGCGCCCCCAGCCGACGGAGACCTGGCCGTGGATGAAGCGGTCGTCGATGCGCGCGAGAACGATCGGCATGGCGCTCAGTCCTCCGCCGGGAGCGGCAGGACGGCGATCGCCTCGCGCCCCTTCTCCACCAGCCGGCGACTGAGCTCGGCGAGGTCCAGGGATTCGCGCCACGTGACGAAATCCAGCAGCATCGCCAGGTTGGCGCCCGTCAACACGGCCGCCGCGGTCCGTCCGCGCAGGGCGACGCGCGCTGCGTTGGCGCAGCTCCCCCCCATGTCGTCGATGAAGACCAGGACGGAGACGTCGGGACCGACCGCGTCCAGGGCCCGCACGATGGCCGCGACCAAGTCGGCCCCCGAGAGTCCGCGGTTGGACAGGGCCGCCAGCCCCGGCTCGGGGCCCAGCACCGTCTCGACCACGCGCACCAGTTCCGCGCCGATGTCGCCGTGGGTCACCACCAGGCCCATGGTCCGGTTCATGCCGCACACCGCCTATTCGTTGTCGTGACGCAGGTACCGCCGCAGGTCGTTGCCGGAACGGAGGGTCTCCATGATCCGGCGGTTCAGGTCGCGGGCGGCGTCGATGCCGTAGATCTTCAGCATGAAGTCCAGGGCGATGACCTCGGCGATGACCGTGATGTTCTTGCCGGGGTAGATGGGCACCAGGATGCGCGGGATGCGCACGCCCAGGATCTCGGCATGCTCCCGCTCGAGGCCCATCCGCTCGTAGTCCGCGTCGTCCCGCCAGGGCTGCAGGTTGACCTCGACCTCGATGCGCTTCTGCATGCGGATGCCGCGGATGCCGAAGATCGCCTGGACGTCGATGACCCCGACCCCGCGGATCTCGATGTTGTGCTGCAGCACGTCGCGGAAGCGGCCGACCAGGATCTCGTTGCCGCGCCGGGTCACCTCGACGATGTCGTCGGCGACCAGGCGGTGCCCCCGCTCCACGAGGTCCAGGGCGCATTCGCTCTTGCCGATGCCGCTCTGGCCGGTGACCAGCATGCCCACGCCGTAGACGTCGACCAGCGATCCGTGCACCTCGGTCCAGGGCGCGAAATAGTCGCCCATCTGCTCCGAGAGGCGGTGCATGAACTCCACCGTGGGCATCTTCGTGCCCAGCACCGGGATGCCGCGCTCGGCGGCGCCGGCCAGGATGGCCTCGGGCACGGCGTTGCCGCGGGTGATGAAGACAGCCGGCGGCTGCAGGCGCTGCAGCCGGGCCAGGGCGTCGCGCTGGCCATCGGCGTCGAGCCCGCCGAGGTAGGACATCTCGGACTCGCCCAGGACCTGGAGCCGGCCGGGCAGGAAGTTCTCCATGTAGCCCATCAGGGCCATGCCCGGCCGATGCAGGTCGCTGTGCAGGATCGGGATCTCGGCCTCGGGAACCAGGGTGAGCGGCTCCAGGCCCAGGCTGTCGGCGAGGTCCCCGAGGACCTTCTGCAGGGTGACGGATTTCATGCGACCTCCGTGCCGCTCATTCCGGTCCGGCTTCGGGCTTCAGGAGGCCGATCTCACCGGCCTCGCGGCCGTAGACGACCGAGACGTCGCCGCTCTCCGCGTTCCTGAAGACGAGGAAGGGGAACTCGGCGTCGCGGAAGCTCTCGAGCGCCTCGTCCACGGTGAGCTCGCGCAGCCGGTAGGTGCCCTCGACCACGGCGCCCTCGACGCCGCCTTCGTCCGCGCCGGGCATCGCACGGCCCAGGCTCATGCCCTCGGCGCGCCCGCGGTGGTCCTTGACGCGGTCCTTGTAGCGCCGCAACTGGCGCTCGATGTTCTCGGCGACCATCCCGGCCGCCCCGTCCGGCTTCAGGTGCTCCTCTTTCGCATGGAAATCCTGGTCCTTGAGCGAGAATGCCAGGTCGGCGCTGAAGCGCTCGCCTTCGTTGGTCAGGGTCAGGCGCACCGACACGGGCTCGGTGGGGCTGTACCTGCCGAGCTTCTCCAGCTTTTCGACGATCCGCTCCCGGGTGTCCTCGTAGAGGCTGAACCGGCGCGTGTTGATCTCCAGCTGCATCGCATCCTCCCGACCGGGTTGTGGAGGCCGTCGCCTCCGTTCAGGAAAAATTCTTGCGCATCCTGGCGTTCAGGATGCCCAGCTGCTCGCGGTACTTGGCCACGGTCCGCCGCGCGATCTTCAACCCCCGTTTGGCCAGGAGGTCGACGATCTTCTTGTCGGACAGCGGCCGTGACGCGTCCTCCTTGGCCACGATCTCCTGGATCATCTGCTTGACGGCGCGGGCGGCGACCTCGTCGCCCTCCTGGGTGTCCAGCCCGGCCGAGAAGAAGAACTTCAGCGGGAAGACGCCGCGGGGGGTCTGCACGTACTTCTGCTTGGTGACGCGGGAGACGGTGGACTCGTGCATGCCGATCACCGTGGCGACCTGCTGCAGGGTCAGGGGGCGCAGGGCGATGGCCCCGCGCTCGAAGAACTCGCCCTGCTCCTTCACGATGGCCTCCATCACCTTGATCATCGTGCGCCGGCGCTGCTCGATGGTCTTGATGATCCACTCGGCGTAGCGGCGCTTCTCGTCGATGAACTGGACGGCGTTGCTGTCGACGTCGCCCTTGCCGCGCGACGCGCCGTCGTAGGCCTGGCTCACGCGCAGGCTGGGCAGGTTGCCGTCGTTCAGCGAGACGACGAAGCCTTCGTCGACCTTCTCGACGAGCAGGTCGGGAGTGATGTAGCCGGCCCCCTCGCCGGCCATGGTCATCCCCGGCTTGGGATCGAGCTCGCCGATGCTCTCGGCCAGGCGCTGCACCTCGGCCTGGGGGATCTTCATCTCGCGGGCGATGTCGCCGAACTTGCGGTTCTTCAGGGCCTCGAAGTGGTCGCGGACGACGACGGCCTCGAGGCTGTCCCCTCGCTCCTGCGCCCGCAGCTGCAGCAGCAGGCATTCGCGGAGGTCGCGGGCGCCGACGCCCGGGGGATCGAAGTCCTGGACCAGGACCAGCACGCGCTCGACGGTCTCCTCGTCGACCTCGAAGTAGGCCGCGACCTCGGCCAGGGAGCAGGCCAGGTAGCCGTCGGAGTTCAGGCTGCCGATCAGGTACTCGCCGATGCGGCGGTCGACGTCGTCGTCCACGGCCAGGGCCAGCTGGTCCAGCATCTGCTGCTGGCCGGTGGGCAGGGCGACGGCCGGGCGCTCCAGGTGGTCCTCGTCGTCGTGCTCCCGCTCGTAGGTGCCGTCGCGGAAGCCGTCCTTGAAGTACTCGTCCCAGTCCACGTCCTCGGGCTCGGACTCGGGCTCGGCCTCGTCGCCCGACTCCTCGGCGGCGGACTCCTCCTCCTGGTCCTCGGCGGGATCGACCTCTTCGAGCAGGGGATTGATCTGCAGCTCCTGGCGCAGGATCTGCTCGAGTTCCAGCGAGGGCACCTGCAGCAGCTTGAGCGCCTGCTGCAGCCGCTGGGTCATCACCAGCTGCTGCCGCATGTGGAGGCCCTGGTGCAGTCTCAGCTTCACGTCCATATCGCTGCGTCGCCTTGTCGTTGCTGCGTCGGTCCGGGCGGCCGGTTCAGAGCCGGAACTTCTCGCCCAGGTAGATCTCCTTGGCCTTGGTGTCGGCCACGATTTCCTCGGCCGTGCCGGCGAGCTCGATGCGCCCTTCGAACATGATGAAGGCGCGGTCGGTGATGCTCAGCGTCTCGCGCACGTTGTGATCGGTGATCAGGATGCCCAGCCCCCGCTCGCGGAGGCGGGCCACGCTCTGCTGCAGGTCGGCCACCGCGATCGGGTCGATCCCCGCGAAGGGTTCGTCCAGCAGCATGAACTTGGGATCGGTCACCAGCGCCCGGGCGATCTCCACCCGGCGCCGCTCCCCGCCCGACAGCTGGTAGCCGCGGCTCTTGCGGATATGGCCGATCCGCATCTCGTCGAGCAGGGTCTCCAGGCGCTCCCGCCGCTCGTCGCGCGACAGCGGCAGGGTCTCGAGGATCGCCTGGATGTTCTCCTCGACGGTCAGCCGCCGGAAGATCGAGGACTCCTGGGGCAGGTAGCCGATGCCGCGGCGCGCGCGCTTGTACATCGGCAGGCCGTCGATCTGCTCGCCCCCCAGGGCCACGGTCCCCGAGTCGGGCCTGATGAAGCCCACGATAATGTAGAAGGTGGTCGTCTTGCCAGCCCCGTTGGGCCCGAGCAGGCCGGTGATCTCGCCCTGCCGGAACTCCAGGTCCACGCCGTCGACCACGGCGCGGCCGCGATAGAGCTTGCGCAGGCCGCAGGCGGCCAGGGACAGCCGGCCGGGAGCGGCGGCGTCAGGGCGAGGGTTCGTCATGCGTCCCCTCCGGCTGCTTGTCCTCGCGGTCGGCCACGGTGGCGCGGACCTCCTCCTTGAGCTCGAAATAGTCCAGGGACGGAGTCGCCTCCATGCCGTAGCCGGTCATCACGTCATCGTCCCGGGTGAAGCGGTTGAAGACCTCGTTCCAGATGAGCTCGCGCTGGTTGTCGTAGTGCAGCTCGTCGGTCTCCAGGCGGCGGCCGTCCTCGGTGACGACCACGACGTTGCCGTAGGCGAAGAGCTTCTTCGTCTGGAGATTCGCGGTGCCCCGCAACGAGGTCAGGGTCGAGTGGATGCGCCCGTCGCGGTAGAACTGCATGTGCACGTCGAAGAGCTGGACGTCCTCCTGCGAGAGGTAGCGCTCCATGCGGCGGCTGGCCAGGACCCAGCGCTTCTCCCCCTGCTCGGTCTCGGTCAGGGTGTAGTCGAAGAGCTCCTGGTCGGGCGGCTCCTTGGCCCCGCCGAGCACCGAGGGGAGCTCTACCGGCTCCTCGTCGCGGGCGCAGCCCGCGCCCAGGCCGAGCGCCGCCGCCAGAACGATCGCCAGGACGGGAATGATGCCTCGCCGCCGATGTCTCACGTCATCGTCCCTTCACGCGCTGCCGCGTCGCGGTCGTCGTCCCCCCAACGATCGTGGAACCACATCCATTCCTCCGGGTTCCGCCGGACCAGTTCGCCCAGGGCCTCGTTGCAGGCGGCCAGGAGGTCCGCCTCGCGGGCGGGGCCGGCGAAGTCCCCCGGCCGCAGGGCCGGCAGGTGGACCACCTCGTGCCCGTCGCCCCGGCGGGCGATCGCCACCGGCAGCACCGGCAGGTCCAGGCGCAGGGCCAGGCGGGCCATGCCCGCGGCGGTGGGCGCCGGGCGGCCCAGGAAGGGCACGGGGACGTTGTGCGCCCTGGTGTTCTGGTCCAGGAGCACCGCCGCCACGCCGCCGCCGCGCAGGTGCCTCAGCAGGGGCCGCTGGTCGCCAGCCCGGGGCACCGGGATCATGCCCGCCCGTCGCCGCCAGCCGTTGACCAGGCGGTCGACCGGCTCGTTGTGGATCGTGCCCGTGACCACGGCCAGTCCGCCCAGCCCCCGGGCCAGGTACGCGCCCAGCAGCTCCCAGCAGCCGAAGTGCCCGGTCAGGACCAGCACGCCCCGACCCTGCGCGCGCAGCTCCCGCAGCCGCGCCAGGGTCGCCTCGCCGGCGACGTCGACCAGCCCCCGCCGCAGCCGTCGCTCGAGGGTCAGCGTGTCGTAGAGGTTCCGGCCCGCGGCCCGGGCGGCGCCCCGGAGCAACGCCGCGCGCGCCGCGGCGTCCCGCTCGGGGAAGGCCGCGGCCAGGTTGGCCCGCGCCCGTTCCCTCTCCCGCGGCCGCAGCCTCAGGGCCAGCAACGCCAGCCCCTCGCCGAGCCGCAGGCCCGGCCGTCGCGGCACCAGCGGCGCCAGCCGGAGCAGGGCCGCTCCGAACAGGAACCAGAGTCGACGCCGCAGCCGCCGCCGCCACTCGCGCATGGTCCTCCCCAGCCGCTGCCGTGGCGTTCCTGCTAGAGGTATCACCGCCGGCGGAAGAGCGTCAAGCACATCCTGTGCCAGTCCGCATCTGGTTGACAATGAACAATATAGATACTAAAGGATGCCGGCGCGAAGAATATCGTGGATGTGCAGCAGACCCACGGGGCGGCGCTCCTCGTCGACGACGATCAGCAGGGTGATCGGCCCCTCGGGACGGGCCTCCATCAGCCGCAGGGCCTCGGTCACCAGGGTGTCGGGAGCGATGGTCTCCGGCGTCCGGTTCATGGCCTCGTCGATCGGGCGGTCGAGGGCGTCGTCGCGCGCCCGGAGCATGCGCTTGACGTCGCCGTCGACGCAGACGCCGGCCAGGCGCCCATCGCCGTCCACCACGCACGCCCCCCCCAGGCGCTTGTCGACGATCTCGGGCAGGGATTCGCGCAGCGTGCAGCCCTCGGGCACGACCGGCAGCTCGTCGCCGCCGTGCATCAGCTCGTCGGCGCGCATCAGCAGCGAGCGCCCCAGCACGCCGCTGGGGTGGAAGGCCGCGAAGTTCTCCGAGGTGAAGCCGCGCATGCGCAGCAGCGCCAGGGCCAGGGCGTCGCCCATCACCAGCGCCGCCGTGGAGCTGGTGGTGGGGGTCAGGTTCAGCGGGCAGGCCTCGCGCGAGACCTCGCAGGGCAGGACGATGTCGCTGAGGCGCGCCAGCTCCGACGCGGGGGCGCCGGTCAGGGCGATCATCGTCATCCCGAAGTGGCGGGCCAGGCCGACCAGCTGGGTCACCTCGGGATTGTTGCCGCTGCGCGAGATGGCGATCATCGCGTCGCCGTCGCGGACGATGCCCAGATCGCCGTGGGTGGCCTCGACGGGGTGCAGGAAGTGGCTGGGGGTGCCGGTCGAGGTCAGCGTGGCGGCCAGCTTGCGGGCGACGATGCCCGACTTGCCGAGGCCGGTCACGAGCACCAGCCCGCGGCAGTCCAGCAGGGCGCGCACGGCGCGCACGTAGCTGTCGCCCAGGCGGCCGCCGAGGGCGGCGAGCTCGCGCGCCTCCTGGTCGAAGGTCTCGCGGCCGAGGGCCAGGATCGCGGCGTCGTCGAGTTCGAGGGGCTTGCGGTTCACGGGCGGCCTCCGGTCTGCGGCAGCCAGGCCTTCTCGGCGAGACGGACCAGGGCGGGTCCGAAGCGGCCCTGGCACTGCAGCGCCAGCTCGGCCACCTCGCGCACGGCGCCGGCGCCGCCGGGCGCCTCGGTCACGTAACGGCAGCGGTCGCGCACGTCGCTGCAGGCGGCGGGCACGGTCACCGGCAGGCCGACCAGGTCCAGCGCGGGAATGTCGATGAGGTCGTCGCCCATGTACAGGACGGCCTCGGGGGGAACGTCCAGCTCGGCCAGGATCTCGAGCAGGGCGGCCTGCTTGTCGAAGCGGCCCAGGCGCAGGGCGTCGAACTTCAGCTCGCGCACGCGCCGCTCGGCGACGGCGCTGTGGCGGCCGGTGAGCAGAGCCAGCTTCAGGCCGCCGGCGCGGGCCAGGACCAGGCCCAGCCCGTCGCGCACGTCGAAGGCCTTCAGGGCCTCTCCGTCGGGTCCGTAGAGCAGCGAGCCGTCGGTCATCACGCCGTCGCAGTCCAGCACCAGCGCCCGTACGCCGGCGAAGAGCGGGGCCAGGCCGGGGTCGAGGCGGGCGTGGGCGGCCTCGCGGTAGGCGTCGTCGTCGCGGGGGGGCCAGGGGCGGGCGCTCACGACGCGGTCTCCAGGTAGAGGTCGCGCCAGCGGCGCAGCCGTCCGGCCAGGGCGGCGAAGTCGGCGAAGGGCAGCTGGCTGCCGGCGTCGCTTTTGGCCCGCGCCGGCTCGTAGTGGACCTCGAGGAAGACGGCGTCCGCCCCCGCGGCCAGGCCGCAGCGGGCCAGCAGGGGGATCAGCTCCGGCCGGCCGCCGGTGGCGCCGCCGGCGCTGCCGGGCGTCTGGACGGCGTGCGTGGCGTCCATGACCAGCGGGCGGCCCAGTTCGCGCAGCAGGGCGAAGCTGCGATAGTCCACCACCAGGTCCCGATAGCCGAAGAAGGATCCCCGCTCGGTGACCATGACGTCAGCGCAGCCGGCGTCGGCGAGCTTGGCGACGGCGTGGCCCACGTCGCCCGGGGCCAGGAACTGGCCCTTCTTCAGGTTCACGACGCGGCCGGTCGCCCCGGCCGCCTCGAGCAGCGAACTCTGTCGGCAGAGGAAGGCCGGGATCTGCAGGACGTCGACCGCGGCCGCGGCCGCGGACGCCTCGGCCGGGGAATGGACGTCGGTCAGCACGGGCACGCCGTGGGCGTCCCGGATGCGCTCGAGCAGACGCAGGCCGGCGTCGAGCCCGGGTCCGCGGTACGAGGCGCCGCTGGTCCGGTTGTCCTTCGCGTAGCTGGACTTGAAGCAGAAGGCGACCCCGGCCTCGCGGCAGGCCCCCGCCAGGTCGCCGGCGATGCGCAGCATCTCGTCGGGATCCTCGAGCACGCAGGGGCCGGCGATCAGCAGCAGGGGGCGTCCGGGCCCCACCTCGGCCTCGCCGATGCGCACGTTCGCCATGATCTCCTCCTCGCGCCTCAGGCCCGGGCGCCGGCGGCCCGCTCCTGGCTGGCCAGGGCCGCCGCCACGAAGCTGCGGAAAAGCGGATGCGCCCGGTTGGGGCGCGACTTCAATTCGGGATGGAACTGGCAGGCCAGAAAGAAGGGATGTCCCGGCAGTTCGACCATCTCGACCAGGTTGCCGTCGGGGGACAGTCCCGAGAAGACGACGCCCGCGGCCTCGAAACGCTCGCGGTAGGCGTTGTTGACCTCGAAGCGGTGACGGTGCCGCTCGCTGATCTCGCGCTGCCCGTAGCAGCTCTCGGCCAGGCTCCCCTCCTTCAGCACGCAGGGGTAGGCGCCCAGGCGCATCGTGCCGCCCATGTCCTCCACATCCCGCTGCTCGCGCATCAGGTCGATGACCGGATGCTCGCAGTCGGGGATGAACTCGCTGCTGTTGGCCATCGGCAGGCCGACCAGGTCGCGACCCATCTCGATCACGGCGCACTGCAGGCCCAGGCAGATGCCGAAGAAGGGGACCCCGTGCTCGCGCGCCCAGCGCACGGCGTTGATCTTGCCCTGGATGCCCCGGTCGCCGAAGCCGCCTGGAACCAGCACGCCGTGGCAGCCGGCGAAGGCCTCGGCCAGGCGCCCCTCGCCCACGTCCCGGCCCTCGAGGCTCTCGGAGTCGACCCAGGCCTGCTCGACGCGCGCGCGGTTGGCGATGCCGGCGTGGACGAAGGCCTCGCTGATGCTCTTGTAGGCGTCCTTCAGCTCGACGTACTTGCCGACGATCGCGACGCGCACGGTGTCGGGCGGGTTGGCGATCAGCTCGCTCATCCGCCGCCACTCGGTCAGGTCCGGCTCGGGCACGTCCAGGCCCAGCCGGCGGCAGATCAGTTCGTCCAGCTTCTGGTCGTTGAAGCGCAGGGGGATGTCGTAGATCGACTCGACGTCGACGGCGTTGATCACCGCGTCGACGGGCACGTTGCAGAAGAGCGCGATCTTGCGGCGGGCGTCGTCGGCCAGGGGCGACTGCGAGCGGCAGATCAGGAAGTCGGGCTGGATGCCGATGCTGCGCAGCTCGCGCACCGAGTGCTGGGTGGGCTTGGTCTTGATCTCGCCGGCGGCGGCGATGTAGGGCACCAGGGTCAGGTGGACCGAGACCGTGTCCTCCACCGGCTGCTCCAGGCGGAACTGCCGGATGGCCTCGAGGAAGGGCTGCGACTCGATGTCGCCGACGGTGCCGCCGATCTCGGTCAGCACGACGTCGACGTCGCCCTGCTCGGCCGGCAGCATGATGCGCCGCTTGATCTCGTCGGTGACGTGCGGGATCACCTGCACCGTGCGGCCCAGGTACTCCCCCTTGCGCTCCCGGGTGATGATCCGGTCGTAGACCTGGCCGCTGGTCAGGTTGTTGATCTTCGCCAGGTTGGTGTCGGTGAAGCGCTCGTAGTGGCCCAGGTCCAGGTCGGTCTCGGCGCCGTCGTCGGTGACGAAGACCTCGCCGTGCTGGTAGGGGCTCATCGTCCCCGGATCCACGTTCAGGTAGGGATCGAACTTCTGCAGGACCACCGAGAGCCCGCGGGACTTGAGCAGCCGCCCCAGCGAGGCGGTGGCGATTCCCTTGCCCAGCGCCGAGACGACGCCGCCGGTGATGAAGATGTACTTGGCCATGATCCTCCCGTGCTCCTTCCCCACGCATGCATCTTAGCCCAGCGACGGCGGCGGGAAAAGGCCGCTTCGCTCAGCCGCGCCCCGGCCAGAGTCGCCGGACCAGCTCCAGATCCTCGGGAGTGTCGACCCCCACGGCCGGACGGGCCGCGGGGATCACGCGCACCGCGATGCCGTTCTCCAGGGCGCGCAGCTGCTCCAGCCCCTCCTCGCGCTCCAGCTCGCCGCGGGGCAGGGCCAGGAAGCGGGTCAAGGCCCCGCGCCGCCAGGCGTAGATCCCGACGTGGCGCAGCGCGCAGCGCCAGCCGGCGGGCTCGCGGCCGGGGAAGGCGCCGGGCAGCGGGGCGCGCGAGAAGTAGAGCGCTCGGCCGTCGCGGTCGCAGAGCGCCTTGACCACGTTCGGGTCGCGCCATTCCCGCTCGTCGGCCAGGGGGTGGGCCAGGGTGGCCAGGCCAGCCTCGGGATCCTCGCGCAGGGCGCGCACCAGGCCGTCGGCGTCGGCGGGGTCCAGCAGGGGCTCGTCGCCCTGGAGGTTGACCACGAATTCCGCCCCGTCGCGGGCGGCCACCTCGCCGACCCGGTCCGAGCCCGTGGGATGTTCGCCCGTCATTTCGCAGTCGTGGCCGGCGGCCGTCACGGCGTCGCGGATCCGCGGGTCGTCGGTGGCCACGACCACCCGGTCGGCGACGGCCATGCGCGCGGCCGCCTCGGCGACCCGGACCACCAGCGGGGCTCCGGCGAGGTCGGCCAGGGCCTTGCCGGGGAAACGGCTCGACCCGTAGCGGGCGGGGATCACGACCAGGACGCGGTCCACGGCTTCACCTCCGGACCGGAATCGATTCCGTTTTCGGGCAAAGAGAAACCCACCCCGCGGCCGAGGTGGGTTCCCCGAATCTCGGCGGGTGACCGCTGTCAGGCCGGCTGGACACTGACCTTCTTGCGCGTGCGGTCGTACCGCTGGAACTCCACCTTGCCGTCGATCAACGCGAAGAGCGTATCGTCGCCGCCGCGGCCCACGTTCTGGCCGGGGTGGATCTTGGTGCCGCGCTGCCGGACGATGATGGTGCCGGCGAGCACGCTCTCGCCGCCGAAACGCTTCACGCCGAGCCGCTTGGACTGGCTGTCGCGGCCGTTGCGGGAGCTGCCCACGCCTTTCTTATGCGCCATGTCGTTTCCTCCGGATCCGCGCGTCCCTTAGGACGCGGCGATCTCCTTGATGACGATCTCGGTGAAGGGCTGGCGATGCCCCGTGTGGCGGCGGTAGTTGTTCCGCGCCTTCTTCTTGAAGATCCGCAGCTTGGGGCCCAAGCCGTGGCGGACGACCTCGGCGGCCACCCGGCAGCCTTCGACGGTCGGGGTGCCGACCCGGACCTCGTCGCCGTCGCTCAGGAGCAGGACCTCGTCGAGGGTCACGCTCGCGCCGACCTCGGCGTCCAGGAGCTCGACGGTGAGCACGGACTCGGGCTCGACCCGGTACTGATGGCTGTTGATCTTGACGATGGCGTACATGCTCGGAACTCCGTGCATAAGGACCAAAGACGCATACCCGGGCAGTTCCCGGGATGCGAAGCATCCGGAATCGTGGCCGGACTCTCGTTCTCCAGGCTCGTTGCGCCCCCTTCACGGCCGATCTCCCGGCCGTTTCGACGGCAACCGCAAATAATTAACACTCTTTTGCCCCTCCGTCAAGTGCGGGATTTCCCCCGCTCCTGGTTGACAGATCCGGCGCACGGGGCTAACCATGGTCCCGCCACTCGATCCAACCAAGGAATATGCCCTTTCTGGAGGTCGACATGAGCCAGGACGTCCGCAAGGCCATCGTGATCGGATCCGGTCCGGCCGGATTCACGGCGGCCATCTACCTGAGCCGCGCCAACATCCCCCCCCTGGTCTTCGAAGGCGACCAGCCCGGCGGCCAGCTGACGATCACCACCGACGTCGAGAACTATCCCGGCTTCCCCGGGGGCATCACCTGTCCCGAGCTGACCGAGCTCTTCCGCGCGCAGGCCAAGCGCTTCGGCGCCGAGGTGGTCACGCGCACGGTCAAGGGCGCGGACCTCTCCGAGCGCCCCTTCAAGGTCTTCGTGGACGATGAGACCTTCCTGGCGCAGAGCCTGATCCTGGCCACCGGCTCGTCGGCCCGCTGGCTGGGCCTGCCCGAGGAGAACGACTTCCACGGCAAGGGCCTGAGCGCCTGCGCCACCTGCGACGGCTTCTTCTTCCGCGACCAGGAGATCGCCGTGGTCGGCGGCGGCGACACGGCCCTCGAAGAGGCCCTCTACCTGACCAACTTCGCCGCCAAGGTCACGGTCATCCACCGCCGCGACGAGCTGCGCGCCAGCAAGATCATGGCCGAGCGCGGCCTGGCCCACCCCAAGATCGACTTCGCCTGGAACAAGACGGTCAAGAAGATGGTGGGCGACGAGAACGGCGCCATGCAGAAGCTGATCCTGGCCGACACGCAGGGCGGCGCGGACGTCGAGCTGCCCGTGACCGGCTGCTTCATCGCCATCGGCCACATCCCCAACAGCCAGTTCCTGGACGGGCAGCTGAAGACCGACGAGAACGGCTACGTGATCACGAAGCCGGGCCTGACCGCCACCGACATCGAGGGCGTCTGGGCCTGCGGCGACCTGCAGGACCACGTCTACCGGCAGGCCATCACCGCGGCCGGCACCGGCTGCATGGCGGCCATCGAATGCGAGCGCTGGCTCGGCGAGAAGGGTCTCTAGGCCTGCCGCCGCGCCGCGACCGGCAAGCGAAGACGCCCGCCCCGACCGGGGCGGGCGTCGCTTTTCCGGAGCCCGGATTCAGCGCACCGCCGGCAGCAGGTGGGCCGCCAGCACGGTCCGCGCCGGCGCCATGTGCTTGCCGTTGTCCTGGTTGCCGCCGGTCACGACCACAACCAGCTCCAGTTCCGGGAAGACGCAGATGAACTGGCTGCCCCAGCCGTTGGCGAAGACCACCGGCGTCGTGCCGCCGCCGCCGGGCATCTCCCCCCGCCACCACAGGTAGCCGTAGCGGAAGCCGTCGTCGCCGGTCGACGCGTGGCCGGTCGTCATCTCGCGCACCCAGCCCTCCGACAGCACGCGCGCATCACGCCAGCGCCCCTCGTCCAGCACCAGCTGCCCCAGCTTCAGCATGTCCCGCGGACGCAGGCGCAGGCTGCCGTCCATCAGGCGATGCTCGCCCTCGGCGCTGTAGCGCCAGTCGTAGGCCGTGATGCCCAGCGGGGCGAAGAGCCCCTCCGCGGCCAGCGCCTCGGGCCCGCGGCCGGTCGCGGTCATGAGCACGCCCGACAGGAGGTCGACCTGGGCGTTGACGTACTGCCAGATCCGGCCGGGCGGGCCGGCGGCGTCGCGCGCCAGCACCCGGGCGAAGAAGTCCTCGCCGGTGCCGTGCACGTCCTCCGCTTCCGCGGCCGACCAGGACAGGCCCAGGGTCATCGTCAGCAGGTGCGCGAGGGTCGGATCCGCCCAGCCCCCGCCCCGCGGGTAGCGCTCGGTCGGAAACCAGGTGGTCAGGGGCAGGCCGGCGCCGGCGATCGCGCCCGCGTCCACGGCCAGGCCCACCAGCAGGGCCGAGACGCTCTTGGTGCAGGAGGCCAGGCCGTGCAGGTCGTCGGCTCCGTAGCCGTGGAAATACTCCTCGAGCACGAGCCGGCCCCGGCGGGCGGCGAGCAGCGAGTGGATCACTCCGGCCCGTCCGGCGGCCACCGCTTCCACCGCGGCGGTCAGGCCGGCGGCGTCGACGTCCAGGGCGGCGGCGGCGGCCACGGGCCAGCCGTCGTCGCGCGCCGGCGGCGGGGCGTAGGCGTAGGCCTCGCCCGCGGGGCGGCACGTCATCCCCGGCAGGGTCGCCGGGTCGCGGCGGCGCAGGGGCATCGGCAGCCGTCGACCGTCGGGCGAGACGACCTCGGCCGCGATCAACCCGGCGTCGAGGTCGACCTCCCCTTCGACGACCACCCCGGTGGGCATCGCCAGCCGCAGCCGCGGCGGCGCGTAGTCCACGCCGGTGCAGGGCATCTCGTTCACGCCCTTGCCGTCCTTCAGCCACCAGACGCTTCCCCGGAGGCCGCCCTCGTCCCCGCGGAAGACGAAGGCGTGGGCGTCGTCGCCGACCTCGCCCACCCAGCAGCCCCCGGCCAGCGGGGACTCGGCGGCGCCGACGCCGGCGACGTCCAGCGACAACAGGATCGCCGCGGTCAGGAGGACTCGTTCCATGCTCCCGCCTCCCCGCCCCCGCTCGCGGATCCTGCCGCGCCAGCCGCGCAGGACGGACCAGGCCAGCCCCGACGCCGCAAGCGCGCCCAGGCCCAGCAGGGTCGTCGTGAACGATCCGAGGAACCCCCTGGCGATCAGCGGCGGCGAGATGTCCGTCGCGCGCATGATCGCGCCCATGGCGTTGTAGATCCCCAGCGCCTGCCCCAGCAGGCCCAGCAGGGCCGCGACCGCCCCCCAGAAGAGCAGGGCGTCGAGCCGGCGGCAGTCTCCGGCGCGGCCCGCGGCGAGGGCGACGGCCAGCCGGGCGGCGAGCCCGAGGTTCACCGCCGCGATCAGGACGATGGCCCACGCGAAGGGGCCGCCGGTCTTCAGGAATCCGATCATCTCAGCATCCTCCTGCCGGCCCACGGGCCGTGTCGGCCTCCGTCCCGGCATCGATGGGGCGTGCGAACTGCTCCAGAGCCGCGGCCTCCTGGCCTTCGATCGCCTCGACCTTGCCGACCAGCACGAACCAGATCAGCCCGAGGGCCACGGCCGCGGTCAGGGCCACCACGGCCAGGGCTGCGCCCCCGTAGAGCCATTCGGCGAAGGCCAGGGCGGCGGCATCCGGATCGGCGGCGGCGCGCCGCGCCGCCAGGTAGAGCGCCAGGAAGGGACCGGCCAGTCCCCAGCCCCCCAGGGCGAGCGCCGCGCCCAGCACCCCGCCCAGCCCGCGGCGGAGCCGGCGGGGGGCGTGGTCGCCCTTCAGGTAGAGCCGGGTGGCCACCGCGACGGCCCGGCCGAGCCCGAAGAGCAGGAGCAGCGCCGCCGGCCAGGCCAGCGGCCCGGCGTCGGGGAAGACCGGCGCGGTCGACAGCAGGCGGCCCGCGGTCAGGGCCACCAGCGCGGTCAGGGCGACGAGCACGGCGCGCTCCCATCGCCCGCGGGCCTGGGCCGAAAGGCGGTCCAGGAAGCGGGCGTAGGGCGAGGCGTGAACGCCGACGAGCTGGGCGAGGGCCTCGGGCGAGAGGTTGCAGGTCTCGGCCGCGCGCCTGACGGCCGAGGCCTCGTCGAGACCCTGATTGCGATAGTGGGCGTAGAGATCCTCGAGATCGGCGGCGACCTCGAGCAGGACCCGCGTGCGCGCCGGCTGGGGCAGGGGCAGGCGCTGCCGCAGGGGATCGAGGACGAATGCGAAGCGATTCATGCTTTCTCCCCCAGGGCCTGGAAGAAACGCGCGCAGAACAGGCGCCAGGCCTCGCGTTGATCCTCGGCGTAGGCGCGCCCCTTCGCGGTCAGGGCGTAGCTCTTGCGGCGACGCTCCCCCTCGGCCTCGGACCAGACGCCGGCAATCAGCCCCTCCTTCTCGAGCTTGTGCAGGATGGGATAGAGGGTGCCGTGCTGGAAGCGGAAGTGGCCGCCGCTGCGCGACTCGACGTCCAAGGCCAGCTGGTAGCCGTGGCGCGGGCCGGCGGCGAGCGCGGCCAGGATCAGGGCCTCGTTGCAGCTCTTGGCCAGGTGCTGGGGCTCCAGGGTCGGCTCTTTCAAGGCGCCTCCGGTTTCCGGGCGGCCGCGTTGTCTAGATTGACTTAATATAGATGTTCTATATATAGGGGCCGTGAAGAAACCTGTCAAGCCCCCCGATGCGTTCGAGGGGCCGGGCTCCGTCCGAGGATCCTCGGACCGAGCCTAGTTCCAGGCCTTCTCCTGGATCAGGGTCAGGAATTCGGCGCGGGTCTTGGGGTTGTCCTGGAAGGCGCCCAGCATCTCGCTGGTCACCGCGAAGCTGTTCTGCTTCTGGATCCCGCGCATCATCATGCAGAGGTGCTGGGCGTGCAGGACGACGGCCACGCCCTCGGCCTCGAGGTTGCGCTGCAGGCATTCGGCGATCTGGGCGGTCATGCGCTCCTGCACCTGCAGGCGGCGGGCGAAGACCTCGACCACGCGGGCGATCTTGGACAGGCCGACGATCTTCCGGTTCGGGATGTAGGCGACGTGGGCCTTGCCGAAAAACGGCAGCATGTGGTGCTCGCACATGCTGTAGAAGTCGATGTCGTTGACCAGGATCATCTCGTGGCCCTCGGCCTCGAAGAGGGCCTTCTGGACGATGGCGTCCGCATCGGCTTCGTAGCCGGCGGTCAGGAAGCGCATCGAGCGATCGACGCGGGCCGGCGTCTGGACCAGGCCCTCGCGCTCGGGATCCTCGCCGATCTCCAGCAGCATCTTGCGGATCAGGTCTTCCATCACGGTCCTTTCGCAGCGCCGACACGACGTTCTCCCGGCGGGACGCCGGGCCGCGGCGGCGGACCGCCCCACCATAGGAACGGACCCGTCGGCGGTCAAGCCCGCCGGGCCGGAAAGGGGCCACTCCGACGCCGGGAATCCGGACATATTCTTTGATATCCCGGCCCGGACTACTAAATTTATCCGCAACTGCCAGCCTCGAAACCACTTGATAATGATTTTTCATTCGTCGCCGACGAGAACCATGCCAGGAGAGGCACGATGGGCAACAAGATCGTCAACGCCAGGGAACTGGCACCGAAGACGATGCTCTTCGAGATCGAAGCGAAGCACATCGCCGAACGCGGCAAAGCCGGGCAATTCGTCATCCTCCGCCTCTGCGACCAGGGAGAGCGCATCCCCCTGACGATCGCGAACCGGAACGTCGACAAGGGCACGATCACGATCGTGGCCCAGGAGGTCGGCAAGACCACCCGGGACCTCAACGCCCTGAAGGTCGGCGACGAGATCCTGGACCTCGCCGGTCCGCTGGGCCGCGCCACGGACATCCCCGAGAACAAGCGCGTCGTCTGCGTCGGCGGCGGCATCGGCATCGCCGTCGTCTGGGCGCAGGTCCAGGCCTGCAAGGCGGCGGGCAACCACGTGACCACGATCCTGGGCGCCCGCTCGAAGGACCTGCTGATCCTCGAGGACGAGATCCGCCCCTTCACCGACGAGCTGATCGTCACCACCGACGACGGCACCTACGGCCGGAAGGGCCTGGTCACACACGCCCTGCAGGACATGATCGACGCCGGCGAGACCATCGACGAGGTCATCTGCATCGGCCCGGTGATCATGATGAAGTTCGTCTGCAAGACCACCGAGCCCTACGGCATCAAGACCGTCGCCTCGCTGAACCCGATCATGGTCGACGGCACCGGGATGTGCGGCGCCTGCCGGGTCACCGTGGGCGGCAAGACGCGCTTCGCCTGCGTCGAGGGTCCGGAGTTCGACGGCCACCAGGTCGACTTCGACGAGCTGATGAGCCGCCTGGCCTATTACAAGAACGAAGAAGCCCGGGCGCTCGAGGCGGCCGATCACCACTGCCGTCTCGAAGCGGCCGCCGACGCGCTCCTCAACGAGCAGAACCGCTAGGAAGGGGGTTCCGATGTCCGAGCAGAGCAAACCCAGCTACGCGTTCAACAAGTCCAAGACGAAGACCCCCATGCGGGAGCAGAAGCCCGAGGACCGCATCAAGAACTTCAACGAGGTGCCCCTGGGCTTCACCGAGGAAGAGGCCTGCCAGGAAGGGCGACGCTGCATCCAATGCAAGAACGCCCCCTGCATCAGCGGCTGCCCCGTCGGCGTCGACATCCCGGGCGTGATGCGCCTGGTCGGCGAGCAGCAGTACGAGGCCGCCCTGCGCCTGATCAAGGAGAAGAACTTCCTGCCGGCGATCTGCGGCCGCGTCTGCCCGCAGGAGGACCAGTGCGAGCTGCACTGCAACCTGAACAAGCCCGACAAGGGCCGCGAGCCGGGCGGCGTCGGCCGCGTCGAGCGTTTCCTGGGCGACTACGCCATGGAGCACGACCTGAACGTCCTGCCCCCGAAGGAGGCCCCGACCGGCAAGAAGGTGGCGATCATCGGTTCCGGCCCCGCCGGCCTGACCGCCGCCAGCGACCTGGTGCAGAAGGGCCACGACGTCACCGTCTACGAGGCCCTGCACAAGCCGGGCGGCGTGCTCTTCTACGGGATCCCCGAGTTCCGCCTGCCCAAGAAGATCCTGATCAGGGAGATCGACGGGCTGAAGGACATGGGCGTGAAGTTCGTCATGAACTACCCCGTCGGTAAGGCCGAATCGCTGAACTCGATCCGCGAGCGCTACGACGCCGTCTTCATCGGCGTCGGCGCCGGCCTGCCCTGGTTCCTGGGCATCCCCGGCGAGAACCTGAACGGCGTCTACAGCGCCAACGAGTTCCTGACCCGGGTCAACCTGATGGGCGGCTACCAGTTCCCCGAGAAGGCGGACACGCCGATCAAGAAGATCAAGCGCATCGCCGTGATCGGCGGCGGCAACGTGGCCATGGACTCGGCCCGTACGGCCAAGCGCCTGAACCCGGATCACGTCTACCTGATCTACCGCCGGACCAAGGCCGAGCTGCCCGCCCGGATCGAGGAGTCGCACCACGCCGCCGAGGAGTTCATCGACTTCCAGCTGCTGCACTCTCCGGTCGAGATCCTGGGCGACGAGCACGGCGCCGTGAAGGCGATCAAGTGCCAGCAGATGGAGCTGGGCGAGCCCGACGACAGCGGCCGTCGCCGTCCCGTGCCCATCGAGGGCGCCTTCAAGACGTGGGACGTGGACACCGTGGTCGTGGCCATCGGCCAGGGCCCGAACCCGGTCCTGACCGCGGACTGCCCCGAGCTGGAGCTGAACAAGAAGCGCGGCACCATCGTCACCATGCAGGAGACGATGCAGACCAACCTGGACAACGTCTGGGCCGGCGGCGACATCGTCACCGGCGGCGCGACGGTGATCCTGGCCATGGGCGCCGGCCGCGTGGCCGCCGACTCGATCCACAGCTACCTGACGACGGGCAGCGCCCGGCCGACGGTGGAGGTCTGATCCGGCGTCATCGACCGGAACGCGAACGACGAGGGCGGCGCCGCCGGGCGCCGCCCTTTTTTTCTGCGGCGTCGCGAACCCGCGTGCGCGAGGGGCTCGCGGAGGGAGCGGGAGGCAGGATGCCGGAGCGACCGGAGCGGGAGCGCGGGCGGTCCAGGATGGACCGCCGGCGTGTCCCCTCGCGACGCGGGTTCGCGGCGCCGGGCGGGAGGCAGGATGCCGGAGCGGCCCGAACGCAAGACGGGACGGTCCAGGAAGGACCGTCCCGTCGTCCTGCAGGGAGCGGGGTGCGTCCCCCTCCCCCGTCCCTACCCGTTCTTCCGCGCGAACTCGTCCATGAAGTCCGCCAACGCCTTCGCGCCCGCGACGGGCATGGCGTTGTAGACCGACGCCCGGCAGCCGCCGACGCTGCGGTGGCCCTTGAGGCCGCTCATGCCGGCGGCCAGCGCCTCGGCGACGAACTGCTTCTCCAGATCCTCGCTGGGCAGGCGGAAGACCACGTTCATCAGCGAGCGGCACTTCGCGTCAACGGGGCAGCTGTAGAAGCCGGCGTTGCGGGCCATCGCGCCGTAGATCAGCCCGGAGCGCTCGGCGGCCAGCTTCTCGGCCGCGGGCAGGCCGCCCTGGGCCTCCAGCCACTTCAGGGTCTTCATCATCATGTAGATGGGGAAGACCGGCGGCGTGTTGTACATCGAGTCCTTGGGCGCGTGGGTGGCGTAGCTCAGGTAGGCCGGCAGGTCCGCGGAGCTGCGCTCGAGCAGATCCTCGCGGATGATGACCACGGCCACGCCGGCGGGCCCGGCGTTCTTCTGGGCGCCGGCGTAGATCAGGCCGAACTTCCCGACCGGCACGCGGCGGCTGACGAAGTCGCTGGACATGTCGCAGACCAGGGGCACGTCGCCGGTGTCGGGGAAGTCGGGCCACTGCACGCCGCCGATGGTCTCGTTGCTGGTCATGTGGAAGTAGGCGGCCTCGGGACGGGCCTTCAGCGCGGCCGCGTCGGGCAGGGTCATGAACTTCGACTCGCTGCCGTCGAAGGCCAGTTCGACCGAGCCGATCTTCTTGGCGTCCGCGTAGGCCTTCTTGGCCCAGGCGCCGGTCAGGGTCAGGTCGCAGGTGCCGCCCGGGCCCATCAGGTTCATCGGCACCATCGCGAACTGCAGCGTGGCGCCGCCGCCCAGGAACATCACCTTGTACTGGTCGGGCAGGCCGTAGAGCCGCTTCACGAGGTCCATGGCCTCCATGTGGACGGCGTCGTACTCCTTGCCGCGGTGGCTCATCTCGATCAGGGACATGCCCTTGCCCTGGAAGTCCACGAATTCGGCCTGGGCCTCCTGCAGCGCCGACAGCGGCAGGGTGCAGGGACCGGCGCTGAAGTTGTAGATGCGGTTCATCACTTTCCCTCCTTGACGAAGGTGTCGATGTGCGCGACCACCTCGTCGCCGATGCGCAGCAGGTTCTCCTTGCTGGAGGCGCCCAGGTGCGGGGCCATCAGCATGTTCGGGGCCTTGAGCAGGGGGAAGTCCGCCGGCGGCGGATCGCTGGGCCAGACGTCGGTGGCGTAGGCCGAGACCTTGCCACTCTCCAGGGCGGCCGTCATGGCGTCGGTGTCCACGGTCAGGCCGCGGCCCGTGTTGATCACGACGACCCCGTCCTTGGCCTTGGCCAGGACGTCGGCGCCGAGCAGGCCGCGGGTCTCGTCGGTCAGGGGCAGGTGCAGCGAGATGTAGTCGGCCTGGGGGACCATCTCCTCCAGCGAGGGGATCATCTCCGCCTTGTCCGAGGTCGCCACGTACTTGTCGTAGGCGATCACGCGCATGCCGAAGGCCGCCGCGCGCACGGCCACCGCCTGGGCGATGTTGCCGATGCCGACCAGGCCCAGGGTCTTGCCGTGGAGCTCCGTGCGCTTGAGCTCCTTCTTGGCCCACTCGCCGGCGGCCATCGTGGTGTGCGCCTTCACGAGGTGGTTGGGCACGGCCAGCATCATGGCGAAGGCCAGCTCGGCGACGGCGATCGCCGGCGCCTTGGGCGTGTTGTGGACCACGATGCCCTTCTCGGCGCAGTAGGGCTTGTCGATGTTGTCGGTGCCGACGCCGCCCCGGATGATCAGCTTCAGCTTCGGGGCCGAATCGATGTACTCCTTCGTGCACTTGGTCTTGCTCCGCACCAGGACGACGTCCGCCTCGGGCAGCCGCTCCTTGTCCTCGGTGACCTCGCCGAACCGGCCCAGCTTCCCGGGCAACGAGGGATCGAATGCGTCGGAGATGAGAATCAGCATATCGGTCTCCTTTCGACTCAGCGTCAGGCTAGTCGGCGAGGCTGCGGACGACCAGACCGGACCGCAGCTTGGGTTCGAACCATGTGGACTTGGGAGGCATCACGGCCCCGGCGTCGGCGATGGCCATGATCTGGGGCACGCTGACCGGGGCGAAGGCGAAGGCCACCTTCATGTCGGTGCGGCAGCGGCGCTCGAGCTCGCCGGCGCCGCGGATGCCGCCGACGAAATCGATGCGCGGATCCTGCCGCGGGTCGCCGATGCCGAGCACCGGTTCGAGCAGGTTGGCCTGCAGGATCGCGGCGTCCAGGCTGGCGACCGGGTCGTCGGCCGGGAAGGTGCCCTCGCGGGCGGTCAGGCGGTACCATTCCCCCTCGAGGAACATCCCGAACCGGCGCTGTCCCGGGGGCTCGGGGGCGTCGGCCGGGGCGACGTCGAAGTTCTCGCGCACCTTGTCCAGGAATTCCCCGGCGCTCAGGCCGTTCAGGTCCTTGACGACGCGGTGGTAGCCCATCAGCTGCAGCTCGTCGTCGGGAAAGACGACGGCCAGGAAGTGGTTGTAGGCCTCGTCGCCGGTGTGGCCGGGATTCTTGGACCGCATGATGTCGCGCACGCGGAAGGCCGAGGCCGTGCGGTGGTGGCCGTCGGCCACGTAGATGGCGTCCAGCGGCGCGAAGGCCTCGCGGATGCGGCGCACGTCGTCGGGATCGCCCACGACCCACAGCGTGTGGCCGACGCCGTCGTCGGCGGTGAAGTCGACGTCCGGCGCGGCGCGGGTCGTCAGCTCCTCGACCAGGCTCTTGATCTCGCTCCGGGCGCGGTAGGTGAAGAGCACGGGGCCGGCGTTGGCCTGCAGGATCTCGACGTGGCGCGCGCGGTCGTCCTCCTTGTCGCGCCGCGTGAACTCGTGCTTCTTGATCAGCCCGTCCTCGTACTCCTGGACGCTGCAGCCTACCGCCAGGCCGAACTGCGCGTGCCCGCCCATGGTCAGGCGATAGATGTAGAAGCAGGGGCGATCGTCCTGAACGAGGACGCCGTCGTCGATCATGCCCCGGAAGTTCTCGGCGCTCTTCGCGTAGACGTCGTCGCCGTGGATGTCGACGTCCGGCGGCAGGTCGATCTCCGCCTTGACGACGTGGAGGAAGCTGTGCGGGTTCGCAGCAGCCAGGGCCCTCGCCTCGTCGGAGTCGAGCACGTCGTAGGGAGGGCTGGCCACCTCGGCGGCGAGATCGGAACGGGGGCGAATGCCTGGGAAGGGACGAATATCGGCCAATTCAGTCCTCCTGTTTTGCGATCGACAACTCGAAGATCGGGATCTTCCCCACACGGTCTAAAGAAATACGAAGCCGCCGCAATGCCAAGTTAATCTTCGCGCTTGCGTCGATTCGAAATCGAATTGTCAGGAGACGCCGGATCCGGGGCCGCAGGCCCCCGGGGCGGCGGGCACGGAACCGCCGGGCCCGTTTCGGACGGTCCGGGGCCGCAGGCCCCCGGGACGCCGAGCACGGAACCGCCGGGCCCGTTTCGGACGGTCCGGGGCCGCAGGCCCCCGGGGCGGCGGGCCCGCTTCGGACGGTTCGGGGCCGCAGGCCCCCGGGACGGCGGGCCCGCTTCGGACGGTTCGGGGCCGCAGGCCCCCGGGACGGCGGGCACGGAAGCGCCGGGCCCGTAGGGCGCGGCGGGGTCGTGCCGCCGGACCGGGCGGGTTCGAGCCCGCAGGGCTCGGACACGCAGACCGGGCAGGTTCGAGTCCGCAGGGCTCGGACACGCGGACCGGGCAGTATCAAGTCCGCAGGGCTCGGACACGCGGACCGGGCGGGTTCGAGTCCGCAGGGCTCGGACACGCGGATCGGGCGGGTTCGAGCCCGCAGGGCTCGGACACGCGGATCGGGCGGGTTCGAGCCCGCAGGGCTCGGACACGCGGACCGGGCCGGGTCGAAACCGCTAGGCGAGGCGGAATCGTGGCAGCGCTCTGGGGGCTCGAGGGCTCGGGGCGGCGGGCGTCGCGGAGCCCGCGGGAGGCAGGATGCCGGAGCGGGCGGAGCGCCGAGGCGAAGCGGCGCAGGAGGCGCAGCGGAGCCGTCCCGCAGATCCGAGCCCTCAAGCCCCCCGTGCGGCCAGGATCTCCCCCGCCATCCTCCCGACCACCTCGGGGTAGAGCTCGCACTCGGCGGCGAAGACCCGATCGGCCAGCGTATCCACGTCGTCCCCCGGCAGCACCGGCACCCGGCGCTGCGCGACGATCGAGCCATGGTCGTAGATGTCGTCCACGTGGTGGACGGTGCAGCCCGACTCGGCGTCGCCGGCGGCCAGGACCGCGGCGTGCACCCTGTCGCCGTAGAAGCCCTTGCCACCGTAGGCCGGCAGCAGCGCGGGATGGATGTTCAGGATCGGGCCGTCGAACCAGGCGGGGCGGCGGTAGAGGCAGAGGAAGCCCGCCAGCAGAATCATCCGGGGGGTGTGGAGGGCCAGCCACGCGTTGATGGCGGCGCTGTGGGCTTCGGCGTCGGCATGGTCCCTGCGGCGGAATACGCCCACGGGCAGGCCGGCCTCGCGAGCCACGTCGACGCCGCGCACGTCGGGCCGGCTCGCGACCACGGCCGCGACGCGGATCGGCAGTCCGGGCGCTCCTTGACGGGCCAGGAAATTCTCGAGGGTGCGGCCGCTGCCCGAGAGCAACACGGCGACGGGAAGCATTTCCCTCACGGCGTCGCTCACGACCCCTCCCCTGCGGCGGCGCGCAGCGACGCCAGCACCGCGCGGTGCGAGGCGAAGGCGACCGGGCCGGGCGGCGCGTCCAGGTCGAAGAAGCCGACCTCCTCGGCGTCGTCCCCGGCCTGCAGTTCGCCGCCGGTCTCGCGCACCGCGTAGACGACCAGCACCACCGGCCGGTCCGGCGGCAGGATCGCCTGGTGCACCGACAGCAGGTCCTCGATCTCGACCGCCAGGCCCGTCTCCTCGAGCGTCTCGCGCACGGCGGTCTGCTCGGGCGACTCGTCGTACTCCATGAAGCCCGAGGGCAGGGACCACTGGCCCTGCTTGGGCGGGAACCGGCGCTTGACCAGGCAGATCCGCTCGTCCCGGCGCAGCACGACCGCCGCCGCCGGCGAGGGGTTCAGGTACTGCACGAAGCCGCAGTCCGGGCAGTAGGGACGCGGCGCCCCGCCTTCGGGCCGGGTCTTCATCCCGGCCCCGCACTGGGGGCACAGGGGATAGGCGTGGCGAAGCGGATTCATCGCTTCCTCCGGCGCTCGCGCAGCAGCAGCAGCGCGAGCAGGGTCCAGGCCGCGGCCGCCAGCAGCAACGGACGATGGCCGAAGACGACGAAGGGCGTGCCGCCGGGACCGGGGGCCACGTCGGCGGTCACGGCCGCGCGGGTGTAGAGGCCGGCGCGGCCCAGCATCTCTCCGCGCGCGTCGACGACGAAGCTGATCCCGTTGTTGGCGCTGCGCACCAGGGGCACGGCGCATTCCGCGGCGCGCATGCGGGCCATGGCCGCGTGCTGCAGCGGGCCCGCGGTGCGGCCGAACCAGCCGTCGTTGGTGATGTTCACCAGCAGGCCGGCGCCGTCGCGCACGGCGCGGCGCGTCAGGTCGGGAAAGATCGACTCGTAGCAGACCAGGCCAGCGAAGCCGAAGGCCCGGTCGCCGAGCTCGACGGTCATCGGCGTCGGCGCCGCGCCGGGCGTCCACTCGGCCTGCCCCAGGTCGATCCGGCCCAGCCAGGGCAACAGTCCCTGGAAGGGCATCCGCTCGCCGAAGGGCAGCAGGTGGTGCTTGGCGTAGCGGTCTCGCAGCAGGCCGTCCGGACCGAAGAGCCCGGAGCCGTTGAAGCGCTCGCGCGCGCCGTCGGCGGTCACGCGGGCGTCGGGAAAGCCGGTGTAGAGCCAGATCCCGTGGTCGCGCGCCGTGCCGCGGACCCAGCGCAGCAGATCCTCGTCGAAGAGGAGGTAGGCGGGCACCGCGGTCTCGGCCCAGACGACGAATTCGGCGCCGGCGCGGGCGGCCTCCGCGGTCAGCCGGGTGTAGGGCGTGACCGATGCGTCCTCGCGGCCGTCCCGCCACTTGTCGGCCAGGGCGACGTCGGCCTGCACGGCCGAGACGCGCACCGGGGCGCCCTGGTCGGAACCCGAAGCCCGCCATCCCGCGCCGGCGGCCAGGGCCACCCAGCAGACGGCGGCGAAGAGGGGCAGCATGACGGCGAGCCGACGGGTCGCCGGCGCGCGATCGCGCAGCGCCAGGACCACGGCGGCCAGGGCGGCCGCGGCCAGCGCCGAGGCGAAGCCCAGGCCCAGTTCGCCGGCGGCCGCGGCCAGGGGGCGCAGCGGCGTCTCGAGCCAGGCGAAGCCGCTCAGGCACCAGGGGAAGCCCAGTTCGCCGGCGCCGCGCCAGGCCTCCATGGCCGTCCACAGCGGCGGCGCCAGCCCCAGCGCGGCCGCCGCCCCGAGGCGGTCGCGGACCAGGCGCAGGGCGGCCCCGAAGAGCAGGTAGAAGAGCGAGGCGTAGAGGATCGCCGCGACAGACGAGACCGGGATCAGCCAGCCCAGCGTGATCGTGGCTTCGGGACCGAGCAGGAAGAGCCAGTGCAGCAGGCTGGCCTGGTGGGCGAGGCCGAAGAGCCAGGCGTCGCGTACGGGACGCTCGGAAGCGGCGACGACGCCGAAGAGCAGGGCCAGGGCGGGCACGATCAGCCAGCCCGTGCCGCGCAGCGGCGGCATGGCGGCGGTGGCCAGCAGGCCGGCGCCGAAGGCGGCCACGGCCGACGGGGCCAGGCGCGACGGACGCGTGTCGGGGGTTCCCGGGCGGGCATTCATGCCGGGAACATAGCCGCTCACCCGGAGGCGTGCAACAGGTCGAGCATGCCGTAGCGGCGGATCTTCTTGTAGAGCCCCTGCCGCGACAGCCCCAGCCTGCGGGCCGCCACCGACTTCATCCCGCCGCTGGCCTGCAGGGCCTTGCGGATCAGGTAGCGCTCCAGCAGTTCTCCCGCCTCGTCCAGGGTGCGCAGGGTGGCCAGGTCGGCCAGGTCCACCGAGCGTCCCGCCGCCCGCTGCACCTCGGTCGAGAGCTGCTCGACCTCCACCAGATCGGCCGCGGGCTGCAGGGCCAGCCAGCGCCGCGCTTCGTTCTCCAGCTCGCGGACGTTGCCCGGCCAGCGGTAGCGCTGCAGGGCGCGGACGGCCTCCTCGTCGACGCGCAGGGCCGCGGCCGCCCGGCCGCCGTGCTTGCCCAGGAAATAGGCCAGCAGGGGCAGGATGTCCTCGGGCCGGCGCCGCAGCGGCGGGATGTCCACGCAGACGACCTTCAACCGGTAGTAGAGGTCCAGGCGGAATCGCCCCGCCTCGATCTCGGCCTCCAGGTCCTTGTGCGAGGCCGCCACGAAGCGGACGTCCACCGGGCGGGTCTGCAGCTCGCCGATGCGGCGCAGCCTCCCCTCCTGCATCACTCGCAGCAGCTTGATCTGCAGCGCCGGCGGCATGTCCCCGATCTCGTCCAGGAAGAAGGTGCCGCCGTCGGCGGCCTCGAGCAGGCCGGTCTTCTCGCGCGCCGCGCCGGTGAACGCGCCCGCCTTGTGGCCGAAGAGCTCGCTCTCGAAGAGCGTCTCGGGCAGCGAGGCGCAGTTGACGCCGATGAAGGGGCGGTCGCGGCGGGGGCTGCCGTTGTGCAGGGCCTTGGCGACCAATTCCTTGCCCGTGCCGCTCTCGCCGTGCAGCAGCACGTTGACCCCGCTGGCGGCGATCCGGCTGACCAGGTCGCAGCAGGCGGCCATCTCCCGCGAGACGCCCACCAGCCCCGGCACCTCCGGCAGGCAGAGCGGACGCGGCAGGGGCAGCCCCGGCGGGCGGCGGCTCACGCGGGGGCGCGGGGTCGCCGCGGCCGCGTCGCATGGCGCGGGCAGGGGAAAGAGGGTCGGCTGACAGTCGCGGCCGGCCAGGGCCGCACCCTCGGCCGCCGCGTCGTCCAGCCGCGGCAGCAGCAGCCCCGCCCGGGCGGCGAAGCGGGCCCCCCACAGGCGCACGGCCTCGCGCCAGGGCGGCAGGTCGGGATAGCGCAGGGCGAAGGCGCCGGCCACCGCGTCGCGGCTGCGCAGCGGCTCGACCCACAGCCGGTCCGTCCCGGACGGCGCCGGGGCCGGCGGGCCCGATGCGCCGCCCGCGTCCCCGAGCAGGAATTCCGCGCCCTGGGCCTTCGAGATCACCTTCAGCAGCCGCGCCAACGGCGGCGGCGACGACCGGTCGGGCGCGCAGCGCCCCCCCCAGCGATGGGAAAAGACCAGGCGTAAGGTGAAGCCGCCCGGCTCGCCGTCGCGCCGGACCACCCACAGGCAAGCTTCGCCCCCGCCGTGGGGAAACGAACGGATCTCCTCGTCCCAGTACGCGCGCGCGGCGTCCATGGCCCTCCTTCCGCCGCGACGGCATTGCAGGAGACGGACCAGGACCGCAGCTTGTCCCCAACTTCCAGGAACGGGCGATGCGACCGCGGTATCGGCCGACGAAAGGCGCCCGGGCCGTCAAGGCCCGGGCGCATCGTTCGATCGGACTGTCACGGCGACGTGACACCCCCGGGCTCAGAAGACGATCTCGACCACCCCGGCGGCGTCCGCGACCACCTCGCCGATGCGCACGGCGTCCACTCCCGAAGTCGCCGCGAGGTCCACCTCGGGCGGCAGCACGGCGACCATCCCGATCCCCATGTTGAAGACGCGGTGCATCTCCTCGCGCTCGACGCCGCCCTTGTCCTGCAGGTAGGCGAAGAGCGGGGGCGTCGTCCAGGAGCCGGCCTCCAGCCGCACGCCCACCCCCGCGGGCAGGATGCGGGGAATGTTGTCGTAGAAGCCGCCGCCGGTGATGTGGGCCAGGCCGTGGACGGCGGGCCGCCCGTGCGCCGCCCAGACAGCGCGCAGTTCGGGCAGGTAGCTCTTGTGGACGGCCAGCAGGGCGTCGGCGACGGTCGCGCCCACGCCGGGGATCTCCTCGTCCACCTCGTGGCCGCAGAAGTCGAAGAGGATGCGGCGGGCCAGCGAGTAGCCGTTGGTGTGCAGTCCGGTGCTGGGCAGGCCCCAGACGGCGTCGCCGGCGCGGATCGCCGAGCCGTCGATCAGGTCCTCCTCGCGCACGCGGCCGACGATGCAGCCGGCCAGGTCGAAGTCGCCCTCGCCGTAGACGCCGGGCATCTCGGCGGTCTCGCCGCCGAGCAGGGCGCAGCCGTTTTCGCGGCAGGCTCCGGCGAAGCCGTCCAGCACCTGCTCGAGCACGCCCTCGCGCAGGCGGCCGGTGGCGAAGTAGTCCAGGAAGAAGAGGGGCTCGGCGCCCTGGACGAGGATGTCGTCCACGCAGTGGTTCACCAGGTCCCGGCCGACGGTGTCGTAGCGCCCGGCCAGGGCCGCGACCTTGACCTTGGTGCCCACGCCGTCGACGCTGGCCACCAGCAGGGGCTCCCCGGGGGCGGGCCGGAAGAGGCCGCCGAAACTACCCAGGTCGCTGCAGACGCGCTCGTCCCAGGTGGAGCGGACGGCGGCCTTGGCCCGCGCGAGGGCCTGCTGGGCGGCGTCGATATCGACGCCGCTGTCACGGTACTTCATGGTCGGGAATCCCCTCGCTGACTAGGAACGGACGGCGGGCGCCGGCACCGTCGCGGGCGTTCCGGGCACCCGCTGGATCTCGAGCATCATGCCCTCGATGTCGGTGATGACGCCGAACTCGCCGCGATTGTAGAGCGAGACGAGCGTGTCGACAACGGCGGCGTTGAACTGGGTGCCGCGGAAGCGGACCAGCTCTTCGACGGCCTTCTCGACCGGCAGGGCCTTGCGGTAGGAGCGATCGCTGGTCATGGCGTCGAAGGCGTCGCAGACGTTCATGATGCCGGCGCCGATACTGATATCGTCGCCCTTCAGGCCGTCGGGATAGCCCTTGCCGTCGGGCCGCTCGTGGTGGTGCCGCACCAGGTCGGCCGTCTGCTGCAGGAACTTGATCTGCTTGACGATCTCGGCGCCGATCGCGGGGTGGGCCGTGAGCTTGCCGAACTCCTCCTCGGTCAGCCGGCCCGGCTTGCAGATGATGTCGTTGGTGATCGCGATCTTGCCGATGTCGTGCAGCAGCCCGCCGTATTCCATCGTCTCGAGCTCCTGCGGCGACAGGCCCATGGCCCGTCCCAGGCGCACGCAGTACTTCGAGACCCGGTAGCTGTGGCCGTGGGTGTAGGGCTCGTTGGCTTCCAGGGTCGTGGTCAGCGCGGCGATCGAGTTGATGTGCGCTTCCTTCATCTCCTGGAAGAGCTTGACGCTCTGGAAGATGACGAAGATCGGGAAGAGGTAGATCAGCAGGGTCCAGGCGCCGGCCTGGGCGTAGAGCAGCACGACCATCGCCGCGAAGGGGAACTCGGTCAGGCCGCGCAGGGCGCCCCAGCTGAAGTGGCTGCGCCAGACCTCGCGGAAGGGCACGCCGCGGTCGAAGCTGATGATCGCCGTCATCATGGCCGTATTGACCAGGGTGTAGACGAGCAGGGCCACGAGCAGGGGGACCAGGAAGAGGGGGCCGTCCAGCCGGTCGTGCCAGGGCATGGACACGTAGGTCTGCCCGGCGAGGCCCGCGGCCAGGATCAGCATCGAGACGTTGAAGATCACCTTGCGCGGCGCGGCCCGGCGCAGGAAGAAGCCGCGCAGGATCGTCGAGGCCACCTCCACGATCACGGCCACGGCCGGACCGAAGAGCACCATCATCGAGAGGTCCAGGGTCCGGGAGCTGAGCACGCGCCCGCCCTGACGCACCTGGGTCTCGGCCAGCTTCGTGTCGGCGAAGAGGAGCACGACGAAGAAGGCCGCCACGCCGATCCAGTCGACCCGGGCCGGCATGTGGTTCTCGACGAGGTGCAAAAGCAGATAGACGCCCCCTGCGAAGGAAAGGGCGTAGTAGAGGTAGAACGGTATCCGTCGGCGGATTTGACGGGGTTCACTCACGGCAACGGTCCCGGTTTCACAGGTGAAGCCATTGCGGGTGGCCGGACGCGTCTAAGATAGGATCGGCAGGGCCTAAAGCAAAGTTGAGGGAAAAAAGGGCCGGCGCCCCCGAGTCTTCATCGGTTACCACTCCCACTTATAGAACAGACCCATAATGTAGTACAGCATGAACGTCACCTCCCGTTCCTGGTGAACTTGCCGTCTACCCGCTCAGACGACAGAGGTGCTCCGCTCAGCTATTCCGCTCCGCTCGTGGGGTTGCATGGGGGCGCCGGCACCCGAATCGACAATCCGTTCTCAGGCCCAGCAGGTGTCATTCCTCCTTGAACGACATCAGGGAAAGTCTCCGGTTGAGGGCGTCGAGAACCGCGAAAACCGCGGCCTGGTGCAGATTCTGCTGCAGCGAGCAGGTGCCGAAGAGACGCTCGGCGCGCCTCCCCTCGACCAGTTCGACGGCCGCCAGCACGACCCTGTCGCCGGCCGCGGAGATGTCGCGCACCTCGGCCAGGCTCAGGGTCACCGGATCCGCCAGCAATTGCCCGACCGCCTCGACCGCGGCCCGGCCCGCCAGGACCAGGTCGTTGCCGGGGTGGTTGGGGCCCGATGCGGAGCCGCGCGCGCTGACCGCGCCCGCCGCCAGTTCCACCTCGGCGGTCAGGCTGGCCTCGGCGGCGCGCAGGTTCACGCCCTGGCACAGGATCCGGGGCGTCGCGGCCTGCTCGACGAGCACGGCCGGACGCACGGCGCTCAGGTCCATGATCGGGCCCGGCGGATCGACCGTCACGGGCTTTGCGGGCTCCTGCGCCGCGGGCTCCGCTTCGGCCTCGAGGATCTGGACCACGCCGATTTTCTTGTAGTTGACGTCGATGTCGAGCCGCGCCTTGAGCAGGCTCTCGACGTCGCGGACGATGTATCGGGGTTCACGACCCATGACGGCGACGACATGCACGCTGGAGATCTCACCCGCATGGTCGAGATCTATCTTGCACTGTCGAACGCCCTGGATCTGGGCGATCCAACGCTCCGCATCCTGCAGCCAAGCATCCCGATCATCGCCGCGGGAGTGCTCATCCAAGTTGTGCATCTATTTCCCTCCGGGAGATCCTCTCGCAAGGAACGCTCCATCAAGGCGAGGATAACACGCGTCCCGAGGGATGGACAAGAATTATCGTACGGGGTGCAAAAATAAGCCATAATACAACATATGGAAATGCGGCGCGGCCGGGTCAGGGCGTCATCAAGGCCAGCAATTCGTCCCTGCGGGCGGCCAGCGACGCCGCGTCCACCGACAGCAGGCCCTCCACGTTGAAGCCCTCGGGGCAGAAGCTGGCGATCGCCGTGGCCGAGATCATGGCCTGGCGGTAGACGGCGTCGTCGTCGCCGCGATCGGCCCCGGCGCGGGCCAGGTGGCCGACGAAGCCGCCGGCGAAGGAGTCGCCGGCGCCGGTGGGATCGACGACGTCGGGCAGGATGACCGCCGGCACCGCCAGCACGGAATCGCGGCCGAAGAGCAGGGCGCCGTGCTCCCCTTTCTTGACCACGACGCGTCCCGGGCCCATGGCCTGGATCGCCTTCGCCGCCGCGGCCAGGTTGCGCTCGCCCGAGAGCAGACGCGCCTCGCCGTCGTTGACCAGCAGCACGTCGACGCCGGCCAGGACCCGCAGCAGTTCCGGGCGGGTCCCCTCGATCCAGAAGTTCATCGTGTCCAGCACCACCAGCCGGGGCGCGGTCATCGCCGCCCTGACATCGGCCTGCAGAGCGGGGTGGATGTTGGCCAGGAAGAGGTAGGGGGTCGCGTCCCAGCCTGCGGGCAGCTCGGGAACGAAGTCCTCGAAGACGCCCAACTCGGTGGCCAGGGTGTCGCGTTCGATCATGTCGTCGTGGTAGCGGCCCGCCCAGTGGAAGGTCTTCCCCGGGCGACGGCGGATGCCCGCGACGTCCACGCCGCGCGACGCCAACAGCCTCAGATCGTCCTCGCGGAAATCGTCGCCGACGACGCCGACGGCCCGGACCGGGGCGTGGAGCGCGGCGGCGAGGGAGAAATAGCTGGCGCTGCCCCCCAGCTGGCGCTCGCGCCGCTCGCGGACGGTCTCGACGGTGTCATAAGCCACGGATCCGACGACGAGAATCGACATCTCACTCCTTCTCGCCCATGAACTCGGGGGCTTCGACCCCGACGAGATCGAGCACGTGGGCCAGGACCTTGCGGGTCATCCGGCAGAGCTGCAGGCGCGACTCGGTGACGTCGCGCTCGTCGCCCAGGATGACGCAGTTGTGATAGAACTGGTGAAAGAGGCCGGCCACCTCGTGCAGGTAGGCGGTCAGGCGGTGGGGCTCGCGGGCGGCGGCGGCGCCGGCCACGACCTCGGGCATCCGGATCAGCTCCCGGACCAGGTTCCACTCGGACTCCTCGGTGAGCCGGGACAGGACCGCGGCGGTCGGCTCGGTCAGGGGAGCCTTGGCCTCGGCCGCCTTGCGCAGCACGGCGCCGATGCGGGCGTGCGCGTACTTCACGTAGTAGACCGGGTTCTCGTTGGACTGCTCGCGCGCCAGGTCCAGATCGAAGTCCAGGTGGGAGTTCGGCTTCCGGGTCAGGAAGATGTACTTCGCCACGTCGGCCCCGACGTCGTCGCAGAGGGCGTCCATCGACACGAACTGGCCCTCCCGCTTGGACATGTCCATGGGCTTGCCGTCCTCGACGAAGTTCACCTGCTGCAGGATCTGCACCTCCAGCCAGTCCTCGGGCACGCCCAGGGCCTTCATCGCGCCGACCATGCGCGGGATGTGGCCGTGATGGTCCGGCCCCAGGAAGTTGATCGCGTGTTCGAAGCCGCGCTGGAACTTGTGGTAGTGGTAGGCGATGTCGGCCAGGAAGTAGGTCGGCTTGCCGTCCGAACGCACCAGCACCCGGTCCTTCTCGTCGCCGAAGTCCGTGGACCGGAACCAGATCGCTCCCTCCAGCTCGAAGGTGGCCTCGCGCTTGCGCAGCTGATCGAGGGCGCGCTCGATGCGACGCGTCTCGTGCAGCTCCGACTCGAAGTACCAGGTGTCGAAGCGCAGCCCGAAGCGCAGGCAGGTCTGGCGCTGCCAGGTCAGGATCTTCATCAGGGCGTACTTGGAGAAACGGGCCACCGAATCGACCTCGGGCAGTTCGATCCAGTCGTCGGCCCGGCCCTCGGGCGCGGTCACCCGCTGGAAGCTCTCGTCGTTGAAGACGTTGGCGGCCTCGAGGATGGCCGCGCCGTCCAGGTTGAGCAGCTCCTCGGCCATCATCGTGATGTAGCGCCCCTTGTAGCCGTCCTCGGGGAACTCGGCGGGGCGGTCCAGGATCTCCAGGAAGCGGGCCCGCAGCGAGCGGCCCAACAGCTCGACCTGGCGCCCGGCGTCGTTCACGTAGTACTCGGCGTGGGCGTCGTAGCCGATGGCGTCGAGCAGACGCACCAGGGTCGAGCCGAAGGCGCCGGCGCGGGCCGAGACGACGTTCAGCGGGCCGGTCGGGTTCGCGCTGACGAATTCGACGTTGATGCGGCGTCCGCCGCCGGTGCGGATGTCCAACAGCCCGCCCTCGCCCCGCCAGATGTCCATCAGCAGGTCGAGCTGGAAGTCCCGGGCGATGCGGAAGTTGATGAAGCCGGGGCCGGCGATCTCGACGGATTCGATCACGTCGCGGCCGAACTCCAGCTTGGCGGCCAGCTCGCCGGCCAGCTCGCGCGGCTTGCGCTCCAGGCGCTTGGCCAGCATCATCGCCACGTTCGTGCTCAGGTCGCCGTGGCTGCGGTCGCGCGGCTTCTCGAGCTCGATGGCCACGTCGCCCTCGAAGACGCCGTAGGCCTCGAGGCGTCCGCGGATCTCTTGCCTGATGATCTCTTGAATGGTCATGATCCTTCAGCGGGGCTGGGGTCGTCGACGGCCCCGAAGGGGCCGGCGGGACCGAGTTCGGGATGGCGCGCCAGCACCTTCTCCTCGCGGAAATGCGCGGGGGCGATGTCGGCGCGGGGGGCGTCGCCCCACAGGCTCTCCAGGCGATAGTATTCCCTGGCCTTCGGTTGGAGGACATGCACGACGAAATCCACGAAGTCAAGCAGCATCCAGTTGGGCCGGTCGCCGCCCTCCACGTGCAGGGGCTTGACGCCCTGGGCGCCCAGGGCCTCGGTCACGGCGTCGCCTGCGGCCCGCACCTGGACGGACGAGCCCGCGGTCGCGATCACGAAGAAATCCGCGACGTCCGATCGCCCGCGCAGGTCCAGCAGGACCACGTCCTCGCCCTTCTTGGCCAGGATCGCCCGGGCCGCGGATTCCGCCTGGACGAAGGCGGACGCGGTCTCGGTCAGCTGCCATGTCGTCTTCTTGCCTGTCATCTTCTCCCCGCCGCGCCCGGGTCGGCGCGGGCTCAGTTCAGTCGTTTGATCACGTAGTCGACGGCGACGTCCAGCAGTTCGCGCTGGGCGCCCACGGCGACGTCGGCGACGGCGGCCTTGGCCTCGTCGCCGTGGCGCCGCGCCATCGCCCGGGCGTATTCCACGCCGCCGTTGCCGAGGACGAACTCCTTGACGCCGGGCCAGCTGGCCCGGCGGTCGTCGTCGGGCAGGTCGGCGTAACGCTTCAGGAAGGCGTCGCGCTCGCCTTCGCCCGCGCCCGCGAGGGCCGCGATCAGCGGCAGGGTGACGCGCCCTTCCTCCCAGTCCTGGCCCGTCGGCTTGCCCAGCCGGCGGGAATCGCCCAGGTAGTCGAAGATATCGTCGGTGATCTGGAAGACGAAGCCGACCTTGCGTCCGAACTCGGCGAAGGCCTCGGCCCTGCCGGCGACCGCCGGGTTGAAGCCGGCGCCGATGGCGCAGGCCGACTCGATCAGCGCGGCCGTCTTCCAGTGGATCACGCGCAGGTAGGTCGCCTCGTCGATCCCCAGGTCGTAGCGCGTCTCGAGCTGCAGCATCTCGGCCTGGCTCATCAGCACCGTGGTCCGGGCCAGGCGGTTCACCGCGTCGTGGAGACCGGCCGCGCTCAGGGCGTCCAGGGCCTTGGCGTAGAGATAGTCGCCCATGATCAGGGCGGCGGCGTCCCCCCAGCGTCCGTTCACCGAGGGCTGGCCGCGTCGCGTGGCCGAGGCGTCGATGAAATCGTCGTGCACCAGGGTCGCCGTGTGGACCAGCTCGACGCAGGCGGCGGCGGTGACGGCCTCGGCGACGGTCCCGCCGTCGTGCTTGGCCGCCAGCAGCAGCAGCGTCGGGCGGAAGAGCTTGCCCTTCCCCCGGCGGATATGCGCGCAGATGTCCCGCAACAGGGGGGTTTCCCCCTCCAGGAAGGCGTCGAAGACGCCCTCCAGCCGCTCCAGCTCCGGTGCGATGGTCTTGCGCAGGGAAAGCAGTTTGAGCCGCTCGTTGTCGATCAGGGACATGGTGGCCTTTCCGGGACGGGACGCGGCGACGCCCTGGAACTTGCCCCGCCGGGCGACGGAGTGTCAATCCTCATCTGGCTCTTCTGCGGCGCTGCGGCGTCGGGTCACGACCAGCGCCACCAGCACTGAGGAGATATACAAAAGGGCCACCGGAACAGCCATCAACAGCTGCGAGACGGCGTCGGGCGGAGTCAGCATCGCCGAGAAGACGATGATGGCCAGCAGCGCGATCCGCCAGCCCCGCAGCAGCAGCCGGGGGTTGACCAGGCCGAGCAGGCTGAGCAGCAGCACGACCATCGGCAGCTGGAAGACGAGCCCGAAGGCCAGGCACAGGCGGGCGACGAAGGCGAAGTAGGGACCGACCCCGATCAGGGGCTGCAGCGTCGTCGTGCCGAAGCCCAGCAGGAAAGCGACGACCTTGGGGATCAGGATCAGGTAGGCGAAGGCGACCCCGCCGTAGAAGAGCAGGGTCGAGACCGCCAGCAGCGGCGCGACGATCCGGCGCTCGCGGGCGTAGAGCCCGGGATTGACGAAGGCGTAGACGCGGTAGAGCACGTAGGGCAGCACCAGGAAGACGCCGCAGGCGAAGGCCAGCTTGACCCGGGTCAGGAAGGCCTCGACCGGCTGGTGGAAATAGGCGCCCTCGCTCTGGGTGGTGGCCAGGGGCTTGACCAGCAGGTCCAGCAGGGGACGGGACAGGAACCAGCAGACGGCCGTGGCCGCCAGGCAGACGACGACCACGGCGATCAGGGCGGACCGCAACTCGGCCAGATGCTCCAGCAGGCTCATCTGGTCGCCGCCGCCCCCCCTTCTCCCGGGCGGGGACGGGGACGCGGGCGGGGGGCCGCCCTCGCGGGGCACCGCGTCACTCAAGAGGCTCTCCATCCTCGCGCTGCTCCAGCAGCCGCCGGAGTTCCAGCATGAATTCGTCGACATCGCGGAAGGAACGGTAGACCGAGGCGAAGCGCACGTAGGCCACCTGGTCGACGGTCCGCAGCTGGCGCATCACCGCCTCGCCGATGTCCTGCGCGGGCACCTCGCGGGCCATGCCGCCGGCCAGCTCGCGCTCCACGGCGTCGGCGATGGTCTCGATCTGCTCCAGCGAGACGGGGCGCTTCTCGCAGGCCCGGGCCACGCCGCGGACGATCTTGGTCCGGTCGAACTCGACCCGCCGTCCGTCCCGCTTGACGACGAGCACCGGCTTGCCCTCGACGTATTCGTAGGTCGTGAAGCGGCCGCCGCAGTCAAGGCACTCGCGGCGGCGGCGCACGGCGCCGCCCTCGCGGACCGAACGGCTGTCCACGACCTTGTCGTTGTCCGCGCCGCAGACCGGGCACTTCACGTCCTCTCCCGCCTTCTAGAGTCCCGGATACAGGGGGAAGGCGCCGCAGAGCTCGCGCGTCCGGTCCCGCAGCCGGTCCTGGGCCTCCTCGTCGTCGCGGGCGTCGGAGGCCGCGGCGATGATGTCGCCGATCGTCTCCATCTCGGCCACGCCCATGCCGCGCGAGGTCAGGGCCGGCGTGCCGATGCGGATGCCGCTGGTGACGAAGGGCTTGCGCGTGTCGAAGGGCACGGTGTTCTTGTTCACCGTGATCCCCACCCGCTCCAGGATCCGCTCCATCTTCTTGCCCGAGATCTCCTTGCTGGTCAGGTTCACCAGCAGCAGGTGGTTGTCCGTGCCGCCGCTGACCAGGTGGAAGCCGTGCTCCAGCAATCGGGCGCCCAGGGCCTTGGCGTTGTCGACCGTGGCCTGCGCCCACGCGCGGAACTCGGGCTGGGCGGCCTCGCGGAAGCAGACGGCCTTGGCGGCGATCATGTGCATCAGCGGCCCGCCCTGCACGCCGGGGAAGTTCAGCTTGTCGATGGCCGCGGCGTGCTGCTCGCGGCAGAGGATCAGGCCGCCGCGGGGTCCGCGCAGGGTCTTGTGCGTCGTCGAGGTGACGACGTCGCAGAAGGGAACCGGGCTGGGATGCACGCCGCCGGCGATCAGACCCGCCACGTGGGCCATGTCGAACATCAGGACGGCGCCGACCTCGTCGGCGATGGCCCGCATGGCCTCGTAGTCCCAGAAGCGGGGGTAGGCGCTGGCGCCGCCCATGATCACCTTCGGCCGCTCGGCCAGGGCCTGCTCGCGCAGCCGGTCGTAGTCGATGGTCTCGGTCTCGCGGTCCACCTCGTAGTGCAGGGCCTCGAAGAGCAGCCCCGAGAAGTTGACGGGATGGCCGTGGGTCAGGTGGCCGCCGTGCGAGAGCGAAAGGCCCAGCAGCTTGTCGCCGGGCTGCAGGAAGGCCAGGTAGGCGATCATGTTCGCCGTCGAGCCGGAGTGGGGCTGGACATTGGCGTGGTCGGCGCCGAAGAGCTCGCAGGCCCGGCGGCGGGCCAGGTCCTCGGCCATGTCCACGTGTTCGCAGCCGCCGTAGTAGCGCTTGGCGGGATAGCCCTCGGCGTATTTGTTGGTCAGCACGCTGCCCATGGTCTCGAGGACGGCGCGGCTGGTGAAGTTCTCGCTGGCGATCATCTCGAGCTGATCGCGCTGGCGCTGAAGCTCGGCGTCGACGACGCCCGCGATCTCCGGATCGGTCTTGCTGAGGTACTCGTGCATTGTCTCTCCCTTTGTCCGGGATCGCCCCGGACCGTTCAGGCCTCGTAATCCAGGATCTTCTGCACGCGCCGGGCGTGACGGCCGCCCTCGAAGTCCGTGGCCAGCCAGCGGCGGGCCATGGCCAGCGCCAGGTCGGGCGCGGTGGCGTCCCCGCTCAGGCAGAGGACGTTGGAATCGTTGTGGCGACGGGTGGCCTCGGCCATCGCCTCGGTCCAGCAGAGCGCGGCGCGAACGCCGCGGACCTTGTTGGCGGCGATGCTGACGCCGACCCCCGAGCCGCAGATCAGGACGCCGCGGGCGCAGTCGCCTCCGGCCACCTTCGCGCCGACCGCGAAGGCCGGATCCGGGTAGTCGGCGGGGCCGTCGCCGTCGCTGCCGCAGTCCACGACCTCGTGGCCGTCCGCGGTCAGCGCCGACGTCAGGGCGGCCCGCATCTCGCGGCCGCGATGATCCGAGCCGATGGCGATCCTCAAGTCCGTTCCTCCCGGAAATGCGGCAGCCAGCCTTCCAGCAGCCGTTCGATCTGGACGGCCATGCCGGCGTGGGCCCCCGGCCCGCCCAGGTAGGGATCCGCGACGTCCTCCCCCGCCGCCGGTTCGCCGCCGCGGGAGAGATCGACCCCCGGCTGGCCCAGCGCGCCCACGCGCCCGGCGAAGCCGGGATGACGCTCCCGGAAGGCGACGACCTGTTCGGCGGTCATGCCGATGACCCAGTCGGCTTCGCGCAGCGCCTCCTCGTCAAGGTGGCGCGAGCCGTGTCGCGAGAGGTCGAGACCGCGGGCGAGGGCCTCGTCACAGGATCCTGGGGAGGCGGGCGCTCCCTCGGCGGCGTAGAGTCCGGCCGAGACGAAGCTCAGGCCGGGATCGTCGGCGCAACCGGAAGCGGCCAGCACCTCGGCCAGCGGGCTGCGGCAGGTGTTCGCGGCGCAGAAGAAGAGAATCGTGCGCGAAGTCATCGCCGCCCCTTCGTGGCAAAGCTAGTGGTTCCCCGACCTGCCGTCAAGCCGGCAGCCTATACGTAAGATATTCCCGAACAACGAGTTCCGTTCATATTCCGGGTTCGGGGACCGGACCGCTCCCCCGCCGCAGGACGCGCGGCGGCCAGACGCGGAGATCGATCAGGGCCGACGCCGCCGGCGGCGGCGCGCCGGGCGGAACCGGCGGCAGCAGCCCGGGAACGCAAGCGTCGACGGCGTCGCCGAAGCCGGCGAGGGCCGTCGCCAGATCGAGCGCCGGCGGCGCGCCGGCGACGTTGGCGCTGGTCGACACCAGGGGCCCGCCCGCCGCGGCGACGAGATCCCGCAACGGTTGCGGTTCGGGCACGCGCAGGGCCACGGTGCCGGTGCCGGCCGTCACCGCGGGCGGGACCGCCGCAGCCGCCGGCAGCACGAGGGTGAAGGGGCCCGGCCAGCAGCGTCCGGCATAGTCGCGGGCCGCGTCGTCGAGCGCTCCGGCCAGCGACAAGGCCCGGTCGGCCGATGCGCAGAGCAGCAGCAGGGGCTTGTCCGGCGCGCGTCCCTTCAGGGCGACGATGCGGGCCACGGCCGCCGGCCGATCCGCGCGGCAATGCAGCCCGGGCAAGGTGTCCGTCGGCAGCAGGACGACGCCACCGTCGGCCAGGATGAGGGCCGCCGCAGCCGGATCGACGGCCGGCGCAACCATGCTACTTGCCGCCCCGGGCCAGCTCGCGACGATAGTCCGCCAGCGCCGCGGCGATGCGCTCGTCGCCCAGGGCCAGGATCCTCGCGGCCAGCACCGCGGCGTTCTTGGCGCCGGCCGAGCCGACGGCCACGGTGGCCACGGGCACGCCGCCGGGCATCTGCGCGATCGAGAGCAGGGCGTCGAAGCCCGCCAGGGGCCCGGCCGCCACGGGCACGCCGATCACCGGCCGCGCGGTCAGCGAAGCCACCACTCCGGGCAGATGGGCGGCCAGCCCCGCCGCCGCGATGTAGATCTGGACGCCCTCGCGGTCGCCCTTGGCGACGATGCGCCGCAGGCGGTCCGGCTGGCGGTGGGCCGAGGCCACCTCGACGCGGTGAGGGATGCCGAAGCGGTCGAGCAGCGTCCGCGTCTCCTCGATCACCGGCAGGTCGGAGCGGCTGCCCAGCAGGATCAGCACGCGGTCCGCCGGTTTCTTCGCTGCGCTCTTGCGGTCGGTCATGGTCCTCCTCCGGCCGCCGGGCCGGCGCCGCGGCGTCAGCCGGCGTAGCCGGCGCCGATGTCCCGGCGGTAGTGCATGTTCTCGAATCCGATCGTCTCGATCAGACCGTAGGCCGCGGCGCGGGCCGCGGCGACATCGTCGCCCAGGCCCACGGCCCCGAGCACGCGCCCGCCGGCGGTGACCAGACGGTCGCCGTCGCGGCGGGTGCCCGCGTGGACGACCCAGCGCTCGGGGGCCTCGTCGTCGGGCAGCCCGAGCACGGTCCCCTTGGCGTAGGCGCCGGGGTAGCCGGGGGCGGCGCCGACGACCACGACGGCGGCCCGCTCCCAGTCGGTCAGGCCGGCGCCGGGCCAGCCGGCGGGGGCGCCGGGGCCGGGCTCGGGCTGGCGCGCCAGCCAGTCGCCCAGTTCGGCCCTCGCGGCGGCGCGGACCAGGCCCAGGAAATCGCAGCGCAGCAGGGGGAGCACGACCTGGGTCTCGGGATCGCCGAAGCGGCAGTTGAACTCCAGCACCTTCGGCCCCTCGGGAGTCAGCATCAGGCCGACGTAGAGGATGCCCCGGTAATCGATCCCCCGACGCCGCAGTTCGGCGAGCACCGGCGCGACGACCGACCCTGCGATCATCGGCCCCAGCCCGGGCTCGAGGGCGACGGGAGCGAAGGCGCCCATGCCGCCGGTGTTGGGGCCGGTGTCGCCGTCGCCGACGCGCTTGTGGTCCCGGGACGGAGCCAGCAGGGCGAAATCGACGCCGTCGGTGACCGCCAGCACCGAGAGTTCGGGACCGCTCAGGCATTCCTCGACCAGCACCTCGGCGCCGGCCGCGCCGAAGCTGCGGTCCAGCAGGCAGCGATCGAGATGTTCCCGGGCCGCCGCCGCATCGGCGCAGACCGCCACCCCCTTGCCCTGGGCGGCCCCGCAGGCCTTGACCACCAGGGGATAGGCCGCCGATTCGATGTAGGCCGCGGCCGCGGCGTGATCCGTGAAGGCGCGGTAGGCGGCCGTGGGCACGCCGGCCGCCGCCATCAATTCCTTGGCGTAACGCTTGTCGCCCTCCAGGCGGGCGCCCTCGGCGCCGGGGCCGAAGACATCGACGCCGGCCGCGCGCAAGCGGTCGGCGAGGCCGGCGATCAGGGGATCCTCCGGGCCGACGAGGACGGTGCCGACGCCCTCGGCGCGGCAGAACCCGGCCAGGGAGTCGGCGTCGGCGGGGTCGAGATCCAGGTTCCGGCCGAGGGCGGCGGTGCCGGGATTGCCCGGCGCCGCGAAGACCTCGGGTCGGCCCGGGGACCGTACGAGCTGGCGGGCCAGGGCGTGCTCCCTGCCGCCAGCGCCGACGATCAGGACCTTCGCGGACATTACCGAACCTCCGTGGTCGTCGGACCCTCGCCGCGGCGGTTCCCGTGCCGGGCCGGCAGGCTAGGGCGTGATGCGGGTGCCCGCCTTCCCCTGGACGGCGGCGAGCAGGTTCTCGGGATCGCAGATCAGGACCTCGCGACCGCCGGCGGAAAGGAAATCCAGGGCCGCCTCGATCTTGGGACCCATGCTGCCGGGCGGGAACTCCCCCGCCTCGAGCAGATCGCGGGCCGTGGCCGCATCCAGGCTGTCCAGGGGCTCGGCGTCGGGTGTGCCGAAGGCCCGGCAGACCTTGACGACCTGGGTCACGATGACCAGGACGTCCGCCGCCAGGACCTTGCCCAGCAGGGCCGAAGCCCGGTCCTTGTCGATGACGGCGTCGATCCCCTCGATCTTCTCCTCTTCGCAGATCGCCACGGGCACGCCGCCGCCGCCGCAGGCCACGACCAGGATGCCGGCGGCCAGCATGTCCTGGATCATCCCGCTCTCGACGACCTCGCGCGGCTGGGGACTGGGCACGACGCGGCGCCAGCCCCGGTTGGCGTCGGGCCGCACGTCCCACCCGAACTCGCGGGCGACCTGTCGGGCCTGCTCCTCGGTATAGAAGGGCCCGATCGGCTTGGTCGGATCGGCGAAGGCGGGGTCGTTGCGATCCACGAGCACCTGGGTGATGACGGTGGCGGCGCGGTTGGGCAGCCCCCGCAGCATCAGCGCGTTCTGCAGGTTCTGCTGGATCATGTAGCCCAGCCCGCCCTGGGAATCGGCCCCGCAGACGAAGAGCGGCATCGGCGGGATGCCGTACTTCTCGTAGCCGGCGTCGTTGCGCAGGAAGATGTTGCCCACCACCGGACCGTTGCCGTGGGTGATCACGATCTCGTTCCCGGCGGCGGCCAGCTCGGCCACCTGGTTCATGGTGGCCTTGGTGATCGCGTATTGCTCCAGATAGGTCCCCTTCTTGCCGAGGGGAATGATGGCGTTGCCTCCCAACGCGATGACGAAACGGCTCTTGGGCATGTTCTCGATCCTCGGGGGGGTGGAAACCGAAGCACCGCGCCCGGAGGCACGGCGCCCGGAATGTGTCCTGAAATCAGCGCCGCGAGGCGGCGAAGTCGGCGACCCGGTCCAGGGCCTTGCCGATCTGCTCCTGGCTGTTGGCGTAGCTGAACCGGAGGTAGCCCTGGCCGTGGGCGCCGAAAGCGGTCCCGGAAAGGGCGGCCACCCCGAAATCGTCCAGCAGCTGCTGCTGGGCCTCCTCGCTGCTCAGGCCCAGCTCGGTGATGTTCGGAAAGACATAGAAGGCTCCCTGCGGCCGGCGGCAGCTGATGCCGTCGATCGCGTTGAGCCCGTCCACCAGCAGGTCGCGTCGCTTGCGGAATTCCTCGACCATGGCCAGCGTGGCCTCCTGCGGTCCCTGCAGCGCCTCCATGCCGGCGATCTGGGTGAAGGTGGCCGTGCAGCTGGTGACGTTCGTCTGCAGCCGCGACACGGCCTCGGCCAAAGGCTTCGGCATGACCCCGTAGCCCAGGCGCCAACCCGTCATCGCGAAGGACTTCGAATGGCCGTCCAGGATCACGGTCCGCTCGGCCATGCCCGGTCGCGAGGCGATGGATTCGAAGCGCCCCTCGTAGACGATCCGGCTGTAGATCTCGTCGCTGAGCACGTAGAGATCGTTCGCCACGGCCAGCTCGGCGATGGCGTCCAGGACCGCGGGGGCGACCACGCCGCCCGTCGGATTCTGGGGGGAGTTCAGCACGAGCAACTTGGTCCGCTCGGTGATCAATCCGGCCAGGGATTCCGCGGTGAACGAGAAGTCCTGCGATTCCTCGAGCTTCAGCGGCACCGCCTTCGCCCCCAGGAAGTTAATCACCGATTCGTAGATGGGAAAGCCGGGATTGGGGTAGATCACCTCGTCGCCGGCGTCGAGCAGGGCTGTCATGACGAAGGTCATGATCGGCTTGCCGCCGGGAGTGACGACGACGTTCTCGGGGCCGACGTCGATACCGCGCGTCGCCGCGACATTCTCGGCGATCGCCGCCCGGACCTGCGGCAGTCCGGAGGCTGGTCCGTAATGCGTCTGGCCGGCGCGCAGCGCCTCGACGGCCTTGTCGACGATATGGGTGGGGGTGTCGAAATCGGGTTCGCCGATCTCGAGGTGGACGACATCGCGTCCGGCGGCTTCCAGTTCCTTGGCGCGAGCGAGCACCACGAACGCGGTCTCGGTTCCGAGACGACGCATCCTCTTGGCCAGCATGGGATCTCCCTCGGTTGATACCCGGGCACACAGGCGGACACGCCCCGAATACGGCGGGGAGATACGAGATTAGAGCATGGCGGAGGCCAAGTCAAAGCCCTCGTGCCCCGGCCCGGGCGCGGATTCACCACCGGAGGTCCACTGTGGCCGATCCCTCCCAGATCCGGGCGTTGCCGCTGCCCGGCGCGGGGCGCCGGCGCGCCCCGCCCAGACTCGCCCGCAGCCGTCCCGCCCGGCGCTGGACCCCCAGGGAGGCCTCGGCCGACCAGCCGCCCCAGTGCCGCGGGATCACGATGCCCGGCGCCGGCGTCGCCACCGAGAGCAGATCCACCGGGGCGCCCCAGGCGCGGGCGTCGCCGTAGAACAGGCGCCAGCCCGCCCGCGGCTCCCACTCGAGCCGCAACGACAGGAGGCTGCGCCTGCGCTCCGCCGCATCGACGGCCGCGGCGTCCTGCAGGTTCAGGACCCGCAGGCCCAAACGCCATTCCACGCCGTCGCGGCACCCCCGCGCCGACACGTCGAACTGGCTCCGGCGCTGCAAACGGTCCGGCGCCGGGGGCAGCCAGGGCGAAACCTCGCTCCAATCCAGGACGCGATCGTCGCGCCAGCGCCAACCCGCCTCGACCCCCGGAACGCCGGCGCGACGGAAGCGCATCCGGAGTTCCCCCTGACGTCGCGCCGTGACGGCGACGCCCGAGGACCGCCAGTCGCGCGCGTCGGCGGCGGCCACGAGGCCGAAGACGACCACGCCCGACCCGAGGCCGGCCCGCATCCGCAGCGCCCAACCGCGTCCTCCCGGCGCCAGCAGCAGAGCGGGGCGCACTCCCGCCGGCGAGGCGAAACCCGGGTCCATGCCGGCGGCGGCGACATCGAGGCCCAGGCGTCCCGCCGACGCCCGGACCCTTCCCATCCAGGCGCAGAGCGCCGCCGAGCCTCCCTCCGGTCGCCAGGTCGCGACCTCCCCCGCCAGGCTTCCGTCAGCGCCTTCCACTGCGCAGCAGAGGGCGGCGCCCAGGCCCTGGCCGCGGCGCATCAGCATCAGGGCCGCCCGCGACCGGTCGCCCGATTCCAATTGCAGCATCCTCGTCGGAGCCGCATCCGGATCCTCGCCGCGGCCCGCGATCAGCGTCGCCCGCAGAGGCCCGTCGTCCAGCGCCAGAGCCGCTCCCTGGACGGCCCGAGCATCGTCCCCGACGTAGGAACGCAGACCGGCGCCGAGGCTCCCCAGCGCCGAGCCGGCCGCGAGCGAGGACCAGGCGCCGGGCGCCGCCGAAAGCAGGCCGAAGCCGTGCGCCAACCCCAGACCGCCCGCCGCGATCGCCAAACGCCCCTGCCTCCGTCCCAGCGCCCAGTCCGGAGTGGCGGCCGGCTCGCCCGCGACGACCCGGCGGCGCAGGCGCAGTTCGAAGCCGCCGGCCTGCAGGAGGCCGCCCGTCCAGAGCGTGGCGACGCCGGCGGCGTTGCGGGCGCGGATCGTGACGCGGCTGCGGGCCGGCGCTTCGCGGTCGTCTCCTCCGGCCGCTGCCAGCACTTCGGCCGGGGTCAGGTCGCCCGAAGCCAGCGACGGGGCGAATTCCGCCGCCTCGTCGACGTCCAGGGCTGACGCGTCCCCCGCCCCGGCCTCTGCGGCCTCGGCCGTTTCCTCCGGCATCTGCCGGCCCCAGGCCGCCGGGCAGCAGGCGACCAGGACGCAGAGCAGCGCCGCGGCTGCGGCATGGCGTCCGAGCCCGATCACGGCGCAGCGTCCCGGGCTCCGATCCGGAGCTGCCAGCGATGGCTGACCCCCAACTCGGGATGGACCAGATGCGAACTGCGCAGCAGCAGGCGGCCGCGGCCCAGGGCCGTGACCCAACCCAGCGTCCCTGTGGCGGGATCGATGCGCCAGCCCACGGCGAAACCCGGAACCGGTCTCGTCCAGACCTCTGCCTGCAGCCTCAGTGGTCCATCCGTCTCCCGGTCGAACGCCAGCGTCGCCGCACGTCCGCCGTCGCTCCAGCCTAGAGCGGCCCAGCCGTAGCGTCCCCGCCCCCCGTGCCAGGGCGGAGGCTCGGTCAGCGCCTGGCGGACGCTGAGCCTGATGCCTGCTCCGAGCCTGATGCCGCCCCGGATCGCCGCGGCCGGCCGTTGGAACGGGCAGTCGCCGACCCGGACCGTGTCCCAGCCGCCGACCACCTCGATTTCGGGGTCGCCGGGAAGG
>CAZLHO010000017.1:14456-50816 GCA_964559455.1 uncultured Fibrobacteraceae bacterium | reverse complement strand
CCCTACCCATGATTCCTCAACATCAACTCCTTCGGATGCGGCCTCAAATAGGTCTGATCCCGCACCCACTCCACGCCCCGCACATCCTCCCCGCGCACCGCCACGTGATGCCGCAGCAGCGTCACCGGCACCACCAGCGGCACCAGCCCCGCGCGATAGTCCTCGATCACCGCGCGCAGGTCCGCCCGCTCGGCCTCCCCCAGCACGTCCTTCAGGTAGCCCATGATGTGCTGCTGCACGTTCACGTTCTTGCGGACCGTCGCCTTCACCGCCAGGGCCTCCATCAGCGCGGCGGTGTAGCGGTCGCGGAACTCGGCCGGCTTGTGCTTCTTCACCGCCGCCACCAGCTGCCCCATCGACTTGTAGTGCCCGGGGCTGTGGGCCAGGATCTGGTACTTGTGGGCGGCGTGGAACGCAACGACCGCCCCGCGCGACCAGCGGCCGGCGAAGAGGTCCTTCACCCGCCGGTAGGCGAAGACCCGCTCGATGAAGTTCTCGCGCAGCGCCGGGTCGTTCAGGCGCCCCTCCTCCTCGATCGGCAGGTGGGGGAACGCGGCCAGCAACGCCGCGGCGAAGACGCCGACGCCCTTCTTCTCGGGCATGCCCTTGTCGCTCATCACCTTCACGCGCTCCATGCCGCAGCTCGGCGAGTCCTTCTTCAGCAGGAAGCCGCACAGGTCCTGGTCGGCCAGGCCGCGCAGCCGCTCGCGCGACCACTTCTTCATGCGCGCGGTCCAGTCCTCGCCGGTCTTGGTCACGATCAGGCGCGGGTCCTCGGGGTCGCCCTGCAGGCTCAGGGTGTCGCGGGGCACGCCCATGCCCACCTCGAGTTCGGGGCAGACCGGCGTGAAGCGGAAGTGGTCGCCCAGGATCTGGGTGATGAAGCCGCTGTGCTTGTGGCCGCCGTCGTAGCGCACCTTGCGGCCCAGCAGGCAGGCGCTGATGCCCACCTTGATCAGCGGCGCGCCGGCCGGTTCATCCGGGGCGCCGAAGGGCCGCAGGTCCGCGTCCGGGGCGCCCTCGCCGCGGGGCACGGGCTCGCGGCGCGGTCCGTCCAGATCGCGGGACGTGGGACGGGGGGCGACGTCGGTCTCGGGGGTGGATTTGCGGCTCATGGCGGTCTCCTGTCAGGGGCAAGGTCTTTCAATCGGTAAACTTAGCGCGGATCACCCGATCGCGGAAGGCGAAGATCCTCTGCAGCCGCCCTTGCACGGCCAGCGCGTGCGCCAGCTCGCCCAGCGGCCCGAAGGGCATGCCGTAGCGCACGGTGTCGCGGATCACCGTCCCGCCGGCCAGCGCCTCGAATTCGTGGGTGTGGTGCCACCAGGCGTAGGGCCCGCGCAGCTGCAGGTCGACGAACCGGTGCGGCGGGTCGTAGTCGGTGATCAGCGTCGTCCAGCGCACCGGCAGCCCCGACACCGTGACGATGTAGTCGACCACCGCGTCGCGGCGCATCTCCAGCGGCGGCGGGGTCAGGATGCGGAAGCCCATGTCCGGGGGCGTGAGCGCGCCCAGGTTCTCGGGCCGGTCGAAGAAGGCGAAGACCTCCTTCAGGGGCCGGGGCACGGTCAATTCGCGCTTCAGGATGTGTTCACGCACGTTCACGCCTTTCCTCGAGGTGTCGCACGGCGTTGACGTACTGGTCGACCTTGAACTTCCGCCGGCAGCCCTTGTCGTTCATGTACCTGATCTTGCCGAAGACCGGCCGCTCGCCCCAGGCCCGGTCGTGCACGCCGCCGATGCTCCACGCGACGCCCGCGTAGCCGTTGGGATCGCGGCCGTCCAGCTCGTACCTGTCGTTCAGGCGCAGGGCCTCGGCCAGCGCTTCTTCCGGCGCCGGCGACCACTCCAGGATCTTCTTGGCCCAGTACATGCGAAGGTAGCCGTGCATCTTCCCGGTCAGCGTCATCTCGCGCTGGGCGGCGTTCCACAGCGGGTCGTGGGTCTGCGCGTGCTCGAACTGCTCGGGCGTGTACAGGTGCTCGCGCGGGTCGCCGCGGTGCTCGTCCAGGGTCCTGCGGGCCCAGAGCGGGAAGCCCTCGACGCTGTCGTAGCGCGGGTTGTGCAGGCAGAAGTTGTCCGACAGCTCGCGGCGGACGATCAGCTCCTCGCTGAACGCCGCCACCGAGTCCGGCGCCGCCCCGCTCTGCGCCGCGGCCAGGGCCGCCCGCTGCGGCGCCAGCTGCCCGAAGTGGAAGTAGGGCGACAGGCCGCTCTGCCCGCCCAGGTTGGGGTCGTTGCGGGCGGTGTCGTAGCGGTCCAGCCGGTCGCCGACGAAGGTCGCCAGCGTCTTCTCGGCGGCCCGCGGCCCCGGCCGGACCATCGGCGACGGCCCCACCGACGCGTCGCACTTCAGCCCCGCCTCGACCTTGCGCCAGTCGATCGTCGGCGCCGCTTCGGATCCGGCTTTTGGCCAGGCGTGGGGATGCTTGCGCAGCTTCGGGAAGTCGACCAGGAAGCGCGTCAGCAGGCGCCGGATCTTCGGCCGGATCGTGTAGGCGGCGAACTCCTGCTTCGGCGACACGAAACGGCAGGGCGCGACGTTGTGGGCGTCGACCTCGTCCACCGGCAGGGTCGTGCCCGACAGGAAGATCCGCGTCCAGTCCAGGGGCGGGCGCAGCGGCGAGAAGTCGCAGACCACCCGCGCCGCCTTCATCTTGCGCGCGAAGCGCACGGCCGTGGGCCCGGGCTCGCCCGCCGGCAGGAAGAAGGGCACGCCCTTGGCGGCCAGGTCGGCGGCCGTCTGGCGCAGGCCCTTCAGCATGAAGTCGTAGGCGCGGCGGGTGGCGCCCAGGTAGCCCGGCGCCAAGCAGAAGAAGACGCCCAGGGGCCGGCCCAGGGCGAGGGCCAGGTCCTGGGCGTGCAGCAGGGCCCAGTTGTCGCGGGCGCGCTGGTCGCGGCGCATCCAGTACAGCACCGGCCCCGGGCCGGGCGGTCCGTCGCGCAGGACGGTCACGCGGCCGGGGTCGACGCGCCCGTCCATCACACGGCCACCATGGCCATGACCAGGTCGACGACCTCGCCGGCCCGGGCGTTCAGCGGAGTCTCGCGGCGGGCCAGCACCCAGTCGGTGACCATCTCGTCCAGCACGCCGAAGACGGCCTTGGCGGCCAGCAGCGGCTCCAGATCGCGCCGGAAGACGCCCTCGGCCTGCCCCTGCGCGATGATCTCGGTGATGATCTGCAGGTACTCCCGGATGCGGGTCTGCGAGAAGATCTCCAGGAAGTGCAGGTTGTGGCGCAGCTCGATCTGGTAGATGACGGCCAGGTCGCGGTCGCGGCCCACCAGGTCCAGGTGCAGCTCCACGACCCGCCGCAGGCGGTCCGCGGCCCCGGGCTGGCCCGAGATGCTGCGCCGGCCCAGCACCAGCAGGCGGCCCACGGCGCGCTCGAAGATCGCCACCAGGATGGCCTGCTTGCTCTCGAAATAGAGGTAGATGGTGCCGTCGGCCACGCCGGCCCGGCGGGCGATCATGGCCACCGTCGTGTTGTAGTAGCCGTGGGCGGCGATCTCGGTGACCGCGGCGTCCAGGATGCGTTCGCGCTTCTCGACCTTCTTCGCGTCTTCCATGGATCGTCCTCGGAGGCATAAGTTGGCGGGGACCGCACGGGGCGACATGCGGTTTCTGAACGTGCCGGCCATCATACACCTATGCGAAGGAGATTGACACCCCCCGGTTTCCTGGGGTAGGATGTGAACGATCGTTCACTACAGCCCTTCTCGTCCCGGGAGGCGCCATGACTGCCCCCATCCGCAAGGTGGCCATCCTCGGATCCGGCGTGATGGGCGGCGCCATCGCGGCCCACTTCGCCAACGCCGGCGTCCCGTCCCTGGTGCTCGACATCGTGCCCGCCGCCCCCACCGACGCCGAGACCGCCGCCGGCCTGACGCTGCAGGACCGCGCCGTGCGCGACCGCCTGGCCGTCGCCTCGATCAAGGCCCTGGCCAAGACCAAGCCCGCGCCGCTGTTCTCGGCCGCGCGCGCGGCGATGATCGAGGTCGGCAACTTCGACGACGACATGCCCCGCCTGGCCGAGGCCGACTGGGTGATCGAGGTCGTCAAGGAGGACCCGGCCATCAAGGCCAAGGTGCTGGCCGCCGCCGCCCCGCACCTCTCCGACCACGCCTGGCTGAGCAGCAACACCTCGGGCCTGTCGCTGGCGACGATGGCCCAGTCCCTGCCCGCGGCCCTGCGCCCGCGCTTCCTGGGCACGCACTTCTTCAACCCGCCCCGCTACATGAAGCTGCTCGAACTGATCCCCACCGCCGACACCGACCCGGAAGTGCTCGGCGCGGTGGCCGATTTCGCCGCCCTGCGCCTGGGCAAGGGCGTGGTCCACGCCAAGGACACGCCGAACTTCGTGGCCAACCGCATCGGCGTGCACGGCATGATGGCCACGGTCGCCGTGATGGCCGAACTGGGCCTGACCGTCGAGGAGATCGACGCCCTGACCGGCCCCGCCATCGGCCGCCCCAAGACCGCCACCTTCCAGCTGGCCGACCTGGTGGGCCTGGACACCTTCCTGCACGTGGCCGCCAACGTGCACGCCTCGACGCCCGACGACGAGAGCCGCGAGCTCTTCGCCGCCCCCGACTTCCTGACGAAGATGGTCGAGAAGGGGCTGCTGGGCCGCAAGAGCGGCGGCGGCTTCTACAAGATGATGAAGGAGGGCGGCAAGAAGGAGATCCTGACCCTGGACCTCGACAGCCTGGAGTACCGCGAGAAGCGCAAGGCCAAGTTCCCGGAGCTGGAGGCCCTGCGCGAAAAACCCCTGCCCGAGCGCCTGCGCGCCCTGGTGCTGGGCAAGGGCCGCACCGCCGAGGCCCTGTGGAAGCTGACCGCGCCCTCGCTGCTCTACGCCGCCCGCCGCCTGGGCGAGATCTGCGACGACGCCTCGGCCGTCGACCGGGCCATGCGCTGGGGCTTCAACTGGAAGCTGGGCCCCTTCGAGACCTGGGACGCCCTGGGCTTCCGCGCCGTCTGCGAGCGCTTCACGGCCGAGGGCGAGACCCTGCCCGACTGGGTGCGCGCCCTCTACGACGCCGGCGACGAGAACCTTTACGTCGAGGACGATGCCGGCGCCCTGCAGGCCCCGACCGCCTCCGGCGCCCGCGCCCCGGTCCCCCCCGAGCCCGGCGTCCACGACTTCGAGCACCTGCGCCGCGCCGGCCGCGAGGTCAAGCGCAACCCGGGGGCGAGCCTGCTCGACCTGGGCGACGGCGTGCTCTGCCTGGAATTCCACGCCAAGATGAACGTCATCGGCCAGGACACCCTGCAGATGATCATGGCCGCCTGCGACCTGGCCGAGCGCGACTGGCGCGCCCTGGTCGTGGCGAACCAGGGCTCGAACTTCAGCGCCGGCGCCAACCTGATGATGCTGCTGATGGCGGCCGCCGAGGGCGAGTGGGAGGACATCGACCTGGTGGTGCGCGCCTTCCAGCGGGCCACCGACCGCCTGGAGTTCTGCGGCGTGCCGGTGGTCGTCGCCCCGCACGGCCTGGCCCTGGGCGGCGGCTGCGAGATGACGATGGCCGGCGACGCGGTGCAGGCCGCGGCCGAATCCTACGTGGGCCTGGTCGAGGTCGGCGCGGGCCTGGTGCCCGCCGGCGGCGGCTGCGCCCGGCTCTACCGCCGCCTGGTCGCCCGCGAGGGCAGCGGCGACAACGTCTACACGGCCCTGAAGACCGCCTTCCAGACCATCGGCATGGCCAAGGTCGCCACCAGCGCCGAAGAGGCCCGCGACTTGGGCTTCCTGCGTCCCGGCGACGGCTGGTCGATGAACGGCGAGCGCCGCGTGGCCGACGCCAAGTCCCGCGCCCTGGCCCTGGCCGACGCCGGCTACGCGCCGCCGCTCCCGCCCCGCGACGTGCCCGTGCTGGGCCGCGGCGGGCTGGCCCTGCTGGAATCGGCGCTCTTCAACATGGAGGAGGCCGGCTGGATCTCGCCGCACGACGCCCTGATCGGCCGCCGCCTGGCCGCCATCCTTTCCGGCGGCGACATCCCCGGGCCGACGACCGCGTCGCACGTCCGCCTGCTCGAACTCGAGCGCGAGCATTTCCTGAAGCTCTGCGGCGAGCGCAAGACCCTGGAGCGGATGCAGCACATCCTGAAGACCGGCAAGCCGCTCCGCAATTAGGAGGAACGCCATGCGGGAAGTCGTCGTCGCCCTGGCCAAGCGCACCCCCGTGGGCCGGGCCCTGAAGGGCTCCTTCGCCCAGACCCGCCCCGACGACCTGGGCGCGGCGGTGATCCGCGCCCTGCTGGCCGACGCCCCGAAGCTGGATCCCGCCCGCGTGGGCGACGTGATCCTGGGCTGCGCCATGCCCGAGGCCGAGCAGGGCATGAACGTGGGCCGCAACGTGGCCCTGCTGGCCGGCCTGCCCGACGGCGTGCCGGGCATGACCGTCAACCGCTTCTGCTCGTCGGGCCTCGAGACCATCAACATCGGCGCCATGGAGATCGCCACCGGCCAGTGCGACGTGGTGATCGCCGGCGGCGTCGAGTCGATGACCCTGATCCCGATGGGCGGCCTGCGCTACATGCCCAACCCCTCGCTGATGCGCGAATACCCGGCCACGTTCCTGGGCATGGGCCTGACCGCCGAGCGCCTGGCCGTCGAGGACGGCATCGACCGCGAGGCCCAGGACCGCTTCGCCCTGGCCAGCCACATGAAGGCGGTGGCCGCGGCCAAGAACGGCGCCTTCGCCGACGAGCTGGTGCCGGTGGCCACGTCGATCGCGCGCCCCGGCCCCGACGGCGCGCCGGTGGTGACCGAGTTCACCCTGGACGCGGACGAGGGCCCGCGGGCCGACACCTCGCTGGAGGCCCTGGGCAGGCTGAAGCCCGCCTTCAAGCAGGGCGGCACCGTCACCGCCGGCAACAGCAGCCAGATGAGCGACGGCGCCGCGGCCGCGCTGCTGACCACGCCCGAGATCGCCGCCGAGCTGGGCCTGGAGCCCCTGGCCCGCTTCGTCGCCTACGCGGTGGCCGGCGTGCCCCCCGAGATCATGGGCGTCGGCCCGGTCGCGGCCGTGCCCAAGGTCATGGAGCGCGCGGGGCTGAAGCTCGACCAGATGGACGTGATCGAATTGAACGAGGCCTTCGCCGCCCAGTCCCTGTCGGTGCTGGGCCGCCTGGGCCTGTCGCCCGACGACCCGCGCCTGAACGCGAACGGCGGCGCCATCGCCCTGGGCCACCCGCTGGGCTGCACCGGCGCCAAGCTCGCCGCCACCGCCCTGCACGAGCTGAAGCGGCGCCGGGGCAAGCACGCCCTGGTCACCATGTGCATCGGCACGGGCATGGGGGCCGCGGGCCTCTTCACGAGTCTCTAGGAGGATTCATGAGCGCAGAGCGCAGCTATCCCACCGGCGGCCAGTTCCTGCTCGAATCCGCCGACCCTCAGGACGTCTTCACGCCCGAGGACTTCGACGAGAACCACCGCATGATCGAGAAGGCGGCCCGCGACTTCGTCGCGCAGAAGATCGTCCCCCACGCCGAGCGGCTGGAGTACCCCGGCGACACCACGATGGGCCCGGACCTGCTGCGCGAGGCCGCGGCCATGGGCCTGCTGATGGTCGACGTGCCCGAGGCCTTCGGCGGCATGGGCGCCGACAAGGCCACGGTGATGATCGTCAGCGAGGTGATCGCCGGCGCCGGCAGCTTCGCCGTCACCCACGGCGCCCAGTCGGGCATCGGCACCCTGCCCATCGTCTACTTCGGCACCCCCGAGCAGAAGCAGAAGTACCTGCCCGGCCTGGCCACCGGCGGCATCCTGGCGGCCTACGCCCTGACCGAGCCCGGCAGCGGCAGCGACGCCCTGGCCGCCCGCACCACCGCCGTGCTCGACGCCGCCGGCGAGAACTACCTGCTCAACGGCACCAAGCAGTACATCACCAACGCCGGCTACGCCGACCTCTTCATCGTCTTCGCCAAGGTCGACGGCGAGAAGTTCAGCGCCTTCCTGGTCGAGAAGGCCTTCGGGGGCGTGACCATCGGCCCCGAGGAGAAGAAGATGGGCATCAAGGGCAGCAGCACCTGCCAGGTCATCCTGGAGGACTGTCCCGTGCCCAAGGCCAACGTGCTGGGCGAGATCGGCAGGGGCCACGTCATCGCCTTCAACATCCTGAACGTGGGCCGCTTCAAGCTGGGCGCCAGCAGCCTGGGCGGCTGCAAGCTGGCCCTCGAGGCGTCGGTCCCCTACGTGAAGCAGCGCGAGCAGTTCGGCAAGCCGCTCTGCGAGTTCCCGCTGATCCGCGCCAAGATCGCCCAGGTCGTGGCCCGCACCTTCCTGACCGAGAGCATGGTCTACCGCACCGCCGGCCTGCTGGACCGCGCCATCGCGACGCTGGCCAAGGACGACCCGGCCTACGACTTCAAGAGCATCCACCAGGTCGAGGAGTTCTCGATCGAATGCTCGATGATCAAGGTCTACGGCACCGAGTCGATGGCCCTGGCCGCCGAGGAGGGCCTGCAGATGCTGGGCGGCTACGGCTTCTGCCAGGAATACCCTCTCGAGCGGCTGTACCGCGACGAGCGCATCAACCGCATCTTCGAAGGCACCAACGAGATCAACCGCATGCTGGTGCCGGGCATGATCCTGCGCAAGGCGCTGAAGGGCGAGCTGCCGGTGCTGGCGGCCGCGAAGCAGGTGGCCGACGAGCTGCTGGCCCTGCCCTCGCTGGGCGACGACGCCGAGCCGGGCTTCCTGGACGTCGAGGCCGGGCTGATCGCGAACATGAAGAAGACGGCCCTGGCCACCCTGGGCCTGGCCGCCCAGAAGTACGGCGAGGACCTGAAGGACGAGCAGGAGATCCTGGCCCAGGTGGCCGACATCATCATGGCCGCCTACGCCTGCGAGAGCGGCCTGCTGCGGGCCCGCAAGAAGGCGGCCCGCGACGGGGAGGAAGCCGCCGCCGGCATGGCCGACGCCGTGGCGCTGGCCACGCGCGACGCCATGGCCCGGGTCGCCGACTGGGGGCGCAACGCGCTGGCCGAGACCCTCGAGGGCGACGAGCTGCGCACGATGATCGGCGGGCTGCGGCGGCTGACCAAGTTCGAGCCGCTGCGGCGGTCTGCGCTGCACGACCGGCTGGCGGCGCTGGCCGTCGAAGCCGACGGCTATCCCTTCTAGATCCGCGTCGCGAGAAAAGACGACGGCCCCGGGGCGACCCGGGGCCGTTTTCGTGAAGGACGAATAGCGGGTCAGCGGACGAGGACGAGCTTGGACGACTCGATCACGCCCCCCGCCTCGAAGCGCAGCAGGTAGACGCCCGCGGGCAGCGGGCGGCCGTCGCCGTCGCGGCCGTCCCAGCGCAGGGCGTGCTCGCCGGCGGCGAAGGGGCGGTCGGCCAGGCGGCGCAGCCGCCGGCCCAGGGCGTCGTAGACGCCCAGGCGCACCGGGCCCGGCGCGGCCAGGTCGAAGCGGACCGTGGCGGCCGGGTTGAAGGGATTGGGATGGACGCCGACCAGGCGGGCGGGCGCCCCGGGCGGGCCCTCGACGCCGGTGCCGCCCCCCTCGCGGGTCCAGCCGGTCACGGCCAGGTCGTCGAAATAGAAGCCGTCCCATTCCACCCCGCCGTCGGTCCGGATCACGAAGCGCAGGCGCACGTCGGGCTCGCCCAGCCAGGGCGACAGGTCGGCCTCCTCCAGGCTCCATTCCGATTGGACGCCGTCGTAGCAGGGAACGCCGGCGGGAGTCTGCGCCCCCAGGCCCGAGGCCGTCCCCGCGCCGGGCGTGGCCAGCGGCTCCCAGGTCGCGCCGGCGTCCGCCGAGACCTGCAGCTGCACGCCGTCGTAGCTCTCCTCCAGGTACCACCGCGCCCAGAACGAGAGCGTGGCCGCCTCCATCAGGCTCAGGTCGAAGCCGGCGTTCATCGTGCAGGGCCAGTCCACGTTGCGGCCCGAGTCGCCCAGCGGCGTGTCGGTCATCGCGTAGTCGCCGCCGTGGGCGTCGGCGGTCAGGGCCCACTGCCCCGTCCAGCCCCAGGGGCCCTGCTCGAAAGCGTCGGCGAAGACGGCGTGCTCGCCGGCGAAGGACATCACGATGTCCGGGGCCGTGTTGACGGCGCCGTCCACCACCGCGTAGACCGACTCGGGGAACATGCCCGGCGCGACGGCCTCCAGGCGGTAGGCGCCGTGGTCCAGATCGCCGAAGCCGTAGGCGCCGGCGAAGTCCGGATCGCTGGTCGTCACGGCCGCGGGCGCGCCCCCGGGCTCGGCGTAGGCGGTGACCTGGGCCTCGCGCGGATAGCCCAGCACGTCCACGACCTCGCCGATCAGGAAGCCCCTGGCCGGCGGGCCCAGCGCCACGTCCACGACCGTGGTCTGTCCCCAGGTCACGGCCACGTCGGCGACCGTCGCCGACAGGTGGTCCGGAGCGCTGAAGGTCAAGGTGTAGACCCCCGCGGGCAGCACCCGGTGGTAGTCGCCGCGGTCCGGGTCGGTGGCCGTGATCTTGGCGTTGCCCTGCACCGTGACCGTGGCCGCCAGCGGCTCGCCGCCTTCCTGGTCCAGGACCCTGCCGCGCACGCCGAAGCGGGCGGCGTCGACGTAGGCCAGCAGGCTGGCCCGGTTGTTCTCCCACAGCGAGTCCAGCACCGCGGGCGCGGGGGCGTAGGCGTCGCTGAGCTCCAGGGTCACGTCCAGGCAGCCGCTCTCGTCGTAGGTCCAGTCGCTGAGGCCGCCGGTGGTCACGTACCAGTCCGCGCCGTTGGTGATGCCCTGGGAGAAGACCCCGTTGTACATCGGCAGGTTGCGGCTGCTGTACTCCAGGCTCAGGGGGATCAGCGAGGCCTCGTCGGGCGTCGGGTCGTAGCTGTAGTCCCAGGGGTAGTTCACGACCAGCGCGCCGGTGTGCAGGTTGGCGCTGAGCGCGAAGCTGTGGGCGCGGGCGTAAGCGATGAAGGCCTGGTTCTCGGGTTGCTGGACGAGCGGACCCTGGGGCCCGGGGAAGTTGCGGTTCAGGTCGACGAAGGCGGAGTTCAGGCGCGTGCCGGCGGCGTAGCCGTCGGGGTTGTGCAGGGGCATGATGTGGATCTCGGTGTCGTCGACCAGCGCCGTGATCGCCGGATCGACGCCGTAGCCGTCGACCAGCAGGGCCGCCAGGCGCAGCAGCAGGTCCATGCCCGGGGGTTCGTTGCCGTGGATCGTCGCCGACAGGCGCACCTCGGGCTCGGGCTCCTCCACGCCGACGCTGTCCGAGATCACCAGGCCCCACAGTTCGCGTCCCTGCGGCGACGTCCCCCAGACGAAGGTGTCGGCGATCGCCGGATGGGCCACGGCCACCTGGGCCAGCCAGGCGCCGATCTCGGCGTGGGTGCCGTAGACCGGCGGCGGCGGGACGGCCAGGGCGCCGGTATCCAGCGGCGGCGCCGGGCGCGGAGCGGCGGCCCGCTCGGCCCACAGCCGCTCCAGGCGCTCCCGGCCCTCGCGTTCGCGGTCGGGCAGGCGCTCGGGAGCGAGGCCGGCCGCGCGCAGGGCGGCGAACTCGGCCTCGGTCACCCGCGGCTCCCAGACCAGGCCGCGGCCGTCCGCAGCGGGACGGATCTGCTCGCGATGGAACGAGGCCACCGGCGCGCGCGCCAGCAGGTCGCGCAGGGCGGCCGCATCGTCGACCCGCAGGCGCACCGGGAAGTCCGTCCAGACGCGCGGGGTCCATTCCGGCGCGGGGGCGGCGGCGACGGCCGCGCAGAAAGCGGCCGACAGCAGCAGGGCGAGAGCGCACGGCGACAGTCGCGGGCGCGCGGAAATCGTGGGGCGCGATGCGTAGGCCAAGTCGTCCTCCAGGGGCCCCGTCCGCCGGGCTAGCGGAGCAGGGTCATCTTGCGGGTCAGGTCGCGGCCCTCGGTCTTCAGGCGGGCGAAGTAGACGCCGCTGGCGCAGGTGCGGCCGGCGTCGTCGCGGCCGTCCCAGTTCTCGCGATGGTAGCCGAAGGGCAGATCGCCGGCGACCAACACCTTCACCCGCCGTCCCCGCGGGTCGAAGACGGCCAGTTCGACGCGCGCGTCGCGCGGCAGGTCGAAGGCCACCGTCGTCTCGGGATTGAAGGGGTTCGGGTAGACGGCGTGCAGGCGCAGCGCCGCGGGCACGCCCGGCAGCAGGCTCAGGACGATCCCGGTCAGTTCCTCGCCCTCGGCCACGGCCACGCTGACCCCGGCTTCGACCCACTCGGGATGGGCGGCGCGCAGGCTGTACGAGCCCGCCCTCACCCGCTCGATGCGGAAGCTGCCGTCGGCGGCGGTGAAGGTGGCGCCGCCGTCGGGCACCAGCTGCACCAGCACCCCGCCGCTCTCGGCGGCGCCCTGCAGGGTGACGCTGCCGGCGACCGCGGCCGTGCCCGGTTCGCGGGCCAGCAGCCAGTTCACCGAGTTGTGCAGCAGCAGGGGACGCAGCTCGGGGTCGATCACGCCGTAGCGCACCGCCTGGAAGACGATCTGGCCGCCCAGGGTCTCGGGCGTGGGATCGTAGGCCACCAGGCTGGCCGTCGTCGGCTGCGTGTCCCACGACCCGACCACGGTCACGTCGCGCTCGGCGAGCACGGCGTCGCCGTCGGCGAAGCGCAGGTCGTCGACGCCGATCACCGTGGGCAGCGCATGGGGCACCTGCGTGATCGGATGCTGCGTGGCGGGCAACGTGATGTCGAAGTGGGCGTCGCTCTGCCAGTTCGTGATGTGGAGCACGTTCTGGGCGAAGCTCGGGTCGCCGTAGGCCCAGGCGTAGCCCAGCTCGCCGCCCTCGATCAGCAGCTTGCCGCCGCGGGCGACGTAGGCCTCCAGGGTGTCGCGCGCCGCCTCGACGGCCAGCGGGGTCTTGTAGGCCAGGATGTTCGGGTCGTCGCGCCCGGTGACCACCACCACCAGGTCGTGCGCCGGCCAGTCCGCCGGGTCGCGGGTCATCACCGAATCGACGGTCACGGTGTAGCCCAGGGCGGCCAGGTCCGCGGCGATCGGGCCGGGACCGTTCTCGACGGGATCTGCGGCCGCCCGCGCCGGGGCGGGGATCGTCCGCGCCGGGGCGCCCTTCGCATCGTCGTCCTTGTCCATGCGGCGCGCCGCGTCGTCCCACAGCACCAGCACGTCGCCCCGCACCGGTTCCATCAGGAAGTACTCCGTGGCGCCGGCCTCGCCCGCGTCGACCAGCCGCACCACGGGCACGTAGCCCGCCGCGCGCACGACGACCCGGTAGGTGGCGATCGGCAGGCCCGCGAAGGAGAAGGAGCCGTCGGCGTGCGTCCGGGTCAGCGCGTAGAGCACGGGCTCGTCGGTGCGGTAGATCTGGAGCTCGGCCGCCAGCGGCGCCGCGGACTCCAGGTCGTAGACCAGGCCGTCCAGCACGACGTCGGTGCCGCGCGCCAGCAGCAGGTCGCGGCTATTGGCGCCCAGGCCCACGAAGATCTCCTCTTCCAGGGGCACGAAGCCGAAGATCGCGACCGAGACCGTGTAGGGCCCCACGGACAGGTCGCCGGGCACCGTGTAGCGCCCCTGGTCGTCGGTGACCACGCTGAAGACCGGGCGGCCGTCCGGCCCGTAGCCCAGCACCCGCACGCCCGGGGCCGCCTCGGCGTCGGCGAAGACGCGGCCGCCCAGGCGGCCGAAGACCCGCTGCACCGGGAAGGACTCGCTGTAGAGATCGTGGCCGGCCAGCGCGATCGTGGCCGTGATCGTGCCGGTCTGAGTCGGCGTCAGGGCGAAGACCGGATCCTGGGTGGATACCGGCGGCCCCGAAACGGGCTGCACCCACAGGGTGAAGCCGCTCTGGCCCGCGGTGGCCAGGATCGAGCTCTCGATGTTCACCGGCAGGGTCTCGGTCATGCCCAGCGAGTTGAAGACCATCAGGCCGGGGTTGTCCAGCGGCTGGGCGTCCACGGACAGGGGCTGCCGGAACTCCTCGTAGGACTTGGCGGGATCGCGGCCGACCAGATCCACCTCCGGCCCGAAGGGGCAATCGGCCGTGACGACCGCCTTGCCGTCGGCGCCGGTCGTGGCCGCGTCCGAGGCGAAGCCCAGGCCCTCGATCCAGACCTCGATCCCGGGCAGAGGGGCCGCGGTCTCGCCGTCGCGCACCGTGACGGTGACGGCGGTCGGCGTGGCCACGGGCACGGTCTGGGGATCGGCGACGGCCGTGGCGGGCTGGACGACGGGCAGCGTCAGGTCCAGGGGCGCGCGGTTCTGACCGGTGAGGACCAGACGCGCCTCGCCCGGAACCAGCGCGCCGGTCAGCGGCAGGTCCGCGACGCCGCCGGGGCCGACGACGCCGCCGGCCAGCAGCGCGCCGTCCTGGGTCAGGCCCACGAAGCTGCCGGGTTCGGCCTGCAGCGACAGCGTGTGGGCCGTGGGCGCCAGCAGCGGCGGCAGCACCGCCGCGTGCTCGACCGGCTCGCCCAGCCAGGGCGCCAGGCTGGGGTCGCCCTGCAGGTTGTAGATGTCCCAGTAGTATTCCGTCCAGGGCGAGCCGGCCTCGGTCACGGCCAGGTTCCCGCAGAAGATCATCGCCGCGGCGGTGACGTAGGCCCCCTCGCCGCCCTCGTGGAAGAGGCCGTCGTAGGCGCCCTGTCCGCTGCGCTCCCAGGTCGGGTAGGCCGAGATCGAATCGGCGGGCACCGCGCCCACGCTCCACCAGTAGTCCTCGTCCCAGTAGGTGTTGTTGCTGCCGCCGATGTAGCCCACCGCGCCCTTGCCCGGGGCCCGCAGCCAGGATTCGGCGAAGCTGACCTTGTCGTTGGCGTTGGACGGGTTGATCCAGTCGTAGGCCCCGGTCAGGCAGCAGTTGCCCACCGCGAAGCAGTACTCGTCCGCGTTCTTCAGGGTGTCGACGTCCACGCGCGTGAAGGCGGGGTTCGACCAGGCCTGCTGGCTGCCGTGGGCCGTGTAGTTGATGAAGCCCACGCCCCCGCTGACCCGGCCCACGATCTCGGCGGCCTTCAGCTGCGATTCCGGGTGCAGGTAGTCGTGCGCGGTGATCGCGCGGTCGAGGTTGAAGTACTCCTGCGTCGCGTAGCGGATCTGGCCGTTGCCGAAGAGCGGGGCGTTGTAGACGTCGTAGCCCGAGGTCAGCACGACCTCCGCCAGGTAGCTCGGGTCGTCCATGGTCAACTGCTCGTAGGTCAGGGTCTTCGCGACGATCGCGGCGACCTGGGAAGGGAGCGCGGCCGACCAGCGGCCGTAGTACATGTCCGGGAACATGTCGCCGTCCACGTCGCAGTAGGGCCGGTCGGTGGCGCTGTACTGGACGCCGCGGAAGGTCGGCACCTGGTCCACGTCGCCCACCAGCAGCACGAAGGTCGGCGCCGGCTGTTCGGGAGTCGCGGCCAGGTAGAGGCCGTGCAGGAAGTCGCGGATCGATTCGGCGGTGTCGCCGACCTCGGGGGCGCCCGTCTCGGCGGCGATCACCGTGAAGCCGCAGGCCCGCTTCCAGTCCAGGAAGGCGGCCATCTCCGCCATGAAGTTCGCCGGCGCGACGATGACCATGGTCACGCGGCCCTCGACCAGGTCGGGATGCAGGTCGTGCTGGGTCTCGTCGCCGGCCAAGCGGGCGTAGACGGGAGCGAAGAAGGGGCTCCACAGGGCGTCGTCGGTCGCGGTCCGGGCGTCCGGGGCCTCGCGGCCGGCCCGGCGGTCGAAGACGACGCGGAAGCTCAACTCGTCATGGACCTCCACCTTGTCGACGCCGGGCAGCCAGGCCGCCGGCGAGACCTCCAGCCGGGCCAGGTCGACCCCGCGCAGGCGGCCCAGGGGCACCACGCGCACGGGCTCGCGGCCCACCCGCAGCCGGGCGTAGGCGTCGGGATCCAGGCGGAAGGGTATCGGCGGCGCGTCGTCGCGCTTGACGACGCTGGGCTGGTGGGGCAGCAGCCGGCGGGCCGGGCCGCGACCGGCCAGGTCCACGGTGCGCACCCGTTCAGAAAGGATCTCGACCCGCGCCGTGGCGCCGCGGGGGATCGCCAGCAGGCGGTTCATCATCGGCAGTTCGGGTTCGCCCTCGGCCTGGCTGACGTGGAAGCCGGGGATGGTCAGGCGGGTGAAGGGCCCGGCCTCGGTCTCGACGGTGGTCAGCGAGAGCTCGCCGGGGACGGCCCGGAAGACCAGCGCGTCGGCGGCTCGCCCGACGACCTCGAGGCTGGGACGGGCGTCGGGCCCGTCGGCAGCGGCGACGGCGGCGGGAACGACCAGGAACAGCGCCGCGAGTGCGGCGACGAGAGGGCGGGTCGTGGCCATGTCTGCGGGATCCTTTCAGCACCTTCAGGGGCTGCACATGGAGGAATCCGGTCGTCGTGGGGCTCCCCCTTCGGGTGAACTCGGGGAAGGCAGGCAGAGACGCTCCGGATTCCTCTCATGAATCTACGGACACACCGGCCCGGAAACAACCGGCTCCGATTGGGCTTTTTCGACGTCGTTCATTATAGCAAGGCCCGCCCCCCCCGGACAACCGGCGGGATCGTCCAGCCCTGGACTCTTGCGTCGCTTGCGCAAAAATGATACATTCTTTTCATGAACCCTCCCCTGGGAATGACGGAGGTACGTCCATGAGACGGCTTCTGATCGCCCTGCCGCTGCTCGCCCTGACCGCCGCACCGTCCCCGGCGCCCGCCGAGACGGCCTGCCTCGACGACATCTTCATCACGGTCCAGGGCGCCGACGTCCTCATCGACCACACCGGCGCCTGGTACAACTGCTGTCCGGAGATGCGCTACGACGTGACCCTCGTCGACGGAACGATCGTCGTCGTCGAGACCGAGGTCGAGGGCCTCTGCGACTGCTACTGCTGCTTCGACCTGCAGACGACCGTCACGGGCCTCGCGCCCGGAGAATGGTTGCTGGACTTCACCTGGCTCGACGACGCCTCGGGCGTGTGGGAGACGCGGAGCTTCGCGCCGACGATCCCCGACCTGGGGCAGGACCTGGACCTGGGCAAGGGCGACCTGGTGCGCGGCCCCTGCTACGACCCGAGCACCGGCGTGCCCGACCGCGTCCCCACCTGGGGGGCCGTGAAGGTGATCTTCGACTAGCAAGGGCGGGGATTCCCACCCCTGACCCCACCCGCGAGGGCGCGGCCCGTTGCCGCGCGAACCCGATCGCGGAGGGAAGACATGCGCACGATCCTGATGCTCCTCGTCCTGCTGATCGCGGCCGCCTGGGCCGCGCCCGCCGGCGCCGACGACGGCTGCGTGGACGAGGTCGTCGTCGCCTTGGCCGGCGACGGCCTGCTGATCACGCACTTCGGCGGCTACTACAACTGCTGCCCCGAATTCCGCTACGACCTGGCGGTGGACGATGCGGCCAAGTGCCGCGAGCTGCACGTCACCGAGGTCGAGACCGTCCGCGGCTGCCGCTGCCGCTGCTGCATGGACCTGGACCTGGCGGTCGTCGGCCTGGCGCCCGGCGACTGGACCGTGGTCTTCCACTGGCTGGACATGCTGGACGGAGGCCTGGAGGAATGGCGGGAGGCCCGCTTCGAGGTCGCGATCCCCGACCATGGCCAGGCCGTCGATCCGATGCCCGGCCCGGCGACCTTCGGCGAATGCTACGGCACCATCACCACCGGCGTCCCGGTCCCCTCCTGGGGCGCCGCGAAGGCGCGCTTCCGCTGAGGGAAGGAGGACGGCCGACTGCACGTATGCCCAACCCCCATGCGATGGTCATGATCATTCACTCGCCCCTCGGTCCATGACTGGTGAAGACATGATCCGGTCGTCCTTCTTCCTGGACAAGACGGCCCCGGCTCGCGCCGGGGCCGTCGTTCGACAGGGCCGTCCGCGCGGATGGGCTAGGCCGCCCGGCCCCGCGCCACCTCCACGACCACCTGGACGGCCAGGAAGATCCCGAAGGTGCAGACGATCGCCGCGCCGGTGGGCAGGTCCACCAGGTAGCTCAGGGCCGAACCCGCGACCACGGCCGCGACGCCCACGCCCAGGGTGAAGAGGAACTGGCGCTTCACGTCGTCGAAGAGCCGCACCGCCATCACCGTCGGCACCACCAGCAGGGTGAAGACCAGCAGCACGCCGGCGATCTGCACGCTCGAGGTCACCACCGTGCCCAGGATCGCATAGAAGATGAAGTCCCAGCGGCGCAGCTTCAGGCCGTCGCGCCTGGCGCCCTCGGGATCGGTCGAGACCCGCATCAGGGGCCGCCGCCACCGCCACAGCAGGAAGCCGAGCACGGCGTAGAGCACGCTGGTCTTCAGGACTATCGGCCACGACACCCACAGCAGCGCGCCGACGAGCAGGTGGCTGGTCTCCTCGCCGCCGTGGGGAACCTGGGTCAGCACCAGGATCATCGCGGCGCTGGCCACGGCGTAGATGATGCCGATGTAGGCCTCCTGCGGCACCTTCTCCAGCTTGGTCCGCGTGCGCGAGATCAGCAGCGCGCCCAGGTAGGCGCCGCAGAGGGCGACGACGTAGGTGGTGTCGGTGCCCATCTCGCCGCCCAGCAGCAGGGCCACGGCGATGCCCAGGGCCGCCACCTGGGCCAAGGCGATGTCGACGAAGATCACGCCGCGCTTGACGACGTGATAGCCCAGGTGGGAGTGCATGGCCACGAGCACCAGCCCCATCACCACGGGCGCCGTCATCATCTCCAGGAAACCGGTCATGATCCCGCTCCCGCGTCGAGGGTGGCGGCGGCCGCGGCCAGCCGTTCGCAGATCGTCCGGATGAAGTCGACGTAGGCCTCGGTGCCCGGCAGCGCGCCCGAATAGCCCGGCAGCACCACCATCGGCACCTCCAGCCGGTTCGCGACCTCCTCCGCGATCTCGACCTCATCCCAGGTCGCGCAGACGACGATCAGGGAGCCCAGGCCGCGTCCCTGCTCGATCAGCTCCTGGACGTGCCGCGGAGACGGCTGGATTCCCGGCCGGTGCTCGATCTCGCCCACGGGATCCAGATTGAGCCACTCCGTCAGGTACGTCCAGTGCCGATGGTAGACGATCAACGGGTAGGCGGCGGCCCGCTCGGTCAAGCGGCGCCACTCCGGCAACGCCGCCTCCAGACGGGCGGCGAAGTCCGCGGCGCGGGCGGCGTAGGCGTCGGCGCGGGCGGGATCCAGTTCGCCCAGCCGGTCCGCGACCAGCGCGGCCACCGCCGCCGCGTTGCGCGGGTCCAGGGTGTAGTGGGGATTGCCCAGCGGGTGCACGTCGCCCTGGCTGCGGTCGACCGTGCCCTCGGGCAGTTCGAGGATGCGCGTCAGGGCGCGCGAGCAGTCCAGTTCGCCGCGGGCCCCGGGGCGCACCTTCGGGTTGCGCGACTTGCGGATCAGCTGGGGCAGCCAGCCGACCTCCAGCTCGAGGCCGTTGTAGATCAGCAGGTCGGCGCCGGCCACCTTGCGCGCCAGCGAGGGCTTGGCGGGCAGGAAATGGGGATCGGAAGGGCCCGGGCAGAGGATGTCGACCGCGACGTCGTCGCCGCCCACCGCCCGGGCGATTCCGCCCAGGTCGGAGAGGGTCGCCACGACCTTGAGCTCCGCCTGCGCGGGCGCGCCGTAGAGACCCGCCAGGAGCAGGGCCGGCAGCACGGCCGTCAGGAATCGGATGTTCTTCCTCATGGTGTCCTCTCCTCTCAATAGGTGTGGGCCGGATGCGACCCGATCGTGAAGTTGGCCTGGACCGCGAAGCGCAGGTCCTCGACCCCCGTTTCGGTCTCCTCGCGGTAGGACAGTTCGAAGCGCAGCGCGCTGAACTCGCTGGGCACGAAGGTCAGGTTCGCCTTGTACTCGCGCCATTCGCCCAGGGCGGCGTCGGCGGACGGTTCCGCGCAGAGCGGATCGATACGCACGTCGCGGGCCAGGTCGGCGCCCAGCCCCAGCCACCATTGCCTCTGGAAGCGGTACTGCAGCAGGCCGTTCAGGCCCAGGGGGTCGCCCTCCAGGCCGTCGGCGTCGGGCAGGAAGAGTTCTGCCTGCGCGGTCAGCGCGGGCCCCTGCGACCGCACGCCCGAGACCCACTTGTAGGTCAGGTCCGCGCCGAAGACGCGGCGGGCCCCCTGCACGGCGGGATCGGCGGCCGGCCCCGTCAGTCCCGAGAAGCCCAGTTCCAGGGTCGCCTGCTCCGAAGCGTCCCAGAGGTTGCTCCAGCGGGCGCCGCAGGCCGGGTCCGAGCTCTCGGCGTCGTGGAATTCCGTGCGGCCGTCGACCGCGTAGACCAACAGGTCCGACCACCAGGGCAACGGCACGGTCCAGCCCAGTTCGGCCCCGACGTCGGCGGGGGCGTCGCCCAGGGTCGCCGTCTGCGCCAGGGGCGCGTGCACGAAGGGATACATGTGCGTGTGCAGCTGGGCGTGCTTGCCGAAGGGCAGGAAGAACTTGCCCAGCCTCAGGGCCAGTCCCGAGGGCATGGACAGGCTCTCGATCACCGCCTGTTCGATGCCGGCCTCGAAGGCGTCGCCCTCGCCGGGCTCGAAGGTGACGATGACGTCGGCCTGCCAGAAGGGGTCGACGATCGCCGTGAACTGGACCTCGGCCTCCTGCAGGTCGGCGCCGTTCGCGACGGCGCCGTCGACGTCCGCGGAGGTCTGGCCCAGCATCAGGGCGTTGAGGCTCAGGGCGGGGTTCATCAGCCGCGACACGCCGGTCGCGGTGCTGGACGACTGGGCGACGGCCGATCCGGCCATCAGCGCCAGGAGGGCGACGACCGCAAGGGCCGTCGTCCCCGAGGGGATCTTCTTGTGCATATTGTCTCCCGTTTCTGCGCGTTTAGACACCACTCGCGGACAAGGCCGCGGCGGGCGGGAAGAAAAGGTCTCAGGCGCAGACGGGAGGGGCGCGGGCCAGGCGGGGGACGGCGGGGAGCCAGACCGGGGCGGGCGAGCTCTCTTCGCAGCGGCTGACCGCCCGCCAGCCGGGGTCGGCGGGACAGGACGGCGCCATGACGGCGTGTCCGTCCAGATGGAAGTGGAGGTGAGCCCAGGCCCCCTGCTCTTCGGGACCGCCTCTCTCGTCGCCGATCCGATGCGGGCACTTCAGGTCGTGCAGCAGGTGCACGACCGGGTAGCCGGACAGGGCGACCAGCGCCGCGAGCCCGACCACGAGGCCGAGGCGACGACGGCGAGCGATGAGAGGCATGAAGCTCATGACACCCAACTAATGGGACCGAGGCGGGGTTGGCAAAGGGAAATCGACGGATCTACGCATAGCGGCCCGGCGGGGTTGCGGGGGGCCGGGAATCAGGGCCCTTCGGCGCTGCGGCGTTCTTCGAGCTCCGCCGCCGCCCCTGCCAGGGCGGCGCTGACCTCGTCCAGGAAGGCGACGTAGCCCGCCGCCCCCGGCGCATCCCCGCAATGGCCGGGGGGCTGGATCAGCGGTGATCTCATGCGTCGCGCCACGTCGCGCAGGGCGTCGGGATGATCCCAGGCCGCGCCGAGCACGATCACGCCGCCGCGGGCCTCGGCCAGATCGATCATCTGCTGGATGTGCCGGGGCGACGGGGCGATGCCGGGCCGGTGCTCGATCTCGCCCACGATCTCCAGCCCCAGCCAGTCGGCCAGGTACTCCCAGTGCTTGCGATAGATGACGACGGGCAGGCCGGCGGCGGCCGCGGCGGTCTCGCGCCAGCGGGCGTCGTTGGCCGCCATCAGCGCCGCGAAGGCGGCGGCCCTTTCGGCGTAGGCCGCCGCACCGTCGGGATCCAGCAGGCCCAGCCGGTGGGCGACCAGGTGGGCGACGGCGGCCATGCGGCGCGGGTCCAGGGTGTAGTGCGGATTGCCTTCGGGATGGATGTCGCCCTGCCCGCGGTCGATCCCGCCGGCGGGCACCTCCAGCACCGTATCGACGGCCTCGGAACAGTCCAACAGTCCGTCCGAACCCAGCCCCACGCGGGGGTTGCGGGCCTTCTCGATCAGCAGGGGCAGCCAGGCGATCTCCAGCTCCAGACCGTTGTAGACCAGCAGGTCGGCCTTTCCCACCTTGCGCGCCAGCGAGGGCTTGGCGGGCAGGTAGTGCGGATCGCGATCGCTCGGGCAGAGCACCGTGACCTCGACGTCGTCGCCGCCCACGGCCTCGACCACGCGCCCCAGGTCGCTGAGCGTGGCGACGACCTTCAGCGCCGCCGGAGCGGGCGCCGGCAGGGCCAGGAGCAGGGCCGCCAACGCGACGGCCGGGATCATCCGTGCTTTCATCGTCCCATCCCCCTAGTAGAGATGCGCCGGGTGCGACCCGATCGTGAAGGTCCACTGCAGCGAGACGCGCAGGTCCTCGAAATCCTCGTCGGGATCGTGCAGGTACGAGACCTCGCCGCGCAGGAAGCTGAACTCGCTGGGCGCATAGGTGGCGTTGACCTTGTACTCGCGCAGCGACGGGGCGACGCGGACCTGGGGGCCGGGCGTGAAGGATTCGACGACCGCGTCGGGCGCCCACGGCGCGCTGTCGGCCAGCGAGAAGCCGACGGCGGCCCACCAGTTGCGCAACAGCCGGTACTGCAGTTGGGAGCTGAAACCCTGCGGGTCGTCGCCGCCCTCCTGCGGCCGCAGGACCACCTCGCTGGTCCAGGTCAGGGCCGGGCCGTGGCTGTGCGCGGACGAGATCCACTTCAGGGTCAGGTCCAGGCCGACCAGGTCCAGGTCGGGATCTTCGGCCGCCGGATCGGCGGCGGGGCCGTGCAGGGCCGAGAGGCCCAGTTCGTAGGTGGCGTCGTCGGAGACGTCCCACATCTGGCTCCAGCGCGCGCCGAAGACCAGGTCGCGGTCTTCGGCGTCGAAGATCCCGGCGTCGCCGTTCACCGCGTAGGCCGTCAGTTCGGACCACCAGGGCAGGGGCACGTTCCAGGCCAGTTCGGCGCCGACCTCGGCCGGAGCGTGCTCGCCGAGCAGCGACGTGACGCCCACCGGGGCCCGGACGAAGGCGTACTGGTGGGTGTGCAGCGGCACCTGCTTGCCGAAGGGCAGGTAGAACTTGCCCAGGCGCAGGCCCAGACCGGCCGGCAGCTGGCGGGCGCGGACGAAGGCCTCCTCGAGATCGACGGCGTAGTGGCCGCCGCCCTCCCCCTCTTCATGACCGTGCTCGGGATGGATCGCCACCGTCATGTCCGCCTGCCAGAAGGGATCGACCACCGCGGTGAAGCGCAGCTCGGCCTCCTGCAGGTCGATGCGGTTGGCCTCGGCGTCGTCGATGTCGCGGGAGGTCTCGCCCAGGAAGAGGGCGTTGATGCTGACGGCCGGATTCAGCAGGTTCGAGACTCCGGTCGCGGTGCTGGCCCCCTGGGCGAAGACGCCGCCGGCCGACACGCCGGCCATGATCACGGCCCACGCCGCGCCAAGCAGGATCCTCTTCGTTCCTCTCATGTCCCACCCCCCCGGTTCCGGTAATCGCCACCGCGGCAGGATATCAATATTGCAATGGAGTTGCAACTCCATCCTATCCACTTAATTGGCGATTAGTTCGACATATTGTCGTATGGCTGGGAATCCTCACAGACAGCCCCTTGCATTTGCAATGGAATTGCATTAAATCTTGAGGCGACGGGCGACGCGCGCCCGTCGGGAGGTCGCCCATGTCCGAGACATCGTCCGAAAACTGGCCCCAGGCCCTCGGCGCCCTGCTGCGCGGCCACGGACTGCGCATCACGCCGGCGCGCGTCGCCGTGCTGCGCCAGCTTCAACTGGGACGCCGTCCCCTGAGCCACGCCGAGGTCGTCGCCGCCCTGGCCGACCGCGGCTGGAACCGGGCGACCCTCTACCGCAACCTCGTCGACCTCGTGGACGCCGGCCTGGCCCGCAAGACCCAGCTCGGCGACCGCGTCTGGCGCTTCGAGGCGGTGCCCTCGGCGCATTCCTCGCGCACCCACCCCCACTTCGTCTGCTCCGCCTGCGGCAAGGTCTTCTGCCTGCCCGAGGCCGCCGTGCAGGTCGTCGACCCGGGCGACGCGCCCCGCGCCGTCCGCGAAAACGAGATCGAAGTGCAGGTGCGCGGCGTCTGCGACGGCTGCCGCGGCGCCGGGGAGAAGGCGTCATGAGCCCGCGCGCCCTGATCCTGCTCCCGGTCGTCCTGCTGGCGCTGCTCACGCCCTCCGCCGCCGTCACCGTCGCCGCCGCGGACGACGCCCCCGTCCTCTCCGTCTTCGTCAGCATCCCGCCCCAAGCCTGGCTGGTCGAGCGTCTGGGAGGCGCGCGCGTCGCCGTCGAGGTGATGCTGCCGCCGGACGCCTCGCCATCCTCCTTCGATCCCTCGCCGCGGCAGATCGCCCGCCTGGCCGGGGCCCGCGCCTGGTTCGTCACCGGCGTGCCGATGGAGGCGATGCTGCTGCCCAAGGCGCGGCGCTTCCCCGGCCTGGAGATCGTCGACACCGCGGCCGGCCTCGACCTGCTGCCGGCGGAAGACGGGGACGGCCACGACCACGACCACGGCGAGACCGACCCCCACGTCTGGCTCAGCCCCCGCCTCTTCGCCGCGCAGGCGCGGACGGTCGCCGCGGCGCTGGCCGATCTCGACCCCGACAACGCGGCCCTCTACGCCGCGAACCTGGAATCCGCCACCGACGAGCTCGCCGCCCTGGCCGACGACGTCGCCGCCCTGCTGGCCCCCGTCCGCGGCCGGGTCTTCTACACCATGCACCCGGCCTTCGCCTACCTCTGCGCCGATCACGGCCTGAAGCAGGTCGCCCTCGAGCGGGGCGGCCTGTCCCCCGGACCGCGGCATCTGGCGAGCACCCTGACGCGCGCCCGGGACGAAGGCGTGAGCGCGATCTTCTCGCAGCCGCAGCAGTCGCGCGCGCCGGCGCTGACGGCGGCCCGTGAGATCGGCGTCGCCGTGGTCGAGCTCGACCCCCTGGCCAGGGACTATCCCGCGAACCTGCGCCGCCTGGCCGCCGCCGTCGCCGCCGCCCTGGGCGGGACGTCCGCCGAGGAGGCGCCATGAGCGCGGAGCTCCATCCCCATTCCCCGCCGCCCGCGATCTGCATCCGCGACGTCGCCTTCGCCTACGGGCGCCACGAGGTGCTGCGCGACGTCGACCTGGACGTGGCCGACGGCGATTTCGTCTCGATCATCGGGCCCAACGGCGGCGGCAAGACCACCCTGCTGCGCCTGATCCTGGGCCTGCTCCATCCCGACCGGGGCTCGGTGCGCGTGCTCGGCCGCGCGCCCCGCGACGCCCGCCTGCGCGTGGGCTACATGCCCCAGCACGCCAACCTGGACCCGATGTTCCCGGTGACCGTGCTCGACGTCGTGCTCATGGGCCGCCTGGGCCGGCGGCTGCCCTTCGGCCCCTTCACCCGCAAGGACACCGCCGCCGCGCTCGAGTCCCTGGACGACGCCGGCGCCGCGGACCTGCGCGACCGCCCCTTCAGCGACCTCTCCGGCGGCCAGCGCCAGCGCGTGCTGATCGCCCGCGCCCTGGCCTGCACTCCCGACCTGCTGCTGCTGGACGAGCCCACCGCCAGCCTCGACCCAGGCGTGCAGGACGACCTCTACGAACTGCTGCACCGCCTCAACGAACGCATGACCGTGATCCTGGTCTCGCACGACGTCAGCGTCGTCTCGCGCCACGTGCGGCAGGTGATCTGCGTCAACGTCGAGGTGGCCCAGCATCCCTCGACGGCGATCACCGGCGAGCTGGCCCGCCTCTTCTCCAGCGACGCCCGCCTGGTGCGCCACGACCACGACACGGGCCACGGGGGTCACGATCATGGGTGATTTCCTGCAGGCCCTGAACGACTTCGCCTTCCTGCGCCGGGCCCTCTTCGCGGGCCTGATGGCCAGCGTGGCCTGCGGCGTGGTCGGCACCTACGTCGTCACGCGGCGCATCACGGCCATCGCCGGCAGCCTGGCCCACGCCGTGCTGGGCGGCATGGGCGCGGCCTACTGGCTGCGGGCCACCCGCGGCTGGGAATGGCTGCATCCCCTGCACGGCGCGGTCGCCGCGGCGGTGGTGGGCGCCCTGCTGCTGGGCCTGGCCCGCGCCCGCCTGCGCGAGCGCGAAGAGACGGTGATCTCGGCCCTGTGGGCCGTGGGCATGGCCGCGGGCATCCTCTTCCTCTTCCAGACGCCCGGCTACAAGGCCGACCTGATGACCTACCTCTTCGGCAACGTCGTGCTGGTGGACGCCGGCGCCATGCGCTTGCTGGTGGGCCTGGACCTGGCCGTGCTGCTCGTCGCCTTCCTCTTCTACAACCCCCTGCTCGCCGTCTGCTTCGACGAGGAATTCGCCCGGCTGCGCGGGGTGAACGTCTCCTTCTTCTACACGCTGCTGCTGGTGCTGTCGGCGCTGACGATCGTCACCCTGGTCTACGTCGTGGGCGTGGTGCTGGTGATCGCCCTGCTCACGCTGCCGGTCTCGGTGGCCGGCAAGTTCAGCGCCAAGTTGTGGCAGATGATGGTCGGCGCCGCTTTATTGAGTGGAGTGTTCACGACGGCGGGACTGGCCCTGGGCTACGGGGCCGACCTGCCCGTCGGCGCGGTGACCATCCTGCTGGCGGCGGCCGTCTTCCTGGCGGCGCACGCCGGCGCCGGGCTGCTGCGGCGACGCAACCGATAACCGACGCGGCCCGCCGCCTCGCCCGGAGCCCTCGAGCCCATGCGCACACTTCTCGACGCCTTCGTCCGGATCCTGGACGAATCTTCAGGCCTGATGCTCTTCGGCTTCCTGGCCGCGGGCCTGCTGCACGTGCTGCTCGAGGAGCGCGAACACCTGCTGGCGCCGCTGACCCGTCCCGGCAAGCGCTCGGTGCTGCTGGCCACGCTGATCGGCATGCCCCTGCCGCTGTGCTCCTGCAGCGTGCTGCCCACCGCCCTGGCCCTGCAGAAGCGCGGCGCCGGCAAGGGGGCCACGGCCTCGTTCCTGGTCACGGTGCCCGAGACCGACGCCGTCTCGGTGCTGCTGACCTGGAGCCTGCTCGGCCCGGTGATGGCCGTCTACCGTCCCCTGTCCTCGTTGCTGACGGGAATCCTGGCCGGCTTCGCGGTGGACGCCGCCGACCGGAAGCGGGCCGAACCCGCCCCGGCCGCCGCCCCCGCCCCGGCCTGCTGCTGCAGCTGCGGCGACGGGGAGTCCGCTCCCGCCGACGCCGCGGCGCCCGCCGCGCGCCCCGCCTGGTGGCGGCGCGCCCTGCGCTACGGCTTCGTGGACTTCTTCGACGACCTCACCGTGCGGCTGCTGGCGGGCCTGCTCGTGGGCGCGGCCGTCGCCGTCTTCCTGCCCGAGCTGCACTGGGAGGGCCTGGCCGGCCGCCACCTGCTCACCTACCTGGTCATGCTCGGCATCGGCGTGCCGATGTACGTCTGCGCCACCTCGTCGACCCCGGTGGCCGCCGGACTGGTCGCGGCCGGCGTCAGCCCGGGCGCCGCCCTGGTCTTCCTGCTGGTGGGTCCCGCCACCAACGCCGCCAGCATGCTCGTGCTCTCGAGGCAGTTCGGACGCCGGCCCTTCGCCGCCTACCTGGGCGTGATCGTCGCCGCCAGCCTGGGCCTGGGCCTGCTGCTGGACGTCCTGCTGGCGGGCACGGACCTGTCGGTGGCCGGGCTGACCGGCGCCGCCCACGCGCACGGCGGCGGCTGGCATCGCGCCGGCACGGTCGTCTTCCTGGCCCTTTCCCTCTGGAGCCTGCTGCGCACGCGGGCCCTGCAGCGGGGGCTGGCGCGTCTGCGGGGACTCTTCGCCCCCGCCTCCAGCTGAGACGGAAAACGGCCCCCGCCGCCCGGATCCACCCCGTTCAGCAAATCTGGACCCCATCTCAACCTTGTCTTCAGGTTCGCGGACCGCGGAATCCTCATCCTTCGGTCCGGAGCGCGACACCCTCGCCTCCGTCACCCGAGCCTGAAAGGGGTTCCCGATGCGTCCCGTCACCCTGCCCGGTCTCCGTGCCTCCGCATTCGCCGTCCTCTTCACCCTGCTGGCCGTGGCCGTCGGCGCCGCCCGGGCCGACGTCAGCCAGGACGACTGGTCCGGAGGCCCCGTCGCTCCCGGTCCCGTCGCCGTCTGGGACAGCGGCTTCGCCGCTTCCGACGATGTCTCGTGGCGCGCCCGGCCCGGCCTGCTCGCCCTGTCGACCGATGCGCTGGCGTCGCCGGAATCCCACATGTTCGACGACGCTTTCTACAACTCCTTCGGCGTCGACGCCGTCGACGTCGACGGCGACGGCGACGTGGACGTGGTCGGAGCGGCCGCCGGCTCCTACAAGGTGCTGGTCTGGTTCAACGACGGCGCGGCGATTCCCGCCTGGACCCGCCAGCAGGTGGGGACCGACCATCCCGGGGCCACGGGCGTCGCCATCGCCGACTTCGACGACGACGGCGCACCCGACATCGTGGCCTGTTCCGAGATCGCCAACGGGGACATCCGCTGCTGGCTCAACGACGGCGGTTCCCCGGTCGCCTGGGACGAACAGGACGTCGACCTCAACTGGGGGGAAGCCTACGACGTCCACGCCGCTGACGTGGACGGCGACGGCCGCATCGACATCGCCTGCTCCGCCTACACGCCCGGCGACGTGGCCTGGTGGCGCAACGGGGGCGGCGACCCCATCGTCTGGACCCGCCACTACGTGGACCAGGACCTGCGCGGCGCCCATTCGGTCTGGTCGGGCGACCTGGACGGCGACGGCGACCTGGACCTGGTCGGCGCCGGCGCCCTGGCCAACAGCATCGTCTGGTGGCGCAACGACGGCGGCGATCCCATCGTCTGGACCGCGGCCACGATCAGTTCCACCGTCTTCGGCGCCCGCTCGGTGCGCACCGGGGACATCGACGGCGACGGCCGCCTGGACGTCGCGGCCACCGGGGCCACGGGAGCCGTGCGCTGGTGGCGCAACGACGGCGGCGATCCCGTGGCCTGGACCGAGCAGACGATCAGGTCCAACTTCGTCGGCGGTCACCAGGTGCAGATCCGCGACCTGAACGGCGACGGCCGGCTGGACGTGCTCGGCGTCGGCTACTACGTGCACGACGTGGCCTGGTGGGAGAACGGAGGCGGCGATCCGACGGCCTGGACGGAACATATCGTCGACTACAACTGCCGGGTGCCGCTTTGCGTGAACGCCGGCGACCTGGACGGCGACGGCGCCCTCGAGGTGCTGGCCTCGTCCTACGAACTGGGTCAGTTCCTGTGGTACGAGATCGGCGCCTTCCGCCCCGAGGGCGCCTTGCAGAGCGCGGTGTTGGACCTGGGCGGCGAGGGCGTCCACGGCCTGGACTGGGAGGCCGAGGTCCCCGCCGGCGCGACGCTGGGGGTCAGCCTGCGCGCCGGCGACGACCCCGACACCCTCGGCGCGTGGTCCACCGAGATCGTCGTCCCCGGCCCCGTCGCCACGCCCCAGGGGCGCTACGTCCAGTACCGGGTGCGCCTGGCGACCGCCGACTCGACCGTCTCGCCGCGTCTGGACCGGCTGACCCTGGCCACGGCCGCCACCGCGGTGGGCGACCGCACCCCCGCCGCGGTCGTCCCCGCCCTGCGCGCCTGGCCGAACCCCTTCAACCCCCGCGCCAGCGTCTCCTTCGCCGTCGAGGCGGACGCCCGCGTGCTGCTGACCGTCAACGACCTCCGCGGTCGCCGGGTCGCCGTCCTGGCGGACGGGTTCGCGCCCGCCGGCATCAACGAGGTCGTCTGGGACGGCCGCGACGCCGGGGGGTGCCCGGCGCCGGCGGGGACCTATCTGCTGCATCTGCGGACTGACGGCGCCGTCGCGGCGTCGCGGCGGATGAGCCTGGTGCGCTGAGGAAGGACCGCAGGTTCAGGGAAGGGCCTCGACCAGGGCCAGGTCGCTCTGGGAGCGCTCGACCCGGGCGAGCAGGAAGCTGCGGCGGTCGCGGCTCACGCTGAGGTCGCCGAAGACGCCCTCCGGCAGCTCGGCCAGATCCTCGACCCCGCGGCCGCCGAAGGCGAGGAAGCTCAGCCGCAGCCCGTCCGGGACGCGGCGGACCAGGAAGAGGCCGTCATCGCAGGCGTCGGCGGCCAGGATGCGGCCCAGCGAGTCGGGGTCGGCGACGCAGGTTTCGGGGACGCCGCCCCCCGGCGGCAGACGCCAGATCCCGGGGGCGGTGTCCTTGAAGTAGAGCACCTCGCCGCCGGCGGTCTCGTCGAGGGTCAGGCAGGCGGGAATGTCCAGATCCTGCGTCTCGGAGCCGTCGTCGCGCGTCCGGGCGATCCGCCAGCCCTTCCCTTCCGCCGTGGAGTGATACAACCAGCGGCCGTCGGCCGACCAGTGTCCGAAGCGGAAATGACGGGCCCCGCGAGTGACCTGGCGCCGGCGGCCGTTTTCCACGTCGACGACGAAGATGTGGAGCACCCCGTCCGCGGCCGCGTTGACCGCCACCCGCCGGCCGTCGGGCGACCAGCGGGGATGGTCGAGGGCGGCCCCGCCGAACTCCGAGAGCCGGCGCAGGTCCCGCCCCTCGACGCTGCAGAGCCAGAGCTCGCTGCGTCCGTCGCGCTGCGAGATGAAGACGATGCGGCGGCCGTCCGGATCCAGGCGGCCCTCGAGGTCGAGCCGGGTCGAGGGTGCGACCGAGACCAGGTCCGGAATCCCGTCCGGCGACTCCGGCAGCCGGCAGAGCATCAGGTCGGTGTCCAGGGTCTGCGTCCTGAAGACGAGGCGGTCGGAGCCCGCGGCGCAGCAGGGGTAGAGGACGCGGTCGCCGCGGGCGACCAGCCGGACCGGTTCGCCGCCGTCCCGGGACACCCGCCACAGGGCGGGCACGCCGCCCATCTCGGTCGAGACGACGATCCTGCCGCCGTCGCGGGTCCAGTCGAAGCCACGGATCGCCAGCATGCCCCGCGTCAGCCGCGCGACATCCCCGCCCGCGATCGGGATGATGTGGACGTCCTGGAACTGGGCGCGGTCGCCGCGCACGAAGGCGATCTCGCTCCCGTCGCGCGACACCCGCGGCCAGCTGTCGCCCGCGATCAGCGTCGGCGGCAACGTCAACGGAATGGCCGCAGCGGTTTTCAGGTCCAGGGTCAGCAGCTGCGTCGGCGCGTCCGGGGCCGTATAGGCGCCGAGGACCAGCGCGTCCCCGCCCGGCAGCCAGTCGAGCCCCAGGACCATCGGGAAGCTCGGCCCCACCGGATACGGCTCCCCCCCCGCGGCCGGCGCGATGTGGATCCTGTCCCCGGTCGCCGTGCGCGAGACGAAGGCGATCCGTCCGCCGTCCGGCGACCAACGGGCGCCGACCGCATGGCCCGGGACCTCGGGCAAGGGCGTTGGCGTCTGGGAGCCGCAGGGCATCCGGTACAGCCGGAACACGTCTTCGCCGGGGGGGCGCCACGAGAAGACCACGCTGCTCCCGTCGGGCGACAGCGCGGGCTCGGTCTCGTCTCCCTCCAGCGAGGTCAAGGGAAGCTCGTCTAGCACCAGCGCGGTCGTGTCGGCCGGTCGGCCGGTCAGCAGCAGGGCCGCCGCGACCAGCAGGGCGACGGCGGGCAGGGCCAGCCACGGCGCGCGGCGCCGCGCGCCGGCGACGACGGTTTCGCCGCCCGCCGCGTCCAGCACGGCGACCGGAGCGGCGATGCGGTAGCCCCGCTTGCGGATCGTCTCGATGATGCGGGGCCGCCGGGGGTCGTCGCCGAGAATACGCCTCAGCTGCGAGACGGCCTGGGTCAGCGCCTCCTCCATGACCACGGCGTCGCCCCAGACGGCGTCCAGCAGTTCGTCGCGCGGGACGACCCGGCCGGGGCGGCGGGCCAGGTGGACGAGGACGTGCATCAGGCGGGGCTCGATCCGCCGGGAATCCTCGCCCCGGCGGACGAGGTTGAGGGCGGGCAGCACCACCCAATCACCGATGCGCAGCTCGGGATGATCGGCCAGGTTCTCGGGCGTTCTCGGCTCCATCGGGCTCCCCGGGTCGGAGTGTCGGCGCGCCGTACCGGGCGCCGGCTGATTATCGGCGCTGGACGACCGGCAGGCAACCTTTCCCCGGGATCCTGCGTCCTGGAAACGTGGCCCGCCCGCGAAACCTCCTCCGTATCGGAGCGCCCCCATGCCCAGATGGCTCAAGTTCACCGGGATCGGCTGCCTCGGCCTGCTGGCGCTCATCGTCCTGCTGAGCGCCTCCGCCTACGTCATGGTGCGCATCTCCGGCGACCGCAGCATCGCCACCGGAGAGGCCGTCGACCGCGAGCACCCCGACGCGCACGCCTACACCCCGGCCGCCGACGGAGGTCTGACGCCGGACCGCCTGGAGCGCTTCCTCGACGTCCGCGAGACGCTGGCGCCCTTCTGCGGCCGGATGACCACGGCCGCGATCGACTTCTCACGGATGGACGAACTGGAGAAGAGCGACAAGGAGCCGGGAGCGGGCCAGTTCTTCTCCCTGACCGGTCGGGTCGTGGGCAGCGCCTTCTTCGTCGCCCGCGACATCAGCCGCTACATCACCCTGCGCAACGAGAGCCTGCTGGCCGTGCGCATGGGCCTGGGCGAGTACACCTGGCTGTACTCGCTGATCTACCACTCCTGGCAGGAGCGTCGGCCGACGTCCTTCATGTTCGCGCGGGACGACGAACCGGCGGTCTTCACGGACCGGGTGCTGCCCCAGCTGCGGGAGATGGTGGCGCGGCGGGCGGCGATGGAGGGCGCGGGGAGCTTCTGGCGGGACGAGGCGGCGGCGCTGCGCGCCGATCCGCGCCGGAGGCCCTTCGCGGACGGCCTGCCCCCGGCGATGGCGGCGGCGCTGGAGCCCTACCGGGACCGGCTGACGGAACTGTACTGCGCCGAGACGGACGAGCTGGACGTGACGCGGGTCGAACGCGAGGGCCTGGGCTACGAGCACCGCTGAGGCGATCGGCCTCAGCCCTCGCGTCGGATCATCAGCAGCGAGACGTCGTCGCTGACCGGGGCGCCGCCGCGGAAGGCGGCCAGATCGGCCTGGACCGCCGCCACGATCTCGTCGAGCCCGCGCCCCCGCTCCCTGACCAGCAGCTGCTCGAAGCGTTCGTCGCCGAAGAGTTCTTCGCTCTCGTCCATCGTCTCGGTGACGCCGTCGCTGTACATGACCAGAAGATCGCCGGGAGCGAGGGTCGTCCCGCAGGTCCCGTACTCCGCCGTCTCCATCATGCCGACCGGCAGACCGGCCGCCTCGCAGGTCTCGAGGCTCCCGTCGGCGCGGACGATCAGGGGCTTGTTGTGCCCGGCGTTGGCGATCACCACTCCGCCGTCGGCGGGATCCAGATGCCCCAGGATCGCCGTCGCGAAGCGCGAGAAGTCGGTGCAGCGGAAGATCTGCTCGTTCAGGCGCCGCATCATCCGCTCGGGCTCCCAGCCCTCGGCGGTCATGAAGCGCGCCAGCGAGATCAGGTGCGACACCAGCATGGCGGCGCCCAGGCCCTTGCCCGAGACGTCCCCCAGGAAGAAGGCGAAGCGTCCGTCGGCCAGCGTCTGGAAGTCGTAGAGGTCGCCGCCCACCTCGAAGCAGGGCACGAGGCAGGACGCCAGCTCGTAGCCGGGCAGGTCCGGGAGCGGTCCGGGCAGGATGTGCTCGAGGATATCGCCGGCCGCTCGCAGATCGGCGTCGCGGCGCAGGTTCTCCTCTTCGATGGCGTGGTAACGGGCGTGGGAGATGGCCATGGCGATGGTGCCGCCCAGCATCGTGAAGGCCCGCAGCTCGTCCCGCGAGAAGCTCTTGCCCTGCCGCGTGTCGTCGGCGTAGATCAGGCCGATGACCTCCTCGTTGACGAAGAGCGGCGAGGCCATCGCGGAGCGGATGCTGCCGGCGACCATGCTCATGGCGACGTCGAAGTCGGGATCGTTCACCGGATCGGTGGTCAGGATCGAGGCCTTGTCCCGCAGCACGCGCCGGACCATGGTGCGGCTCAGGGCCAGGTCGCCGGCCTGGCCGCCCCCCCGGAGCCGCGAAGCCACGACCACCGGCTCCTCGCCGCCCTCGTCCTGGAGCAGGACGAAGATGCGTTCGGGCTCCATGGCCGTCTCGACCAGGTCCAGGATGGGCTCGTAGATCAGCTCGGGCTCCCGCGGATTCGTCAGCAGTTCGCCCGCCTCGGCCAGCACCCGGAAGAGCCTGGAGCGCCGGTCGCGTCGGACGCTTCGGTCGCGGTTCATCTCCTCCCAGGAGATCTCCTCGCTGGGCACCAGGGTCGCCGAGCCCGAGAACTGCGTCATCTCGACCGGGTCGGCGGACTGCAGGCGAAAGCTGAGCTCGGCGAAGCCCAGCTGGTCGCCGACGTCCAGGTCGACGTCGGTGGAAACGGGCTCCCCGTTGACCTTCGTGCCGTTGTGGCTGCCGAGGTCGCGGACGATCACCCGGCCGCCTTCGAGCCTGATCTCGGCGTGCCGGCGCGACACGCTGGGCACGGGCAGACGGATCTCGACGTCCTCGCCGCGGCCGACGCGCTGCACGCCCTCCCGGAGGGGAAGCCGCAGCGGTTCGTTGTTCACGATTCCCACGAGCGCCAGTTCCATGATCGCCCTCCTCTTGAGCGGGCCGTCAGTCGCCGCCGGCGGCCAGCATCCGCCGCCACCCCGTCACCAGCTGCAGGCTGTCGTCCAGTTCGTGCAACGGCTTCTGGACCAGGACCTGCCCGGTGGCGGGATTCTCGGCCAGCGTCCGGGACGACTGGATCTCGACGCCGCCGGTGACCGACTCCGTCCTGCCGATGTCCAGCTCGGCCCCGTCGACGACGACCTCGGTGACCTTCAGTCCTCCGGTCAATTCCAGGTAGTAGATCCGCGAACCGTCCCGCGACCAGACCGGCCACATGCCGCCGTTGCTGGAGATCCGCCACCGCCCCCCCTCCGGGTGCAGGGTCTCGACGAAGGTCTCGGGCTGTCCCGTCTCGTCGGACATGTAGGCGATCCACCAGCCGTCGGGCGAGAAGCAGGCCCCGCCCTCCGAGAACTCCGTTTCGCGCAGGGGGCGGGGCTCCGATCCGTCCGTCGTGTCCAGGATCCAGGACGAGTAGCCCGAGACCGGATTGACCTTCGTGAACAGCAGCCGGCCGTCGTCCGGCGACCAGGCGGTGGGCGTGCAGTCGGTGTCCAGCGAGACCAGCAGCTCCGGCGTGCCGGAGCCCGAGACCCGCTTGCGGTAGATCTTCTGCGTGCCGGACTCGTCGGAGCAGTAGGTGATCCAGGCTCCGTCCGCCGACCAGACCGGCATGTACTCGGACTCGGCGCCGAAGGTGAAGCGGGTCGACAGCGAACGGGCGATCTCGTGGACCCAGATGTCGAAGGTCCCGGTCTGGTCGTCGACGCGCGAGTAGACCACGCGGCTCCCGTCCGGCGAGACGGCGAAGCCCAGGTTCGAGGTCGGGGGCACGGACAGGGGCGTCTCCTCGCCTTCCGCGTCGACCCAGACCAGGTTCGAGAGGCCGAAGGAGCCGCCGCTGCGCACGTAGGCCAGCACGTCGGCGTCGACCGCCGAGAAGACGCCGTAGTGGGCGCCCTGGATGCCGAGCACGTCGTCCATCAGCGGCCGCGGCGGACCGGTGAAGTCCAATTCCCGCCACGAGAAGGGCCGGCACATCAGGTTGGTCTCGTGGACGTAGAGCAGGTGGTCGGCGGCGAAGACGGCGCCGGTCTGGCTGGGCATCAATTCGCGGTCCGCATCGCCGTCGACGCTGCCGAGGCGCAGGGCCGTATCGCTGCCCCGGTCGCCGGCGGAGCCGCCCCGGTACCAGGAGAGGTAGACGAAGTGGCGACCGTCGGGGAGCCAGCGCGGGAAGCGGTGCGAGCGGGCCCCCTCGTCGTCCTCCAGCCGCGTGACGGCGACCGGTTCGCCGCCGGTGGCCGGCACCAAGAAGATGCCGGCGTTGTGGCTGGGCGTGAACAGGATCCGGTCCTCGTCGTTCCACGAGCCCCACTTGCCGTTCTCGGCCTGGCAGATGGTCATGACCGGACCGCCGCCGATGTCCACGCGGTTGAGCTGCTCGCGGGCGAAGAAGGCCACCGAGCGGCTGTCCGGCGCCCAGAACGGATAGCTGGCGCCCTGGGTGCCGGCGATCGGCCGGGACTCCCGCTCGGCCAGGCTGCGGACGTAGAGCATGACGCTGCCGTTGGAGTCCTGGGCGGCGAAGGCGATGTGCCGGGCGTCGGGCGCGACGACCGGCACACCCGGGAAGCCCGGGTTCAGGTAGAGGCCGGTGCTTGCGGGCATCGAGATCTCGGCGTGGACCAGCGGCAGAGGATCGGCGACGGGCGACAGGCGGCCGGTCATGCCCAGCGCCCCGAAGGAGAGCGCGGCGACCGCGACCGCGGCCGCCAGCCAGCCGAGGGGCCGCCGGCGCCCCCGCGCCGGGGCGGCCGGGGCCGGCGGCACGCCGGGAAGCGCCGAAGTCAGCATCGATACCGAGGAGCCCTCGAGGGCGACCCGCGCCTCGCCGATGTCGCGCAGCCTCAGCTGGGGGTCGCGCTCCAGGCAGCGCTGGCAGAGGCGCACCAGGACCGGAGAGGCGTCGGCGGGCATCGCCCCGCGTGAGCCGCAGGAGGGTGAGCCCCTGCAC
>CAZLHO010000017.1:0-14446 GCA_964559455.1 uncultured Fibrobacteraceae bacterium | reverse complement strand
GGCCAGGGTGTCCGAGGCGGTCTCGCCCGCGAAGAGCCGCTGCCCGGTGAGCATCTCGTAGAGGATCACGCCGAAGGCCCAGATGTCGGCCCGGCGGTCGACCTCGTAGCCCCGCGTCTGCTCGGGGCTCATGTAGGCCGCGGTGCCCAGCACCACGCCGGCGCCGGTCAGGCCCTGGGTCAGGGTGTGCTGATCGTCGGCGGGAACCGGCGCGCCGCCCAGACCCGAGAGGGCGCGGGCGAGGCCGAAGTCCAGGATCTTGACCCTGTCGTCGCCGGTGACCTTGATGTTCGCCGGCTTCAGGTCGCGATGGACGATGCCCTTCTCGTGGGCGTTCTCCAGGCCTGCGGCCAGCTGGCGGGCGATCCTTTCGACCTCCCCGGCCGGCAGGGGGCCGGCGGCGAGGCGTTCGCTCAGGTCCCGGCCCTCGGCCAGTTCCATGACCAGGACGGGCTGGCCGTCGGCGTCCTCGATGCCGTAGATCGAAGCGATGTTCTGGTGCTGGAGCGCGGCGAGCAGCTTCGCCTCGCGATCGAAGCGGGCCAGGCGATCAGGATCGCGGACGAGGTCGGGAGGCAGGAGTTTGAGGGCGACGTCGCGATCGAGTCTGGTGTCGCGGGCGCGGTAGACCTCGCCCATGCCGCCGCGGCCGATCAGTTCCAGGACCTTGAAGGCGCCGATCTGCCGGTCGATCATTCCCGTCCCCCCCTTGAAAAAACGGGCACCACGCTGTCACGTGGTGCGGATGCGGCAGCTCCGCGCCGGGACCGCCCCCGGAAGCGACACGCCGCAGCGTTCGCAATTCCAGCCGACTCCCCGGGCGAGGGTGAATGCCTTAATACACTACCAAACTAATCCGGTTTATGCAACAGACTGCACGCGCCCCCGTACCAATGACCCGGTTCTTTGCCGGTTGTATTGTTGACAAGATGATGTCAGTATTTTTTCGGTTCTGGTCCCCACACGACCGAGGACATCACATGGACGTCCTGTCGCCCCACGCCGACAGCTTTTCGAGACGCCCAGTCCGGTTGCTGCCAGTGACCACCCTGATCCTCGTCTGCCTCTTCTGCTGCTCACCCGCCGCCGCTTGGACCGACCTCGAGGAGAATGTGGACGACCCCGGCCGCAACCCCGCCGGCGTGCACGTCTTGGACGGCTCCTACGTCATGAACGCGGGCAACCTGCACGTCAACATCACCAACCACGGCCTGATCGGATCGCAGTATTCGGTCGTCAGCAGCTTCGCCGACGCCCCGTCGGGCCAATATCCCGCCGGCAGCGGCGTCGAGTACCTGTGGTCGGCCGGGCTCTGGATCGGCGCCGTCAAGAACGGCGAGCGCTCAGTCTCGACCGGCCAGTACCAGCGCGAATTCCGCCCGCCCTCGACCTGGAGCGGCACGATCTACGAATCCCGGCACAACGAGGTGGTGAGGCCGAAAGAGCCCGGCGCCAGCGGCTTCCGCTTCCCGGAGCGTCGCCAGGACGACGACGAGGACGGTCTGATCGACGAGGAGGTCCTCAACGGCCTGGACGACGACGGCGACGGCCGCATCGACGAGGACTACGGCCACGCCGGCGACCAGATGATGGTCTGCACGATGTTCGACGACACCGAGCTCTCGGCTGAGATCTACCCCGACCACCGCCCGCTGGGCCTGCGCCTGATCCAGCGCACCTTCGCCTGGCACGCCCCGCGCGCCGAGGACTTCGTGGGCCTGGAATACGAGATCACGAACGTGGGCGGCGCCACGCTCTCGGACGTCTACCTCGGGATCCTCGCCGACTGCGACATCGGGCCGCGGACGATGTCCGGCGTCGGGCAGAACGACCTGGCCGGATCCTGGGACGGCTGGGTGCAGGTGGATCCGGGGCACTACGCTCCCGTCCACATCGCCTACATGTACGACGGGGAGGGTCCCGGCCACGTGCCCGGCTATTTCGGGGTCGCCGTGCTGGAGCACCCCTTCCGCGCCTACGACCGGAACTGGGCCGACGATCTGGGGATCCATGCGCTGCGCATCTTCGCCGGCGACCGTCCCTTCGAGAACGGCGGCCACCCGACGAACGACGAGGAGCGCTACGCGACGATGAGCAGGGAGGTCCGCGACAAGGACCGCGGTCCCGGCGACGAGAACGACTACGCCTTCCTGGTGACGAGCGGCCCGATCGGACGCGTCGACCCCGGCGACACCTTCTTCTACCGGGTGGCCCTGGTGGCCGGCGACGATTTGTACGACATGATCGAGAACGCCGCCTACGCCTCGCAGGTCTGCCTGGGCATCTGGCAGAACTTGGACCGCGACCCCTCCACCGGCCGTCTCGGGCGCGAGTCCCTGCTCTGCCTCTCCGACTTCAGGCTGGTCAACGGCCACTGGACCTACGAATACCGCAATTCCGTCTGGATGGACACGCGCTGCGCCCGGCCGATCTGGAGCTACTCCGAGCTGGAGGCCAGCAGTTTCGAATACGTCGAGGAGCACGGCGAGGTCTGCGCCTGGGTCAACCTGGACAACTGCATGGAGCTCTACCGGGGGAACTACATGTGGCTCTGCGGCGACTACATGTCCGACTTCATGCCCGACGACATGCTCTACGGCTGCACCGGGGTCAAGGGTCGCGAGAAGCAACGCGCCTGGGTCGCGGACGTGCCTCCGCCCACGCCCACCCTCAGGCTCTGGCCCCGGAACAACGCCGTCCATCTCTTCTGGGACGACAGCGGGGAGCGCAGCCTGGACGACCGCGAGCATCGCGACGACTTCGAGAGCTACCGCATCTGGCGCGCCGACAACTGGGACCGTCCCGCGGGCAGTTCGACCGCCAACGGCCCGCCGGCCACATCGTGGACGCTGCTCGACGAATTCGACGTGATCAACGACTACGTCGACATCATGGAGATAGACTTCGTGAACGTCCTGCGCGACACGATGCCCATGGGCCCCAACACCGGCCTCGACACCATCCTCTACGTGCCGCGCATCCTCTCGGACCCGCAATACGACGGCCTGGCCGCGGCCATGCAGCAGTGGGTGGACCGCGACACCATGGGCCACACCTGGATGCCGCCGGTGCTGGACGAGTTCGGCCTGGTCAACGATGGCATGGATATCCTGGTGCCCTGGGCCGAGTATCCCGCCGCGCTGGACACCTTCTTCCTCGTCACCGCCCGCGAGGGCGACCCGGCCACGGGCGTGCCGCCCAAGCTGGCGCACCGATTCTACGAGTACATCGATCACGAGGCCAAGAACGGCTTCCTCTACTTCTACTCGGTGACCACCCGGGACCACGTCACCCACCCGGCGTTCCCGGACGCGATCACCGGCTACGGCGAGTCGGGCTCCCCGCGCAGCTTCTTCGCCGCCACGTCCCCGGCCACCGAGGCCGTCGCCGCCGATCTGGAAGGCACCGACCGCCGGGACATCTTCGTCTACCCCAACCCCGCCACCCGCGAAGCCCTGGGCGAATTCCAGGAGATGTACCCGAACGCCGAAGACCCGACCGGCGTGCGCATCCGCTTCGCCAACCTGCCGCAGGCCCGCAACACGATCAAGATCTTCACCCTGAGCGGCGACCTGGTGCAGGAGATCGCCCACGACGGCAGCGACGGCTACGGCGAAGCGTCCTGGAACCTGGTCAGTCGCAACGGGCAGCAGATCGTCAGCGGCATCTACCTCTACACGGTGGACTCGGACGTCGAGGACTTCGAGAAGACGATCGGCAAGTTCGTGGTCATCAGGTGAGGGGGTCCGGCGCGGACGGCCGCGCCGGACCGATCAGCGGGTCGCGCCCGCGGCCTCCAGCGCCGCGAGCGCCCTTCCGGCCATCTGCGCCTGGAAGGCGGCGCGCTCGGTCGGCGTGCGCGCCGCGGACTGGAAATCCTCGGTCGCGGCGAAGATCCCGTCCTCGACGGCGAGCAGCCCGGGCAGGAAACCGGTGCCGTCGGCGTTGACCAGCCGGGTCAGGTTCAGGTAGTCGCCGCGATGCCCCTGGTCGGGAGGCCGGATCATGGACTTCAGCCGCAGGGACGCGGTCCACAGCGGAGCCTCTTCCCCACTCCGCAACTGCTCCGGAGACTCCCCCGCCTCGACCCAGAGCGGCACGGCCACCGCGCAGACGGGCTCGCCGGGAATCACCCACAGCGTGGCCACGGATTCCGGGTCGCCGGGCCTGCGCCCCTCGATGACCACGGCCGCCGCCGTCGAAGGCCGGTCGATGCAGTCGTTGCCGAAGATCCAGAGGTCCCGCGTCGCCGGCAACGCCGCGGCGTCGGCCAGGCCGGGTTGCCCGATCAGCGGATGACCCAGGTCCCGGGCGAAGTCGCGCAGGATGCCGCGGACATCCAGGGCGCCCGCGGGCCGCAGGGCCAGCAGGGCCGCCGCCCGGGCGAAGCGCAGGTAGCCGTGACCGTCGCCCTCGGTCCCGGTGCGCGCGAAGTTCGTCACGATCATGGCGCCCCCGGACTCCGCGGCGGCGTCCAGGCGCTCGCAGCCGTGGTTGTGCGTCTCGAAGACGGCGGCTCCGCCCTTGGCGTCGATCACCCCGAAGTTGGTCAGCGCGCCGAGGTCGGGCCCCAGGCAGGCCCGGATCATTACCTCGAAGTCGGCCACGGTGCGGCAGGAGCGCAGGGCGTCGGCCATGATCACGCCCTCGAGGTCGGCGAACTCGTCGGCGGATTCGGGCAGGTTGTAGGCCACGGTGTTCATGATCGCGAAGCCGACGTCGTTCAGCCCCGCGTAGACGTGGCGGCCCGTAGGGTTCGCGGCGTCGACCAGCGCCAGGTAGGAATGGGGCTCCTCGCGCACGAAGACGATCCGGTTCGAGAGCTTGTCCGTGTCCCGGTTCTTCCACAGCATGGGGCGGCCGGCCGCCGTGGCCGCAGGCGACGCGACCATGGCCGTGCATTCCTCGCCGGCGCCGGCCGTCGAGAAGGAGACCGCGGCGAGCGCGCACAACAGCAGGGCCAGGCGGTTCCGTACGGGGAAGGGCATGGTCGGTCCTTTCGGGGAGATCGTCCTAGAGCCCCAGTTCGCGGGCCACGCCCTCGCGGTCGAAGCCACGCCCGGGTTCGTAGGCCCGGAGCCAGCGGTCGCCGTCGATCAGCAGGCAGGGGATGCCGCGCTTGCCCGTGCGCTCCTCGAGCAGGCGGGCGGCCTGCTCGTCCTTGTCGATCTCGACGAGTTCGTAATCGACGCCTTGCTCGTCCAGGAAGCGCTTGGCGTTGCGGCAGTCGGCGCACCATTCGGCGCTGTAGAGTTTCAACTTTCGGGCGAGGTTCGGCACGTCGTCACTCCTCGGTTGCGCGCGGGGTCTCAGTCGAACGGAGCGTCCGGCGGCAGGGGCAGGCCGCCCGCGGCGGCGACCATGGCGCCGACCAGGTCGGCGTCGGGACCGCCCTCGACGACCAGGGCGCCGTCGCGGGTCCGGACGCGGTACGCCCCGGGCTCGCCGGGCACGTATTTCTGCGGCATCAGGTGCAGCCGCGGCTTGACGCGGTGCGGCTTCCCCCCGTCGGGGCAGAAGGTCTCGCAGTTCCCGCAGTCGTTGCAGAGGTCGGCCAGGCAGGCGTACTGCCATTTCCGCTCCAGGCGGTCTCCCGCCGAGGCGGGCGAGGCCATGCGGATCATCGCGTCGTTGGGACAGACGGATACGCAGAGATTGCAGGATGTGCAATCCCAGACCGGCAGGACGGAGTCCTCGACCCGCGCCGGGGGCGTGACGGCGTCGCGGCGGTAGGGCGCCGCCCCCTCGACGGTGGCCAGCCGGGCCGCGTAGGCGCCGGCGGCGGTGGCGTGCCCTTCGGCCAGGGCGGCGTCGCGCCGGGACTGCAGCCAGGCGGGGATGTCGGCGCAGCCGGCCGCCGCCATCTTCTGGCCCAGCCCACGCAGCATCGCCGACAGGCGGGCGTAACCGTTGGGTCGCAGAAGCGCCGTGCAGACGGTCACCGGCGCCAGCCCGAGGCCGACCATCTCGGCCACGTTGCCCCGGTCGACGCCCGCCGAGAACGAGACGGGCAGGTCGCCCTCGCTGTCGGGCCCCAGCCGGAGCAGTCCGGGCAGCGCCCGGTCCAGCTCGGCCAGCAGGGTCGCCGACAGGACGTGCAGCGGCGGCCCGGACAGGTACATCCGCTCGCCCGGCAGGCGGCCGCGGGCGTTCTCGACGACCAGGGTGTTGGTCAGCTTGACGCCGAAACGCCGGCCCAGGGACAGGGCGCGGCGGTGCAGGTCGCCGATCAGGGACAGGGCCTGCTCGAACTTCAGATCCGCGGCGAAGGCGTCGGCCGGAGCGACGAGGTCGTGGTGGCCCAGGCGTTCGTCCAGGATCTCGCGGGTCCGCTCCGGGCCGAGCAGGGTCGGGTTCAGCTTGACCGTCACGTCCAGGTCGTGGCGCTCCATCAGGTGTCCGGCGATCGCGGCGATCTCCTCGGGCGGGCAGCCGTGGAAGGTCGAGACGTTGACGCTGTGGGCCAGGCGGCGGGGGAAGTCGACGTCGCGCAGGTCCGCGAACGGCGCCGGGATCTCCCCGCGCAGGCGATCGACGAGCTCGCCGCAGTCGGCGGCGGCGTCCAGGAAGGCGGCCATCGCCGGCGAGCGGATCCCCGCCAGGTCGTAGCCCACCGACAGCTCGAAGACGTGGCCGCCCGGCCGGCCCAGGACCTCGCGCAGCGGGCGCCAGCGGCCCAGGATCTCCAGCATCATCATCGCCGCGACGTACTGCTCCAGGGACTGCTCGCGGGTCAGCTCCTGGCTCCACTCCACGTTGGTGCCGACGGTGGCGACGTCGATGCAGGGCCGGGGGATCTCCAGGTCGTCGCGGATCTGGACCGTCTTCAGCTCGAAGCTGCGCGCGCCGGCCAACCAGCCCAGCACGATGTTCTGGGCGAGCTGGGTGTGGGGGCCCGCCGCCGGCCCCAGCGGCGTCGCCGCTCGCCGGCCCATCACGTCGATCGACAGATCCAGGTCGGGGGTTTGCCGATGGAAGCGCGAGGCGGTCAGGTCGAAGATCGACCGGCGACGCTCCCACTCCTCGGCGACCCGCGCCAGCATCAGACCCAGGGGCCAGGGGGCGAGAGCCGGCGTGCGTGCGTTCATGGACCCTCCTAAAGGGTATCCCGGCTGGGGAAGTGCTCGCGCAGGGCGTCGAAGCGGTCGATGAGCAGGTCGGGACCGGCCGCCCGCATCATGCCCAGCGGACCGATGCCGTAGGCGGCGCCCACCGCGATGGCGCCCAGGGCGCGGGCGGCGTGCACGTCGTTGGCGTGATCGCCGACAACGGCGACTTCCGCCGGGTCCACGTCCAGACCCTCGAGACAGGCCCGCAGGTGGGCGGGATCGGGCTTGCGTCCCTCGATCTCGTCGCCGGCCACGACCCTGGCGAAGGCCCCGGCGACGTGCAGCCCCGACAGGATACGGTCGGTGAAGACGCGGGGCTTGTTCGTGGCGACGGCCATGGGAATGCGCGCGAAGTGGCGCAGGGTCTCGAGCACCCCGGGGTAGAGCCGGGTTCGGTCGAGGCAGTGCCGCCCGTAGTGGTCGCGGAAGACCGCCAGCCCCTCCTGCACGCGATCGGGATCCGCCGGCGCGCCGTCGCGGGCCAGGCTGCGCTCGAGCAGCCGGACCACGCCGTCGCCGATGAAGACCCGCACCTCGTCCAGGGGCAGCTCGGGCAGGTCGAAGTGGCGACGGGCCACGTTGGCCGAGACGGCGATGTCGTCCACCGAATCGACGAGGGTGCCGTCGAGGTCGAAGATGAAGGCCCGGGCGCGTCGTCCGGCGTAGCTCCTGCGTCCCATGTCCTCTCCCTTCCTTTCCGGATCGCGGAGCATACACGGGAGCCCGGGGCCGCTGCAAGGGTCCGCCGCGGCCCGGGTTTTCCGTTGTCGCCCCGGCGGCGGGGTCCCTATACTGCGCTGATCCGCAACGTTGCCCGTCCCCGAGCCGCCCGAGGTGTGGATGAGCCCCGTGGTCGCCGGATTCCTCGTCTATTTCGCGGCGACCGTCGCCGTCGGATTCGCCGCCGTCCGCCGCAACCGCTCGCTCGATTCCTATCTGCTCGCCGACCGCAAGCTGGGGCCCTGGGTGGCGGCCTTCTCCGAGCGGGCCAGCGGCGAGTCGGCCTGGCTGCTGATCGGCCTGCCGGGCCTGGCCTTCGTCTCGGGGATGTCGGCTTTCTGGGTGACGGTGGGCTGCTGCGCCGGCATCGCCTTCTCGTGGTTCGCGGTGGCGCGGCGCCTGCGCGAGGAGACCGAGCGGCACGACGCCCTGACCCTGGCCGACTACTTCGAATCCCGCTTCGGCGACCGCAGCCGTTCGCTGCGGCTGGCCGCGACGGCGATCATCCTCTTCTTCTTCACCTTCTACATCGCCGCCCAGTTCCTGGCCGCGGGCAAGGTGCTGAACTACTACCTGGGAGTCACGCCGCTGCACGGCATGCTGATCGGCGCGGCGCTGGTGCTCTTCTACACGGCCGCCGGCGGGCTCTACGCGGTGGCCTGGACCGACCTGTTCCAGGGCGTGATCATGCTCTTCACCCTGGTCGTGCTGCCGCTGGCGGTGCTGCGCGAAGTGGGCGGCGTGCCCGGTCTGCAGGAAAGGCTGGGCGGCTTCGGCGCGCGCTATCTCATGCCCCTGCCCGGCGATACCTCATGGGCGGCGATCTCCGCCGCGCTGGGCAGCCTGGGCATCGGTCTGGGCTACATGGGCCAGCCCCACCTCGTGCTGCGCTTCATGGCGATCAGTTCCGCCGGCGAGGTGCGCAAGGGACGGGTCATCGCGATCGTGTGGGCGGTGCTGGCCTTCACCGGGGCCGTGACTGTCGGCCTGACGGGCCTGGCCCACTTCGGCCCGGACGCGCTGGGCCCCGCCGGCCCGCTCCAGGACCAGGAGCAGCTGATGCCGATGGTGGCCCGCTCGTTCATGCCGGAGTGGCTGGCGGTGATCATGATCTGCGGCGCGATCGCCGCGATGATGTCCACCGCCGATTCGCAGCTGCTGGCCTCGGCCAGCGCCGTCAGCGAGGACGTCTACCGCCGCCTGCTGCGGCCCGACGCCGACCAGAAGCGCCTGCTGCTGGTGAGCCGAGGGGCGGCCCTGCTCGTCGGCCTGGTGGCCTTCCTGCTTGCCTGGAGGGCCGATACCCTGGTCTACTCGTTGGTGCTCTACGCCTGGGCCGGACTGGGCGCAGCCTTCGGGCCGCCGCTCCTGCTGTCGCTCTGGTGGCGGCGGACGAGCCGCGCCGGGGTGCTGGCCGGCCTGGTCACCGGAACGGTCGTGGTGCTCGTGTGGTACAACGTGCCCGCGCTGAAGGCCCAGCTCTACGAATTGATTCCCGGCTTCCTGGCTTCGCTGGCCGCGACGGCGGCCTTCAGCCTGGCCCTGCCGGATCGCGAGGAGTGACGGAACCGACCCGCGCGCGAAACGCGGGACATTCAGGGAGGTGCTGGAGATGAGCGACGAGGAGAGATGGGATCCTCCCGAGATCCCCGAGTTCGACGACGACGAGGACCAGGCGGAACTGGAATTCGTGAACCGGGAGCCCGAGCCGGAGATCGACGAGCCGGAAGCCTACGACGAACCTGCGGCCGCCCCCGAGCCTCCGGCCCCGGAACCGATCGTGGCGGCGGCGGCCGGCGCGGCTGCCGGATCCGTCGGTTCCGGCGGCGCGTCGGCGGACGGCGACGGGGGCCCGAAGCGCAAGCGCGGCGGGACCCGCGGCCGCGACCAGGGCCCGAACCGGCTGATGCTGGGCGTGCTCGTGGTCGTCGTCGCCGCGGCTGTCTTCATCTTCTGGCCCCGCGGCGGCGGCGAGCTGCCCGAGGGCCTGGGCGAGCAGTATTCGGTCGTGACCCGCGACAGCGCCACGGCCTACGTCCAGCCCCGCAGCGGCGAGGTCGACCTGGACGCCGAAGCGCCCGCGGTCGTGCCCGAGGAGGTCGGCGCGGTTCCCGCGGCGGCCGACGACAACGCCTCCGAAGAGGCCCCGGCGGCCCAGGCGCCGGCGGTCCAGGCACCGGCGGCCTCCGTGACGCGGACCGAGACGCCCGCACCCGCCGCGACGGCCCCCGCCGCGCCGGCGCCCGGCGAGAGCGGGGACTGGGCGGTCCAGCTCTCGGCCTTCGCCGCGGGCTCCGGCGCCGAGCAGGAGGCGGCGCGCTGGCGGGCCCGGGGCGTCGACGGCGTGCGCGTGCACAGCAGCACGCGACCCGGCGATCCGGCGCCGCACAAGGTGTGGGTGGCCTTCTTCGGCAGCCGCAACGACGCGGTCGCATGGCAGAAGGACCACGCGGCCCTGATCGGCAGCGGCCCCTTCGTGGTCAAGCGTTAGCCGGCATGGTTCACCGCGGCGCCCCGGGCGCCGCCAACAACGAGGTCCGATCATGATCCGAGCCGCGATCGTCGGCACCGGCCATCATGTGCCTGAGCGCGTCGTCACCAACGACGAGCTCACCCGCTACATGGACACCTCCGACGAGTGGATCCGCGAGCGCAGCGGCATCCACGAGCGCCACTGGGTCGAGCCGGGAACCCGCGGCACCGACCTCGCCGCGACCGCCGCCCGCCGGGCCCTCGCCGCGGCGGGCCTGGAGCCGGCGGAGATCGACTTCATCATCTTCGCCACGATCAACCCGGACTACACCTTCCCGGGCAATGGCGTGCTCCTGCAGGAGGAGCTGGGCATGCCCACGGTCGGGGCGATGGACATCCGCAACCAGTGCACCGGCTTCGTCTACGGCCTGGCCGCCGCCGACGCCTTCGTGCGCGCGGGCCAGTACCGCAACGTGCTGCTGCTGGGCGCCGAGATCCACTCGACGGGACTGGACCTGAGCACGGCGGGGCGTGACGTCAGCGTGCTCTTCGGCGACGGCGCCGGAGCCGTGGTCGTGCAGGCCGTCGAGGATCCCGATCGCGGCGTCCTGGCCTCCTGCCTGCACAGCCAGGGCCGCTTCCACGAGGAGCTGTCCTGCGAGATGCCCTCGGCCATGCTGCAGGGCCGGGTCACCCACGAGGTGCTGGACCAGGGCCGGCACTTCCCGAGGATGGAGGGCCGCACCGTCTTCCAGCACGCCATCAAGCGTTTCTGCGAGGCGATCCGCGAGGTGCTCGCCGCCGGCGGCCACGAGATCGGCGACGTGGACCTGCTGGTCCCCCACCAGGCCAACCAGCGCATCACCGAGATGGTGGCCAAGCGGATGGGCGTGCCCATGGAGAGGGTCATGTCCAACATCCACAAGTACGGCAACACCACCGCGGCCACGATTCCGATCGCCCTGGACGAGGCCGTGAGCGAAGGACGTCTGAAGCGCGGCGACCTGGTGGTCACCGTGGCCTTCGGCTCGGGCTTCACCTGGGGGGCGAACCTCATCCGCTGGTGAGCGGGAGCCCGCATCGCCGCCGTCGAATACGCGAAGAGGGGCCGCCGAAGCGGCCCCTCTATTCGTCTGCGGCGTGAAGGCGTCGGCTCAGTCGGCGTCCACCGCGGCCGCCTGCTCCGGATCCGCCTTCCCGTACATGTGCTTGGTCTTGAAGCTCAGGCACATCAGGCCGACGGCGAGCCGCTCGTTGCGCACGACGAAGGACTCGTCGGGCACCTTGATGTCGGTGGGCGTGAAGTTCCAGATGCCCTTGACGCCGGCGGCGACGATGCGGTCGGCCGTGGACTGGGCCACATCCACCGGCACGGTCAGGATGCCGACCCGGACCTGCTTGTCGCGCACGACCGTTTCCAGATCGGCCAGCGGCGAGATCTCGATGCCGCGGATCGAGAGGCCGACCAGCTTCGGGTTGACGTCGAAGATGCCCGCCAGCGGGAAGCCCTGCCGCTCGAAGTTGTAGTAGTTGGCCAGGGCCTGGCCGAGGTGGCCCGCGCCGATGATGATCACGGGCACCGGCTCGCTGATGCCGATGATCTCCTCGAGGGCCGGCACCAGCTTGTCGACCTGGTAGGGACGGCCCGGCTTGCTGAACCCGCCGAAATAGTGGAAATCGTGGCGCAGCTGGCTGGCCTTGATGTCCAGCGAGGTGGCCAACTGCCGCGACGAGACCTCCTTGACCCCGGCCTGCTGCAGCAAAATCAGCTTGTCGAGATAAAGGGGCAGTCGCTTGATCGTGGCGTCGGGCACGCGGAACTTCTTGCCCTTGTTGTTGACTAATTTCAAGGCCGGGTCCTTTCCAGGGCGAGGCTGGAATATCTCATACCTGTCATGCGGGTGTTAGCGGTTTCACAGAGGCAGTTTAATTATAACAACCCCCATTCGTCAAGGGGTTCGGCAGGACCGCTTGTCGCGCGGGAATTTGGGTCTGGACGGGCGGGGTGTCGCCTTTCATATTTCGCTGGGCCGAGCAGTCCGTCGCGGGGATCTCCCCCGGCCCCTCAACCAGCGATCAGGAACGCGTCCATGGAATCCATTACCGGTCAGAATCCCGTGCTCGAAGGCCCCCTGCCCGTCTACGGCTCCTGGAGCCGGGAAGACTACGAGGCCCTGGGCCTGATGGTGGGTCTGGAGATCCACCAGCAGCTGCTCACCGACCGCAAGCTCTTCTGCCGCTGTCCCGCCGGCTGCTACACCCACGAGCACGACGCCGAGATCCTGCGCCACATGCGCCCCACCCTTTCGGAGATGGGCGAATACGACGGCACGGCGCTCATGGAGTTCAAGACCCGCAAGCAGATCGTCTACCTGCTGAAGCGCGAGTCGGTCTGCACCTACGAGATGGACGACGCCCCCCCCTTCGAGATCAACGACCAGGCCCTCGACCGGGCCATCGCCATCTCGCTGCTGATGGGCCTGAAGGTGGTCGACGAGATCCACATCGCCCGCAAGCAGTACCTGGACGGCAGCATCCCGACCGGATTCCAGCGCACGGCCATCATCGGCATCGACGGCGCGGTCCCCTTCGACGGCCGCACGGTGCGCATCCGCCAGCTGTCGATCGAGGAGGATTCCTGCCGCGAGGTCTCGGACCGGGGCCACGACCGCGTCTACCGCACCGACCGCCTGGGCATGCCCCTGATCGAGACCGTCACCGATCCCGACATGCGCACCCCCGAGGAGGCGGCGGCCGTGGGCGAGGTGCTGCGGCGCCTCGTGCGCGTGACCGGCCTGGTGCGCACCGGCGCCGGCGCCGCCCGCCAGGACGTCAACGTCAGCGTCAGCGGCGGCCGACGCATCGAGATCAAGGGCGTCTCGAGCCTGAAGACCGTGCCCCGCCTGGTGCACAACGAGGCCCTGCGCCAGCGCGCGCTGCTGGCCATCCGCGAGGAGCTCTCGCGACGCGATGTGACCGCCGAGTCGATCGGCGAGGAGAGCCGGGACGTGACCGCGGCCGTCGCCGGCACCGACCTGGGCTTCCTGCGCGAGGCCCTGGACGCGGGCGGCCGCGTCCGCGCGGTGCCCCTGCCAGGCTTCGCGGGCCTGCTCAACGCCCCGACCCAGCCGCATACGACCTTCCTCAAGGAGATCTCGGACCGGGTGCGCGTGATCGCCTGCCTGGACCGCCTGCCCAACCTGCTCTGCTCGACCAGCGGGGGTCCCCCGCTCTCGAGCGCCGAGAGGGAGAAGGTGCTGCGCGCCTGCGACGCCGACGCCGTCACGCCGGTGATCCTGGTCTGGGGACCCGAGCGCGACGCCGCGACCGCCGCCGGCGAGGTCCTGATCCGGGCCCGCGAGGCCACCGTGGGCGTGCCCGACGAGACCCGCCAGGCGCTGCCCGACGGCACCAACGGCTTCGAACGCATCCTGCCCGGCCCCCAGCGCATGTACCCCGACACCGACCTGCCGCCGGTGGTCGTCGCCCCCGCGCGCGTCGAGGGCCTGGCCGGCGGCCTGCCCCGGCCGCCGTGGCTCCGCCTGGCCTGGCTGCGTCAGTCGGGGGTCGGCGAGGATCTGGCCCGGCGACTCTGCATCCACGCGGGCTTCCCCCTCTTCGAGGACCTTTTCCGGCGGCTGGGCGAGGAATCGCGCCTGACGCCGACGGCCCTGGCCTCGCTGCTGCTCGACCGCTCCTGCCCCCGCCCCCTGAGCCTGGCCGCCGCCGGCGAGTGGTGGCGGGGCGTCGCCGACCGGTTGGCCGCCGGCGAGATCCTGCCCGAGGGCGTGTGGAGCAGCGACGGCGAGCCCCCGGCCGCCGTCGACGACGAGAAGGGGCTCGGGCTCTTCGAGACGGCCCTCGCCGAGTTGAAGACGCAGGCGAGCGCCCTGCCCGCAGATCGCGACCGGCGCGAACGCGCCGCCATGGGACCGTTGATGAGGGCGCTGCGGGGCCGCGTGCCCGGCCGGGCCGTCCGGCAGTGGGTGAAGGAGGCGCAGCTGTGAGCGAGAGCTACAAGGGATACCGCGAGCCGACCCTCTCGGTGCTCAAGGCCCACAAGGCCGAGGTCTGGAGCGAGGTCGTCGTCCACACCGGCAAGGGCGATTTTCCCGGCATCGTCCTGCCGCGGAGCGAGACCGCCG
>CAZLHO010000016.1:0-52414 GCA_964559455.1 uncultured Fibrobacteraceae bacterium | reverse complement strand
ACAGCCGCCGCCGCATCGGCCCGCGAAGTCAGCAAGGAGTTCCACGAGAGCTTCGAAGCCGTCTCGGGCGCCGTGCTGCATCTGGAGCACGGCGACGGCGATGTCGTCGTCACTCCCTGGAGCCGCGACGTCATCGACGTGAAAGTCGTCTACCACGTCAGCTACAAGAAGATCGGCACTGGCGGCGAACCGGCCCTGACCGTCGATTTCTCGCGGGACGGGAACGAGATCCGCGTCGCCGGCCGTGAGAAAGTGATGAGCGGCGTCAACATCTTCTTCATCACGAACAACTACCGCTACGAGTATATGGTGCGCGCCCCCGCCGGCGTCCGGCTCGAACTCGTCGGCGACGACGGCGACGTCGAGATCGAGGGCTGGCGCGCCGACATCGACTGCACGCTCGACGACGGCGACGTCGTCCTGCAGGACATCCTCGCCGACCGCGTGGCGGTCGTCATGGAGGACGGCGACCTCAGGGCGACCGACCTGCAGGGCGATCTGGACATCCGGGCGGAGGACGGGGAGCTGATGCTCGTCGACGTGGCCGCCCCCCACTGCCGCCTGCGGAGCGACGACGGCGAGATCTCCGTCCGCAAGTGCCGCGGCAACTTCGAGATTCACCTGGAAGACGGCTACGCGGAGCTGCTCCGCGTGACCGCTCCCGCCCTGCTGCTGCGCGGCGGCGACGGCGACGTCGTGCTCGACCTGCTGCCGGCGGCCGACATCGACTGGGACGTCGAGATGGAGGACGGCGACGTCTGCCTGGATTTACCGTCGGGACTGTCGGCGGCGGTCGATCTGGCGACCGACTCTGGGGATATCGATCTGAGCGACCTTCCCGACGGCGTCTCGTTCCGCCAGGACGACGGAACGGCGCGAGGGGTGCTGGGCGACGGCGAGGGACGGATCCGGATCCGGACCGATGACGGCGACATCGCCCTGCGCGGATCCCCCTAGCTGACTGGATTCTGCTGGCGAGGGTCGGGGACCGCGGACAGCGCTTTTGCGGGTTAGCGCGGTTCGCGGATTCCCGCCCTCGCCGCCATCTTGTTGATCGCTCCCCGCCGATGGGGCACAATCGCCCCGCCACCGGGACGGCTCAGCCGTTCCGTATTTGCTTGCCATGGAATGGAGGACTCTCCCATGCCCGATCGTCGCCGGATCACCCTGTCGATTTGCGCCGTCCTGCTGGCCGCGGCCGTCCTGGCCGCCGACGCCGGGGCCGCGGACGACCCCCTGTGGATGCGCTGGCCCGCGATCTCCCCGGACGGGGAAAGCATCGTCTTCAGCTACCGCGGCGACCTGTACCGCGCGGACAGCGCCGGCGGCCGCGCCCAGCCGCTGACCCTGCACGAGGCCCACGACACCTGTCCGGTCTGGTCGCCCGACGGAAGGTGGATCGCCTTCGCCTCCGACCGCCACGGCAACTTCGACGTCTTCCTGATCCCCGCCGAGGGCGGACCGGCCCGGCGGCTGACCTTCCACAGCACGGACGACTGGCCCGAATGCTTCGACCCCGACGGCCGGGCCGTCCTGTTCACCTCCGGGCGCATCGACCTGCCCGACAACATCGAATATCCCCGCAACGGCGCCCTGCCCGAGCTCTACCGCGCGCCCGTGGCCGGCGGCCGTCCGGGCTACGTGCTGACGACCCCCGCCCCCGGGGCGCGTTGGGACCGCGAGGGCCGGCGGCTGGCCTACCAGGACAGCAAGGCCCTGGAGGACATCTGGCGCAAGCACGACACCTCGGCCTTCGCCCGCGACCTCTGGCTCTACGACGCCCGCAGCGGCGAGCACGTCAAGCTCACCGAATACGCCGGCGACGACCGCAACCCCGCCTGGGCCCCGGACGGCCAGTCGCTGTACTACCTGAGCGAGCGCGACGGCACCTTCAACGTCTGGCGCCTGCCCCTGGCCGATCCCGCGACGCCGGTGCAGGTCACGCATCACGAGCGCCATCCGGCGCGCTTCCTGACCGCCTCCGACGACGGCGACCTGTGCTACGGCTGGAACGGGGAGATCTGGCTGATGCCCGCCGGCGCCGACGCTCCCCGCAAGGTTTCGCTGAGCATCGCCGCCGACCTCCGCGAAGACGGTCCGCAGTGGACCCCCCTGCGCGGCGACCTGACCGAGATCGCCCTCTCGCCCACCGGCAAGGAGCTGGCCTTCATCGCCCGGGGCGAGATCTTCGTGACCTCGGTCGAGCACGACGAGACCCGCCGGATCACCGACACCCCCGGCCAGGAACGCGGGGTGGAATTCAGCCCCGACGGGCGTTCGCTGGTCTACGCCGGCGAGCGCGACGGCGGCTGGAACCTCTACATCAGCACCATCGCCCGCGACGACGAGCCCTTCTTCTACGGCGCCGCCCTCTTCGACGAGCGGCCCCTGGTCGTCGACGGCGACGAGGCCTTCCAGCCCCGCTGGTCGCCCGACGGCGAGGAGATCGCCTTCTTCGCCAACCGCACGACCCTGAAGGTCGTCGACGTGGAGAGCGGCAGGATGCGCACGATCCTGGACGGGAAGCAGAACTACTCCTACGCCGACGGCGACATGTGGTTCGACTGGTCGCCCGACGGCGAGTGGTTCCTGACCACCTTCCTCAGCCCCGGCCGCTGGTCCGAGGAAGTCGGCCTGATCGCCAGCTCGGGCGAGGGCGAGCTGCGGAACCTGACCCTGAGCGGCTACGAGGACTTCCACCCGGTCTGGGCCGGCGGCGGCAAGATGCTGCACTGGTTCACCGACCGGCACGGGCTGCGCCGTCACGGCGGCTTCAGCGGCCAGCAGGACGTCTACGCCGCCTTCCTGACCCAGGAGGCCTGGCGCCGCTTCAACCTGAGCGAGGCCGAACTGGAGGTCGCCAAGCTCGCCGAGGACAACAAGGACGAGGGCGACGACGGGAAGGACGAAAAGAAGGAAGAGAAGAAGGACGAGGAAAAGGACGGGAAGAAGAAGCTGCCCAGCGGCTTCGAGCCGCCCGCGGTGCCCGATCCGCTGAAGCTCGAGCTGGACGGCCTGGAGGACCGCACGGTGCGGTTGACCATCCACTCCGCGAGCCTGGCCGGCGCCGCCGTGACCCCCGACGGCGAGAAGCTGGTCTACCTGGCCCGCTTCGAGAAGGGCTACGACCTGTGGCGTTACGAGCACCGCAAGGGCGAGGCCAAGCTGCTGGCCAAGCTCGGCGCCCGCAGCGCCGGCTCGCTGCAGATCGACCCCGAGGGCGAAAAGGTCTTCCTGCTGGCCGACGGCAAGCCCGTGAGCGTGGATATCGACTCCGGCGACCGCAAGTCGATCTCCTTCGCCGCCCACATGAACCTGGACGCCGTTGCCGAGCGCGCCGTGATGTTCGACCACGTCTGGCGGACGATGCAGCGCAAGTTCTACAACGAGGACATGCACGGCGTGGACTGGGACTTCTACCGCGACGAGTACGCGCGCTTCCTGCCCCACATCGCCGACAACTGGGACTTCGCGGAGATGCTGAGCGAGATGCTGGGCGAGCTCAACGCCTCGCATACCGGCGCCACCTTCGTCTCCCGCCCGGAGGGCCGCGATCAGACCGCGTCGCTGGGCGCCTTCTTCGACCAGGAATGGGACAAGGACGGCCTGCGGATCGTCGAGGTGCTGGCCAAGGGCCCCCTGGCCCGGACCGGCACTCCGGTCGAGCCCGGCGCCTTGATCGAGAAGATCGACGGCGTCAAGGTGACCGCGGGCATGAACCACCTGCCGCTGCTGAACCACAAGGCCGGCGAACCGTTGCTGCTTTCGCTGCGCAGCGCCGACGGCAAGCAGGAATGGGAGGAGACGGTCAAGCCCGTCTCGACCCGCGGCCTCTACGACCTGCTCTACGAGCGCTGGGTCGAGACGCGCCGGGCCGAGGTCGAACGGCTGTCGGGCGGCCGACTGGGCTACACGCACCTGCACAGCATGAGCGACCGCTGGTACCGCAAGGCCTTCGACGACATCATGGGCCGCTATCCCGACAAGGAGGCCGTGATCGTCGACACCCGCTTCAACAACGGCGGCAACCTGGCCGAGAAGCTGACGACCTTCCTCAGCGGCGTCCGCTACGCCCGCAACTACCCGCGGGGCCAGTTGATCGGGCAGGAACCCTGGGAGCGCTGGACGCGGCCCTCGATCGTCCTGGTCAACGAGGGCTGCTACTCCGAGGCCCACTTCTTCCCCTACGCCTATCGCACGCTGGGCATCGGCGAGATCGTGGGCATGCCCGTGCCCGGCACGTCGACCTCGGTGTGGTGGGAGACCCTGCAGGATCCGAGCCTCTACTTCGGCATGCCGGAGGTGGGGGTGCTGGACAACGAGGGCCATTATCTGGAGAACGCCCAGCTCGAGCCAGACCACCTGGTGGACAACGACCCGGCTGCAGCCGCCTCAGGCCGCGACCGCCAGCTCGAGACGGCGGTCGAGGTGCTGCTGCGGCAGCTCGACGGCGGGCGCTGACACCGACGAATCGATTCCCGGAACACGAAAGCCCCGCCCACGATGGGCGGGGCTTTCCTTGTCCTGTTCCGGCCGTCAGTTCTTCCGCTGCATCTCCCGGCGTCCCTTGATGACCAGGTAGACCCCGCCCAGGACCGCCAGCAGGGGCCAGAAATCCTCCATCCATTCCATCGACACGTTCAATGTCTGCTCCATGAAGACCAGCACGCCGATCACGATCAGGACGATCCCGCCGAACATCGTGCCCGCGGGATGGGGCAGCTCCATGTCCTCCATGGAAGCGCCCGTCCCCTTGATCATGGCGTAATGATTGAGGGCCGCGGTGCGGCGGACCGCGTCGATGATGCAGTAGATGTAGAAGAAACCCAGAAAGATGCCGAAGAGCGGCTCCAGTCCGCTGATCTCGACCGTGAGGGCCCAGATCGTGCCGGCGAAGATGGCCACGTTGGTGAAGCCCTGGGCAATGTAACCCAGGTAGACGTGCCCCAGGCCGGGGATGATGCCCGACAGGATGCCCGCCAACGCGGCCGACTTGCGCGGGTACTGGGCGTAGGGCCCGACGTAGGGGGTGCCCCCCGGCGCGGCCCCGGAAGAAGTTCCGGACTCCAGGTGCTGATCGTTGCGCTCGTGCTCTGTGCTGTTCATGACAGCCTCCCTTCTCGGATGTATCGCGATGCTATCGTTCTATCCTTCATTTCCGGCGACGGTCCGCCGGTTCAACTCGGTGCCGAGGATTCGGGCGCGCCGTCCCACCACAGGCGCCAGGCCCGGGCCAGGTCGCGGCGCAGGGACGACATATGCGAGAGCGCCAGGACCAGATCGCCGCCGCGGGCGGCTCGGCCCGCGTCCCGCAGGTTGTCGCGCGCCGAGGCCATCGCCGGCCGCGCCCGCTCCCGCCGGGAGGTCACGACGGCGTCGACCTGATCCTGGGCCCGGCCGACGCCGCGCCAGGCGGCCTGGCCCAGACCCAATGCCCGGCCGGGCAACGTATCGTGCATCAGGACCGAATCGCCCCAGGCCAGGGCGGGGCCGGCCTGGATCAGCTCCAGGGCCCGCGGCGGAGCGTCCTTCAGGGGCGAGATCGGGGTGGCGAAGAGCGCCACGATGATCAGGGTGCCCACGTAGGCCGCCTCGAAGGAGAACCGGGGCCGCGCCGAGACGCGATCCCACCAGCCGCGGAGCCGGTCTTCCAGGTCCGCCGCCCGCCTCCTCCAGGTGACGCGGGGAGCCTTCAGGGCCGTGGTCGCCGCCAGGACCGCGTCGGAAAAACCGGGATCGGGCTCCAGACGCGCCAGTTCGAGCAGGACGGGCGCGGTCCAGGCCAGGACTGCGGCCAGCTCGGCGCAGTCCGGGCAGTGGGCCAGGTGACCGTCGACGAGATCGCGGTCCGGCTCCGGCAACAGGCCGTCGACGTGGTCGGGCAGCAGTTGTCGGGCCCGGCCGCAGGCGCCGCCGCTGGTGCGGGCCAGGATGGCGTCGGTCTGGTCGACGACCTCGCCGCCGATCAGGGCGCCCTGGTTCAGCAAGGCGATGTCCAGCAGGGCGCTGCATTCGGCGCAGCCGGCCAGGTGGGCCTCGGCGCGGTCGAGAACGTCCGCCGCCAGGCCGCCGGCCAGCAGGTCGTCGAGCAGGGCCTCGAAGGCCCGGCAGTCCATGTCGCGACGCCCGTTCAACCCGACACCTCCGCGCGAGGACCGCCGCCGAGGGCGACCACGGCCCGGGCCAGCTCCAGACGCGCCCGGTTCGAACGCGACTTCACCGTGCCCAGCGGCACGTCCAGCATGCCCGCGATCTCCTCCAGCGCCAGCCCCTGCATGTCCTTGAGCATGATGATCTCGCGGTTCACCGCGCTCAGCCGCTGCAGGGCGCGGTAGACGAGATGACGCCTGGATTTCGCCTCCCAGGCCTGCTCCGGGTCCAGCCCCTTGTCCGCCAGGGTCCGCAGGTCCTCCGCCGGGATGTCCCGAGCGGGCGGGCGGGCCTTGCGGCGGCGCAGGTGGTCGATGCAGGCGTTGCGGGCGATCCGGAGCAGCCAGGCCAGGAAGCGTTCGGAATCGCGGCAGGTGTCCAGCCTCTTGTAGATCCTCACGAAGATGTCCTGGGCCAGGTCCCTGGCCTCGTCGGGATCCCCCACGTAGGTCAGGGCGATGCCGTAGACGCGGGACTGGTGCTGTCGCACCAGCGCCTCCCACGCCAGCTCGTCGCCGCCCTGACAACGTTCGAGGAGTTCCGCAGCTTGCATCTTCGTCCTGTCCGTTCGCCGGTGGGGTCCAGGGTCCGGGCTCCGGATCGGCCCGCAATCCCTAGGACGCACCGACCTCCCGGCGAGTTCGGTGCAGTTTTATTCCGATTCCCGGCCGATCGCGGCCCTCAGGGGGCCATGTCGGGGTCCTGCGCCGCGACGGCGGCCCTGACGCGCTCCTCGTCCCAATCGGCGGATTCCCTCAGATTCGCGAAATTCGCGCTTGTCAGGAATGACTCCGCATCGATCCGGCCCTCGTCCAGGCAGACTGCCACCCAGCGGGCGGCTTCGTCCGTCCGGCCGGCCAGGCTGAAACAGGCGGCGGCGAAATAGGCCGCGTCGCCGAAGCCCGGAGCCGAGCCTTGGACGGCGGCGAAGGTCTCGCCGGCCTCCGCGTAACGCTCCAGGCGGGCCAGCGTCGTCGCCACGTTGTTCCGGTACGAGACCGTGGTCGGATCGAGCCTCGCGGCCCGCCGGAACCTGGCCAGGGCCCCGGCGAAGTCCCCCGCCTCGGCCAAGCAGAGCCCCAGCTTCTCGTGGCCCCTGGGATCGCGCGGATAGCTCTCGACGTAGTCTGCGGCCGCCGCCGCGGCCTCGCGGCCGCGGCCCAGACGCCGCAGGGCCTCGATCCGGTTCAGTTCGGCGGCTGCGGTCCCGGGCCTGCGGGCCAGGGCCGCATCGAAGAGACCCAGCGCCTGCCCGGGACGACCCAGGTTCAGGTTGTGGAACCCCGCCTCGAGCAGGCTGTCCGGATCGGTCGTCCGGGCGGCGTCCACGCCGGCCAGGGCCCGGGTCTCGCGCTCGATCAGCCCCTCCGCGAGGACCGGCCGCCGGTCGTCGGGATTCGCCCGGCGGGCCTCGGCGAATTCCTCGGCGCCGGTTTCCAGGCGATCCGTCCCGCCGCCGGCCGCATAGCCGGCCAGGAAAAGGCGTCCCGAAGCCCGGAAGCGGGAGAGTCGGTCGGGATCCGCCTGCCCCGTCACGGCCATGCCGGCGGGGTCGTAGAGGCCGCTCAGCCAGCCGAGGTTGTCGTCCTGGTGGGCGGCCATGGACTTGCGCCGGTATGCGGGCGCCACGCGGAACTCCACCGTCGGGCGCAGCCAGGTGTTGCGGGGTCCGTCGCCCAGGAACCGGGCCAGGCGCTCGCGGCCGGCCACCCGGCACGAGGCGAGCACATAGGCGTCCTCGAGCTCCTGGGCCCGGAGATCGGCGCGGACGGCGTCGGCGGCGGGGTGCTCGGTATGGCGCGTGAGATCCAGGACGATGGGCGCGCGGCTGCCGACGAGCAGGATGTTGGCGGGGTCGAACCAGAAGAGTTCGACGTGGGGAAAGGCGTCGACGAAGGCGCGCAGCACCGCCTCGACCTGGCTGCGGGGGAAGTGCATCGCCAGCCATTGCACCATCACGCCGTTCTCGGTGAGCCGATCGCGGCAGAGGTCGTAGTACTCGCGGGCGAGCAGGGCCGAGTTGCCCGTGAACTCGGGGTTGAGCTTGGAGTCGCTGCTGACGATGTCGAAGCGCTCGCGGGTGGTGAGCAGGAACTGGACGCCGTCGCCGACCACGATGCGGGTGCGCGGGTCGTCCAGGATCCGGTGGTTGCGACGATCGAAGAACCTGGCGCCGGCGACGACGCCGGGCACCAGTTCGACGCAGGTCAGATGCTCGATCCCGGGATAGAGGCCCAAGGTGCCCAGGGTCACGCCGCTGCCCAGGCCGACGGCCAGGACGTTCCTCGCCCCCGGGGCCAAGGCCATGGGCAAGTGGGCCAGCAGCTTCTCCTTGCGGGCGATGTCCGGCTCCGTGCCGCCGATGTGGAAGCCGTCCACGCTCATATGCCTCTCGCCGTCCGGCTTCTGGTAGACCCGGACCTCGGCCGCCGCCTCCTCACGCTGGAAGAGGACCACGTCCCCGGGATCCTCCGTGTCGCTGAGCAGGCGGGGGGCCGCGCCGTGGAGCAGCGGCGCCGCAGACGCCAGCACGACGAGAACGACCGCCGCCGCCAGGGCCGAACCACCGCCGCGGGGGCGGCGGGAGAGGTGCACGGCCAGGCCGAGCAGGGCGCCGAAAATCGCCGCAGCCAGCAGGGCGCCGCGGGCCCCGAGCAGTGGCAGGACGGCGAAGCCCGCGGCCAGCGAGCCCGCGATGGCCCCGACGGTGTTGGCCAGGTAGAGCCCCCCCACCCCGCGGCCGAGCCCGGCGAGACCGGCGATGCCGATGCGATTGACCAGCGGGAAGACCATCCCCGCCAGGAAGGTCGGCAGGATCATCACCGCGAAGGCCAGCACGAAGCGCAGCAGGATCGACCGCCCCCAGTCCGGGAAGGGCGGGTTGAAGAGGGCCGTCTCGATGAGCGCGGGCAGGGCGTTCCAGATCAGGGGCACGGTGGCGGCCACGGCCGCCCCGACCGCGGTCAGCACCCAGCCGAGCAGGCGCGCCGGCGACGCGACGCGGTCGGCGAGCCTCCCCCCCGCCCAGCTGCCGGCGGCCAGGCCGAAGAGGTAGGTCGAGAGCATGGCGCTGAAGGCGTAGGTCGAATTGCCCAGGAAGTGGAGCAGGGCCCGAGCCCAGAAGAGTTCGCAGCCAATGGCCGCGAAACCGCTCAGGGCGAAGATCGCAGCCAGGACGCCTCCTCCCATCTCGGGAGCGCGCCGGGCGGCGACCGCCGCGGCCGGCGGAATCGCCGTCGCCGGATCCGCCGCCGGCCGGACGGTCTTCGGCAGCCATTTCCCGAGGGCCAGAGCGGAGGCTCCCGCCACGAGGTTCCCGACGACGGCGACGCCCGTGCTGGCCAGCAGGCCCAGTTCAGGGATCAGCGCGAAGCCGGCGACGACGACACCGGCGGCGGCTCCGAGCGTGTTCACGCCGTAGAGCAGGCCCAGGCCCCGGCCCAGGCGGGCGTGCCGGCGGACGAGGAAGCGGGCGAGAACGGGCAGCGTGCCGCCCATCAGGAAGGTCGGAGGCAGCAGGATCAGGACGGCGATCAGGATCCGCAGCAGGACCAGGAACGGCTCGGCCAGCGAGGGAGCCAGGGCCACGTAAAGGGGCTTCGCCGCGCGCAGCAGCAGGGGCACCGCCAGGCCGGCCGCCGCAACCCCGACCTCGAGGCCGGCGTAGAGAAGGAGTGGGGCCGCTGTCAGGTCCGCCCTCCGTCCCAACCGCCAGCAGCCCAGGCCCAACCCGGCCATGAACACAGCCAGCACCACGCTGATGGCCAGCGTCGTCCCTCCCATCAGCTGGGAGAAGAGACGGATCCAGACCAGTTGATAGACCAGCCCGCTGGCTCCGGAGAGGGCGAAGACGAGGATGACCAGGGCGGTGGCGCGTCGCATGCGGATTCTCCAGCTTCGGTTCCCGTTCGGACGATGCCGGAGAGGATAGCACCGGCACAACCTGCCGCAAAGCACGCCATCGGGGAATGGCATGCATCGGAGAATGTGCTAACATGCGGGAAAGTGGCCCGGTCACGGTCCCGCTGCGAGGGAGGTTTCTCATGCCGATCTTCGTCCTGATGACCAAGCTTACCCCGGAGGGGATGTCCGCGGGCTGCGAGAGCAAGACCCGGGGCAAGGAGTGGCTCGCCAAGGTCCGCAAGGTCTGTCCCGAGGTGAAGTGGTTCGCCCACTACTCCCTGCTGGGTCCCTACGACTTCATGGACATCTACGAGGCCCCCGACATCGAGACGGCCCACCTCGTGTCGCTGATCTCGCGATCCGAGGGCGCCCAGAGCGCCGAGAGCTGGCCCGCGCTGCCCTACGACAACTACATGAGCCAGCTCAAGCAGGTCTGCGGCTGAGTCGTTTCCCGCCTCTCGACGCCGCGCCGCCTCCCGGCGACGTGGCGTCGGGCTTTCTCCTTCGCCCGCCCCCGTCCTGGGTCTATATTCGTCGGCAAGGCTCCCCCGACGCGCCCCCGCGCGCCGCCGCACTCATCATCCCGGAGGACGCCATGTCCACGACCCGCCTGCTCGTCTGTCTCTGCCTGTTCCTCGCGATCGCGCCGGCCGCGGCGACGATCGCGGCCGACGACCCCGCCGCGCCGTCCGAATTCGGATCCCTGATCGCCGACGCCGGCGACAGCGGGGACCACGACGGCGCCGACGCGGTGATCGTCTTCGACCGCACCGAGGTCGACATGGAGCCCAGCGGGCTCTCCCACGTCGTCCGCCACGCCCTGACCAAGGTCCTGACCGACGCCGGCGCCCGGCGCCTGGCCTTTCAGCGCTTCGACTACGACCCGGCCACCCAGCTGATCGAGATCCGACGCGTCGCCGTGCATCGCGCGGCCGGCGGCGTCGAAGAGGTGGACCTGTCCGCGCTGGTCGACGTCAGCGCCCCCGCCTACTTGATCTACTGGGGGGCGCGGATGCTGGGGCTGGGCCTGCCCCGCCTGGAAATCGGCGACGCGGTGGAGATCGAGACCTACCGCAAGGGCTACCAGATCGCCTACCTGGGCGAGGCCCCGGCCGAGGACGAGTCCAAGTACATCCCGCCGATGGCCGGCCACTACTACGAGGTCGTGCTCTTCCGCGGCGACGACCCCATCGTCGAGAAGACCTACACGCTGCGCACCCCGCGCGACAAGCCGGTGCAGTACTCGGTCTACAACGGCGAGATCTACAGCGAGCAGACCTTCGACGACGACGCCTTCACCTACCGCTTCTGGAAGCGGGACGTGCCGGCGGCCCCCCACGAATGGCGGCGCATCGACGCCACCGACTTCGCGCCGAAGGTCGTGCTGGCCACCGTGCAGGACTGGCGGGAGAAGTCGCGCTGGTTCTTCGAGACCAACGACTGGGTCTTCGCCGACAACGCGGCGATCCGGGCCAAGGTCGCGGAGCTGGTCGACGGCCTGGACAACGACGACGAGCGCATCGCCGTCATCAACCAGTGGGTGGCGAACAACATCCGCTACTGCGGCCTGAACATGGGCGAGGGCGAGGGCTACACCATCCATCCCGGCGAGATGATCTTCCGGGAGCGCAGCGGCGTCTGCAAGGACATCGCCGGCATGACCATCACCATGCTGCGCAGCGCCGGCTACGAGGTCTATCCCGCGATGACCATGGCCGGGGCCCGCGTCGAGCGCATCCCCGCCGACCAGTTCAACCACTGCGTGGCCGCCCTGCGCCGCGAGGACGGCAGCTTCGAGATGATCGACCCGACCTGGGTGCCCCTGTCCCGCTACAACTGGTCCCGCGCCGAGGGCGGGCAGCACTTCGTCATCGGCACCCCCGAGGGCGAGGACCTGAGCATGACCGCGCCCTACGCCCCCGACGAGAACCTGGCGCGCCTGGGGCTGGAGGCCAGGATCTCGGCTGAGGGCGACCTGACCGGGACCCTGACCCTGGCCGGCGAGGGCTACATCGACACCCGGCTGCGCCACGCGGCCGGCGGCGGGCGCGTGGACGCCGCGGGACCCGGCCTGCAGCGGTGGCTGGAGACGCTTTCCCCCGGCGCCGAATTGACCGGCTTCGCCTTCGGCGAGCCCTACGATTTCGCGCGGGCCTGCACCCTGGAACTCGAGTTCCGGATCGCGGGCTACGCGCGCATGGGCGATCGCGCCGCCAGCTGGCGTCCCCTGGCGCCGCAGCTGATGAAGGCCAACTTCGCCGGGATCTTCCGCTTCGCCGTCGACGCGCCGCCCGCCGAGCGCGAGACCCCGGCGATGGTCTGGTTCCCGGAGCGCGTCGTCGTATCCGAGCGCGTCGAGCTGCCGCGGGGCTTCACCGTCAAGGCCCCGGAATCGGCCTGGCGCACCGGCGAGTCCGGCGACCTGGCCTGGTGCGACCTGGCCGCCACCGCCGACGGCCGATCGCTGAAGCTGGAAGGCGACCTGATCCTGCGCGAGCGCGTGCTGCCGCCCGACGAGTGGCCGGCCTTCCATGCGCTGGTCGAGACCGTCGACACGCTCGCCGAGAACCGTTTCCTGGCCTGGCGAAAGGGGGAATGACATGAAGACGACCACACTGACGACCTGCCTCCTCGTCCTCCTGGCTGCGACCCTCGCGGCCGCGGCCGGTCCCGGGATCGGGGAACTGATCGCCGCCGCCCCCGCCTTCGCCGACGCCGGCGCCGACGCCGTCGTGCTCTACGAGGGCGTCGACTACGGGATCGACGACGCCGGGCGCCTGACCCGGCGCGTGCGGCTGGTGCGCAAGCTCTACACCCACTGGGCCGTGGACGCGCTGAGCGACGTCCGCCTGGGCTGGGATTCGACCCGGCAGGACCTGGAGGTCCTGACCAGCCGCACCTTCATGGTCGACGGCAGCGAGGTGCCGACGCCCGCGAACGGCTTCAACGAGGTCACGCCCTACGCGGTGGCCCGGGCGGCCGACTTCCTCGGCATGCGCGAGATGGTCGTGAGCCTGGTGGGCACCGAGCCGGGCTGCGTGACCGAACTGGTCTACGTGCTGCGCGACCGCGAGCCCGGCGCCCTGCCCGCCGGCGGCCGCGAGTTCCTGGCGGGGGACTTCCCCATCCTGGCCAAGGACGTGCGCCTGGCCGCCCCCGGCGGTTTCCGGGCCGCGGCGGCCAACGCCGACGCCCTGACCGCGCCCTTGCTGACGGAGTCGGCCGACGGCGAACGCGACCGCACCTGGTCCGTCCGCGACGTGCCGGCGATGCCCGCCGACGGCGGCGCTCCCGATCCCGCCGCCTGGCGGCCCTGCCTGGTCTTTTCCGCCGCTTCGGGTTGGGAGGATGTGGCGACGCGCCTGAAGGAAGCGGGCGCGGCCCCGCTCGGCGACGAGCCGCGGCGCTGGCTGGACCGGCTGCCTCCCTTCGACGACCAGGACGCCGACCTCACCGGGACGGACATCGTGCAGCGCGTCGCCGCGCTGGTCGGGTCGCGGCTCGCGACAGTGGACACGCCCCAGCCCTGGGGCCGCGCCCCGCGGCATCCCGACCGCGTCTTCGCCTCGTCCTGCGGCACCGCATGGGAGAAGGCCCTGCTGGCCCGGGCATTGCTGGAGGCCGCGGGCCTGGCGCCCGAGCTCGGCTTCTTCTCGCCGGGCCACGCCTTCCTCGAGGACGCGGCCACTCCGGCCGCCTTCACCGATCTGAGAGTGGTCGTGCAGGCCGACGGCGAGAACTGGTGGCTCGATCCCGGCAGCGACCGGGCCATCGCCGGCCGCTGCGACCTGGTCGGCGCCACCGGACTGATCCTGGAGGACCAGGGCCTGGGCCTCCGCACCTACGTCGTCAAGGCCGCCCCGGGACGCTGCGAACTCCGGGTGAACATCGAGCCCGGCGACGACCCCGCCCTGATGGCCGCCGACATCGATCTGCAGGCCTCCGGCGCCCTCTGGCGGCGGGATCCTGGCGACGACGCCGAGACCGTGGCCCGCGCGATCGCGGACAGTTTCCTGGAAGAAGCCGAACTGGGCGACGTGGAGGTGGTGGCCTGGACCCGCGAGACGGCCCACCTGCGCTTCACCGCCACGGGGACCCTGCCTGCCGAAGGGGACGACCTGCTGAGGCTGGACCTGCCTTCGGGCCCTCGCACGCCGCGGGACGTCCTGCCAGGCGGCATGAACCTCGTCGCCAGGGAGCGCCGCTCGCCGCTGATCCTGGACGCGGATCTGGAATCCGTGCTGAGGCTGGACCTGACGCTGCCCGCGGGCCTGGTCCTGGACCACGCCCCCGCCGCGTTGGATGCGGCCGGCGGCGGCCACGCCTTCAGCCTGGCCGTCGCGGCCCGGCCCGACGGCGTGTCGCTGACGCGCACGCTGCGGCTGGCGGCGGGAACGGTGGCCGCGAACGCCTATCCCGACCTGAGCGCCGTGCTGGCCGCGGCCGCCCGGCCCGCGGACCGGGCTCTGGCGCTGCGGCGCGAGTAGGCTCCGCAGCCCAGGCCCGGCCGCGATCGCGGCCGGAGACGACACGACGAAGCGGGCGGACCTCGGGTCCGCCCGCTTCATCATTCCATCCGATGGTTCGGTCGGCCCCGGGGTCTCCATCCGTCCAGTCGCCGAGGGTGCACGCGAGACTGTGACCGGATCGGGGGCTCGCCCGGGGCCGTAGTGGCGGGGCCGGCTCAGGCGACTTCAGCCGCCAAGCCCCAGTTGAGGCCTCCGACGACCAGAAGCACGGCGGCGAGAACGTCCAGGCTCTTCATGACGGTGTCCTTTCTGCTTATCTCCCTCTCGGATCTCCTGCGCGGCGAACCCGAGAATGTATCGAACTTGTCCAAGACAATAACTACACAAACAGGACTTGTCAAGTCTGTATAAGAAAAGATATTGACATTATTTGGACATTGACCTAAATTCTGCACTATGAAAGGAGTTCCTCATGGACAAGAAGATCCCGGAAAGTGATCCCCGGCACCCCATCGGGGTCGTTTCGACCCGCACCGACATCCCGGCCGACGTGCTGCGCGCCTGGGAGCGCCGCTACGGCGCCGTCGTGCCGGGCCGCACCAGCACCGCGCGGCGCCTCTATTCCGATCTGGACGTCGAGCGCCTGCGCCTGATGAAGCGCGCCGTGGACGCCGGCCGCCGGATCAGCGACGTGGCCCGCCTGGATCTCCAGGACCTCGAGGCCCTGGTCCGCGAGGATCTGGACGCGGCGCCCAGGACGGCTCGCCCGACCCCCGTCAAAGGCGTGGGCGCCGAGGACTTCCTGGACGAGAGCCTGGCGGCGATCCGCGACCTGGACCACCATCGCCTGGAGCGTTGTCTGACGACGGCCTCGGTGGCCCTGAGCCCGGCCCGCATGCGGCAGGACCTGATCGTGCCCCTGATGCGCTCCGTGGGCGACCTCTGGCGCCAAGGCGAACTGCGCATCGCTCACGAGCACCTGGCCACCTCGATCGTGCGCACCTTCCTGGATACCGTGCGACACGGCGCGGGACCCGCCAACGCGCCGGTCGCGCTGGTCACGACCCCCGCCGGGCAGCTTCACGAACTGGGCGCCCTGCTCGCCGCCAACACCGTGATGGAAGCCGGCTGGGACGTCGTCTACCTGGGGCCCAACCTGCCCGCCGAGGAGATCGCCGCCGTCTGCGTCCGGAAAGAGGCGCGGGTGCTGGTGCTGAGCCTGGTCTTCCCTCCCGGCGACCCCAGGATGCACGAGGAACTGCGCCGCATCCGCCAGCTGATCGGGCCCGACGTGGACATCGTCGTCGGCGGCGAGGCCGCCCCCTCCTACAGCGAGGCCCTGGCGGAGATCGGCGCCCGCCACACCGCCGGCCTGGACGACCTGCGCCGCGAGATCGAGACCCTGGTCCAATGAACAGGAACCGTGACCACGAAATGTCGAACCGGCCCGTCTTCCTGACCGGCGCCACCGGCTACATCGGCGGCCGCCTGGCCCCCCGGCTGCTCGAGTCGGGACGCCGGGTCCGTTGCCTGGTCCGTGACCCGGCGAAGCTCGAATGCCGCACCTGGGCCCGCGATCCCGGGATCGAGATCGTCCGGGGCGACCTCGGCGATCCCGCAGCCCTGGCCGAAGCCATGGCCGGATGCGGAGCCGCCTACTACCTGGTCCACTCGATGATCGCCGCCGGAACCAGCTATCGGGACCTGGACCTGGAGCTGGCCCGCAACTTCGCGTCCGCCGCGGAGCTGGCCGGCCTGGAGCGGATCGTCTACCTGGGCGGGCTGGGCGAGACCGGCGAGGGATTGAGCGAGCATCTCGAATCGCGCCGCGAGGTGGAGCGCGCCCTGGCTTCCGGGTCCGCACCGCTGACGACCCTGCGGGCAGCGATGATCATCGGCTCCGGCTCGGCCTCCTTCGAGATCCTGCGCTACCTCGTCGAGCGCCTGCCCGCGATGATCACCCCCCGCTGGGTCCGCACCGAATGCCAGCCCATCGCCGTGGGCAACGCCCTCCACTACCTGACCGCCTGCCTGGACTCCCCGGAGACCCTGGGCCGGACTCTCGACATCGGCGGACCGGACATCCTGACCTACCACGACCTGATGAGGATCATGGCCGAGGCCCTGAAGCTGAGGCGGCGCCCGATCATACCCGTGCCCGTGCTCACGCCCCGGCTGAGCTCCTACTGGATCCACCTGGTGACGCCCGTGGGGCACCGCATCGCCCGTCCCCTGGCGATGGGCCTGCGCAACCGGGTCGTCTGCCGCGACGGCGAGGCGGCGCGCCTGATGCCCCAGCGCCTGCTGGGCGCCCGCGAAGCCGTTGAAGCAGCCCTGGGCCGCAGCCGGAGCGGGGATGTCGAATCGAGCTGGCTCGACGCCGGCGTCGTGCCCGGCGACCCCGACTGGGCCGGAGGCACGACCTACGTCGACCGGCGAGAGATCGAGGTGGACGCCCCCGCGCAGCGGGTCTTCGCCTCCGTCTGCCGGGTGGGCGGTCGCAACGGCTGGTACGCCGCCGACATTCTCTGGCGCCTGCGCGGCCTGCTGGACCGCCTGGTCGGCGGTCCCGGCCTCGGCAGAGGCCGACGCCATCCCGACCGGGTCGAATACGGGGACGTCCTGGATTTCTGGCGGGTCACCGGCGTCGAGCCCGGAAGGCGCCTGACCCTGCGCGCCGAGATGAAGCTGCCCGGGGTCGCCCAGCTGGAATTCTCCGTTTCCCCTCTGCCCGACATGCCGCTGCGCAGCACCCTGAGCCAGACCGCCTATTTCCGTCCCCGGGGACTCGGCGGCCTGATCTACTGGTTCGCGGTCACGCCCTTCCACAAACCCGTATTCCGGGGAATGCTCGACGGCATCCGCCGCCACGCCGAGCGGCCCTGAGCCGGGCCTGCAAGCGCCCCATCTCCAAATGTCTAGTTTTTGTCCATGAAATAATATTGACAAAGACACAATGTGGAGTTATTTTGTCTTTTATTGGCGCGGGGGACCAACCTCCGATTCAGCGCGATTCCCGTCTCGATCCTGGAGGCTGATCATGAAGAAGTTCACAATCCCGACCATCCTGAGCCTGACCGTCCTCGCCCTGGCCGTCGCCTCGGGCCCCGCGTCGGCCCACTGCGGAGCCTGCGGCTCCGATCACGCCGAGGCCGCGCAGGCGAAGACCATCTACGCCATGGCCGGCGCGGCCGGATTCACCACCCTGGCCGCCGCGATCGACGCCGCCGGCCTGGCCGAGACCCTCTCGGGCGAGGGTCCCTTCACCGTCTTCGCCCCCACTGATGAGGCCTTCGCCAAGCTGCCCGAGGGCACCGTCGAGGCTCTGCTGGCCAATCCCGAAGCCCTGAAGCGCGTTCTGCTGCATCATGTCGCCGCCGGCGCCGTGACCAGCGGCGAGGTCGTGAAGCTCGAGAAGGCCCGCACCCTGAGCGGCCAGGATCTGGCGATCGACACCACCGAAGGCGTCCGCGTCGGGATGGCCAACGTGACCAAGGCCGACATCATGGCCAGCAACGGCGTGATCCATGTCATCGATACGGTCCTGGTGCCCGCGGACGAGAACTGAGCGCTCGCGGGCGAAGGGGCGGACGGCCTTCATCCCCGCGTGCGGACGCTCCGTCCCCCGCCCGCTCCAGTCGCAGAAGGCCGGCGTCGTCCGACGCCGGCCTTTCTCGCATGCCCGGGATGCGCCTTCGGAGTTCAGGGCCCGCTTTCCGGGATTCCGCCCCCCCCCGCCGTGAAGAGATAGCCGCCGTCGGACCGGCGGAGAAGCGCCTCCGGACCGATCGCCCGGGCGGCGGCCTCCAGGGTCCGCTCGATGCCGGGCTCGAGGACCGGGCAGTCGACCCTCGTCTCCGGCGTCACGCCGACGGCCGCCAGCGCCGGCCAGTCGCCCGCGACCGGGACCCCGGCCCGGACCTCCAGGAAGAGCAGGAGATCGGCGATGCGGACGTCCCGCAGGAGGATCGGTTCGGGCGGCGGCGCGGCGGCGCGCGCCATCGCGGCTCCGAGGTGCCTGAAGAAGGCCGGCGTGTCGGGCTGCTTGCGCAGGGCGACGAGGAAATGATCGCGGGCGTCCGCGGCTTCGCCCCTGCCCAATTCGAGCCGGCCGAGCTCGAAATTCGCGCCGGCGTCGGCGGGGCGGATGTCCAGGGCGCGGCGCAGGTCGGATTCCGCCTCGTCGGCGCGGCCGAGACGGCCCAGCGAAACCGCGCGGCCCACGAGAGCGTCCACGCGGGTCCCGTTGATGTCCAGCGCCCGGCGGTAACGGTCCACGGCGTCGGCGTCCCTGCCGAGTTCGCGCAGCACGTCGCCGAGCTTCACCAGCCAGTCCGAGGACCGGGGATAGACGGCGAGCAGGCCCTCGAACTCCCGGGCGGCGTCGGCGAAGCGGCCCCGCGAGGAGAGCAGGTCGGCGTAGTCGGCGCGCAGCAGCAGGTCGGCGGGACGTGCGGAGAGAGCGCGCCGGTAGTCGTTCTCGGAGCGGGCCAGGATGTCCTCGTTGAGCTCCGCCTCGAGCCTCGCGGCGCGGGCGGCGTCCCGTTCGCCCTGTTCCGGGGCGAAGGGCGGCTTGGCGGTGATGCGCGCGATCTTGACCGCGTCGGCGCATTGATCGTAGGGCGTGTAGACCAGGCTCGCGGCGCATTCGGCGATTCCGGGCGGCGCGTCGTTCCCGGCGGCGCGCGGCGCCGGAGGCAGCAGGTCGCGGACCGCCGCGTAGAGTTCGGCGGCGACGAGGTAGTTGCCGACGAAATTCATGTGGACGTGCTCATACAGCAGCTCGCCGCCGGGGATCGGCTGCGGCGGCGGGCCGGGATAGCGGACGTCGGCGGCGACGTCGACCAGACGGACCCCCGCCCCCGCGCCCGCCTCCCCGACGCGCCGCACGATCTCGTTGATGCGGGAATCGGCGCGGAAGCGCAGGGCGTCGAGGTCGCGGGCGAGGACGAAGGCCCGGGCCGCGTCCTCCGTCCGACCCTGGACCAGGTAGGCCTCGCCCATGCGGAAGTGGAGATCGGCCCGGCGGTCGTCGAGCGCCGCGGCGGCCAGGTAGCGCTGCAGCGCCCCCGCCGCATCCCCCTCGGCGGCCAGGCTTTCCCCCGCCTCGAATAGGGCCCGCCAGCGCTCGCGCCCGGCCTCGTCCAGGTCGTCGCGATGCACCGACGCCAGCGGCGGCTGGTCCCGCAGGTTCGTCAGCACGGTCGACAGGATCACCGGCGCGCCGGCCTCGCGGGCGACGGCGAGGATGTCCTCCAGGTTGGCCGCGTAATTCCCGTAGACCCGTTCGAGCCGGGGGTCGTCGGCGGTCACCAGCTGCTCCCGGAACATCTCCAGGCCGCCCCACTCCCGCCGGACATCGTCACGACGCGCGGCCACGGCGCGGCCCGCGGCGGTCAGCAGCTGTCCCGTCCGGGTGCCGCGCAGGCGCACGCTGGCGTCCACGGCCCGGCGCGATCCCAGGAAGCCCCTGACCGCCGAGCCGGCCCCATAGGGCCCCACCACCTCGTTATTGCCCATGTAGACCACGAAGAGGTCGGGCTCCAGCCCGGCGCATTCGCGGGCCACGTGGCGGACGACGTGCGAGTTGACGGCCGTCATCGCGGTGTTGACGACCTCGAAGCGCAGGTCGGGGCGGCGCGCGGCGAGCATCGTCTCGAGCACGCGGCCGAAGCTGAACGCCGGGTTGGGCTCGCCCCGAGCGGCCGAGGCCCCGAGCACGAAGATCCGGTAGACCCCCTCGGGCTTCCGCGCGTCGATGCGCGTGGGGGTGGGCATGCGGCTGAGGTCGGCGCCGAAGAAGCGCCAGCCGAACCAGGGGTTGGCCTCGAGGTGCTCGCCGTCGGCCGAGCGGATGAAGTAGGCGGTGGGATGACCGGAGCCGACCAGACGCAGTCCGCCCTCGACGACCGCCAGGAAGAGAAGCGGCGCCAGGACCAGGGCCGCCAGCCTGGCCGCCCAAATCACGGCCCGAGGCCGGATCGTTCCTGCGGCGCGCCGACGCGCGCCCGAGTCCCTGTCCTGGGCTCCCATCGGGCCTCCCCCGGGTTCAATGCTGACGGAAATAACGTTCGACGTCCCTCGCGGGGCGATGGTCCGCCCAGTAGCTGTCGGCGACGGAGCCGGCCCGACGACGCAGGGGATCCCTGCCGGCAAGGCGCAGCGCCAGTCCGATGGGCGTGAGCACGACGTAGTAGACGATTCCCAGCAACAGACGCGAGACGGACCAGCCGACGGGGGTCACGGCCCGCATCCAGCCCGCCCGCAGCCGGCGCCCGAAGGCCGGCGCGGACCAGACGGCCAGGGCCGCGATCAGCCCGAGCCCGGCCAGCGACGCGGCGGCGGCGACCCCGCCCGCCGCCCGGGCCAGGAGGTGGCCGCCGAGCAGCAGGACCGGCGTCAGCGCTCCGACCAGCTGGCCTCGGCGGGACTCCTCGTCGTTGAAGGCCAGGCTGAGGAGCCAGGCCGCGGACGCCACGATCCCGGCCACCAGCAGCACGTGCGGCCGGCCCAGCGCGAGCCAGCCCAGCAGCAGGCCGAAGGCCAGCACGATCAGGCCGAAGAGGGCCGTGTCGCGGGTCGAGGGGACGTTCGCTGTGTCGTGCCGGGTCATCGTCTCCTCGTTCTCAGTCCAGGTCGAACCTGGACAGGTAGGCCTTGCGGTCGGTGGCGCCGGTGCCGGGCTGGTCCTCCTTGCGCAGGACGAAGCCCTCGATCACCAGCACGTCCATGTCCGTGCCCATGAAGCAGTGCCAGGCGTCGGCGGGGGTGCAGACGATGGGCTCGCCGCGGACGTTGAAGCTCGTGTTGATGATCACCGGGCATCCGGTCAGGGCCTCGAAGCGCTTCATCAGGCGGTAGTAGCGGCCGTGACGCGCCTCGTCCACGGTCTGGACCCGCGCCGAGCCGTCGACGTGGGTGATCGCCGGCACCACCGAGCGCTTCGTCTGGAGCTTGGCCAGGCCGCGGGCCGCCGCGGCTTCCGCAGGCGGCGCGATCCTCTTGCCGGGAGCGACGTCGGCGACCAGCAGCATGTAGGGACTCTCCAGGCCCTCGTCCATCTCGAACCACTCGTGCGCCCGTTCGCTCAGGACGCAGGGGGCGAAGGGCCGGAAGGATTCCCGGAACTTGATCTTGAGGTTCATCACGGTCTGCATGCGCTCGCTGCGGGCGTCGCCGAGGATGCTGCGGCAGCCCAGGGCGCGCGGGCCGAACTCCATGCGGCCCTGCATCCAGCCCACCACCTTCTCGTCGGCCATCATGCCGGCCACCACGTCCAGCAGGTCCGACTCGTCGGCGTGGTGGACGTAGACGGCGCCAGCCGCGTCCAGGAAGTCGCGGATCTCGTCGTCGCCGAAGGCCGGCCCCAGCAGCGAGCCGTGCTGGGAATCCCCGGGGGAAGGCGTGCGGGGATGGCCGAGCAGCTGGTGCCAGATGAAAAGAGCCGTGCCCAGCGCGCCGCCGGCGTCGCCGGCCGCGGGCTGGATCCAGATCTCGTCGTAGGGGCCCTCGCGCAGGATGCGGCCGTTGCCCACGCAATTCAACGCCACGCCGCCGGCCAGGCAGAGCCGACGCAGGCCGGTGCGCTCGTGCACGTGGCGGACGGCCCGCAGCAGGACCTCCTCGGTCACCTGCTGGATGGAGGCGGCGAGGTCCATGTCCTGCTGGCCGATCTCGCTCTCGGGGCGGCGGGGCGGCCGGCCGAAGAGCCGGTCGAACTTCGGCCCCGTCATCGTCAGGCCCTGACAGTAGTTGAAGTAGCTCATGTCCATGCGGAACGACCCGTCGGGCTTCAGGTCGACGAGCTTCTCCAGGATCAGGTCGGCGTAGCGCGGTTCGCCGTAGGGCGCCAGTCCCATCAGCTTGTATTCGCCCGAGTTCACCCGGAAGCCGCAGAAGTAGGTGAAGGCGGAATAGAGCAGCCCGAGTGAATGGGGGAAGCGCAGCTCCTGGGACAGTTCCACGCGGTTGCCGCGGCCGACGCCCCAGCTGGCGGTGGCCCACTCGCCGACCCCGTCGAAGGTGGCCACGGCCGCCTCCTCGAAAGGCGAAGGAAAGAAGGCGCTGGCGGCGTGGGCCTCGTGGTGCTGGGGGAAGACGTAGCGCCTGCGGTAGCCGCCGCCCAGCCCTCGGCTCATGACCCGCGGCAGGTGCAGCTTCTGTCGCAGCCACAGCGGCATGGCCTTGGCGAAGGAGGCGAAGCCGGCGGGCGCGAAGTCGAGATAGGTCTCGAGCAGGCGGTCGAACTTGAGCAGGGGCTTGTCGTAGAAGCCGACGTAGTCCAGGTCGGCCGGATCGAGGCCGGCCTCGGCCAGGCAATAGTCGATGGCGTGCTGGGGGAAGTCGTGGTCGTGCTTGCGCCGGGTGAAGCGCTCCTCCTGGGCGGCGGCCACGATACGGCCGTCGACGACCAGGGCCGCGGCCGAATCATGATAGAAGGCGGAGATGCCGAGGATCGCCGTCATCTCTAGAAGAGCGCGTAGATGAACGGCGCCAGGCCGGTGCCGCCGATCAGGACGAAGGCGCCGAGCAGGAAGAGGACGACGATGATGGGCAGCAGCCACCACTTCCGGTTCTCGCGCAGGAAATGCCAGAACTCGGCGACGAGGCTGGATCGCCGACTGTCCGCGCGCCGTGCGAAGTCGTCGGATGTGTCGGGGCGCTTGGTCATGGGAAGGTCCTCGCCACTGAAAATCCCCGGTCGGCGGGCCCAACGGGAGCGGCCGGGGAAGGAATGGAGCCGCCGGGACGGCGTGTCCTCTTCATGATCGCACGAACGGCCTCGGGATGGCAAGTCTACGCCTGCGGGAAGGGGATGTCTGTCTCGGATCCGAAGCGCCCGCATGCTATCATGGGGCCGCGGCGGACGGCGCCGTGAAACCAGGAAAAGGAAGTCGACATGACCCTGCCTCCGCCCACGCCCGACGACGTGGCCGCGGCCCGGAATCGGATCCGCGGACGCGTCCACCGCACTCCCGTCATGGCTTGCAGCGCCCTCGACGCCATGTGCGGCGCCGAGCTCCGCTTCAAATGCGAGAATCTCCAGAAGGTGGGCGCCTTCAAGATCCGCGGCGCCACCAACGCCGTCTTCTGCCTGTCCGACGAGGAGGCCGCCCGCGGGGTCGCCACCCACTCCTCCGGCAACCACGCGGCGGCCCTGGCGCTGGCGGCCCGCTGGCGCGGCGTGCCCGCCTACGTCGTCATGCCCGAGACCTCGCCCCGCGTGAAGGTCGCGGCCGTGCGCGGCTACGGCGCGGAGATCGTCTTCTGCCGGCCGACGCTCGCGGCCCGCGAGGAGGGCCTGGCCGCCGTGACCGCCCGCACCGGCGCGACGGTCATCCACCCCTACGACGACCCGCGCGTGATCGCCGGGCAGGGCACGGCGGCGTGGGAACTCTGCGGGGACGTCCCGGACCTGGAGGTCGTGATCGCGCCGGTGGGCGGCGGCGGGCTGCTGGCCGGCACGGCCCTGGCGGCGGCGGCCGTCGCCTCCGGCGTCGAGGTCTACGGGGCCGAGCCCCGCCGCGCCGACGACGCCTGGCGCTCGCTGCGCGCCGGTCGGATCATCCCCCCCGAGAATCCGGATACGGTGGCCGACGGGCTGCGCACGGCCCTGGGCGCCTACACCTTCCCCATCCTGCAGGAGAGGGTCGCCGGGATCGTCCGCGTCGAAGAGGACGAGATCGTGGCCGCCATGCGTCACGTCTGGGAGCGGATGAAGCTGGTCGTGGAGCCGTCGGCGGCCGTTCCCCTGGCCGCGGTGCTGCGGGAGCGCGAACGCTTCGCCGGCCGGCGGGTGGGCGTGATCCTGTCGGGCGGGAACGTCGACCTCGACAGCCTGCCCTGGCTCCCCTAGTCGTCGTTCTCGCCCTCTTCGAGATTCATGACCGCGACGAAGCGGTCCCGGCCGGCGGGATAGGCGACCATGCCGAAGGCGACGTCGCGCTTGATGCCCCGGAGAATGAATTCCACCCTCTCCCCCCGGTCGACGACCGGCAGGTAGCGCTCGTGCAGCTCCGCGAAACGCTCGGGGAGCATCTCGGAGAGCAGGCGCCCGACGACCGCCTCGCGCGGCCGTCGCACCAGACGCTCGAAGGCCGGATTGATCTCGAGGACGCGGAAATCCTGCGCCTGGCCCTGCCGGTCGCGGACGACCTCGTGCAGCACGTAGCCCTCCCGCATCGACTGGGCCAGGGCGCGCAGGCGGTCCTCGCCGTTGCGGCCGTCCAGTTCGGCGCGCACGCGGTCGGTGACGTCGGTGATGAAGCCCTCGAGAGCCTGGAGCTCGCCGTCGGCGCCGAAGACGCCCACGCCCTGCTCCCACACCCAGCGCTCCTCGCCGTGCGAGTTGAAGATCCGGTACTGGATGCGGAAGGGGCGGCGCTGGGCCAGGGCGCCGTCGACCACGTCGCGCACCAGGCCCCGGTCGTCCGGGTGGATCAGGTCCGCATAGGCGATGCCGGCGTTCTGCAGGAGTTCCTCGGACTGGTAGCCGGTGAGCGCCACGCAGCCGCCGCTGACCAGTTCCATGGTCCAGTGGATGTCGTTGAGGCAGCGATAGGCCATCCCCGGCAGGTTGCTCAACAGGGTGGCCAACTGGCGGTCGGTGTTGGAGAGGATATCGTCTCCGGAATCGGCGTCCGCGGGATCGGCGCGCAGCAGCACCCCCCAGGGCCTGCCGTCGGCGTCGCGCAGCAGGGTGCCGACGGTCTTCGACCTGAAGACGAGGCCGTCCGCCCGGACCCTGCCGACCTCGGCCGCGGCGACGTCCAACTCGTGCACGCGCGCCAGCAGGGGCTCGACGTCGTCCTTCATCTGGTCCGGGGCGTGGAAGAGGTCCAGGGAGGCGCCATGCATATCGCCGGGACCGCGGCCGTGCAGCTTGGCCCATCGCGGGTTGGCGTAGTCCAAGGAGTTGTCCAGCCCGAAGATGGCCAGCGGATCGCCGGCCTGCTGCAGGGCGGAACCCAGGCGCAGGATCAGGTCCGAAACGGAGCCCCCGCGCTCCGCCCGGGACGAAGCGGGTCCGGCCGCGTCTTCCCGGCGAGCGGAATCATCCCCACGAGGGCCGGAAACGGCCATCACAGACACCCCCCGATGTCGATTCTGCGCCAAGACGACGAATGCGGGATCGTCGACTCCCTCCCATCGGCTATCCAGTAGCAACAACCGGGCCTAACGTCAACCGTGTTGATCGGAAGCGGAGGGGGGGCCTTCACGATCGCCCTCGCCGACGGCGGGCAGCACGTCCCGGAAGGCGACGCCGTACATGTCCCAGACCGTGACGAAGAGGGCGGCGATCACGGGCCCGACGAGGAAGCCGAGCACGCCGAAGAGCAGCAGCCCGCCCAGGGTGCCGAAGAAGATCAGCAGGTCGGGCATGCGCGTGTCGCGCCCGACGAGGCGGGGGCGCAGCAGGTTGTCGACGCTGCCCACGACCAGGGCGCAGAAGAGGGCCAGGAACAGGGCCTTCAGGGCGTGGCCCGAGAGCGCCAGCACCAGGGCGGCCGGGATCCAGACCAGCCCCGTGCCCACGCCCGGCACGATCGACAGCGCGGCCATCACCGTCCCCCAGAAGAGCGCGCCGGGAATGTCCGCCACCCAGAAGGCCAAGCCGGCCAGGGCGCCCTGGGCGATGCCGATCAACAGCGTCCCCTTCAGGGTGGCGCGGGTGACCGAAGTGAACTTGTCCAGCATGCGCCGCTCGTCGGCGTCGTCCAGGGGCAGGTACAGGAGCACCTTGCGCAGCAGGGCGCCGCCGTCCATCAGGAAGAAGAACATCGTGTAGAGCAGGACGAAGACCTGGAAGAGCAGCGAGACTGTGCCGCGCGTGGCGGCGCCGACGGCGTCGACGACGAAGCCGCTGGCTCCGGTCACCAGCTCGCCCGCCTTCGTCAGCAGCGTCTGGGTGTAGGGGGCCAATTGCTCGCGGAAGGGCAGGGACTCGATCAGCCGGTCCAGGGCCCCGGGCTCGGCGAGACGTTCGGCGATCCAGGGACGCACCGATTCGCCGACGCGCAGGGCCTCGCTCGCCACCAGGCCGAGCAGTCCCAGCAGCGGCACGGCGACCAGCAGGATCAGCAGCAGCATCGTGATCAGCGAGGCCGCGACGCGCCTTCCCCGCAGGCGGCCCAGCAGCCGGGCGTAGAGCGGGTGGGCCAGCCCGGCGAAGACCGCGGCCAGGAAGACGGCCATCAGGAAGCGGCGGACCATGGCGAAGAAGAGCGCCGTGATCGCCACGACCAGCAGCAGCAGGAAGACCTTGCGGAAACGATCGGCGTCCATGGCGCAGCAGCCTAGCAGACCGATCCGCCCCGCGCAATCGCGCCGAAACGATTGAGGCTCCCCAGGAGGCGGCGGGTGCGTTACTCTGCTGTCGGATCCGGCCGCGCGGACGGTCGGCGCCATGAACCACGGGAGAGACGATGCGCTACACGACGACGAATCCCGCCACCGGCGAAGCCCTGGATTCCTGGGAGACCTTTTCCCGCGAAGAGACGCTGGCGATCCTCGCCAGGACGGACGCCGCCTTCCGGTCCTGGCGCCGGACGCCCCTGGATCAGCGAACGGTCCTGCTGACCCGGCTCGCCGCGGTCCTGCGCGAGCGACGCGACGAACACGCCCGGGACATCACCCTGGAGATGGGCAAGCCGATCGTCGAGGCCCGCGCCGAGGTCGAGAAGTGCGCCTGGCTCTGCGACGTCTACGCCGAGCGCGGCGCCGGCTGGCTGGCCGAGCTCGAGGTGGCCGCCGACGGCCGCCGCCACCGCGTCGCCTGGCAGCCGCTGGGCGTGGTGCTGGCGGTGATGCCCTGGAACTTCCCCTTCTGGCAGGCCCTGCGCTTCGCCGTGCCGACCTTGCTGGCGGGCAACGCCGGCCTGCTCAAGCACGCCCGCAACGTGCCCCGCTGCGCCTTCGCCATCGAGGCGGCCTTCCGCGAGGCGGGCTTCCCGGAGCATCTCTTCCGCAACGTGCTCGCGGACCACGGAACCGTCGGCGCGCTGATCGACGACGACCGCATCTGCGGCGTATCCCTGACCGGGAGCACGGCCGCCGGCGAGCGCGTCGCCGAGCGGGCGGGACGCGCGTTGAAGAAGGTGGTCCTGGAGCTGGGCGGCAGCGACCCCTTCATCGTCCTCGACGACGCCGACGTCGAGATCGCCGCCGCCGCCGCCGTGCGCGGCCGCGCCCTGAACACCGGGCAGAGCTGCATCGCCGCCAAGCGCTTCATCGTGGCCGAGCCCCTGGTCGAGGCCTTCACCGCGCGCTTCGCGGAGCTGATGGCCGGGCTGAAGATCGGCGACCCCCTGGACGAGAGCGTGCAGGTCGGCCCCCTGGTCGACGCCGCAGCCCGCGACGAGGCCGAGGGCCAGCTGCGCCGGACCCTGGCCATGGGCGCCCGCCTGGTCTGCGGCGGCGGCCGTCCCGACCGGCCCGGCTTCTACCTGGAGCCCGCCGTCGTCGCCGGCGTGACCCCGGCGATGCCCCTGGCCGCCGAGGAGGTCTTCGCCCCCATCGCCCCGGTGCTGACCGCGCGCGACGACGACGAGGCCGTGGCCGTGGCCAACGCCGGCGAGTTCGGCCTGGGCGGGAGCGTCTGGACCCGGGACCTGGAGCGCGGCGAGGCCCTGGCCCGCCGGCTCGAAGCGGGGTCCGTCTTCGTCAACAGCATCGTCAAGTCGGATCCGCGCATGCCCTTCGGCGGGGTGAAGAAGAGCGGCCTGGGCCGGGAGCTGGCCGAATTCGGCCTGCGCGAGTTCGTCAACATCCAGGGCGTCAACGTCTACGACCACGCCTAGAAAGGCCGTCATGCTCTACGGCATCACACCCGTGCTCCACGCCCTGCTTTCCCGGCGCCGCCGGCTCGAGCGCCTGCACGTCAAGGAGGGCCGACCTTCGCCCCGCCTGAAGGAGATCCTGGACCTGGCCGCCGCCATCGACCTGCCCGTGACCGAATCGTCGGTGCACGACATCGGCCTGCTGGCCCGCACCCGGCAGCACCAGGGCGTGCTGCTGGAATGCGGCGAACTGCCCCCTGTCGACCTCGGCGAGTTCCTGGGCGGGCTGCCCGAGGGCCCGGCCTGCCTGCTGGCGCTGGACCAGGTCGAGGATCCCCAGAACATCGGCGGGCTCGTGCGCACGGCGGCCTTCCTGGGCGCCGCGGGCGTGCTCACGCTCCGGGCCCACGCGGCCCCCCTGAGCGCGGCCGCGAGCAAGGCCTCGGCCGGCGCCCTCGAGTTCTTCCCGGTGATCCAGGTGGGCAACCTGGCCGAGGCGCTGCAGCGGCTGCGCCGTGAATTCTGGTTCGTGGTCGGCACCGCCCTGGACGAGGACAGCGTCGACTACCGCGGCCTCGAGCCGCCCGCCCGTCTGGTCCTGGTCGTGGGGAGCGAGGGCGCGGGGCTGCGGCCGCTGACCCGCAAGCGCTGCGACGCCCTGGTGCGCATCCCCGGCCGCCCCCCCGCCGAATCGCTGAACGTGACCGTCTCGGCCGGCGTCTTCCTGAGCCGCTACCTCGCCGCCCCCGGGGACTGAACGCCGGCCGCGAAATGCCGTCTTCAACTCACGGCGGGCTTCTGCTAACCTGCTGCGCGACCCCAGCAGGCCGGCGAGACCGAAAGGAGAGGCCGCGGCATGGACTTCCCGCTCTTCCACCTCGACTTCCTGGGCAACCGCCTGCTCATAGCCATCATCGCCATCGTCCACGTCTACATGTCCCACGCCCTGGCCGTGGGGATGGTGCCCCTGGTCACGCTGATGGAGTGGAAGGGCTGGCGCGACCGCGACGCCGCCTGGGACGAACTGGCCCGGCGCACCCTCTTCGTCTGCTTCATCCTGACCACCAGCGTGGGCGCCCTGACCGGCGTCGGCATCTGGTTCTCGACCTCGCTGGTGAACCCGGCGGCCATCGGCAGCCTGATCCGCATCTTCTTCTGGGCCTGGTTCTTCGAGTGGATCCTCTTCTTCGTCGAGGTGGCCCTGATCCTGGCCTGGTTCCTGAGCTGGCGGCCGCTGGCCTCGCGCAAGGGCCTGCACGTGGGCATCGGCGTCTTCCTGAGCGTCTTCTCGTGGGGCACGATGGCCGTGATCGCGGCCATCCTCGGCTTCATGATGGATCCCGGCGGCTGGACCGAGCAGCGCAGCCTGTGGACGGGGATCCTGAACCCGGTCTACCTGCCGCAGCTGGCCTTCCGCACGGGCATGGCCATGGTCGCCGCCGGCTTCTTCGCGATGTTCCTGGCCTTCTTCTTCACCCGCCGCGACCCCGGGCTGCGGGCGAAGGCCGTACGCGGCCTGTCGGGCTGGGTGCTGCTGTGGCTGCCCGTGGGCGCCGCCGGCGCGCTGTGGTACCGCGCCGTCGTGCCGGGCTGGATGGCCGAGAACTATCCCGTGGCCCTGATGTCCCAGAACTTCGTCCACTGGACCGGCACCCTGCTGACGATCCTGGCCGCGATGGCCGCCGTCGGGGCCGTCGTCGCGCTGTGGGGCCTGCTGCTGCCGCGGCGCCTGCCCCGGGTGGCGCTGCTGGTCCCCTTCGTGCTGGCCATCGTGCTGATGGGCTACTTCGAGCGCGTGCGGGAATTCGTGCGCAAGCCCTACATCATCACCGACTACATGTACGCCAACGGCCTGGTCGTCGACGCCTATCCCCTGCTGCAGAACGAGGGGCTGCTGCGCCACGCCGCCTACGTGCCGGACCGCGCGATCACCGACGCCAACCGGCGCGACCAGGGGCGCGAGGTCTTCCGCCTGGCCTGCACCCGCTGCCACACCACGACGGGGATGAACGGCGTCGTCGCCAAGCTGCGGGGCATGTACGGGGACCGGCCTTGGGACCGCGAGGCCGTCAAGGGCTACGTCCAGACGATGCACAACCCGCGGCCCTTCATGCCGCCCTTCCCCGGCAACGACCCCGAGGCCGGCGCGCTGGCCGACTACCTGGTCTCGTTGCAGCAGTACCCCGAGAGCCTGTCCGGCGCCCAGACCGCGGGCGTGGCCCTGCCGGCGCCGGCCGCCGAGGAGTGACCGTGGACCGACTGCCGCTGCCCCGCGACCTGCCCCTGCCCCTGCCCGGCGATCCGCTGGAGTTCCAGCTGGCGCTGGTGGTCCTCTTCGCCGTGCACATCCTCTTCGTGAACCTGATGCTGGGCGCCACCCTGGTCGGCCTCTACCACGAGTGGCGCGGACGGCGGGATCCCGACCACGACCGGCTGGCCCACGAGATCGCCGCCACGGTGACGGTCAACAAGAGCCTGGCCGTGGTGCTGGGCGTGGCGCCCCTGCTCGTCGCGAACGTCTACTACACCCTGCACTTCTACTCGGCCAACGCCCTGACCGGCCTGGCCTGGATCATGGTCGTGCCGCTGGTGGCCCTGGCCTTCCTGCTGACCTACGCCTGGGAGTACAGCTGGGACGCCCTGGCCGAGCGCAAGGGCGTGCACATGGCCCTGGGCGGCGGCGCGGCGGCGATCTTCCTGACGGTGCCGCTGATCTTCCTGGCCAACATCAACCTGATGCTCTTCCCCGAGCGCTGGGCCGACGTCCGCGGCTTCCTCTCGGCCCTGGCCCTGCCCAACGTGCTGCCCCGCTACCTGCACTTCCTGCTCGCGTCGCTGGGCGTGACGGGACTGGGGCTGGCCGCCTGGTTCGGGCGCCGCTCCTACCCCGCCGCCGAACGCTTCACGACCCTGGACAACGACGCCCTGCGGCGGCACTTCCTGGGCCTGGCCCTGGGCGCCTCCGCCCTGCAGTTCGTGGCCGGGCCGGTCGTGCTCTTCAGCCTGCCGGAACGGGGCTTGTCGTGGCCGCTGGTCTGGCTGCTGCTCGGCGGCGCGACGGTGGCCGGCTTTGCGGTCTGGCGGCTGTGGGTCGAGATGCGCGCCCGGCGCGTCGGGCTGGGGAAGGGTTTCGCGGTGGTGACGATCCTGCTGGCGACGACGATCGGCTTCATGGTCACCGTCCGCCACGTCTACCGCGAGGCCAGCCTGGCCCCCCACCGCGCCCTGGTCGCCGCGCACAGCGAGGCCTTCCGGACCCGCGCCCTGGGCGCGAGCATGCGCGCCGCCGCCGGCCTGCTGGAGCCCGGCGAGACGGAGCGCAGCTTCTCGTCGCCGGGGCAGCGCATCTTCACCGTCCAGTGCAACGCCTGCCACGCCGTGGGCGAGGTCCGCGTGGGGCCGCCGCTGGAGGAGATGGTCGCCGTCTACGCCGGAGACCCCGACGGCCTGATCGCCTGGGTGCGCGCCCCGGGCAGGAAGCGCCTCGACTACCCGCAGATGCCGCCGGTGCGCCTGAGCGACGCGGACTACCGCGCCGTCGCCGACTATGTGCTGAACCGGGAATGGGACGAGGGCGGCGCCTAGAACTCGCTCTCAAGGCAAGAGAAAGGGGGCCGCCGGCGGACGGCCCCCTCGTCGTTTCGGCCTACGTCCAGCGCAGGCGAAACGGATCAGCGGTACAGCGACTTGACCGCGCCCCAGCTGTCGCCGGCCTCGGGGGCGGGCTCGAGCTCGGGGGCCAGGGTCTTCATCATGACGGGCATCGGGTCGTCCGGGCAGCCCATCTCGTTGTAGTCGGCGAGCGCATCCTTGATCATCTCGCCCTCGCCCTTGGCGGGCTGCTTGGGTTTGCTGCCCAGCGGGTTCGCGACCAGGAAGTCGTCGCCGGCGGTGATCGACACGTCGATGGCGTCGTCGGCGCCGTTCAGGACGTTCAGCTTGGCCGCCACCAGGTGGTGGAAGAGGATGATCGTGATATCGCCCTTGGTCGGCCAGTCGAAGATGTCGAGCAGCTCGGCCTGGGTGTACATGACGCCGCCGACCTCGAGATCCATCACCGGCCAGTTCTCGGGATGGTTCTTCCAGTAGCCCGGCGTGTAGTGGCAGATGTCGTCGTCAGGCGGGCAGTCGCAGGTGAAGCTGGTCTGGTAGGTGCGCAGGACGTCCACCTCGTCGACCAGGATCTCGAAGCTGCCCTCGACGCTGTAATCGCCGCAGAGCTCGCTCACCCAGGCGCCGCCGAAGTGCACGTCGGTGGCGGAGGGATTGGTGCTCGGCACGGTCTGGGTGCCGGAGTACTCCTCGATGACCGCGGCGCCCTGCATCAGGGCGACATGGTACGAGACCACGACGTCCGGCAGCGTGTTGCGCACGACGATCGAGCCGTCGGCCGACCAGCCGTAGCAGTCGCCGACGCCGCCGAAGGTCTCCCAGTGCGTGGCCCAGGCCGGAGCCGCGATCAGCACGAGCGCGAGCGAAGCGAGAAGAACGTTGCGGAGTTTCATTTTCTGGTACCCCCCGTGGACATGGTTTGCCGCGGACCCTCCGGTCCGCACCCCTCGACAATTCCGATTCATCGAGTGTTCATTATACCACAGGCTCGAGATCCTCGAGCTGTTTTTGTCTTATCCGCACAATCTTCCGCAAAAAGACGGCCCCGGCGGGGTGAACGCCGGGGCCTCCGCTCTCGCTAAGCATGCGATCGCACTCACGCAAGTGCCGGGGGGAACATCAAGTGCTCTTGGGAGTGCGGTTCAGGAAGGTGTTGCCTGCTCGAAGGTGTCTTCATCGCATGTCCGCTGTCGTGGGGTTGACTTTTTGAGAATATGGCGCACGGCCGACACGAGCAAACATCTCCCGATTAAAAAACGACGCCCGCTCCACCGGGGAACGGGCGCGACGGCCGCTGCGGGCTGCGGGGAAGAGATCGGGAATGCTCAGAGAGCCCGCTCGTAGTCCAGCTGGTCCTCGATCCGGCGGGCCAGCAGATCCACGAGACGGTGGTTCAAGGCCTCCTCGTTCTCCAGGTAGAAGGAGAATTCCAGGTCGGTCAGCAGCCCCAGCACGAGGCCCAGCAGGCGATCGCGAAGGGTGCCGTCCCGCAGGAGATAGCGGGGGTCGCTCTCGGGATCGAAGCTCTCCCGACGCGCCCGGGCCAGCTTCAGGATCACGCCCTCCTGGAGCTCGACGATCGGTCGCAGGGTGGCGTTCTCGAAGGATTCCAGATCGTTCGATTCATCCGTATCGAGGGCGAGTACGGGACGGATCGCGGTCAGGGCGTCGTCTCGCAGGAATCTGGACATCGCGAGCCCCCTTGGCTGATTGCTTGGGTCCGGCTCGGTGCACCCGGTTGTCTACAATTTCGGTAATCGGCGGCGGACCGCAAGCGCCGCGAAGAGGAATCGCGTCCCGGCGCCCTGCGCCGAGTTGACGGGCGACGGGCCACGGTATTAGATGGACCCGTACCAACACCGGAGGTTTCCCGTGCGCCTCTTCTTCCCCGCCGCCGCCGTCGCCCTGACCCTGCTTTTCCCCCTTCCCGCGCCGGCGGCGACGTCGGGCGCCGACGCGGCGGCCGACAGCCTCGCCGCCGCCCGCGACGAGGTCGTGGCCATGGTCATGGCCGCCGCCCTGGCGGACAGCCACGCCCACCGGCGGCTGGGCGACCTCTGCACCCTGGCGGGGCCGCGCCTGGACGGGAGCCCGGGCCTGGAGCGCGCGGTCGGCTGGGCCCTGCGCGTCATGCGCGGCGACGGCCTGGACAGGGTCTGGGCCGACACGGTGCAGGTGCCCCTCTGGATCCGCGGCGAGGAGAGGGCGCGCGTCCTGGCCCCCCGCGAATTCGACCTGCCGGTGCTGGGCTTCGGCCCCTCGGTGCCCACGCCCCCGGGCGGGATCACGGCCCCGGTGCTGGCGGTGGCCTCCTTCGATGAACTGGACGCGCGCGCCGACGAGGCCGCCGGCCGCATCGTGCTCTTCGATCCGCCCTGGCAGGGCTACGGCAGCGCCTATCCCTACCGCAGCAAGGGCGCCATCGCCGCGGCGCGCTGCGGCGCCGTGGCCTGCCTGGTGCGCTCGCCCACCGACCACAGCCTGGCCACGCTGCACACGGGTGTCATGCGCTACGCCCCGGGCGACTCCATTCCCCGCATTCCCGCCGCCGCCGTCACCGTCGAGGACGCGGCCCTGCTGCACGAGTTCTGCCGCCGCGGCCTGGCGCCGCGCGTGCACCTGGAGATGGGCGGGAAGAGCCTGCCCATGGCGTCGTCGGCCAACGTCATCGGCGAGATCACGGGCCGCGAACTGCCGGACGAGATCGTGCTGGTCGGCGCCCACCTGGACTCTTGGGACGTGGGCACCGGCGCCCACGACGACGGCGCCGGCTGCGTCATCGCCCTGGAGACCGCGCGGCTGATGGTCGCGCTCGGCCTGCGTCCCCGGCGCACGGTGCGCATCGTGCTCTTCACCGACGAGGAGATCGAGCAGCGCGGCGGCGAGGCCTACGCCCACCGCCACGGCGCCGGGCCGGCCCGACACGTGGCGGCCCTGGAATGCGACTCCGGCGGCTTCGCGCCGGCGGGCTTCGGCGTCAAGGCCGATTCGACGGTGATCGACGCCGTGCTCGCGAGGGTGCGGGAGCTGGCGCGCCCGCTGGCCGTCGTCGGCGCCGACTCCGTGGCCGCCGGCTGGGCCGGCGTCGACATCGCGCCGCTGGTGGACGCCGGCGTGCCGGGCCTGGGCCACCGGGTCCACGGCGAGGACTACTTCGCCTACCACCACAGCGCAGCCGACACCTTCGACAAGGTCGACGCCCGTGAGCTGGCGCAGAGCGTGGCAGCCGTGGCCGGCCTGATCTACGCCCTGGCCGAGGATCCCCGGGACCTGGGCGCGCCCTGACCGACGGCGCGCCCCGTTCCGGATGGCCGCTTACGAGCCTCTCCTCCGTGTGCTATCCTCCCCGCCGTCCGGGCCCCCACGCCGAGGGGCCCGCTTCCCGAACCCCTTGCGATCGGTCCATGTTCACGCACCACCACGTCACCCTCGACCAACCCTTCCTGAGCGGCCTCGCCCGGCTGCTGCTGGACATGAGCGACGCCGGCGACCCGGCCGGGCTGTCCGGAACGCTGGTCGTGCTGCCCGCCAAGCGGGCCTGCGACAGCCTGCGCCATGTCCTGCTCGAGGCCGCCGACCGGCCGGCGCTGCTGCTGCCCGGGATGCTCACCCCGCGCGGCCTCGTCAACGGGCTGGGCGATCGCCTGCCCGGCCTGGCGCCGGCGAGCCTGCCCGGCAAGCTGAGGGCCGCGGTGCTCGCCGCGGCGATCACGGGCGAGCCCTGGCTGCGCGACCATCCCGAGGCCGCCCCGGGCATGGCCGAAGAACTCATCCGGCTCTTCGACGAGCTGCGCCGGCACGGTCTGGACCCGGCGGTTCCGGATGCCCCGGACGAGTCCTCCCCGATGCTGGATCAGGACCTGGAGCGCGTCCGGCGGGCGTGGCGGCTCTACCGCATGCAGGTGGAGCGCGACGACGTGGACCGCGAGCTGGCGATCCTGGCCGCCGTGGAGGGCGGAGCCTGGCCCGGCCCTCCCTTGCGCCGCCTGGTCGTCGCCGGCTTCGCCGAGATGACCCCGGCGACGGCCCGGCTGCTGCGCGTCGCCGCCCGCGCCGCGGGCGAAGGCCACGTGGTGACGGCCGCGGCCGAGGGCGCCGCGACGACGGCCCGCGACTTCCTGGCCACCTTCAGCGACGGCGACGCCCCGACCCATCCCGCCCGGCCGGCCCGCGAGGCCGTCGCCCTGCTGGCGGGCGGCGAGCCGCCGGAGACCGGCCGCGACGAACGTCCCTTCGCCGAGCGCCTGGCCGGCCGGGATCCGTCGCCGGACACCGCGACGCCCGAACTCGTCCCCTGCCCCGACCCCGAGAGCGAGGGCCGCGAGGTCGCCGCCCGGGTCGTCCGCGCCCTGCGCGAGACGCCCGGCGCCGCCGTCGGCGTGGCCACGAACGACCGCGGCCTGGCCCGGCGCATCGTCGCCCAGCTGCGGGACGCCGGCCTGGACATGGACGACACCGGCGGCGCGGCGCTCTCCACCCTTCCCGAAGGCCGGCTGGCCTGGCAGCTGCTGCGCGCCGTGATCACCGACTGGCACCACGAGCCGCTGCTGGAGGTGCTGACCCACCCGCTGGTCACCCTCGGCGCGAGCCGGAAGCAGCACTCCCGGCGCACGCTCCTCTTCGAGCGCGAGATCCGCAGGGACGAGACCGGGGGCGCGACCTTGGCCGGCCTGCTGCGTCGCGCCCGTGATCGCGAAGAGCGGCTTCGCGAGATCTTCCCCACGCTCGATCCACTTATCTCCGGACTCTTGACGGCGACGATGTCGGCGTTGGCCCCGCTGGGCGACGGCCGGAGCGCCCGGTCCCACGCCGACCATGTCGCGGCCCTGCGCGCGGCCTGGGCCACGGCGGCGCCGGACCATCCCCTGACCCCCGACCCCGAGGTCGACCGCTCCTCGGGCGAGCCCGGGATCCCGCCGGCGCGCGCCGCCCTGGCGGTCCTGCTCGACGACCTGGCCGCCGCCTCGCCCCTGCTGCCGACCGTCCCGCTGGACGACTTCGCCGCGACCCTGTCCCGCCTGCTGGGCAAGGAGCTGGTGCGCCCCCACCGCTCCGTCTTCCTGCCCGTGCAGGTGACCGGCCTGCTCGAGGCCCGGCTCGAGCGCTACGACCTGCTGATCCTGGCCGGGCTGAGCGAGGATTCCTTCCCCGGCCGCCAGACCCGGCCCCTGCTGCCCGGCCAGCAATGGCGCCGGCGCATGGGGCTGGCCGACTGGCGGCGGCGGCTGGGCGAGCAGGCCGACCTCTTCCTGCGCCTGCTGCACAACGCCCCGCGGGTCGTCGCCACCTGGCCCCTGGAGAAGGACGGCCAGCCGGCGCTGCCGTCGCCGATGATCAGCCGGCTGCTGCTGGCCCGCGACCGGGCGCCCGCCGTCGCGCCGCTGGCGCCCCTGTACCGCCGCGAAGCACCGGACCACGCCGCGATCGCCGCGAGCCAGGCCGCCTTCAGGGCCGAGCCCGCGGCCCCCGCCGCCCTGGCCCCGACGCGGCCGCTGCCGTCGATCAGCCACACCGCGCTGGCCGTCTACCGGAACTGTCCCTACCGCTTCCTGCTGGAGAAGGGTTTCGGCCTGCGCGAGACCGACACCGTGCTCGAGGAGCTGCGTCCCCGGGACACCGGCGTGATGGCGCACGACTGCATGAAGGATTTCCTGCAGGGACCCGGCGCCGCGGCCCTGGCGGCGGGAGAGTGCGCGGCCGCGAGGAAGCACCTGGAACGCGCCGCCGAGCGGGCCTTCGGCGCGGGCGAAGGCGAACTGCCCCAGCGCCGCCTCTGGCAGGCGACCTTCCTGCGCGCCGCCGACGCCGTCGTGGACTTCGAACTGGCCCGCACCCGGAGTTGGCGCCCCGCGGCCGTCGAGGCCGACTTCTCCTTCCCGCTGGCCGATCTGCGGGATTGGATCGCCGACCCCGCATCCCCGCCTCTCTCCGACGACGAGGCCGCGGTGACGATCCGGGGACGGATCGACCGGGTCGACCAGGCCGTCGACGGCGCCGCCTTCGCGGTGATCGACTACAAGACCGGCAGCCTGCCGACCGCGAGGGAAGTGGGCGACGGCCGCCACCTGCAGCTGCAGATCTACGCCCTGGCGCTGCTGCTCGGCGGCGTCGACGACCTGCCGACGGCGACCGGCGCGGTCGAAGGCGCCTTCTACGGGCTGCGCGTGGACGGAGTGGGGTTCAAGATCGAAAAGCCGCACCTGGCCGGCGACCACGACCTGCGCCGTGACGCCGCGGAGATCATGACCCTCGCCCGGGCCATGCTCCGGCGCGACCACGACTTCCCCCTGGTGCCCGAGGCCCGGGACGAGATGCCCGACCCCGGACCCTGCGCGTACTGTCCCTTCCGCGGGACCTGCCGCCTGGACGAGAAGCTGGCCGAAGCCGGCGTCGGGGAGGTGGGAGCGTGAGCGAGGCCGTCGAGAAGGCCACGAGGATCCAGCTCGAAGCCGCGGCCCCCGGGTCCTCGGTCGTCCTGCGCGCCTCGGCGGGCTCGGGCAAGACCAAGGTGCTGGTCGACCGCCTGCTGCGGCTGATGCTGGCCGGCGCCCCCCTGAAGTCCATCGTGGCGATGACCTTCACCCGCAAAGCGGCGGTCGAGATCAAGAACCGCCTGCTCGAGAGCGTGGGCGCCCTGGCGCGCGCCGACGCCGCCGAACGCGAACGGCTGCTCGCCGAACTGCTCGGGAGAGCGCCCGCCGCCGCCGAGGCCGCCCGGGCGTCGTTGCTCTTCGAGGCGATCCTGGAGGACGGCAGCGGGCTGCACATCGGCACCATCCACACCTTCTGCCAGACCCTGCTGAGCCGCTTCGCGGACGAGGCGGGCGTCGATCCCTCGTTCCGGATCCTGGAGCGGGTGGACGAGCTGTGGGACGAGGCGCTCGGGCGCCTGGAAAGCGAGACGGCCGCCGACCCGGCCCTGGCCGCCGACCACGCCTCCCTGGCACGGTCCCCCGGCGGCGTGCGGCAGAAGATGACCCGCCTGCGCGAACTGCGCGTCGGCCTGGATCGCTGGTGCGACCGGGTGGCCGGCGACGGAGAAGACGAAGGCCCTCCTGTTGGACGCGCCGCCTTGGCGCCGGCGCTGGCCCGCGACCTGGCCGGCGCGCTCTTCGCCGGGACGCCGCTGGCGGGCCGGGACGACCCCGCCCTGGACAACCTGTTGCCGGACCTCGCCGCGGCGGCCCGGGCCTTCGCCGGCCCCGGCCTCGACGCCGTCATCGCCGCGGACGGCGGCGAATCGAAGGGCAAGTTCCCCGAGGAGATCGCCGCCCGCCGCGCCGTCCTGCTCGCGGCGGCCGCGAAGCTGGACGCGGACCCGGCGGCGGCCGTGGCCGAACTGAAGGCATCGCTCTTCACCGGGAAGGGCGACCTGCGAGCCATCAGGGCGGGTTCGAAGAAGACGAAACCTGCGTGCGCCGCCGCTCTGGCCGAGGCCGGAGCCGACCTCGCCGCGCTGCTGCGCACGACCGATCTCCTCGACCTCTACCGGCACAACGTGCGCCTGCTGCGCCTCGGCCTGCGCGCGCTGGACATCTACGACGCCCTGAAGACGCGCGATCGCTGCCTCGACTTCCACGACCTCGAACGCCGGACCTGGCAGCTGCTGCAGCACTTCGAGGTGGGACCCTGGGTCGTCTACCGGATGGACGAGGCCCTGGAGCACCTCCTGGTCGATGAATTCCAGGATACGAACCGCAACCAGTGGGACGTGATGGCGCCCTTCGCCGAGGAGTTCGTGGCCGGACCCGCCCCCGGCGGCCGCCCGCGCACGGTCTTCCTGGTCGGCGACGTCAAGCAGTCCATCTACGGCTTCCGCGGCGCTTGCCCCGGCCTCTTCCCGGTCGTGGCCGAGTGGCTGAAGGAACGGGCCGAGACCCGTTTGCTGTCGCTGCCCACGAATTTCCGCAGCCTGCCCGCGGTGGTCGACGCCGTGGGCGATCTCTTCCAGTCCCCGCCTTTGTCGGAGCTCCTGCCCGACCCCGACGAGGTGAAGGAAGTCCGGCAGAGCGCCTGCCGCGACGACGGCCCGGGACGCGTGGTCCTGCTGGCGCCGCTGCCGGCCGACCGCGGCGTCGCCGACGCCCACGCCCGCTGCGCCGGGATGGCCGTCGACGCCGTGAAGCGCTTCGTCGCCGAGGAGCGCGTCGCCGACGGCGCGGGCGGCACGCGCCCGGCCCGCTGGGGCGATGTCCTGGTGCTGAGCCGCAACCGCACCCACATCGCCGCCTACGAGCAGGCCTTCCGCCGCGCCGGCGTGCCGATCGTGCCCGCGGGCCGCGGGGCCCTGGCCCGCAGCCGCGAGGTCCGCGACGTCCTGGACCTGCTGCGCTGGCTCGTCTTCCCCGACGACGACGCGGCCCTGGCCGCGGCGCTGCGCTCGCCCCTCTTCCGTCTGGGCGAGGCGGAGCTGCAGGCGCTGCTGACGGCGCGGGGGAAGGCCTCGCTCTGGGCGGTCCTCGAGACGCGGACGGAGGAGCCCGGCGGCGCGGCGGCGACGCTGAAGGATCTGCGCAAGCACCTGGGCCGGGATTCCTGCCACGACCTCCTGCGTCGGATCTTCCGCGCGACCGACGCCCCCGAACGCTTCCACGCCGCCTTGGGCGAACAGGCCCGCTACAACCTGCTGCGCCTGCACGACCTCGCGCTGGTCCACGACCAGGGCGCCTTCCCCTCGCTGCGCGGCTTCATCGACGCCGTCGAACGGGCCGCGCTGCGGCAGGACGAGGAGGAGGCCTCGCTGCCCGAGACCGAATCGGGCCGCGTGCGACTGATGACGATCCACGGGGCCAAGGGTTTGCAGGCGCCCTTCGTGCTGCTCGTCGATGCGGCGGCGCCCTTCAACATCGACGCCGACTCGCTGGACCTGGGCGACGAGACGGGGGCGGGCCCGCTGCTCTTCGACGCCTGCAAGGAGCACCGCGCCGCGGGTCCGGGCGCCGTCGCCGCCGACCGCGAAAACCGGCGGGCGTTGCGCGAGGAGGCCAACCTCCTCTACGTGGCGATGACCCGGGCCGGCGACCGGCTCTGCGTGATGGGCGCCGAACCGGGACGGCGCGCCGACGACCCCAGCTACGCCCGTTGGCTGGACGAGGCCCGCGGCGGCCTGGAGCCCGCCGGGGATCCCGACGAGACGCCCGCGGCCATGACGGCCCCAGGCCCCGAAACGGCGCCGACGGCCGACCGCTACGAGACCTGGCGACCAGTCGGAAGTCGGGAGCGTATCCACCTGCGGTTCCCCTCCGCCGCCGCCGAGTCCGCTGACGCAACCGAAGACGACCAGGGCGACGCCACGGCCCGCCAAGCGGCCGCCGCGCACCTTCACGAGGACCGGGACGCGGAGGACGCCCGCGACCGCGGCATCCGGATCCACCTCTGGTTGCAACGGGCGGCCGAAAGCGGCGCGATGCCTCCCGGCGAAGGCGAGGCCTGGGAAGAGGCCCGCGCCGTCTTCGCCAACCCGGATCTGGGCTGGATCTTCCGTCCCGAGGGCATCGGCCTCTGCGAGGCCCCGGTGATCCACAGACCCGCGCCGGCGGCGGCCGGCGAAACCGAGGAACGCGTCTTCGGCGTCGTCGACCGCATCGTGATCACCGACCGGGAGATCGTCGTCGTGGACTACAAGACCCACCGCGCCGGGCCGGACCGCGTCGACGACCTGGTCGCGCGGCACCGGAGCCAGATGGCGGACTACCGCGACGCCCTGGCCGCGGCGCTGCCCGGGCGCGCGGTGCGGACCTTCCTGCTCTTCACGCACATGGCGGGCCCCGGCGGACAAGGCAATCTTGTGCAGATCGCTCCATGATTTTCCGAGAGGAGATGGCCATGCGCTTCCCGAGGATCACCATCGCCGCCGCGCTCGCGGTCTGCGCGATCGCCGCCGCGGCCGCGGCCGAGGTCGTCGAGATCGACGGCGTGCCCCACGTGCGCAACGGCGCGACGCCCGCGAACGGCGAGACGACCCTGGCTCTGCGTGAGCTGTGGCGCGTCGGCGGCGCCGACGACGAGGAGAACTTCTTCGGCCTGGTCGTCGGTGTCGACAGCGACGCGGCGGGCAACGTCTACCTGCTGGACGGCCAGCTCTGCCAGGTGTCGGTCTACTCCCCCGACGGCGAATTGCTGAAGACCCTCTTCCGCGAGGGCGACGGCCCCGGCGAAGTGCGGCAGCCGCGCGACCTGGTGCTGATGCCAGACGGCCGGGTCGGCCTGGTGCAGGAGTTCCCCGGCAAGGTCGTCTTCGTGGACGCCGCCGGCGATCCCGCCGGCAGCCTCACCGCCGGCGCGCAGGACCCGTCCTCGGGCGGCTTCTCGGCGATCAACGCCGCCGACTGCCGCGGCGGCACCTTGCTGATGTCCGGCGTGGACATCGTCACCGACGGCGGCGGCGCGCAGGAGCGGACGCTCCACGTGTCGAGCTACGCCCAAGACGGCGCCCTGAAGGCGCGGCTGACCGAGAGCCACGCCTCGTGGAACTTCAACGACTTCGTCTTCCGCGAGAGCGAGAACCTGCCCGGCTTCCTCTTCGCCCAGGCGATCGGCCCCGACGGCCGGATCTACATCGCCCCCTCGGCCGAGGACTACGCGATCCGGATCTACGACGCCGACGGCGACCTGCAGATGATCATCGAAAGGGAGCATGAGATCTGGAAGCGCACCGCCGAGCAGACCGCCTTCTTCCGCCGCCTGATCGAGGGCGCCCTGCGCGTGCTGCCCGTGCCCTACGGCGTCGAACCACGGCCCTACGAGCCCGTCGTCGCCTGGATGCAGCTCGGCCTGCAGGTGACCGACTCCGGCGAGCTGTGGGTCTGCACCAGCCGGGGCCTGAACGAGAAGCCCGACGACGTGATGCTGAGCTACGACGTCTTCGACGCCCGGGGCCGCTTCGACCGCGTCGCGCACGTGGCCTACGCCGCCGACGGCCGCGAGGACGGCCTCTTCCTGCTCGGGGAGGATCGCGCCGTGGTCATCAAGGGCTTCGCCGACGCCGTCTCCGCCAGCTTCGGCGGCACGACGGAACTCGAGGAGGGCGAGGAGAGCGAGCCGATGGGCATCATCTACTGCGAGATCGTCCGCTAGGGGCCGGGCGCGGTCAGCCCGCGGGGAATACGACGGCCGGCCAGGCCACGTGCCACAGCGCGTAGTTGGCCAGCCGGAAGACCAGCAGCGCGAAGAGGCCGTGGCGGCGGAACAAGTAGAGCGGCACCAGGTTCGCCGCGAAGACGAAGGCGAAGAAGAAAACCGTCCAGAACGGTCCTTCGATCAGGCCCATGGCGCGCAGGCCGCCGATCTGGCCCAACGGCTCGCGCAGCGAGATGGCCAGAGCCGCCGCCCAGAAGACCAGCCCCGACCGTCGACCGCGCAGCAGCAGGCGCCCGGCCACCCACAGACCGACTCCCAGGGGCAGCAGGTGATAGCGGATCTCGTAGACGGTGCCGAAGGCCAGGTAGGTCGGGATCGATCCGGGAAAGGGTGCGTGGAAGTTCGGAAAGTCCCGCAGCAGGCTGACGCCGATCTCGACCCCCGCGAAGGCCAGGCCGAGCAGGGCCGGTGCCAGCAGCCGCGGCGCCGCCGCGCCGCGCCCCGCCCACGCCGGTGCGCAGCCCTCGCGCTCGGCCAGCAGCAACGCCGGATAGCCCAGCGCCAGCACCAGCAGAAGCGCGGGCCACCCGAGCATCGGGGCCTGGGCGACCGGGTGGTCCACGGGATACAGATCGAGAGCGATACGGGCCGCGACGGCGAGAGCCGCGGGCGCGAGGTAGGCGAGAGTCCGGTTCCGGAGATTCACTTCGTCAACTCCTGCGCAGCGAGACGAGCAGGCCCAGGTCCTCACGCCTCATGACGCGCAGGACCGACAGGGCCGCGGCGTAGTAGACCGCCGTCAGGCCGACGACGGCCAGGAAGGGGCCCCAGCCCACGTGCAGGGGCAGCGAGAACCAGCCGCCGCCCCAGGCCGGCGCCGCCAGACGGGCCGTCCCCGCCGCCGCGAACCAGGCCAGGGCCAGGGCCGCGGGCGTCCTGAGGGCCGTGTGCGCCCAGGCGATGCGCACGCCCGCCCGCCTCACGAAGTGCTGGTGCATCAGCAGGCTCAACGTCAGGCTGCAGATCGTCGCGCAGGCCGCGCCGATCCAGCCGAAACGGGGGATCAGGAAGAGGTTCAGCCCCACGTTGGCGAGCATGGCCGCCAGGCCGATCGCCACGAAGCGGCGTTCATGCCCCGCCCCGATCAGCAGCCGGTTGAAGATCGCCGTCGCCCCCTGCAGGGGCAGCCCCCAGATCACGATGCGGAAGACGGCGATCGACGGCGTGAAGCCCGGATCCGTCGAGAACCAGCGCACCACCGGCTCGGCCGTCAGCATGCAGAGCAGCGTCAGCGGCAGCACGGCCACCTCGAGATAGCGCAGGGCCCGCTCGCCCATCCGCTCCACGTCGCGCCCCGACCCGGGGCCCTCGCCGCGGGCGACGGACTCGGCGCCGTAGCGCATCAGCGACGGGAAGAGGGCGGTGGCGAAGATGTTCGGGGCGATCAGCAGCACGTCCAGCGCGCGGTGGCCCAGGGTGTAAATGCCGGCCGCGGTCTTGCCCATCATCTCCATGAGCATGACGGTGTCGACCTTGTAGGAGACGATGCCGAAGGTCGTGGAGAGGAACATCGGCAGGCCCAGCCGCATCATCCAGCGCATGCCGACGGCGCGATCGGGCGGCGCCCATCGCCAGGGACCCGTCTTGAGCAGCATCAGCGGCACCATCACGGCCAGCCGCGCGACGCGGCTGATCACGTTGGCCCAGATCACGCCCATCAGCCCGTGCCCGGCATCCAGCCACCACCACGCCAGGGCGAAGTAGACGACGGCCGAGACGATCTGGCTGTAGGTCTGGTACTGGACCTTCTCGTGCGCCTGGAGCACCGAGTCGCAGACCATGGCCGTGGTCTCGAGGATCACCCCCAGGGCCATCACCAGCACCGCCTCCCGCGTCGGCAGGTCGAAGCCGGTGAGGTGCACGTAGGCCAGCAGGAAGGCGTAGCAGCCCAGGCCCAGCAGCAGGCGCAGGCGCAGCGCGGCCCAGAGGATGGGCAGGGTCAGCTCGCGGTCCCGCACGATCTCGCGCGTGATCAGCGTGCCCAGGCCGAAGTTGGCGACGACGAGCAGGATGGCCGAGATGTCGACCGCGGTGCCCCACATGCCGGTGCCCTCGGTGACGAGGGTCATGGCCACCTTGCGGAAGACGAAGAGCGCCATGACCCGGCCCGCGAAGAGGCCGAGGGTGAGCAGCATGGTGTTCTTGGCGACGAATCGGGAAGCTTTCAATTCCGCTCCGTCAGAAGAGGCCGGTGGTCGTGGCCGTCACGACCGGGCCCTCGTCCGTGTCCAGGGCCCAGGAGAGATCCAGGCGCGCCACCTCGGCGAGCCCCGAGCGCGTGGCGCCGATGCGCAGGCCGACGCCCGCCTCGTGACGGGCGTCGCGCAGGCCGCGCGGCTCGCCCCGCCACCAGGCGACGCCGCCGCCGGTGAAGGCCGCGACGCCCAGCCGATAGAGCCCCAGCGGCTCCACCGGCAGGAGCACGGAATGCTCCAGGTTCCAGCGCAGCAGCCGGTCGCCGGCCATGCCGTCATACTCCAAGGTGCGCACGCCGCGTGTCAACCCAAGGACGAAGGCCTCGTGGCCGAGCAGGCCCTCTCCCCAGGCAGCCTCGGCGAAGATCCGGGTCAGGCGGGCGTCGCCGTGGTTGCGCAGCCAGCCGGCGGTCAGGTCCAGATCCCAGTTGCGCGCGGCGGGGCCGCCGAGGCCGGCCCGCCCGTCCAGGCGCAGCAGCAGATGCCCCGACGCCAGACGCGACCAGTCGCGGGCCTCGATCTCGGCCCAGAGCCTGTCGATGCGGCTGCCCAGGACGACCGGCGCGTAGCCAACCCGCAACTCCCCGAACGGATCCAGGGGAACGTCCTCGATCGGCCCGTAGCGCAGCAGGTAGCGGGTGCTGTCCCAGCGCCGCCCCTCGGTCGCCAGCGCCAGGAAGGGCAGCACGGTCGTGCCCTGCTCGCGCCGCAGAGCGGAATCCCGGGGATCCGTCAAGACCGAGGCGTCGACGACGCGACCGTCCGAGAGCTCCAGGTCGACAGGCGTTCTGAAGTCGCGCCGGCGCACCCTCAGACCCGCGCCCACCCTCAGCAGGCGTCCCCGGCCCTCGGGCGTCACCCGACGCAGCCAGCTCAGCTCCAGACCCTCGTCGACCAGGGGGAACTGGGTGTAGAGCCGCGGTCCGGCGGGGGACGCGCCGGCCGGCCCGGTGCAGCAAAGATACCAGCGGGGTTCGTATTCCAGGCTCCAGGTCCGCAGTTCCCCGCCCCACGACGCGTCCTGGCGATAGAAGGGCCGGCCCAGCACGAACTCGCGGCGGGCGCCGTCGCTCTGCTCGACGTTCAGCAGGCGCAACATCCAGCGCGACCCCAGCAGGTGGCGATTCCGATAGCGGAAAGCGGTGAAGCTGCGGTCCTCGTCCTCGCCCGCCCCCCCCTCGAACTGCACGCCGTAACCCAGGAAATTGTTGTCGGCGAGCATGAAGCTCCAGCGGTCGCCAGTCGAGGCCTTGGAATAGGAGAACTGGGTGGACAGCGACCAGGTCTCGCGCACGCGCACCTCCAGCGGCACGCTCCCGTCGGCCAGCGTGTCCAGCGGCACGACGGCGACATCGTTCAGATAGCCGGCGGCCCGCAGGTTGCGCTCGCTCTCGCGCAGCACTTCCGCCCGCAGGGTATCGCCCGGAGCGAAGAGCAGCTCGCGCCGGATGACGCTCTCGCGGGTGCCGGTGTGGATCGCGTTCATCGCCCGCCGCAGCGGACCCAGGGGCCAGCGGACCCCCCGGGTCTCCTCGGGCGTGAAGATGTCGGTGGCCACCACGCTCACCGGGCCGACACGCAGCACCGCGGGGTCGGGATCGAGCTCCGCCCGCGCGTCCATCCCCGTCAGGGCCAGGACCGCAAGGAGACCGGCTGACATGACGGCCCTGCCAGACGTCGCCGAAAAACTGCCGACATGACATGACAAGCCGGCGCCGGCGACCCCTTCCGGAGCGCCAAGAAGGGTCTTCCATGATCTGCTCTGGATTTTCAATTTATTGCCATAAAACAAGTTGAAGCCCTCTGCCCCGGCCCGCGACGAGACGGGCACGCCCCTTGTAATGGGGTGGGCGCAACAACGGACCGAGCAGCCGCAAGGCTGGAAGCAGTATGGAACATAGACGATCCTACAACGGAAAGACAGACGGAGGTCCCGAAATGATGAACTCGCTGGTTCCCTTCAACAATCTTCTCGACTCCTTCTTCGCGCCCACCTGCTACGTGCCCGCCGACGCGGACGAGAACGTCCGCAGCGTGCCGCGGACGGACATCCTCGAGGGCGAGAAGGACTACCTGATCCGCATGGACCTGCCCGGCGTCCGCCGCGAGGACCTCGAGATCGAGCTGGAGAACGGCAGCCTGACCGTCAAGGCCGTCCGCGCGATCCCCGAGCAGGCCGGCTACACGGCCCTGCGTGCGGAACTGCCCCGCAAGGTGTCCTACCGCCGCACCTTCAGCGTCGGCAACGGCGTCGACACCGACAACATCGGCGCCAAGCTGGACGAGGGCGTGCTGACGATGACGCTGCCCAAGGCCACCACCGCCCTGCCCAAGCGCATCGACATCAAGTAGGGTTCCCTCTGCAAAGGCCGGTCCCACGGGGCCGGCCTCCCCCCACAAAGGCCGGGACAAGCTCCCGGCCTTTGCCTATATTCCCGGCCATGAAACTCATCACCTTCGCCACGCCCGGCGGCCCCCGCCCCGGCGTGGCCCTGGACGAATCCACCGGGCTGGACCTGCTGGCCCTCGACCCGACGCTGCCCGCGCGCTGGCGCGACCTCTTCGCCGCGATGGACCGGGTGCGCGCGCTGGTCGCCCCCTGGATCGACGGCGGCGCAGGCGACGAGGGTCCGCTCGTGCCGCTGGCCGGCCGTCTGATGCCCCCGATCCCCGAGCCCTCTAAGATCATCGCCGTCGGCCGCAACTACCGGGCCCACGCCGCGGAGCAGAACCGCGAGGCGCCCAAGGCGCCCCTGCTCTTCGCCAAGGCGCCGTCCTGCCTGCAGGCCCACCTCGGTCCGATCGAAATGGAGCCCGAGCTGCAGCAGGTCGACGCCGAGGCCGAGCTGGCCGTGGTGATCGGCCGTCGCGGCCGTCGCATCGCCCGCGAGGACGCCGCGGCCCACATCGCCGGCTACACCTGTTTCAACGACGTCTCCGACCGCGAGGCCCAGTTCGGCGACAAGCAGTGGTTCCGCGGCAAGAGCCTGGACACCGGCGGTCCCTGCGGCCCCTGGATCGTCACGCCCGACGAGCTGCCTCCCCTGGCCGCGGGCCTGCGCATCGTCGGCCGCCTGAACGGCGAGACGATGCAGGACAGCGACACCGCAGAGCTGATCTTCCCCGTGGACGAACTGATCCGCCACGCCAGCCGCCACATGACCCTGATGCCGGGCGACATCATCGCCACCGGCACGCCGGCGGGCGTGGGCGTCTTCCGCGACCCCCCGGTCTTCCTGAAGCCGGGCGACGTCTGCGAGGTGAGCATCGAAGGCGTCGGGACCCTGACCAACCCCGTCGTGCTGCGCTGATCTCCCGGATGCATTTTGCAGCCGGCGGGCGAGGCCGTCCCGCAAATCACCGCCGCCCCCGCCGGCCGCCGTCGGCGCCGCCCCGGTCGCCTCGACCCCGTTTCCCCGGTGTATTCCCGTTTCCCATGCCTTCCCCGAGTCCTCCATCCCGGTGGAACGCTCCTTGCAGCCCGGGCCGCGTCATGCGGGCGGCTCGGCACAAGGACGTGCCCGCCGCCATGGACCGAGCACCGCTACCGGGACGGACACCCATGGCCCAGGCGGCGACCATCGCACCCACCGCTGTCGCAGGACTGCTCGCTGCGACACCCATGTACCGATTCTACTGGGAACGGCCCACGGCCCTGGAGGGCGAAATCGCCTTCCGCAGCGCCGTCGGCACCCTGCTGGAATCCTGCGCGACCCGGCTGGTCAACATCGGCGAGGACAGGCTCTCCTGGCTGACCGGCGATCAGCAGGAGACCCTGGACGATCTGGTGACGAGGATCAGCGAACTGGTCAAGCACCTGAACCGACGCGGCGCGATCCACCTGATCGGGAACGCGGCCGAGACCGTGCCCCGCCTGGAGCGGCAGGACAATTCCCTGATCCTGCTGCTCGAGGAAGCCTGGACCCACACCGTCGCGCTGGCCGAAGCCGGCGCCGAGTCCGCCCGGTTCGACGCGGCGGCGACGGCCCTGGCCTCGGCCCTGAACCGCTGCCTCGAGGCCACCGAGGAACGCAACCGGCTGCTCGGGTTGGGGTGGGAATCGGAATTCAAGGTCCGCCGCGATCTCGTGACCCGCTGAATCGACGCCGACCGAGGACCCGCCCTTGCCGCGCCTCGCCGCGCGATGTTACCTTGCACGCGATCTCCTTGATGCCGAATCACGGACCCCAGCCCGGTCACGGTGCCATGATCCGCTCCCTTCCCATCGCCCGCCCTCGACGCCCCGGCCGCCGGACGGTCGCCGCGATCGCCGCAGCGCTGGCCCTGGCGGCCGCGGCCTCGCTCGCTTCCGCCGCCGAGCCCTTCGGCGGCTTCGGCCCCAAGCGTTTCGGCCCGATCGCCATCGAGGGCAACTCGAGCACGCGCACGGACCTGATCCTGCACGAACTCCACTTCGCCGAGGGCGACAGCTTCCGGCTGGATCTCCTGGACCGGGCGTGGGAGCACCTGGAAGACCTGGGCTGGTTCGCCTTCGTCGACATGGCCTGGGACGAGGACGCCGAGGTCTCGCCGGTGACGATCACCGTCGAGGAGGACCGCACCACCCGCTACTATCCCCTGATCGACTACGACCGGCGCCACGACATCCGCCTGGGCGTGAAGGTCTACGACCTCAACTTCCGCGGCCGGGGCGAGCGCCTGTCCCTGGAGACGTCCTGGTACCGGCCCCACGCCTACCGGCTCGGCTGGAAACACCCCTGGCTGCTGGGCGTCCGCGGCCTGTCGCTGGATTTCGCGGCGGGCTGGGAATCGGCGGACTTCGTCTACCGCGACTGGGACTACACGCAGTGGGACGGCGTCCTGGGCCTGTGCTGGATCTTCGCGTCGCCCATCTTCGCCGAGACGGGCCTGGCCTTCCGCTCGTTCGATCAGCAGGGTGACTTCGCCGCGCTGCCCGGCCATCCCGGCGCCGCGGCCGCCACGCGGGAGCGCTGGGAATGGCGCGTCCTGCTGGGCGTCGACAGCCGGGACATCGAGGCCTACCCGACCCGCGGGGCCTACCACCGCATCGGCGTGACGCGGGCGATGGGCGAAGGCCTGGCGGCCCACACCGTCTTCACCGGCGACCTGCGCCAGTTCCTGCCCGTGCCCTGGTTCCGCGACCACGTGCTCGCCCTGCACGCCTGGGGCCGCCGCGTCGAGGGCCATCTGCCCCCCGAAGACATGCTCTTCTGGGGCGGTCCGGGCAACATCCGCGGCTACCGCTTCGCGACGATCGAAGGCGAGGAAGGCTACCTGCTGAGCTGCGAGTACCGCTGGCCGCTCTTCCTGATGCCCATCTCCGGCGACGGGCGGGTCATCGGCCTCGGCCTGCACGCCTTCGCCGACCTGGGCGACGCCTGGTTCGACGGCGCCGAACCCGGGGACGGCAACTTCAGCTGGGGCGGCGGCGCCCACGTCAACATCTCGACGCAGCAGTTCCGCTTCGAGATCGCCCGGACCGAAGACGGCCAGTCCGTCTTCCAGTTCGAGGACTCCTTCAACTTCTAGGGAGGTGGACCGCATGCTTCCGGGAGAGAAGATCTTCCTGACCCGCTTCGCCAAGAGCGCGGGCTGAGCGGCGAAGCTGGCTCCAGGGTCCCTGGACGAGATTCTCGCCACGCTGCCCGCCGCGAAGCACCCGGCGCTGATCGTCGGCTACGATACAGCCGACGACGCGGGTGTCTACGCCCTGGACGCGGAGCGGGCCCTGGTCGCCACGGCCGACTTCATCACGCCCGTGGTCGACGACCCCCGCGAGTTCGGCGCCGTGGCCGCGGCCAACTCCCTGAGCGACGTCTACGCGATGGGCGGCCGGCCGCTGATGGCCCTGAACCTCTGCGGCTTCCCCGAGGACGAGGTGCCCGCCGCGGTGATCGGCGAGATCTTCGCCGGCGCCGCCGAGAAGTGCGCCGAGGCCGACGTCGCCGTCGCCGGCGGCCACACCGTTCGCGACGTCGAGATCAAGTTCGGACTCTCGGTCACCGGCGTCGTCCATCCGGATCGTATCCTCCGCAACACCGGCGCCCGCCCCGGCGACCTGCTGCTGCTGACCAAGCCCCTGGGCACCGGCGCGCTGGCCGCGGCCCACAAGAAGGGCGAACTTCCCCCCGGCTCCGCCGGCTACGCCGCGCTCGTCGCGACGATGACGGCGCTGAACCGCTGCGGCGAGCTGCTGGCCGGGCTGGGCGCCCGCGCGGCGACCGACATCACCGGCTTCGGCCTGACCGGGCACGCCTGCGAGATGGGTCGGGGCAGCGACGCGCTGCTGGAGATCGAGATCGACGCCCTGCCGCTGCTGCCCGACGCCCTGGCCCTCTGCGCCGCGGGCTTCACCTGCGGCGGGACCCGGGCCAACCTCGGCTACACCCGCAAGCTGGTCGTCTATCCCGAGAGCGCGGACGACGGTCTGCGCGGCCTGCTCAACGACCCCCAGACCTCGGGCGGCCTGCTCATCGCGGCGCCCCCAGACCGCGCCGCCGCCATCGCCGCCGCCGCTCTGGACGCCGGCGCCCCCTGCGCCCCGGTGATCGGCCGCGTCGCCGACCGCGTCGCCGGCGGGCCCTGCCTGCGCTTCGTCTGACGAACCCCCCGATTCCGCCCTAAAGCCCACTTCCCGCCTGCCGATATGCCCTCTAGAGCATGTCCGCAAGCCACATCAGGAACTTGCCCACAGCGGAGGAGCGTGCCGTGCGCGCATCGACGACCATGTCCCTGAAGACGATCCATCCCCGCGACCTGAAGCAGGTCGTGAAGGAGATCCCCACCCTGCCCGTCGTCTACCAGCAGCTCTTCAGCCAGATGAACAACCCCGACGTCTCGGTGCCGCAGCTGGCGGAGATCGTCTCGCGCGACCAGGCCCTGGCGAGCAAGATCCTCAAGCTCGTCAATTCGGCCTTCTACGGGTACAAGAGCGAGATCAACACCGTGAACCGCGCCATGGTCATTTTGGGCTTCCGCACGATCCGCAACGCGGCCCTGGCCATCAGCGTCTTCGAATACGTCGCCAGCGACGAGATCCACCGCCAGTTCAACCTCGAGAAGTTCTGGCGGCACAGTCTGGGCGTGGCGAGCATCTGCAAGGTGCTGGGCAAATCCGCGGGCATCAAGCAGCAGGAGGAGACCTTCGTGGCCGGCCTGCTGCACGACGTCGGCAAGCTGATCATGA